>NZ_JBIVCV010000009.1:37886-274318 GCF_044746765.1 Pseudomonas sp. NPDC090203
AGATGGTTTACGCCTGTAGGAGCGCGCTTGCCCGCGATTACGGTCTGTCTGTGACATCACTGTCGGCTGACACACCGCCGTCGCGGGCAAGCGCGCTCCTACAGGGGTTATTCCGAAATCTGCAACTTGCGCGCTTCGGTGTACACGTACCGCACCTTCTCGTACTCGAACGGCGAGTTCATCTGCCCGTAGCGGAAGCTGGTGGTGTAGCGCCGGTCGATGGCGCGCAGCAGGTACAGCTCCGGATGGTCCTCGCTGACCTGAGCCACGTTCAGGAAGTTGATCTGCGATTCGGCAGTGAAGTCGAACACCAGGCCACCGGTGTCGCGGAAGTTCGACGGGCCGAGGATCGGCAGGACGAAGTACGGACCGGCCGGTACCCCATAGAAGCCCAGGGTCTGGCCGAAGTCTTCGCTCTGCTTGGGCAGGCCCATCTTGGTCGCCGGGTCCCACAGCCCTGCAATCCCCAGGGTAGTGTTGATGATCAGGCGCCCGGTGGTTTCCATCGAGCGCTTGCCCTTGAACTGCAACAGGCTGTTCAACAGGTTGGGCACATCGCCCAGGTTGCTGAAGAAGTTACTGACCCCGGTGCGCAGGAAACTTGGCGTGACGTATTTGTAGCCATTGACCACCGGCAGGAATACCCACTCGTCGAAGCGGTAGTTGAAGTGGTAGACGCGGCGGTTCCAGGATTCCAGCGGGTCATAGACGTTGAGGGCGTTGAGCGACGAACGCTCGAACTCCTGCTGGTCAAGGCCGGGGTTGAATTTCAGCGACTTCAGGGGCTCGGTGAAACCATCCGGGTTTTCCACGCGCTTGACGGGTGCGGCCTGGGACACGATGGGTGCCTCGGCGGCTTGAACAGCGCCTGCGCAGAGCAGTGCGGCAGTCAGCAAAAGATGTTTAGCCACGGAAGAACTCCAGCATGGCGTCGCTGTTGACGCGATAGTTCATGTTGCCGCAATGACCGCCATACGGATAAACGGTCAGGCGATCGCCAAAGGTCTTGCGCAGGAAGCCGAGGTCGCCCGGGCCCAGGATAACGTCGTCGGCGTTGTGCATGACGGCGATCTTCTTGCTGCCGGCCAGGTAATCCTTGAGGGCGTACAGGCTCACCTGATCGACCAGTTGCAGCAGGCTGCCACCGTCGGTGCGGGCGCGCCACATCGGGATCACCTGTTCGGTCACGTAGCAGTCGAAGTCACACTGCAAGGCGCGCTTGAGGAACGGCGACAGGCTGGTGCCCTCGCTGATCGGCGTCTTGGGCGGGGTGATCAGGCCACGGCGGTTGATCAGGTCGGAGGTGAACGCGATGTCGGCTGCCGAGAAACGGAACGAGGTGCCGATCAGCATCGCCATCTGTTCGTTGGACAGGTGCTGCTTGGACTGCTGGAAGTCGTAGAGCAGCGCGTCGTTGAGGTCGATGTAGCCTTTCTCGCGGAAGTAGCGGGTCAGCTTCTGCAGCACCAGTTCATAGAAGGTGGTGCTGTTGGTGATGCCTTTCACCTCGGTCTGCACCAGTTTGTCCAGGTTGGTGATCGAGGTGTAGAGGTTCACCGGCGGGTTGATCAGCAGCACTTTCTTGAAGTTGAAACTGCGGCGGGTCTCGTCCAGTTTGCTGACGAAGGCTGCGTCCAGCGCGCCGAGGCTGTAGCCGGTCAGGTAATACTCGGTGACTTGCAGCTTGCTCTGCTGGGCGCGCACGGCCTGCATGACCCGGTACAGGTCTTCGGCGTCTTCGCTGGTGACGCCGGGGGTGGCGAAACGCGAGGCGGCGCTCATGAAGTCGTAGCTGGTCGGCGACGAAAGCTGTACGACGTTATACCCGGCTCCGTAATACAGGCGCTTGAGGTATTCGTTGAGTGTGCTGTTGTACGGTGCGCCGGTGCCCGCGATCAGGAAGATCAGCGGCGCCGGCTTGTCCTGCTTGGCCAGGCGATAGCGCAGTTTCTTCACTGCCCAGAAGTTGTCCGGCAGGGTGAACTCGCGATCCGGGCGCAAGGTAAGGCTGTAGTCGTCCTGGTCGATATCGGCGTCTTCAGGCACTTTCGCACGCAGATCGGGAGGCGTGGTGGCGATGGTCGCTTCAAACGGGTTGGTCAGAGGGAAGCCATAGCTGGACGGATCGATGTCGACCGCCATCACGGACGCACTCAAGAACAGGCCGCCAGACAGGGCGGCGAGGCGTAAAAAACGAAGCATGACTGAATCCCTTGGGAAGAAGTGCTGTTGAGATACGCAGGCTATGACCCGGGTACGGGGCGAAAAGTGCCGTAGTGGCATTTTGCACCGTATTTGAGTCATCCCCGTACAGACCCTAGGCGACAATACAGGTTCCAGCACCTTTGGCGTGTCAGCTTGTGCTTTTTATGTGAGGCAGATGCCGTTCGCTGTCTGCTACGGATATGCTGAGCGTCGTTTTTTTGCCCTTGGGGTGTGTTGTGTCCCGTCGTCTGCCGCAGGTATTGCTGTTACTCGCCCTGGCGCTCTGGCTGGCTGCCAGCTATGGCGTGCGCTATGGCCTGATGGAGGATGTGCGTTGGGTGGGGGCCTGTTCCGACGAGGCCGTTGCGCACTGGCAATGTTCGGTGCGTTCGAACCTGGGGCTGTTGATTCACTTCGGGGTGCTGGGCTGGGGCGCGTTGATTGCGTCGGTGCTCGGGTTTGCCGTGCCGAACCGTGTTGGCCGCTACCTTGCCTGGGTGGGGTTGCTGCTGGGGATGCTGGCGCTGGTGCTGTACTCGGCCAGCCTTGCGGTGTTTGCGGTGGTGATTGCCGGGTTGCGGTTGGTGCGTAGAACAAATACGGCCCCGTAGCAGCACGGCTTGCCGGCGGGAGCGTCGTGTCAGGCGATGCATCTTTGGCTGATCCACCGCTCCCGCCGGCAAGCCGTGCTGCTACGGGTAGGGTGTGTTTGAGGACTGCAGACAGCATAAAGGGGAGCCGAGGCTCCCCTTTAAATCGTTGCACGTGCTCTTTTCTTATTGTTTTAGGGCGGTCTGTTGTTGTTTTTGGCAACCGGTCCCTTCACAGCGTTTTGGTGGTCCCCATCCGGGACACAAGAGCAAACGTATTTTTTTGAGCGCTTATCTGCTTTGGTCCACTTCGCTATGGCGACAGACCCAACCCGTTCGGACGCTACCTTGAGGTAGTTTTATTGTTCTCTGTAGGGTGGTGAGGCCGAAGCCCCTGCAAAGCACATCTACTCCAAAAAAATCAGTTGGCTGCGTCTCTGTACCGTTGTTCTTGTTATGTCAGAGCCGATTCATCTTATTTTTATTGGGTTTTCACATTTTGTTCTTGTTATGCAGGAGATATAGCAGGTGCCGTGCCAACTTTTTAAAAGCCTTTAAAATCAATGGTTTGTTGATTTCGCTGATTTGTCGGCTGCTCCGGCGTCAGCTATTCTGTTTCCGTGTTACCCGGATTCTGTTCTGCAATCCCCTCAGCGGTAACACAATGTGTTCCGCACGCTGCGCCACAGCGCCAGGGTCATCAAGGCGCAGGCCAGGGCCCATCCCAGCGCCTGCGGATTGCTCCAGCCCTCGCGCAGCAGTTGCGGGACGATCCCCGCGCCGACGATAAACGCCAGCAGCGCCGTCTCACGCAGCGACACCCTCACGGGCCTGAACAAATAGAAGAGGGCGGGCAGCCAAAGGGTTGCCGTGGGAAAACTGCGGTACCGGGGATCGAACACCATCGCCAGCATCATTACTGCCGCCGCGAACCCAGCCGCGCCCAGCCACCAGAAAGCCCTGGCATCCAGCCAATTGAATGCCCGCCCGCGCCAGCCGGTTCTGGCCGACAGGGTCAAGGCGGCGTGGGCCAGCACCAGCAGATTTAACGCCACCAGTGCCAGCGCCCACAGGTACTCCCCGGTAAAACGGCTGGTGACCCGCGCCAGTTCGCCCCAAGTACCGATGCAACAGCCGCCGAACACCGCCAGCAATGGCAGGATCAGCGCCTGGCGCGGCTGGGTCACCCGTCCGGCCAGCGCCAGCGCGATCAGGGCAATCCCCCCGCTGACGGCCAGCCATACCGGCCACAGTGGCAGGTTCGACACGGGGCCGGCCAATACGCCTTTCTCCTGGCGATCAGCATCGAACAGTCCCCAGTAACCCCCGACCGCACCTTCAGCCCCGCGTTTCCACGGCTGGTCGAAGGCTTCGATCAGGTTGTAGTGCCAGCCGTTGTGCTCGGCCATGGCGACAAAACTGCGAATGAACCTCGCCTCATTGACCCGGCTCGGCAGCGCGGTTTCCCGCTGCCGGCCTTCGCTGGGCCAGCCGGTTTCACCGATCAGGATGTCTTTGGGGGCGAACTTCTCGCCGAAGGTCTGACGGATCTGCGCCACGTGAGCCAACGCATCGTCGATGCCCCTGGGGTCGTCTTCCCAGTAGGGCAGCAGGTGGATGGTCAGGAAATCCACGGCGGGCGCGATGTCCGGGTATTGCAGCCAGTACTCCCAGACATCGGCGTAGGTCACCGGTTGTCTGACCTGGGCCTTGACCCGGCCGATCAGCTTCGCCAGTTGCGCGCCGGTCACTTCCTTGCGTAACAGGGTTTCGTTACCGACGATCACAGCGGTGACAACATCGGGGTAGGCGTTGGCCTCCTTGATCAGCGCCTTGATCTCCTTGTCAGTGTCCGCTGCACTGGCGCTGACCCAGGCGCCTAGCATCACCTTCAGCCCGTGCTTGCGCGCAAGATCCGGGATCGCCTCCAGGCCCGTCATCGAATAGGTGCGGATGCATTCAAAGCGCGTCGCCAGCAAGGCAAGGTCCGCATCCATGCGTGCGGGGCGCGGCTTGAAGGGCTGGTCGAACGGAGACTGATCCTTGTCGAACGGCGTGTAGGAGGCGCATTGCAGCTTGTGCGTGGGTGTCGCGGCGTCAGGCAAAACCACAGGTTTCCCGAGGCCGTACCAATAACCGCACAGGGCAAACAGAGCAATCAGACAGGAGCAAAGGTAAAGGACGACAGGCGAGCGGGAAGTGGCGGGCATGATCGGGCCAAAAGAGGGCAGACGGCCCGCAGCATATCACCGGCCACCGCTGTCCCGCAGGAGCGCGCTTGCCCGCGATTGCGTGGTGTCAGACGCCAAACTTGTCGATGACGCACCGCAATCGCGGGCAAGCGCGCTCCTACGGTTCGGGGCTGGGCGCAGCATTTTCGTTAGCCATGCAATTTTCGGACGGACTGCGACTGCTTTTACGACCTGTTTGTCGTTGATGGCCCAGTGATGTCGTTTCCCGTTGCCTGAGTGTCGCTAAGAGGAAAGGCACAAGGTTGGTGGGGGTTGATGATCGTTTCGTCAACGCAGCGAGTGCGGCTGCGCAGGCAAGTGGTTAAAGCGTGAAGGCCGGGCGATGCGCCAAATGTGGGCGAGCGTCGAAGGCCAAAAAAAACGTTAACGAAATCCGACGACCGTCGGGTTCAGACTACCGGGGAAGTACAGATGAAGATGCGAAAAATCCTGGGTGCCGGTGCCGCTCTGGCACTTGCCATCAGTTCCACGCTGGCCCTTGCCGACACCAAACCTGAGCTGAGCATCGGCTACGTGGATGGCTGGTCCGACAGTGTTGCGACCACCAACGTGGCCGCCGAAGTGATTCAGCAGAAATTTGGCTATCCCGTGAAACTGCAGGCAGTCGCTGCCGGGATCATGTGGCAGGGCGTTGCTACCGGTAAACTGGACATGATGCTGTCGGCCTGGCTGCCAGTGACCCATGGCGAGTACTGGGCCAAGAACAAGGACAAGGTCACCGACTACGGCCCCAACTTCAAGGACGCCAAGATCGGCCTGATCGTGCCTGAGTACGTGAAAGCCAACTCGGTCGCCGACCTGAAGACCGACGAGTCCTTCAAGAAGAAAATCGTCGGGATCGACGCAGGTTCAGGCGTGATGATCAAGACCGACCAGGCGATCAAGGACTACGGCCTCGATGGCTACAAGCTGCAGGCCAGTTCCGGTGCCGGCATGATTGCCGAACTGACCCGTGCCGAGAACAAGAAAGAGTCCATCGCAGTGACCGGCTGGGTGCCGCACTGGATGTTCGCCAAGTGGAAACTCAAGTTCCTGGAAGATCCAAAGGGCGTGTACGGCGCGGCTGAAACCGTGGACAACATCGGCAGCCTGGACCTGGCCAAGAAAGCCCCGGACGTTGCCGACTTCCTGAAGAAATTCCAGTGGTCGAGCAAGGACGAGATCGGCGAAGTCATGCTGGCGATCCAGGACGGCGCCAAGCCTGAGCAGGCGGCGAAGGACTGGGTGGCCAAGCACCCTGAGCGCGTCAAGGAATGGACTGGCAAGTAATCCTGCCATAAAAGATTCATGTTCATCGAAACCGCCCGGCGAGCCCTCGCCGGGCGGTTTTTTATTTGCGCCTGCAACTGTAGGAGCGCGCTTGCCCGCGATTACGATCTGTCTGTGACATCACTGTCGGCTGACACACCGCCGTCGCGGGCAAGCGCGCTCCTACAGGTGTCTCTTTCGCCAAAGTTGCCTCTTCTTTTTCCTGCGACGAGCAAGTTTGCGCGCACGGATGTAACAACTAATGTCGTTCTAATACTAAGGTCGTCTGGAGTACGGCCCAGAGCGGGCTAAAGTTGAATACGTGACATCCATCTGTGCTGCGAGGACAAAAACAATGAACGACAGCATTTACCTCTCGATTCAGAACAGCCCGCGCTTCAAGGAGCTGGTCTCGAAAAGGGAACGATTCGCCTGGATTCTCTCGGCGATCATGCTTGGGCTTTATGCCGCATTCATCCTTCTGATTGCGTACGGGCCTCAGATTCTGGGCGCCAAACTCAGCGCCACATCATCCATCACCTGGGGAATGCCGATCGGAGTCGGGTTGATCGTCTCTGCGTTCGTGCTGACAGCCATCTACGTGCGCCGCGCAAACGGCGAGTTCGATGAGCTGAACAACGCGATCCTGAAGGAGGCACAACAATGAGCCGGCGCCTGTTAGCAGCTCTGGGCCTTGCCGCTTTCGCACCGACACTCATGGCGGCGGACGCCCTGACCGGCGCCGTGCAGAAGCAACCCCTGAACATCGCCGCGATCATCATGTTCGTGGCCTTTGTAGCCTTCACCCTCTGCATTACGTACTGGGCGGCGAAAAAGAACAAAACGGCAGCTGATTATTACTCGGCGGGCGGCAAGATCACCGGTTTCCAGAACGGTCTGGCAATCGCCGGGGACTACATGTCGGCGGCGTCCTTCCTGGGTATTTCCGCACTGGTGTACGCGTCCGGCTACGACGGCCTGATCTACTCGATCGGCTTTCTGGTCGGCTGGCCGATCATTCTGTTCCTGATCGCCGAACGCCTGCGCAACCTTGGCAAATACACCTTCGCTGACGTGGCGTCCTACCGCCTCAAGCAGAAGGAAATCCGTACCCTGTCCGCCTGCGGTTCGCTGGTGGTCGTGGCGTTCTACCTGATCGCGCAGATGGTCGGCGCGGGCAAGCTGATCCAGCTGCTGTTCGGCCTGGACTACAGCGTGGCGGTGGTGCTGGTCGGTATCCTGATGTGCCTGTACGTGCTGTTCGGCGGCATGCTGGCCACCACCTGGGTGCAGATCATCAAGGCGGTGCTGTTGCTGTCCGGCGCATCGTTCATGGCGCTGATGGTGATGAAGCACGTCAACTTCGACTTCAACGTGCTGTTCTCCGAAGCCACCAAGGTTCACCCCAAAGGCGAGGCGATCATGAGCCCGGGCGGTCTGGTCAAAGATCCGATCTCCGCGTTCTCGCTGGGTCTGGCACTGATGTTCGGTACCGCTGGCCTGCCACACATCCTGATGCGCTTCTTCACCGTCAGCGATGCCAAGGAAGCCCGTAAATCGGTTCTGTACGCGACCGGCTTCATCGGCTACTTCTACATCCTGACCTTCATCATCGGTTTCGGCGCGATCCTTCTGGTCAGCACCAACCCGGCGTTCAAGGATGCAGCAGGCGCGCTGATCGGCGGCAACAATATGGCGGCGGTGCACCTGGCCGATGCCGTGGGTGGCAGCCTGTTCCTGGGCTTCATCTCGGCGGTGGCGTTCGCGACCATCCTGGCAGTGGTTGCCGGCCTGACCCTGGCTGGCGCCTCGGCGGTGTCCCATGACCTGTATGCCAGCGTGATCAAGGCGGGCAAGGCCAACGAGAAGGATGAAATCCGCGTCTCGAAATACACGACTGTTGCGCTGGCCATCGTGGCGATCCTGCTGGGTATTGCCTTCGAAAGCCAGAACATCGCGTTCATGGTCGGCCTGGCATTCTCCATCGCGGCCAGCTGCAACTTCCCTGTGCTGCTGCTCTCGATGTACTGGAAAAACCTGACCACCCGTGGCGCCATGATCGGCGGCTGGATGGGCCTGATCAGCGCGGTCGTGCTGATGATTCTCGGCCCGACCATCTGGGTGCAGATCCTGCACCACGAGAAGGCGATCTTCCCGTACGAGTACCCGGCGTTCTTCTCGATCATCATCGCGTTCGTGGGCATCTGGTTCTTCTCGGTGACCGACAAGTCCAAGGCTGCCGAAGGCGAGCGTGAACTGTTCTATCCACAGTTCGTGCGTTCGCAGACCGGCCTGGGTGCCAGCGGTGCGGTGTCGCACTGATTCGCACTGATGTTTGAGTAAAACCCGCTAAAACAAAACGCCCCGATCATTCGGGGCGTTTTTGTTCGCGCGGATTGACTCAACCCTGTAGGAGCGCGCTTGCCCGCGACAGCAGTGTGTCAGGCAACGGTGAGGTCACAGACACATCGCGATCGCGGGCAAGCGCGCTCCTACAATGCGGGGACCGTCATATCCTGCCGAGCAGGACCAATATCAGCAGGATGACCAGAATCGTACCGATGATGCCCGATGGCCCGTAACCCCAGCTTCTGGAGTGCGGGAATACGGGAAGCCCCCCGACCAGCAGGAGGATCAGAATGATGATCAGGATCGTGCCTATGCCCATGATGAGTTCCTTTTCGTTTTTGTGAAGTGGTGTTTCATTCGGGTCGTTGCCCGGCGGGCAAAAAGGCGAACCGCTTGCAGATTCCGACCTGTGGGATGAGCAAAAGGTTCGACGAATCTGACGTAGCGGTTTGCCCGGCATATTCAGCGAGCTAATGAAGGCATTGTCTGACAATGCCGCTGTTTACACTGAGGTCACTTCCTCGGGAAACGACAAGGCACTGGCTATGCAAAATCGCATCATGATCACTGGCGCAGGATCGGGCCTGGGACGGGAAATCGCACTGCGCTGGGCCCGCGATGGCTGGCAACTGGCATTGTCCGACGTCAACGACGCCGGCCTTCAGGAAACCCTGAAGCTGGTTCGCGCAGCCGGTGGCGACGGTTTCGTTCAGCGCTGCGATGTTCGGGACTACAGCCAGCTCACCGCCTTCGCACAGGCCTGCGAGCAGAAGCTGGGGGGCATCGACGTCATCGTCAACAACGCGGGCGTGGCGTCCGGCGGCTTCTTCGACGAGCTGTCGCTGGAAGACTGGGACTGGCAGATCGCGATCAACCTCATGGGCGTG
The DNA here is from genome assembly GCF_044746765.1 of Pseudomonas sp. NPDC090203. NCBI lineage: Bacteria > Pseudomonadati > Pseudomonadota > Gammaproteobacteria > Pseudomonadales > Pseudomonadaceae > Pseudomonas > Pseudomonas sp. NPDC090203. The sequence continues at coordinate 47,418 of NZ_JBIVCV010000009.1, forward strand.
GTCAAGGGCTGCAAGGCCTTCCTGCCACTGCTGGAAAAAAGCAAAGGCACCATCATCAATATCGCGTCCATGGCCGCCCTGATGCAGGGCCCGGCGATGAGTAACTACAACGTGGCCAAGGCCGGCGTGGTGGCGCTGTCCGAAAGCCTGCTGGTGGAGCTGCGCCAACAGGAAATCGCTGTGCATGTGGTGTGCCCGTCGTTCTTCCAGACCAACCTGCTGGACTCCTTCCGCGGCCCGACGCCCGCCATGAAAGCCCAGGTCGGCAAGCTGCTGGAAAGCTCGCCGATCAGCGCCGCCGACATCGCCGAGTACATCCATGAACAGGTGCACAAGGGCGAATTCATGATCCTGCCCCACGAGCAGGGGCGCATGGCCTGGCAGGTCAAGCAACAGAACCCGCAGGCCATTTACGACGAGATGACCCACATGGCCGAGCGGATGCGGGCCAAGGCGCGGGGCTGACCGTCTCGCACGATCCGGGCTGCATTTTCTGATAGGGTGGCGCGCATCTTTTCGCACACCCTTGAAGGCAACCCTCGTGCTCAACTACCTCTGGTTCTTCCTCGCCGCCCTGTTCGAAATCGCCGGCTGCTATGGCTTCTGGATGTGGCTGCGCCAGGGCAAGAGCGTGCTGTGGATCATTCCCGCGTTACTCAGCCTGACCCTGTTCGCCCTGCTGCTGACGCGCATCGAAGCGGCCTACGCAGGGCGCGCCTATGCCGCATATGGCGGGATCTACATCATTGCCTCGATTGCCTGGCTGGCGGTGATCGAGCGCGTGCGGCCACTGACTTCTGACTGGATCGGCGTGGCGTTGTGCGTCATTGGCGCCACGATCATTCTGCTGGGCCCGCGCTGGTCAGTCTCTTGATCGTCCCGGCCAGAGATTGCCCCGGGAAAAATCCTGATTCTGGATGCGGACCTTTCGGCAAGGTTGTGACGCTTTTGGCCGCTTTGTAGGACGTGTCTGTCAGCCAGCGCCTTGCGGTGTTGAAGGGCATGACTGATTTGATCGCGGCGCATTGAAGCGCCAGGGCGGGCGCGTCAACCTGCTCCCTCGGTTACATCCAAGGGAGTAGGAAAAATGCTGGTACTGACGAGAGAAATAGGAGAAACCTTCTCCATCGGTGATGACATCACGGTGCAGATTCTGGGCATCACCGGCAATCAGGTGCGCCTGGGGATCGACGCCCCGCAACACGTGAAGATTCACCGCGCCGAGGTCTATAAACGGATCGCGGCACGGCTTGCGCTGATGGCAAACCAGTCGACGGGCGTCTAGACCCGAGTCCTCACGCCTTGCGGCACTTTTTCATTCGTCGAAATACTCTTTGGGCACTTCGTGCTTGAGCATCAACTGGCATTGCTGGCTGTCCAGATCGAAAAAGATCACCGCCTGACCTTTACTCAACGCATGCCGGACCCGCAGGACGCGGGTCTCAAGCGGCGTGTCGTCGCCATTGTCAGTGCCGTCGCGGGTCACGAAATCCTCGATCAGACGCGTCAAAGTGTCGGCTTCGAGTTGGTCGTGGGGGATCAGCATGGCAGTTCTCGGGTGTGGAGGTGGTCAGATGGCGGGATGCTAGCGCGATCCCACCAAGGTATCCACCGCTGGCACCCGGGTATCGGACTCCATCTGTGCGTCATGCTCCAGTTGATGGCTGAAGTTCTCCAGCGATGCATTGGCGGGTTTGGCGTCACTGGCGAACACCGGCGGGCTCATCATGTAGGCCGCGAGCAGGCGGCTCAGGGTGTTGAGGCTGTCGATGTGGGTGCGCTCGTAGCCGTGGGTCGCGTCGCAGCCGAACGCCAGCAGCGCGGTGCGGGTGTCGTAGCCTGCGGTGATCGCCGAGTGGGCGTCGCTGTAGTAATAGCGGAACAGGTCGCGGCGTACTGACAGCTCTTTTTCCTGTCCCAGGCGCAGCAGGTGCCGGGACAGGTGATAGTCGTAAGGCCCGCCGGAATCCTGCATCGCCACGCTCACGGCATGCTCGCTGGAGTGCTGGCCCGGGGCGACGGGCGCGATGTCGATGCCGACGAATTCGCTGACGTCCCACGGCAGGCTGCCCGCGGCGCCGCTGCCGGTCTCCTCGGTGATGGTGAACAGCGGGTGGCAGTCGATCAAGGGTTCGGCGCCGCTGTCGACAATGGCCTTGAGCGCCGCGAGCAGGGCGGCGACGCCGGCCTTGTCGTCCAGATGGCGGGCGCTGATATGGCCGCTTTCGGTAAATTCGGGCAGCGGATCGAAGGCGACGAAATCGCCGACGTTGATCCCCAGCGATTCGCAGTCGGCCCTGGTTGAGGCGTAGGCATCCAGGCGCAGCTCGATGTGGTCCCAACTGATGGGCATGGTATCGACGGCGGTGTTGAACGCATGCCCCGAGGCCATCAGCGGCAGCACGCTGCCACGGATCACGCCGGTGTCGGTGAACACGCTGACCCGGCTGCCCTCGGCAAACCGGCTGGACCAGCAGCCCACCGCCGCCAGGCCCAGGCGGCCGTTGTCCTTGACCTCGCGCACGATGGCGCCAATGGTGTCCAGGTGCGCGGAAACGGCGCGGTCGGGGCTGTTCTGCTTGCCCTTGAGCGTGGCGCGGATGGTGCCGCGACGGGTGAGTTCGAAGGGAATGCCCAACTCATCCAGACGCTCGGCGACGTAGCGCACGATGGTGTCGGTAAAGCCGGTCGGGCTTGGAATCGCGAGCATTTCCAGCAGGACTTTCTGCAGGTAATTCAGATCCGGTTCGAGGATTTTCTTTGCAGTGGTCATGGGAGCTCCTCAATTGATGGCGCAAGACGCCCCGTGTAGGAGCGCGCGCCGATTTCAGCCGTGCACGGGCAGGCTATGGGGAAACAACAGATCGACGAAGCGCTCGGCTGTCGGCTGTGGCTCGTGGTTGGCCAGGCCGCAGCGTTCGTTGGCTTCGATGAACACGTATTCCGGCTGGTCGGCGGCCGGGACCATCAGGTCCAGGCCCACCACCGGGATGTCCAGCGCTCGGGCGGCGCGGATGGCGGCGTCTTTCAACACCGGGTGGAGGATCGCCGTGACGTCTTCCAGGCAGCCACCGGTGTGCAGGTTGGCCGTGCGCCGCACCGCCAGGCGCTGGTCGGCGGGCAGCACGCTGTCGAAGGTGAAGCCTGCGTCCTCCACGGTGCGACGGGTTTCCTCGTCCAGCGGGATCTTGCTTTCGCCACCGGTCGCGGCGGCACGACGGCGGCTCTGGGCTTCGATCAACTGGCCGATGGTGTGGCGCCCGTCGCCCATGATCTCGGCAGGGCGGCGAATGGCAGCGGCCACCACGTCAAAGCCGATGACGACGATGCGCAAATCCAGCCCTTCATGAAAGCTTTCCAGCAACACCCGTGAATCGAACTGCCGCGCACGCTCGACGGCGTCTTGCACGTCTTCAATGGTGCGCAGGTCCACCGCCACGCCCTGGCCCTGCTCGCCGTCCACCGGCTTGACCACGATGCGTTCGTGCTCGTCGAGAAAACCCAGGTTGTCGTCGGCATTGCCCGCCAGTTGCTGCACCGGCAATTGCAAGCCGGCGGCTTTGAGGGCCTTGTGGGTCAGGCGCTTGTCCTGGCACAGGGTCATGCTCACGGCGGTGGTCAGGTCGCTCAGCGACTCGCGGCAACGAATGCGTCGCCCTCCATGGATCAGGGTGAACAGGCCGGCTTCTGCGTCGTCCACCTGCACATCGATGCCGCGACGATGGGCCTCCTCGACGATGATCCGCGCATAGGGATTGAAGTCCGCCTGCGGGCCCGGGCCGAGAAACAGCTTTTCGTTGATGCCGTTCTTGCGCTTGATGGCGAAGGTCGGCAGGTTGCGAAAACCCAGCTTGCCGTAGAGGTTCTTGGCCTGCTGGTTGTCGTGCAGCACCGAGAGGTCGAGATACGCAAGGCCGCGGCTTTGGAAGTGCTCGATCAGGTGCCGCACCAGCACTTCGCCCACGCCGGGGCGGGTGCATTGCGGATCGACCGCCAGGCACCAGAGGCTGCTGCCGTTTTCCGGATCGTTGAAGGCCTTCTGGTGATTGAGGCCCATGACGCTGCCGATCACCGCGTTACTGGTTTCGTCCTCGGCGATCCAGTACACCGGGCCACCCTGATGGCGCGGGGTCAGCAGGGTCGGGTCGATGGGCAGCATGCCACGGGCGATGTACAGGTTATTGATGGCGGTCCAGTCTTCCTGGCTCTGGGCGCGGCGAATCCGAAAGCCGCGAAACACTCGCTGCGACGGACGATAGTCGCTGAACCACAGGCGCAGGGTGTCGGACGGGTCGAGGAACAGCTGCTGCGGCGATTGCGCCAGCACCTGTTGCGGCATCGCCACGTACAGCGCGATGTCTCGCTCGCCGGGCTTCTCGTTGAGCAGTTCGTTGGCCAGTGTCGCAGGGTCGGAGTAGGTGTGGCCGATCAGCAGCCGGCCCCAGCCGCAGTGCAGGGCCAGGGGCTCGGCGTCCGGCGTGCTGCCGTCTTCGGCAAAGCGCGCCTGCAGGCGCTCATAAGACGGCGCCTGCCCGCGCAGCAAGCGCTGGTTGAAGCTCGAAGCATTGGCTTTCATCAATCACAGTCCTTGTTCACTGAGCCACAGGTTCAGGGCCGCGAGTTGCCACAGCTTGGAGCCGCGCAATGGGGTCAATTGACCGTCGGGGTTGGTCAGCAGGGTGTCGAGCATGGTCGGGTTGAACAGGCCGCGATCCTGGCTGGGGTCCAGCAGCAGGTCACGCACCCAGTTCAGCGTGTCGCCCTCAAGGTGCTTGAGGCCCGGCACCGGGAAATAGCCTTTCTTGCGGTCGATGACCTCGGACGGGATCACCAGGCGCGCCGCTTCCTTGAGCACCTGCTTGCCGCCGTCAGGCAGCTTGAAGCGCGCCGGAACACGGGCCGACAGTTCGACCAGGCGATAGTCCAGAAACGGCGTGCGCGCTTCCAGGCCCCAGGCCATGGTCATGTTGTCGACGCGCTTGACCGGGTCGTCCACCAGCATCACCGTGCTGTCCAGGCGCAGCGCCTTGTCCACTCCAGCGTCCGCACCCGGCATGGCGAAGTGTTCGCGGACAAAATCACCGGCCGCATCATTGGCGGTCAGCCATTGCGGCGCGACGGTCTTCGCGTATTCGTCGTAGCTGCGGTCGAAGAAGGCGTCGCGATAGGCCGCGTACGGGTCGCTCGCGCCGTCCACCTGCGGGTACCAGTGGTAACCGGCGAACAGTTCGTCCGCACCCTGGCCGCTCTGCACCACCTTGCAGTGCTTGGCGACTTCGCGGGACAGCAGATAGAAGGCGATGCAGTCGTGGCTGACCATCGGCTCGCTCATGGCGCGGAACGCCGCAGGCAACTGCTCGATGATCTCGCTTTCCTTGATGCGCAACTGATGGTGATGGGTGCCGTAATGTTTGGCGATCAGGTCCGAATACTGGAACTCGTCGCCGCGCTCGCCGCCTGCATCCTGAAAGCCGATGGAGAAGGTCGACAGGTCTTTCACGCCGACTTCACGCAGGAGGCCGACGAGCATGCTCGAATCGACGCCGCCGGACAGCAGCACGCCCACATCCACCGCCGCCCGTTGGCGAATCGCCACCGCTTCACGGGTGCTGTCGAGCACACGGTCGCGCCAGTCTTCCAGGGTCAGGTTGGCTTCATCGGTGTGAGGGCCGTAGGGCAGGGTCCACCAGGTTTTCTGCTCGACCTTGCCCCCGGCACTCACACGCATCCAGGTGGCGGGCGGAATTTTTTCGACGCCGGCCAGCAAGGTGCGCGGGGCAGGGACCACGGCATGGAAGTTCAGGTAGTGGTTCAACGCCACCGGATCGAGCATCGGACTGATGTCGCCGCCTTTGAGCAAGGCAGGCAGGGCCGAAGCGAAACGCAGGCGCTTGTCGGTGAGCGACAGGTACAGAGGTTTGACGCCCAGGCGGTCGCGGGCGATGAACAGGCTATTGTTGTCGCGCTCCCAGATGGCGAAGGCAAACATGCCGTTGAGCTTGGGCAGCATGTCGGCGCCCCAGGCGTGATAACCCTTGAGCAGCACTTCGGTGTCGCCACCGGAATGGAATTGATAGCCCATGTTTTCCAGTTCGGCACGCAGTTCGGGAAAGTTGTAGATCGCGCCGTTGAAGGCCAGGGAAAGGCCCAGATGGCTGTCGATCATCGGCTGCGCCGAGCCGTCGGACAGGTCCATGATTTTCAGGCGGCGATGGCCCAGGGCAATCGGCCCCTGGCTATGAAACCCCCACGCATCCGGCCCGCGAGGCGCCAGGTGATGGGTGATGCGTTCTACTGCGGCGAGGTCCGCAGGTTGGTTGTCGAAACGTAACTCTCCAGCTAATCCGCACATAAGTCCTTACCGGTTTTCCGTTGGGGAACGTGGCCGGGGAAGTCCGGCTACCCTAAGACTGACCGGTGAGGATTGTGAGAGTTTTAGAACGATCGGTTATAAGCGGGTGCGCACATCTGATCTCTGCAGGAGCGCGCTTGCCCGCGACATCGGTATGTCTGCGATGCAAATGTCGGCTGATCCGACGCTGTCGCGGGCAAGCGCGCTCCTACAAAACCAAGGGCGCGAGGTTCAATACCCCGTCATTTCCAGATACCCCACGCCTTTCTGGCTGCCGCTGACGGTCACCGGGCCTTCCCAGTAGGGAATCTGCAAATCCATCCACGCCTGTGTGTTGAGCGCTTCGACCGAGATATCCAGACCTTTGGCCGGGATCTTCACCGACCATTGTGTGGGCATGTCGCGGCCATCGACGTCGGTGGTGTCCTGGGGCTCAAGTTCTATGTCGCCCGCCTTGAGCAACTGCGTGCTGCCATCGGCACCGATCCAAGTGCCGGTCAGGTACGGCGCGCCTTCTTTTTGCCGCATGCGGTAGAGCATCAACTCCGAGCCGTCATTGAGGTGCAGGGAGAACCAGTCCCAGCCGGTCTGGTTTTCGGTCAGCGGCTGGCTGCTCCATTCCCGGTCCAGCCATGCCGGGCCTGACACTTGATAAGCCTTGCCGTCGATCTCGATGCTGCCCTCGGCCTGAAAGAATGGCTGGCTGTAGTAATACGACGCCTGGCCCTGCTCGGACTTCTGGCTGAAGCCCTGCTTGCCTTGCAGCACCAGCGGCTTGCTGGCGGTGAGGTGCAGGTTGTAGGCGAACTTCGGATCCTGCGCGGTCAATTGCATGCTCGCCAGTGGATCGTCAGTGGTCGATTGGCTGCTCAGCGTCCAGTTGTCGATCCACGCCGAAAACGGCGCAAAGGTGACGCCCGCCTGGCCAACGCCGCCTCGGGCGTAGCGTTCGGCGGCGTAGTGCTCGTCGCTGGAGGTCACTGCTGCGTGGCCCATCCACAGGTTGCGGTTGCTCCAGCCCTGGTCGCTGCTTTCAACGTTGGCCGAGCGGGGCAAAGCGTTGCGGAACAGCGTCCACTGCACACCGAATGACTCGCCGTCGGCGTTTGTCAGGTTGGCGGTGATGTACCACCACTCGATGCGAAAATCGTTGTGCGGGCCGTGATCCTCCGGGAACGACCAGCGCTTGTCCGGCGTCACCTGCGCGTAGCTGGCGGCATCGTCGGCGAGGCCAGCGAAGCCTTTCTCTTCTTCGGGCTTGTCATCGCAGCCGCCCAACAGCAGTACTGCCATCAGCAGGGCAATCGCCTTAGGTTTCATTGGCGAAGGTCCTCAGCAAATCGGCAGGGCGGGTGCGGTACAGGCGATACAGCGGCCAGGCTGACGCCAGCAGGGTGGCAAGCATCGCCAAGAGCATCAGGCGCAGCAGCTGCATCGGGAAGATCTGCCACGGCAGGCGCCAGCCGAAGGCCTGCACGTTGATCACTGCATCCAGGCACCACGCCAGCAACAGCCCCAGCGGAATCGCCAGCACCAGGGTCAGAACCGCCAGCAGCCAGGTTTGCGCCAGGTTGAGCAGCATCAGTTGCCGGCGCGTCACGCCCAGCGCCCACAGCGGCGCCAGTTGTCCCAGACGGCTCTGGCTCTGGGTCAGCAGGCTGATGAACAGCGCCACACCGGCCACCATCAGCGTCAGGCTGTTGAGGGCGGCAGTGGCGGCGAAGGTGCGTTCGAACACCTGGCGCGACCAGGCCTTGAGCTGGATCTGGTCGACGATGCGGTTGTCGTCGATGGTGAATTTGTTGTGCAGCACCCGCAGCAATTGCGGGATGGCGCGAGGGTCAATGCGCAGGTTGAAGCGATTGGGTGCCAGGTTCGGCCAGTGTTCGAGCAGGTGGTCCGAGTTGACCAGAATGTGGCCCTTGGGGTTGCCGTAGTCGGCATAGATACCGACCACACGCAGCTGCCATCCGCCTTCGGGGGCGGGCAGCGTGACCTCGTCGCCGACGCCGACGTTGAGCCGCCGGGCCAACTGTTCGCTGAGCATCAGGGTGTCGTCCTTGGCCAGTTGCCCCCAGGGATCGTCGCCCGCCGCTTCCAGCAACGGCCAGTGTTGCCGGTAGTGCGGGTTATCGATGATGCCGTACAGCTCGGCAGGCCAGCCGTGCAGTTGCAGCGACACCTGCCAGTTGGGCAACACGGCGGAAGTCAGCGGTTGCTCGCTCAGCCATTTCTGCAAGGGTGCTGCCTGGGCGGCGTTCTGCGGATTGATGTACAGCTCGGCGCTCAGGCGTTGTTCCAGCCAGTGATTGAAGGTCTGGCGAAAACCTGCGGTCATGCTGCCCGCACCGATGTTGGCGGCCATCGCCAGCAGCAGCGCCATCAACGCCAGACTCAGGGCGGGCAGTTGTTGCCGGCAGTCGGCGAGGAACCACTGGCCGAGCACCGAGCGGCTTTTGCCCAGCAAGACGTTGAGCAGGGCATTGAGCAACACCGGCAACCCCAGCGCCGCACTCAGCAACAGGCTGGCCATCAGGACGAAACCTAGCGCCAGGCTGTTGCCGAATACCGCAGCCAGAATGGCGATCAGCGCGGCGATGGCGGCAATCCAGCCCTGGCGCTTGAGCCAGCGGGCGTGGGTGTCCTGCCAGGCCTGGGCGTTGGCCAAGGCCAGCAACGGCAGGCGCGCCGCGCGCAACAGGCTGCTGGCACCGGCGAGAAACGCCCCCAGCAGGCTGACCCCCAGCCCGCTCAGCCACCACCAGATGCTGAGGTTGAGGTGCCCGGCCACTTCGGCGCCATACAGCCCGCGCAGGCTGGCGGCGACGTCCGGCAGCAGCACGCTGGCCAACCAGTAACCGCTGATGACCCCGGCAATGCCGCCGAGCAGGGCCAGCACGCCCAGTTCGATCACCAGGCTGCCGATCAGCCCTCGTGCACTGACCCCGCAAGCCCGCAGATTGCGCAGCAGGCCACGGCGCTGTTCCAGGGCCAGGCCAATTGCCGCATGCACGATGAACAGCCCGACCACGAACGACAAGAAGCCCAGGGCGTCCAGATTCAGGTGGAAGCTTTCGGTGAGGCGACCCAGGTCGTTGTCTTCGCCGCTCTTGCGCATCACCAGTTCGCCTTTGATCCCGTCGGGCAGCTCGGGGCTGCTGTCGGCGAAATCCCTGGGCAGGATCAGCCGGGAAATCTGCCCCGGCTGGTTGAGCAGTTGCTGGGCGAAACCGATGTCCATCATCAACAGCCCCGGCGCCATGTCGGCCTGGGCCCGCAAGGGCGGCAGGATCTGCCCGTTCTCGCTGACAGGGCGCTCGCCTTCGTGCAGCCCCAGCGCCTGCATGGTCTGCGGGGAAATCCAGGTGCTGCCCGGCGGGGTGAAGAAGTCGACGATCTGCTCGGTGTCCAGCGATTGTCCCGCCAGCGCGGTGTTGACGGGCAGCGACACCGGTTCGATGCCCAGCACGGTCAGGCGCTGGTCGGGCAAGTCCTTGAGCGTGACCCGCCCGCGCAGCGCCGGCGATACCGGCCAGCCATCGCGGCGCAGGGTGACGAACAGCTCCTGGGAGAAGTTCGCGCCGTTGGGCGCCACCAGAATCTTTTGTGGCTCGCCGCCAATCAGTTGCGCGGCACGGGAATAGCTTTCCTGGGCCTGACTGTTGAGCGCCTGCACGCCGGTCAGCAGGCTGGTGGCCAGCCACAGCCCGGTCAGCACGCTGAAGAACTGCACCGGATGGCGTCGCCAGTGGCTGAGCAGCGCCTTGAGTGTCCAGAAGAATACCGGCATCAGGCGCCGCCTTCGCCGGCCAGACGGCCGAGATGCAGCACGGTCTGGCGATGCAGGCGCGCTGCGATACGCGGGCTGTGAGTCACCATCAAGAGGCTGGTGGGGGTATCGGCGAGCAGGTCCATCAGCAGTTGCAGGACTTCGTCGCTGGTGTTTTCGTCGAGGTTGCCGGTGGGTTCGTCCGCCAGCAACAGGCCGGGGCGCGACGCGAGGGCGCGGCCAATGGCGACGCGTTGTTGCTGGCCGCCGGAGAGTTGTTCGGGGTAGCGCTTGAGCAGGGCACCCAGGCCCAGACGCTCGGTCAGCTCGGCTTGCCAATGGGGATCGAAACGCCCGGCCAGGCGCGCCTGAAAGGCCAGGTTGTCCTCGACCTTGAGGCTGCCGATCAGGTTGAACTGCTGGAACACCAGGCCGATTTCCGTGCGCCGCCAGTTGGCCAGTTGCGGCTCGTTCATCTGGTCCAGCCTGTGGCCGGCGATGTCGATGCTGCCCTGATCGACTTGGTCCAGGCCGGCCACCAGATGCAACAGGGTGCTCTTGCCGCTGCCGGACTCGCCCATCAGCGCCAGGCTTTCGCCCTGGCCCAATTGCAAATCCACCCCCTGCAATACCGCCAGCGGGCCCTGGGCCGTGGCATAGCTCTTGAACACGCCTTGGACTTGCAGCATCGACATGCACCTGACAGAAGGGTACGAGGAGCATACCGGGCAGGCCTCTGTTCTGCACCTGCCGCGTCCCCCCACCCGTAGCAGCACGGCTTGCCGGCGGGGGCGGCGGTACATCCGACACATCTCCATCGAATGTACCGGCCATTCGCGGGCAAGCGCGCTCCTACGGTTCCAGGGGTGCCGAAAAATCGGGATTCACCGCATGATTGTAGGAGCGCGCTTGCCCGCGACGGCGTCGTGTCAGACACCCCATCCGTCGATGACCCACCGCAATCGCGGGGCAAGCGCGCTCCTACGCCCTTCGGGCTGAATCAATCACTTGCCGCGAATCAGACTGCGCAACACAAACCGGTTCGGGTGACACGCCTCTGCGACGCTGCGGGGCAGGGGCAGGGGTTCGTTGTCGAGCCAGGCAGCAATCAGTTCGCCCGACAGCGGCGCGGTAATCAGCCCACGTGACCCATGTCCGCTGTTCACATACAGCCCGTCAAGCCAGGGGCATGGGGTGTCCGGCACCTGCCGGGCGTCCTTGCGCAACACCGCATAGGCTTCCAGAAAGGCCGCCCGGTCGGCCAGCGGCCCGACGATGGGCAAGTAATCCGGGCTGGTGCAACGAAACGCCGCGCGCCCTTCAAGTTGCTCGGCGGGCAAGGTATCAGCCTGCAGACGCTGGCTCAGGTCTGGCGAGATTTCCCGCAGCAACTCAAGGTTGCCCAGGTGCTCGGCGGTGGTCGGCGTCAGGTCATCGCTCTTGAAATCGAAACTGGCCCCCAGCGTATGCTCACCCAGCCGCCCCGGCGCGACGTAGCCCTCGGCACACACCACCGTGCTCAACGATGTGCTGGCCGGCGTCTGCGCCAGGCACGTGATCTGCCCGCGGATGCGCTTGAGCGGCAAGCCTTCGCTGGCCGGGAAACGCTTGATCTCCGCGGCACCGGCGAGCACCACCACCGGCGCCGAGTCCAGCAGCCGTTCGCCGTCGAATGCCTGCCACAGATCGCCCTCACGGCGCAGCTCGACCACGTCACGGTGGGTCAACAACTGAATGTCTGGATCGCTGGCCTGATGACGGCACAGCGCGGGTGGGTGGACCCAGCCCCCTTGTGGATAAAACAGGCCGCCGCTGTTCAGCGTGATTCCGGCTTTCGTCTCGGCTTCATCCTTGCCCAGCACCTGCAGCAGGTCGCTGGAAAACGCAGCCCCCAGTTGCGCCTGACGCTCGCCTTCCTTGTCGTCGAAGGCCAGTTGCAACACGCCACAGCTATCCCAGTCCACACCGCGTTCAAGGCGTTCGAGCAGGCGCCGGGTGTGGCCGAAACCGCTAAGTATCAGCTGCGAAAGAGCCGTGCCATGGGCCGACAGCTTCAGGTAGAGCACACCTTGAGGATTGCCCGAGGCTTCTTGCGCCAGATCCCCGTGGCGCTCCAGCAGGCTGACCTTCCAGCCCCGCGCTGCCAGGCTCGATGCCGTCGCACAACCGGCAAGCCCGGCGCCGATCACCAGCGCCTTGCGCTCGCCGCTCACAGGTGTGGGGCGAGCGAACCAGGGCTTGGGCGTCGCCAGCGGAACATCCTCGGGCCAGCCGATGAAACTGCCCCTGAGCACTTCCCATTTATGGCCGATCCCCGGCACCCGTTTCATCTTGAAGCCCGCCGCATTCAGCGCGCGCCGCACCCAGCCGGTGCTGGTGAAGGTGCCGATGGTCGAACCCGGCGCAGCCAGGCGTGCCAGTTCTGCGAACAGTTCCGGGGTCCACATTTCCGGATTTTTTGCAGGCGCGAAACCGTCGAGAAACCATGCGTCGATGGGCCCGCCCAGCTGCGGCAACATTTCAAGCGCGTCGCCGATCAACAGCGTCAGCATCACCCGTCCGCCATCGAACACCAGGCGCTGAAAGCCTTCGTGGATCGCCACGTATTGCGCCAGCAGATGATCGGCGAACGTCTTCAGCTCCGGCCACAGCGTCAGTGCGCGTTCCAGGTCGGCCCGGCTGAGGGGGAATTTCTCGACGCTGACGAATTGCAGCCTCGCGCCCGGTGTCGCGCAGGCTTCGAACAATTGCCAGGCGCAGAGGAAATTGAGCCCGGTGCCAAAACCGGTTTCGCCGATCACCAGGCGCCCGTCGGCAGGCAGCGCCGTGAAGCGCTCGTGCAACTGGTTCTGGGTCAGGAACACATGGCGTGTTTCGTCCAGGCCCGACTCGGTGGAAAAGTACACGTCGGCAAAGGCCCGCGAGTGCGGGTTGCCGCGTTCGTCCCAGTCGATCTGGGCGTGCTGGATAGTGGTCATGGTCAGGCTTAGGCGGGAGCAAGGCCGCTATATTAACCCAGCCTTGGGCCAATCTTGCGCAACCCGGATTGACCCCTGACACGGTTTCGCGGTCATAGCCCTCACTGACTCGCTCGATCCGCTAATCTTGAGCGATCCGACCCAGGGAGTTGTACATGTTCGAATCCGCTGAAATCGGCCACACCATCGACGACGACACCTACCACGCCGCAGTGCCCGCCTTGCGCGAGGCCTTGCTTGAGGCGCAATACGAACTGCACGAGCAGGGCAAGCGCCAGATCATCGTGCTGATCAACGGCATCGAGGGCGCGGGCAAGGGCGAAACCGTCAAGCTGCTCAACGACTGGATGGACCCGCGCTTCATCGAAGTGCGCACCTTCGACCAGCAGACCGACGAAGAGCTGGCTCATCCGCCGGCCTGGCGCTACTGGCGCCAGCTGCCGCCCAAGGGGCGAATCGGGATCTTCTTTGGCAACTGGTACAGCCAGATGATTCAGGGGCGCGTGCACAAGCGCTTCAAGGACCCGGTGCTGGATCAGGCGATCAATGGTGCCGAGCGTCTGGAGAAAATGCTGGTCGACGAAGGCGCAGTGATCTTCAAGTTCTGGTTTCACCTGTCCAAGCGGCAGATGCGCAAACGCCTCAAGACCCTCAAGGACGACCCGCTGCACAGTTGGCGCATCAGCCCGCTGGACTGGCAGCAGTCCAAGACCTACGACAAGTTCGTGCGCTTCGGCGAGCGGGTGCTGCGCCGCACCAGCCGCGACTATGCGCCCTGGCATGTGATCGAAGGCGTGGACCCCCATTACCGTAGCCTGACCGTCGGGCGGCTACTGCTGGAAGGTCTGCAGAATGCGCTCAAGACCCCGGAAGGCAACACCAACCTGGTCAACCTCGGGCCGTTGCCCAGCAACACCGACGAGTTGAGCCTGCTGGACAATCTGGACATGACCCTGGCGCTGGAAAAGGACGACTATGAACAGCAGTTGATCGCTGAACAGGCTCGGCTGTCCGGGCTGATGCGTGACAAGCGCATGCGCAGGCATTCGTTGGTCGCGGTGTTCGAAGGTAACGATGCGGCAGGCAAGGGTGGGGCGATCAAGCGGCTGGCCGGAGCGCTCGATCCGCGTCAGTACCACATCGTGCCGATTGCCGCGCCCAGCGAGGATGAGCGGGCGCAGCCTTATCTGTGGCGCTTCTGGCGGCAGATTCCGGCGCGGGGCAAGTTCACGGTGTTTGACCGGTCCTGGTATGGGCGGGTGCTGGTGGAGCGGGTCGAGGGGTTCTGCTCTGAGGCGGACTGGCTGCGGGCCTACAGTGAGATCAACGATTTCGAGGAGCAGCTGACTGACGCCGGGATCGTGGTGGTCAAGTTCTGGCTGGCCATTGATGACAAGACTCAGCTTGAGCGCTTCAAGGCCCGGGAGAAGATCCCCTTCAAGCGTCACAAGATTACTGAGGACGACTGGCGCAACCGCAGCAAGTGGCCGCAGTACCGTGAAGCGGTGGGTGATATGGTGGACCGCACCAGCACCGAAATCGCCCCCTGGACCTTGGTGGAAGCCAATGACAAGCGCTGGGCAAGGGTCAAGGTGCTGCGCACGATCAATGAGGCACTGGAGGCGGCGTTCAAGAAGGCTGACAAGAAATAATGATCCTCCTGACGCTCCGTGTCTTCTTGCGCCTGCTCCCGTAGCAGCACGGCTTGCCGGCGGGAGCGATCTCAAGTCCGCCCCCGCCGGCAAGCCGTGCTGCTACGGGACTGGGTTCGCATCTGTAGGAGCGCGCTTGCTCGCGACGGCGGAGGTGCGTCCGGCACATCTGCATCGGATGTACCGGCCATTCGCGGGCAAGCGCGCTCCTACGGGTTCCGGGGATGCTGAAAAATCGGGACTCACCGCATCATTGTAGGAGCGCGCTTGCCCGCGACGGCGGTGGTGCATCCGGCACATCTGCATCGAATGTACCGGCCATTCGCGGGCAAGCGCGCTCCTACGGGTTCCGGGGATGCCGGAAAATCGGGACTCACCGCATCATTGTCGGAGCGCGCTTGCCCGCGACGGCGGTGGTGCGTCCGGGACATCTCCATCGGATGTACCGGCCATTCGCGGGCAAGCTCACTCCTGCGGGTCCGATGATCCTACCTTTCGCGCAACGCTTCGGTCCGGGCCTTGAGCACGGGTTTGAGCAGGTAATCCATCACGCTTTTTTCGCCGGTGATGATGTCGACGGTGGCGACCATGCCGGGGATGATCAGTAGCGGCTTTTCATCACTGCCCAGATGGTTGCGGTCGGTGCGGACCTGGATCAGGTAGAAGGTGTTGCCCTTGTCGTCGGTGGTGGTGTCGGCGCCGATCAGTTCCAGCTTGGCCGGCAGACCGCCATAGATGGTGTAGTCATAGGCGCTGAACTTGACCATGGCTTTCTGGCCCGGATGCAGGAAGGCCACATCTTGCGGCCGGACCTTGGCTTCGATCAGCAGGTTGTCCTCCAGCGGGACGATTTCCACCATGTCGCTGCCCGGCTGAACCACGCCGCCGATGGTATTGACCTTCAGCGTCTTGACGATCCCCTTGACCGGCGAGGTCACCGTGGTACGCGTCACGCGGTCGTCGATGGCGATGCTGGTGGCGCTGGCTTTTGCCAGGTCTGCACGCTTGTCGTTCAAATCCTTGGTGGCATCGGAGCGGAAGCTGTCCAGGGATTCCTGGATCTTGCTCTTGATCTCGTTGATCGCCGCTTCCGCCCTCGGAATCGCCAATGATGTCGCGTCCATCTGCCCACGCGCCTCGGACGCCTTGCCCTTGAGCCGGATGATTTCCACCGGCGACACCGCACCGCTGTTGACCAGCGGCGCCGACATGCTCAGCTCCTGCTGAATGAAACCCAGCTGGTTGCGGTACTGATCCTGCTTGGAGCGAAACTCGGCGACTTCCTGGGTTTTCTGCCGCAGTTGTTCCTGCAAGGTGCGCTGCTCGCTGGCCAGGCGACGCTGGCGCGAGTCGTACAGCGACTGCTCATCGGCGGCCACCTGCGGCGCCTTGGCCAGCACCTCGGCGGACGGCTTGAACGGTCGGCCTTCGGACTCGGCAGACAGCCTGTCGACCTGGGCCATCAGTGTGTATTTGTCGACCTCGCTCTCGCCCTTGTTCGACAGGAATCGCGTGTCGTCCAGGCGCAGCAGGGTGTCGCCCTTGTTCACGATCTGCCCTTCACGCACGAAGATTTCAGTGACGATGCCGCCTTCCAGGTTCTGGATCACCTGAACCTTGCTCGACGGAATCGCCTTGCCTTCGCCCATGGTGACTTCCTGCAGCACGGCGAATTTGGCCCACACCAGAGCGCTGACGATCAGCGCAGCGGCGATCCACACCGTGATCCGCGAACCCCGTGACGAGTCCTGCGCGGCGACGCCGGCGACTTCCGGCATGAACTCGGTATCGACCTGGCGGCCCGGATGAAAATAGCTTTGAGCGGATGACATGATGAACGCTCCTTAAACCGTGGCCGGGCCGACACGGCCCTTGCGCAGTGCCTCGACGACAAGCTCCTTCGGACCATCGGCGACCACCTTGCCGTTGTCCAGCACCACCAGCCGCTCGACCAGGCTGAGCATCGACATGCGATGGGTGACCAGCAGCAGGGTCTTGCCTTGCATCAGGCCCAGCAGTTTCTGGCGCAGCAGGTCTTCGCTGCTGTTGTCCATGTGGCTGGTGGGTTCGTCCAGCAGCATGATCGGTGGATCGAGCAGCAGCGCCCGGGCCAGCAGCACCGCCTGGCGCTGGCCACCGGAGAGCAGTTGCCCGCGCTCGCCCACCGGCCGGTCGAAGCCCAGCGGGTGATTGCGCGCAAGCTCGGTGACGCCGGTCAACTCGGCCACTTCCAGCATCCTTGCGTCGGTGACGTAGCGTGCGCCCAGGGTCAGGTTGTCGCGCAGACTGCCCGCCAGCAACGGCAGGTCATGGGCGACGTAGCCCACTTGCTGGCGCAGGTCGGCGACATCCACCTGACGCAGGTCCAGGCCGTCGAGCAACAGTTGCCCATCGTCGGGTGTATAGAAGCCCATCATCAAACGCGCCAGTGTGCTTTTGCCCGAGCCGCTGCGACCGATGATGCCGATCCGCTCGCCGGGTTTGACGCTGATACTGACCTCGTTCAGCGCCGCCGCAGTGCCGCTGCCGCCATAGGCGAAGGTGGCCTTGACCACATCGATGGCGCCCTTGAGCTGGGTGTGTTGCAGCGGGTGCTTGCCGGGCTCGCGTTCCTGGGGCAGGGCCATGAGCGCGTCGGTGCTTTTCATGGTGACCTGCGCCTGCTGATAGCGCGTGATCAGCCCGGCGATCTGCCCGAGCGGGGCGAGCACGCGGCTGCCAAGCATGTAGCTGGCCACCAGTGCGCCGACGCTCAGGTTGCCGGCGATGATGATGTAGACCCCGGCCACGATGGTCGCCATGCCCGAAAACTGCTGGATGAACAGCGTGCCGTTGCTGGCCAGGGCTGAGAGATCGCGGGCATGGCTGTCCAGGCGGGTCAGGGCGCCGTGGGTCGATTCCCATTTGTGCTGGCGCTCGCTTTCGGCGCCGCAGGCCTTGAGGGTTTCCAGCCCGCCCAGTGTTTCCACCAGCAACGCCTGGCGTTCGGCGCCCAGCGCCAGGCTGCGCTCGACGGTGTCGCGCAGGCGCATCTGGATGATCCAGGCGAAGAGGATGGTCACCGGGAAGGCCACCAGAGGAATCACCACCAGCCAGCCACCGAGCAGGCCGATCACCGCCAGCATCAACACGGCGAAGGGCAGGTCGATGATGCTGGTCAGGGTCACGGCGGTGAGAAACTCCCGCAGCCCCTGGAAGTCATGAATACTCTGGGCGAAGCCGCCGATGGAGGCCGGGCGGGCTTTCATCGACATACCGGTGATGCGTTCGAACAGGGTCGCGGAGAGGATCACGTCGGTCTTCTTCCCGGCCTGATCCAGCAGGTGCGCGCGCACCAGGCGCAGTGTCAGCTCGAAACCGGTGCCGATCAGCAGCCCGATGGCCAGTACCCACAGCGTCGAGGTGGCCTGGTTGGGCACCACGCGGTCGTAGGTCTGCATCACGAACAGCGGCACCATCAGCCCCAGCAGGTTGATCATCAGGCTTGCCAGGATCGCGTCGCTGTACAGCCAGCGCGACAGCTTGAGGGTGTCGCGAAACCACGCGTTTACCCGCGGCACCAGCGGCGTGCGCAGGTTTTCCAGTTCGTGGCGGGGGCGGGCGAACAGCGCCTGACCGGTGTAGAGCGCGTCCAGTTCTTCTCGGGTGACGCGCTGTTCGCCGCCGTCGGCTTCGCTTGGGAGGATCAGCGCGCGGCCGTCTTCTTCCCAGCGCAGCAACACCGCGCAACGGTTGCCCTTGAGCAACAGCAGGACGGGCAGGTTGAGGCGGTCGATGGCGTCGAGCTTGCGGCGCAGGACGCGGCCCTGGAGCCCTGCGCGGGCAGCGGCGCGGGGCAGAAGATCGACGGTCAGTGCCTGCTGTGCCAGCGGCAGGCCAGCGCTGAGGCTGGTGCGGCTGGCGTTGCAGTCGTGAAGCCGGCACAGGATGAGCAGGCCATCGAGCAGCGGGTCGTCGAAATTCGAACGTGGGTCGAACGGTTGCGATGGTTCTATGTGGGGCAGTTCCATGCTGGTCACAGACTTCTCCCGCGCTCACGCGCTACTACGTTACTTCAAGTCGGGCGGCTTCAAGTCGGTCTACTTCAGGTTGATCTATTTCAGGTCCGGCAGCCGCGCATCGCTCTTGACCTCGGTCAGGGCGACTGCGGCAGTCGGCAAGACGACACGCGCCTTGTTCAGCAGCTCGCCCTCGGTGGCCAGCACGCGGTACATCGAATATTCCTCGGTGTAGCGCAGCTCGGTGTAGCGGCGGGCGGCGTTGTAGAGCTCGTTTTCGCTGTCCAGCAGGTCGAGCAGGGTGCGCTGGCCCAGGCCGAACTGGTCCTGATACGCGGCGCGAACCTTGGTCGTGGTTTCGGCGTATTCCCGGGCGATCGGGGTCTGGGTGCGGGCGTTGTTCATGGCATTCCAGGCCAGCGACAGGTTCTCGTTGAGCATGCGCAGCGCGTTGTTGCGGATGTCCATGGCCTGGCCGGTCTTGTAGGCGTTGGAGTTCAGGCGCGCCTTGTCACGATTGCCGTTGAACAGGTTGTAGTTCATCACCACTGCCGCTCGCCATTCGTTGTCGTGGCCTTCTTCGCCGGCGATGTTGTTGTTCGCGCCAACGGCCAGCTCACCGTCGAAGCGCGGATAGAACGGCGACTTGGCGATCTCGTACTGCTTCTCGGCGGCATTGATGTCGGCCTGGGCCGACTTCAGGAAGGAGTTGTTCACCAGCATGCTCTGCTTGGCGTCGTTGAGGCTGGTGGGTACTTCGCCCTTGATCGAGGGCGGCGCTTCCAGTTCGTCGGGCATCCTGCCCACGGCGCTGAAGAAGTTGGCCTCGGCGTCTGCCAGATCGACCTGGGCGGTGTAGAAGTTGTTCTCGGCCAGGGCGCGACGGGCCTTGGACTGATCGCTGTCGGCGTTGCTGCCGATGCCGCGGTTGGTGCGCAGGCCGATCTGGTCGTTGATGCGCAGGTGCGCCTGCAGGTTGTTCTTGGCCAGGTCCAGCAGCTCGCGGCGCTTGAGCACTTCCAGGTACACCTCGATGGCGCGCAGCGCGAGGTCTTCCGATGTGCCGCGCAGGTAGTACGCGCGGGAGTTGACCACCGCCTGGGTGCGGCCGACTTCGTTCTTGGTGTTGAAACCGTCGAACAGCATCTGGCGCAGGCGAAGTTCGGACTGGGTGTAGTTCAGGGTTTCTTCGTTGTGATTGCCGAACGCCCGGGTGGTGGGGCTGTCGGTGTGCTCACGGCCATAGGCGGCCACCAGGTCAACGCTGGGCAGGTAACCGCCCTTGGCGATCTTGACGTCCTCATCGGCAGACAATCGGTTGTTCACGTTCGAGTGAATTTCCGGGTGATTGTCGATGGTGGTCTGAATCGCCTGATTCAGTGACATGCCGTGCGCCTGGGCGCAGGCGACCGCCAACACAACTGCACTGTAAAGCGGGGTCAAGTCGCGCATGAGCTTCTCCGTGATTTTGTTGTCGTGCCGAGTTCGCCAAAAAACCGACGATTCCTTCGGCTAAGACCGTATCAGGTTTGTAACATCAGAGCTAAACACAAGTTTGCAAAAAGCTCAGACGTTTTTTTCATAACCCTTATTCCAAAAAAAACTTATGCCATTTGCCTGTTTCAAGCGATGGTTGCTTGCAGGGAAATGCCTGTAAACAAGGTTTTACAAGCATCTTACGATTGTTATGGGAGTTTCAGCGGAAATTTGACGGCGTTCGATCAAGTGGTTTTTCGAGCAAAAAACTTGAAAAAATTCAGCGACATAAATTTGTCGTTTGATGCTGGCTCCAAGCCATTTATGTACGCCGTTCGAACAGTTCTTGTTGGATTCGTAACATTTTCTGATCCGGTATGCGTAGCTAGGGAGTGGATATGGCCAGGTTGATCGGTACGGTGAAACAGGTAGTCGGGGACGTTTTTGCGGTGGCCAGCAACGGCACCAAGCGTCTGGTGATCGAAGGCGACAGGGTCTACGCCGGCGAATCGCTGGAAACCGGACCAACGGGCGCGGTGGATGTGAGGCTGGCCAAGGGCGGTGAGCTGACCCTGGGCCGGGACAGCAGCATGGCGCTGACGCCGGAGATCCTCGCCAATCACGCCACGCCTATCGTCACCCCCGATGCCGTGGCGCCGAGCCAGCAGCAACTGGCCGACGTGCAGCAGGTGCAGAAGGCAATCGCGGCGGGCGCCGACCCGAGCAAAGTCACCGACGCCCCGGCTGCCGGCAATGCCAACCCCGGCGGCTCGCCCACTGCGCTGGGCGGCGGCCATACCTTCGTTCTGCTGACCGAAACCGCAGGGCATGTGGATCCGGTGATCGGCTTTCCGACGGCCGGTCTGAATTCCACCTTCATCATCCCCGAGCCTGAAGTGGGCCTGCTGGTCAACGGCTCCGACAACGGCAATCCGCCGCCCGTCATCACGCCGCCTCCCGTTGAACCACCGCCAGTCGAGCCTCCGCCGGTCGAGCCGCCACCTCCCGTCATCGACAACGGCGTGACGCTGGGCAGCAGCGATGTGACCCTCAATGAAGCCAATTTCGAAAACGGCAGCGCGCCCAACAGTGCCGCGCTGACCCAGACCGGCACCCTCAAGGTCACTGCCGCCGACGGCCTGCAGACCCTGAGCATTGGCGGCATCAACGTGGTGACCAATGGCGTGGCGATCACCGGGCCGCAGTCGATCACCCTGCCATCGGGCAACACGCTGACGATTCTGGGATACAACCCGGCCACCGGCGAAGTGACCTACAGCTATACCCTCAACGGTCCTGAAACCCACAACCAGGGCGACGGCACCATCAACAACGAACAGATCCCCGTGCATGCGGTGGACAGCGATGGCGATGTGGCCGACGGCAGCATCAACGTGCATGTGCTCGATGACGTGCCCCACGCCAACCCGGATATCGGCTACGTGCTGGAAGGCGGGGAGACCAGCGGCAACATCCTGGCCAACGACACGGCCGGTGCCGACGGTCCGGGTGCGGGCGGGCTGATCATCGGTGTGCGTGCCGGAGGCGATACCTCGACGCCAGTGACCACCGGGGTAGGCACCATCATTCAAGGCCTGTACGGTTCGTTGATCGTCGATGCCAACGGTAACGCTTCATATGTCGCCAACCCCAACAGCGGCGCGACCGGCGATCACCAGGATGTGTTCACCTACACCATCCGCGACGCCGACGGCGACACCAGCACCACCACGGTTACGGTCAACGTGTTCCACAACGATGGCGTGAGCATCGGTGGCAGCGATTGCACCCTCAATGAAGCCAACTTGCCAGACGGCAGCGACCCGAACGCGGCAGCCCTGACCCAGACCGGCACCGTGAAGATCACTGCGCCGGACGGGCTGCAAACCCTGACCATCGGCGGCATCAACGTGATCGAGAACGGCGTGGCGATCACCCAGCCGCAATCGACCACCTTGCCGTCGGGCAGCACCTTTACCGTGCTGAGCTACAACCCGACCACCGGTGAAGTGACCTACAGCTATACCCTGAACGGCGCAGAAAACCACAATCAGGGCAACGGCACCGTCAACAACGAACAGATTGCCGTGCACGCCGTGGACAGCAACGGCGACGTGGGCGACGGCAACATCAATGTGCACGTCAACGATGACGTGCCCCATGCCAATCCTGACATCGGCTACGTGCTGGAAGGCGGGGAGACCAGCGGCAACATCCTGGCCAACGACACGGCCGGTGCCGATGGCCCCGGTGCGGGCGGGCTGATTATCGGGATACGTGCAGGCGCTGATACCTCCACTCCGGTCACCACCGGCGTCGGCACGGTGATTCAAGGCTTGTATGGCTCGCTGATCGTCGATGCCAACGGCCAGGCGTCCTATGTCGCCAACCCGAATAATGGCGCGACCGGCGACCATCAGGACGTGTTCACCTATACCATCCGCGATGCCGACGGCGACACCAGCACCACCACGGTCACGGTCAATGTCTTCCACAATGACGGCGTGATCATCGGCGGCAGCGATTGCACCCTCAATGAAGCCAACCTGCCAGACGGCAGCGACCCGAACGCGGCAGCGCTGACCCAGACCGGTACGGTGAAAATCACCTCGACCGACAGTCTGCAAACCCTGACCATCGGCGGCATCAACGTGATCGAGAACGGCGTGGCGATCACCCAGCCGCAATCGACCACCTTGCCATCGGGCAGCACCTTTACCGTGCTGAGCTACAACCCGACCACCGGTGAAGTGACCTACAGCTACACCCTGAACGGCGCGGAAAACCACAACCAGGGCAACGGCACCGTCAACGACGAACAGATTGCCGTGCACGCCGTGGACCGGATCGGTGACGTGGCGGACGGCAACATCAATGTGCACGTCACCGACGATGTGCCCCATGCCAACCCTGATATCGGCTACGTGCTGGAAGGCGGCGAGACCAGCGGCAATATCCTCGCCAACGACACCGCCGGTGCCGATGGTCCGGGTGCGGGCGGTCTGATCATCGGTGTGCGCGCAGGCGCGGATACCACCACGCCAGTGACCACAGGTGTGGGCACTGTCATCGCCGGCCTCTACGGCAGCCTGATCGTGGATGCCAACGGCCAGGCGTCCTACGTCGCCAACCCCAACAATGGCGCCAGCGGCGATCACCAGGATGTATTCACCTACACCATCCGCGACGCGGACGGCGACACCAGCACCACCACGGTCACGGTCAATGTGTTCCACAATGCCGGGGTGACCATCGGCGGCAGCGATTGCACCGTCGACGAAGCCAACCTGCCAGACGGCAGCGACCCGAACGCGGCAGCGCTGACCCAGACCGGTACGGTGAAAATCACCTCGACCGACAGTCTGCAAACCCTGACCATCGGCGGCATCAACGTGATCGAGAACGGCGTGGCGATCACCCAGCCGCAATCGACCACCTTGCCATCGGGCAGCACCTTTACCGTGCTGAGCTACAACCCGACCACCGGTGAAGTGACCTACAGCTACACCCTGAACGGCGCGGAAAACCACAACCAGGGCAACGGCACCGTCAACGACGAACAGATTGCCGTGCACGCCGTGGACCGGATCGGTGACGTGGCGGACGGCAACATCAATGTGCACGTCACCGACGATGTGCCCCATGCCAACCCTGATATCGGCTACGTGCTGGAAGGCGGCGAGACCAGCGGCAACATACTGGCCAACGACACTGCAGGTGCCGACGGTCCGGGTGCGGGCGGTCTGATCATCGGTGTGCGCGCAGGCGCGGATACCACCACGCCAGTGACCACCGGTGTGGGCACTGTCATCGCCGGCCTCTACGGCAGCCTGATCGTGGATGCCAACGGTCAGGCGTCCTATGTCGCCAACCCCAACAATGGCGCCAGCGGCGATCACCAGGATGTATTCACCTACACCATCCGCGACGCGGACGGCGACACCAGCACCACCACGGTCACGGTCAATGTGTTCCACAATGCCGGGGTGACCATCGGCGGCAGCGATTGCACCGTCGACGAAGCCAACCTGCCCGGCGGCTCGAACCCGAACCACGACGCCCTGACCCAGACGGGCACCGTCCACATCGGTGCGCCCGATGGCCTGCAGACCCTGAACATCGGCGGCGTCTACGTGATCGAGAACGGCGTTCCGATCACCTCGCCACAATCGACCACCCTGCCATCGGGCAGCACCTTCACGGTAGTGAGCTACAACCCGACCACCGGCGAAGTGACCTACACCTACACCCTGAACGGCGCAGAAAACCACAATCAGGGCAACGGCACCGTCAACAACGAGCAGATCCCCGTGCACGCCGTGGACAGCAACGGCGACGTGGCGGACGGCAATATCAACGTGCACGTCAACGATGACGTTCCCCACGCCAACCCGGACATCGGCTACGTGCTGGAAGGCGGCGAGACCAGCGGCAACATCCTCGCCAACGACACCGCCGGTGCCGATGGTCCTGGCGCAGGCGGGCTGATCGTCGGCGTGCGCGCAGGCAACGATACTTCCACCCCAGTGACCGGTGGCGTGGGCACGATCATCCAGGGCGCGTATGGCACCTTGATCGTCGATGCCAATGGCCAGGCGTCCTACGTGGCCAACGACAACAACGGCAGTGTCACCGGTGATCATCAGGACGTGTTCACCTACACCATCCGCGACGCGGACGGCGACACCAGCACTACCACAGTCACGGTCAACGTGTTCCACAACGTCACGAGCTGCCCTCCGGTGGCGTGCGACGACCACGATGTCACCGTCAAGGAAAGCGCGCTGGACACCCACAAGGACGGCAAGGATCTGGCTCCGGGCAATGTCACCGGCAGCCACCCAGGGTCCACCGCCGAAACCGGGACCGGCACCGTGGCCGACTCGGTGCACGGTGGCAATGGCGCGCTGACCTACAGCCTTGGCGGCGCGCAGAACGGCACCGCCCAAGGCCAGTACGGCGTGCTGCACCTGAACGCCGACGGCAGCTACACCTACACCCTGACCTCAGCGCCGAAGACCACGCCGCCGGCCAACGATGGGCCGAACGTCACCCATGACACCTTCACCTACACGGTGACCGACTCCCAGGGGCACAGTTCGAGCGCGCAGATCGTCGTCAACATTGTCGATGACCAGCCCAAGGCGGCGTGCATCGACAAGACGGTGACCAGTGAAGGGGTCAACACCAACCTGATGCTGATCGTCGACAACTCGGCGAGCATGAACGAGGCGTCAGGGGTGAACGGCCTGAGTCGCCTAGGCCTTGAGAAACAGGCCATCATCGAGCTGCTGAACAAGTACGAAGCGCTGGGCGACGTGCGCGTGCAACTGGTGACCTTCAACAGCCAGGCAAACATCGGCAGCAACGAGTGGGTGGACGTCGCCACGGCCAAGGCCATGGTCAACGCGCTGACCGCAGGCAACGGCACCAACTACGACGCTGCCCTCGCCGCCGCGCAACAGGCGTTCGTCGAGAAGGGCGCGATTGCCGGCGGGCAGAACCTTGCGTACTTCTTCTCAGACGGCAACCCGACCACTTCGCCGCAGCACTCCGATCCTGACCGCGTGCCCAATCCGGCGCGCGGCGATGGCATCGACGCGAACGAGGAGCATGCCTGGACCACCTTCCTCGACAGCCACCACATCAATGCCTTTGCCATCGGCGTGGGCACCGATGTCAGCAGTACCTATCTGAACCCTGTCGCGTGGAACGGCGCCACCGGCAGCAACAGCAACGCGGTGATCGTCACCGACCTTGGGCAACTCAACGTGGTGCTCAGCGGCACGGTGCAGGGCGGGGTGCATGGCAGCCTGCTGGAAGGCGGCACGTTCGGCGCCGATCAGGGCTTCATCAAGTCGGTCAGCCTGGACGGCACCACCTACACCTTCGATCCGAAGGCTGCCAACCAGCAGGGTTCGGTCACTGCCAGCGGCGGCGACAACCACGGGGCGTTCAACGCCCAGACCCACACCCTGACGGTCACCGGCGAGCACGGCACGCTGGTGGTCAACATGAGCACCGGTGAATACAGCTTCACGCCAGCCATTGGAGTGACCCAGCCGGTCACCGAGAACATTCATTATGTGCTCAGCGATAACGACGGCGACCTGGCCTCGGCCAACCTGAATGTGCATGTGGTGCCGCCACCTGTGTACGAGGCGCCGATGGCGGTGGCCGACAACGTCATCACCAACCTGGGCGGGTCGAGCATCGTCATTCCGGGCGCTGCTCTGGCGGCCAACGATGTGCCGGGTAACGGCGGCGCGCTGACAGCGTCCCCGACCACCTTCAACACCGGCTGGACCGCCAAGGGCGCCGACTTCAGCGCAGGGTCGCTGAAGACCATCCAGTTTACCGGCACCCAGAACAAAGACAGCAACCAGTTGAAGAACCTGGAACGCAGCGACTTCTTCAACACCACCGCGACCACGGCGTTGCTGGTCATCAGCGGTTATCTGGGAGCGGTCAACGGTGCGCCGTCCAATGCGCAGGACCTGTATAGCGTTCATCTGAAAGCGGGCGAAACCGTCACCGTCGATCACAACCTGACCAACGATGTGTTGGGCATGGCCTGGAAATTCGAAGACGGCGCCTATCACGGCATCAACGACGGCGGCACCTTTACCGCCACGCAGGATGGCGTGTACCGGCTGATCGTGGTCAACGAGGCCGATCACGGGGTCAAGGAGCATTACAACCTGAGCCTGTCGATCGACTACTCGGCGGTCAACACCACGCCTGACGTGCACAGCACCTACACCGTGACGGACCCGCATGGCGGCAGCAGCACGGCGGCGGTGAACATCGTCCATCAGGACGGCCATGTGGTGCTCGGCACGACAGGAGACGATGTGCTGGTCGGTGCGGCAGACAGCCATCTGCATGGCGGCGACGGCAACGATGTGCTGGTGGCAGGCCCGGGCAACAACGAGCTGTACGGCGACAACGGCAATGACATGCTCTTCAGCGGGCCGGGCAATGACCTGCTCGACGGCGGCGCTGGCAACAACACCGCCAACTACTCGCTGGCCACTGCAGGGGTGACCGTGAGCACCGCGGAACTGGGGCCGCAGCACACGGGCGGGGCGGGGATCGACACGCTGGTGAATATCCAGAACCTGATCGGTTCGAACTACAACGATCACCTGACCGGGGATTCGGGGAACAACGTCCTCAACGGCGGGCTGGGCAACGATGTGCTCAATGGCGGCGCCGGTGACGATATCCTGATCGGCGGGCCTGGCAACAACACCCTCACGGGCGGGCCGGGGCATGACACCTTCCTCTATCAGGCAGGCAATACCGGGCATGACACCATCACCGACTTCAACTTCGGCATCGACAAGCTCGACCTGTCGCAGCTGTTGCAAGGTGAGCATGGGGACGCGAATTCGCTGGAGAATTTCCTTCACTTCAGTGTGAGCGGGAGCGGCGCGTCGCTGGTTTCGAGTATTGACGTGAGCAGTGTGGCGGGCGGAGCAGCCACTCAAACCATCGATCTGGCCGGGGTCAACCTTGCCCAGCACTACGGCGTGTCCCCTGGGGCCGGCGGAGTGGTGGCGAGTGGGCACGACACGGCGTCGATCATCAACGGGATGTTGGGGGATCATTCGTTGAAGGTCGATACGGTTTGATTGGGAGGCTTGCGGTGTGCCTGGAACACCGCACCAGTTTTTTGTGGTTGGTGCGACGCTCTGCGTGGTAACGGGTGACTTGGTGATCGTTCCCACGCTCTGCGTGGTAACGCTCTGAACGACGCTCCGCGTCGGCGGGTGACGCTGTAATTGTGTGTATATCCGTTGTCGCGGTGGCTGGACTCTAGGGTTTCGCCCCTTACGGGCGACCTACTTTCCTTACGGGGAAAGTAGGCAAAGCCATTGCGACAGGCTGGGGTCCTTCGGACTTCCCTCGCTCCGGCGCCGTTCCGGGGGCACGCCGTCCCGTCCATCTGAGCGCCGT
The DNA here is from genome assembly GCF_044746765.1 of Pseudomonas sp. NPDC090203. NCBI lineage: Bacteria > Pseudomonadati > Pseudomonadota > Gammaproteobacteria > Pseudomonadales > Pseudomonadaceae > Pseudomonas > Pseudomonas sp. NPDC090203. The sequence goes on from NZ_JBIVCV010000009.1 coordinate 75,605, forward strand.
CCATGGCCTGCACGGCTAGCGGCTTCCTGCCGCTCATCCCCCTCCACGACACCTGCGCTCGGCCTGGCGCCTTGACGTCGCGTTCGGCGGCGCCTGTGCCATCGCGCATGAAGATCAAAAGCGAGATCAAAATCTTTGGTTGTACACCGCCCCGTAGCAGCACGGCTTGCCGGCGGGGGCGTCCTTGAAATCGCCCCCGCCGGCAAGCCGTGCTGCTACGGATGTCGGGTATGGTGAGAAAATGGGATTCACCCCAATCCTGTAGGAGCGCGCTTGCCCGCGACGGCTGCCTGGAGATCAGCCCGCCGGCAAGCCGTGCTGCTACGGTCGGTGTTGTGTTTCAGGGGATTTTGCTTTTACCCGTATCAGCGCTTCAACGTAGGCTGGCGCAAGATGTAAACCGTCACGCCCACCGCGCAGACCAGCATGAACCCGCGGGCCCACACCAGCGGCACCAGCCAGCAGGAAAACCCGATGCTGATCCACATCAGCCCGATGGCGTATACCTTGCCCTTGAGGGGAATGCCTTCACCGTCCAGGTACCCGCGAATCCACGGGCCAAGCCTGGGATGCTCGACCAGCCAGTGATAGAAACGCGGAGAACTGCGGGCAAAACAGGCGGCGGCCAGCAGCAGAAAAGGCGTGGTCGGCAATACCGGAAGAAAAATCCCGATCACCCCCAGCGCCACGCTCAGCCAGCCGATGCCCTGCAACAGATAGCGCACGAGCCGCGAACGACTCGTACGTGGAGAGGAATTACCTGAACCGCCGTGCGCCATAGGCGCCCACTCAGTGGTGGCGCGGCTTGAGGATTGCCGGTTTTTCGTCCGGCGCGTGCAGCAGCAGGAACAGCGCGGACAGCGCTTCCGGGATCTGCACGATCATGTCGTCCATCAGATTCGCATCGGCTGCGATGTCCGAGAACTCGGGCTGCTCGTCGAACAGACCGGAACCGACCATGATCGGCAGCAGCATTTCGCTGACTTCTTCCTCGTCATTCTCGAACCATACCGCTTCACGCAGGAACACGCCTTCCATGAAGCCGATGCACCAGCCGCGCAGTTCAGAGTCGTCCGGATCGTCGCCCAGGTCCAGGTCGCATGGCAGTTCGAACTCTTCGTCCGAGGCCAGTTGACGTGCGATGTGCGCCTTGAGCAGCACCAGGGTGGATTCGATTTCCTCGCGCTGGGCCGCGTCATTGTAGTGCGGCGGCTCGGCGAACAGGGCGTCGATCCACTCGCGGTCCGGCACTACTTCAGAGCAGATCGACAGCGCGGTCAGGTAGCCGTGGGCGGCTACATAGTCCAGCGCTTCGTCATGCAGCTCGTCGGCGTCGAGGAAGGCTTGCAGGCGGTGTAATTGCTCAGCGAAGGACATTGAAGGACTACCTTGGAAATAAACGATGCTGAATTCTAGGCCCTGAGGGCGCCAGATGCCAGCGAAGAGGGCCATCCAGGCCCGATTGCGATGAATTTCGACCGCTCGTGTCACGACTGTCCTATCTGTCCGGGCGCTCCGGTATACTGCCGCGCTTTGCGATTTTCACAGCGACTGTTCATCCGCTGTAGTGGCACCATCCGGGGTATCTATGCTCGACCAGGCTCAACGCGTACTTAAAGACATCTTCGGCTACGACAGCTTCCGTGGTCGCCAGGGTGCCATTATCGAGCGCGTGGCCAGCGGGGGCGATGCCCTGGTGCTGATGCCTACCGGCGGCGGCAAATCCCTGTGTTTCCAGGTGCCGGGGCTGCTGCGCGATGGCCTGGCGGTGGTCGTGTCGCCGCTGATTGCGCTGATGGACGACCAGGTCGCGACCCTCGACGAACTGGGTGTGTCGGCCGCCGCGCTGAACTCCACGCTCAGCGCCGAACAACAGCGTGACCTGGCCAACCGGATTCGCCTGGGTGAAGTGAAGATGCTGTATCTGGCGCCCGAGCGCCTGGTTCAGCCGCGCATGCTGGCGTTTCTGCAGAACCTCAAGATTGCCCTGTTCGCCATCGACGAAGCCCACTGCGTATCGCAATGGGGCCACGATTTCCGCCCTGAATACCTGCAACTGGGCCAGTTGGCCGAACTGTTTCCCGATGTGCCGCGCATCGCCCTGACGGCCACCGCCGACAAGCGCACCCGCGAGGAAATCGTCACGCGCCTGCATTTGCAGAACGCCGAGCGTTTCCTGTCGAGCTTCGACCGCCCCAACATCTTCTACCGCATCGTGCCCAAGGAGCAGCCGCGCAAACAGTTGCTGGCGTTCCTGTCCGAGCGGCGCAGCGATGCGGGCATCGTCTACTGCCTGTCGCGCAAGAAGGTCGAGGAAACCGCGGCATTCCTGAGCGACAACGGCTACCCCGCATTGCCCTATCACGCCGGATTGCCCATCGACACCCGCGCCGAGAATCAGCGCCGCTTCCTCAACGAGGAAGGCCTGATCATGGTCGCCACCATTGCCTTCGGCATGGGCATCGACAAACCCAACGTGCGGTTCGTTGCGCACATGGACCTGCCCAAGTCGCTGGAAGCCTACTACCAGGAAACCGGCCGGGCAGGGCGCGACGGTCTGCCTGCCGATGCCTGGATGGCCTACGGCCTGCAGGACGTGGTGATGCTCAAGCAGATGCTGCAGAACTCCGAGGGTGACGAGCGCCACAAGCGCGTCGAGCAGCACAAGCTCGATGCCATGCTGTCGCTGTGCGAAGAAACCCGTTGCCGGCGTCAGGCGCTGCTGGCCTATTTCGACGAAGACATGCCCAACCCCTGTGGGCATTGCGACAACTGCGTCGATGGCGTGCAGACCTGGGATGCCACCGAGGCCGCGCGCCAGGCGTTGTCGGCCATCTATCGAACCGGCCAGCGTTATGGCGTCGGCCACCTGGTGGACGTGTTGCTGGGCAAGGAAAACGACAAGGTGCAGAGCTTCGGTCATCAGAAGCTGGCGGTGTTCGGCGTAGGCAAGGGGCGCAGTGAGGGCGAATGGCGCTCGCTGTTCCGCCAGTTGGTGGCCCGTGGTCTTGCCGATACCGATCTCGAAGGCTACGGCGGCCTTCGATTGAGCGACACCTGCCGCCCCTTGTTGCGTGGCGAAGTCACCCTGCAACTGCGCCGCGACCTCAAGCCACAGACCACGCCCAAGGCCTCCGGCAGCCCGGCGAGCCAACTGGTGCGCGGCGAAGAGCGCGAGCAGTGGGAAGCTCTGCGGGCCTTGCGCCGCAAGCTGGCCGAAGAGCACGGCGTGCCGCCTTACGTCATCTTCCCCGACTCGACCCTGCTGGAAATGCTGCGCAGCCAGCCCGGCACCATGGCCGAGATGGGCCGGGTCAGCGGCGTCGGCGCGCGCAAGCTGGAGCGTTACGGCGAGGCATTCCTGGAAGTGCTCGGCGGTGCGGCGCCTGCGCCACGGGTGGTCACCGACCTGCGTCACGAACTCATCAGCCTGGCCCGCGCCGGCATGACCCCTGCGCAGATCGCCGGGCAATTGCAGTGCACGGAGAAGAACGTCTACACAATGCTCGCCGAAGCCATCGGCAAGCAGCAGTTGTCGCTGGAGCAGGCACTGGATCTGCCCGAAGAACTGCTGAGCGAAATCCAGGACGCCTTCCTCGACGGCGAAGGCGAACTGCCGCCAGTGGCCGCCATCGCCGAGATGTTCACCGGCCGGGTGCCGGAAGGCGTGCTGTATTGCGTGCGTGCGGCGTTGCAGTCTGAGTTCGAAGTCTGATTGAAAGCGTCATTGCTGGCGCAGTTCCCGTAGCAGCACGGCTTGCCGGCGGGGCGGCGTGTCAGACGGCACATTCGTCACAGACACACCGCTCCCGCCGGCAAGCCGCGCTGCTACGGGGCGGGGCCAGGCAGATAACGCCAAACCCGCCGCATTCCGGTCTACCCCGGCGCTGTGCGACGAAACACCACACCCCGACACTTGCCTCGTCACAAGCTCCATGGTTAGCTGCCTATTAATTAGGATTAGCCTTTAACCATCGAGTTACCTATGCCGTTAACAGAAGAACATCGCTTTGGCATGCAGCTGGCCCATATGTCCCGGGGCTGGCGTGCCGAGCTGGACCGCCGTCTGGCCGATCTTGGGTTGTCCCAGGCCCGTTGGCTGGTCCTGCTTCATCTGGCGCGCTTCAAGACGCCGCCGACCCAGCGTGAGCTGGCGCAAAGCGTCGGTGTGGAAGGCCCGACCCTGGCCCGGCTGCTGGACAGTCTGGAGAACCAGGGCCTGGTCCGCCGTCAAGCGGTTATCGAAGACCGCCGGGCGAAAAAAATCCTGCTCAGCGACACGGCTCGCCCTCTTATCGAAAAAATCGAGACCATCGCCACCGCCCTGCGGCATGAATTGTTCGTCGGTATAGATGAAGAAGACCTGCGCGTGGCCATGCGTGTGCACCAGACTATTCTCGACAATCTGGAAAAATCCTGACGTTGTGGCTCAATGCCTGCAATAAAACGTTGAACCTGTGGAAACATCCTGTTCTATTTGCAGCCATACTGGTTTGACCCCGACAGGGTGTTCGTACAACGCATTTGCAGGGAAGCCTGCCTCATAAGGGTTCGCATGCTGAAGAGTTTTCAGGCCGGTAGTCGGCGCGGGAGTTACCTTCCATTTCGCGTTCAGTCGGGTCTGCGCACAGGATTGCTGACATTGGCCGTGGCCTCGGCGTCCATGCTGCACACCTCCATGGCGGCAGCGTTGGGGCTGGGGGAGATGACCCTGCACTCGGCGCTGGGGCAGCCATTCAACGCGGATATCGAGCTGATCGAAGCAGCGGGGCTGAGCCCTGACGAAATCGTCGTGGCGCTTGCACCTGCCGACGCCTTCGCCAAGGCCGGCGTGGAGCGCGTGTTCTTCCTCAACGATCTGCGCTTCACCCCGGTGATCCGGGGCAATCGTGCTGTGGTCCATGTCGAGTCGCGCAAGGCGGTGACCGAGCCGTACATGGATTTTGTCGTGCGCCTGGTCCGCCCCAGCGGCGATCAACTGCGCGAATACACCGTGCTGCTCGACCCGCCCAACTCGCCAACCGGTCTTGCGGCCACCCGCAGCCGTGCCCAATCCCCAGCCGCCGGGCCGAGGAACGATGGCTCGCGGCTTCCCGTGGCGCCGCCCAAGGCCGTCCAGGGCAAGCATTACACCGTGGTTTCCGGTGACACCCTGGCCGGAATCGCCCGTCACGTGCAGGCGCCCGGCAGCAAGGCCAGCCCCGCAGAGCTGATCAGCGGCATCCAGGCACTCAACCCGCAAGCCTTCCCCAATGGCGAGCGCAGCCAGTTGAAGGTCGGCCAGAGCCTGTTGCTTCCCGACAGCGCCCTGGAACCCAAGGCTGCAGGCGTGCCTGCCGGCGCTGCGACTGCACCATCTGCACCCTCGAGTCCTGCCGCGCCAACTGCGGGCACGCCAAGCCCTGCCGAGCAACTGTCGGCCACTGCGCTGCAGAACCAGCAGCTCAGCAAGACCGTCGATGAGCTCAAGGATCAGGCGCAGAAAGCCGCCGAAGACGAGGCGGGCAAAGACAAGCAGATCATCGAGCTGCAGACCCAACTGGCTGAAATGAAGGCGCTGGCTTCCCGGCCTGCTCCGGCACCAGCCCCTGCCGCGCCCGTGCAGAAGACCGAGCCTGCGGCCACCGCCCCTGCGCCAGTGGCCGCCCCTGCGCCGGTTCAGCCTGTGCAGGATGACGGTCTGCCATGGCCCATTATCCTGGCCGCCCTGCTGGTCCTGGCGTTGCTGCTGGCGCTGGCCTGGTCCGTTCGACGCAACCGCATCAAGAACCAGTTGGCCCTGCAGCCAGAGCCGGCCGAGCCGATCCTCAAGCCTGCCCAGGCAACCGTCACCCCGGTCTACGAAGTGCCGTCCGTGTCGCCGAGCGCCCCCAGCCCGGCGCCTGCTGCCAGCTCGTCGGGCCAGCGTCTGGCAGGGGCTGCGACCGACGCCCTCGATGGCGCCAGCATCTACATCGCCTACGGCCGGTTTGCCGAGGCGCTGGCGATCCTGCGCGACGCTCTGGACAAGCAGCCGCAACGCACCGACGTACGCCTGCGTATTCTTGAGTTGCTGGGCGAGCAGGGCGATCTCGAAGGCTTCAACGCCGAGGAGAAAGTGCTGCTTGACCACGGCATCGAAGCCGAGAAACTCGCTGAAATCCGCAGCCGCTACCCAAAACTCAAGGTGGAACCTGCGCCCGCCGCCCCGGCCCCGGTGCAGCCACCGGTTGCCGCGGCAGTGGTGGCGGGGGCTGCGACCGTCGCCGCTGCGGCAGCCGCCAGCAGCACCCCGGCCAGCCAACTGGACGAGAACGCTGCGGCATCACTCAACCCGGCACCGGCCGACGACTTCCAGCTCAACCTGGACGACTTGTCGATGGACGCCGATTGGGACCTGGTCGACCCGTTCGAAAGCGCCCCACCCCCACGCAAGGCCGCGCCAGAGGCACCGCCTGCGGTGGATCCGGCGTTCGCCTCGAACCTGACCGAGTTGCCGGAAGTCTTCGAGATGCCGGAAGAGCAATTCCTCAGTGACTTCGCTGAAGAAGAGGCCGCGCCGGAAGAAATCGAGATGACCTTCGACCTTCCCGATGAGCCTGAAAGCCACGTCGATTCCCTGGTCCAGAGCCAGAGCGACCAGCTCGACGACGCGTTTCTCGACAGCTTCATGACCGACGACACCGAGTTCGACCTCATGGATCTGGACGAGGAGCCCCTGAGCAAGATCAACGAAGCCCAGGTGCTGATCGACGACGGTAACATCGAAGAAGCCCGCCGCCTGTTGCAGGAAGTGATCGACGAATCCGACGACGGCCCGCAACAGACCGCTCGCGACCTGCTGGCAGGGCTGGGCTGAGCCATGACCACCAAGGCGGAAATCACCATCACCTACTGCACGCAATGCCAATGGCTGTTGCGTGCAGCCTGGCTTGCGCAGGAACTGCTCAGCACCTTTGGCGACGATCTGGGCAAGGTTTCGCTGGTGCCGGGCACCGGCGGCGTGTTCCGGATCACCTGCGATGAGGTGCAGATCTGGGAGCGCAAGGCCGATGGCGGCTTCCCCGAGGCCAAGGTGCTCAAGCAGCGGGTGCGGGACCGGATCGATCCGGACCGCGATCTAGGCCACAATGACCGCACGAGCAGCCCTGACAGCTGAACCGAGCACCGCGCCATGATCGTTCGCCCCCATCCCAACCTGCTCAACGTGCTCTCGACCCTCAAGGGCTCGATTGCCCGTCGCATCGCCGGTCGCAGCCTGCTGGTGACCTTGCTGGCGGCGGGTATCGTGTTGATCGAAAGCCTGCACCCGGACTACTTCGCCAAGGTCAGCGCCACGCCGTTCACCTTGCTGGGCCTGTCGCTGTCGATCTTCATGAGCTTTCGCAACAACGCCTGCTATGACCGCTGGTACGAGGCGCGCAAGGCCTGGGGCGACATCATCACCGAGACCCGCTCGATCATTCGCGAGACCCAGGCAATCAAGGATGACGGCGCTCGCGCAACCATCCTGCGTGACCTGTGCGGCTTCGCCCACGGCCTGAACGCCGCATTGCGCTGCCAGGATGCGCGAAAGGCCATGGCCCCCTGGGTCAGTCAGTTGCCAGCCCTGAACCGGGCCAATTGCTGTGACATCGTGCTGCGCGACGTCGGGCGGCAGTGTTCCGAGGCGAGCGAGGCGGGGCAGATCAGCGAATGGCGCTATACGCTGCTGGCCAATCACCTGAGCGTGATGAGCCGGGCGCTGACCACCTGCGACCGGATCAAGAACACGCCGCTGCCATTTCCCTACACCTTGCTGCTGCACCGCACCATCTATCTGTTCTGCATCCTGCTGCCCTTCGCCATGGCCGAGCCGCTGGGCTGGATGACGCCGCTGTTCATGGCCATCGTCAGCTACACATTCTTTGGCCTGGACGCGATTGGCAACGAACTGGAAGACCCGTTCGGCTACGACGAAAACGACTTGCCGCTGGACGCGCTGGTGCGGGTGATCGAGCGCGATATCCTCGATGCCCTGGGCGTGCAGCCATTGCCGCCTGTGCTTGAGCCGGTGGAGTTTGTGTTGACCTGAGACGCGGTAATACCTCCGTAGCAGCACGGCTTGCCGGCGGGGCGGTGTGTCTATGACGAATGCGCCGTCTGACACAACGCTCCCGCCGGCAAGCCGTGCTGCTACGGTCGGGTGTGGTGGCGTTGAATCATGTCATTAAATTTCAACATCCTCGTCATGTTCGGTTCACCGACCCGGTCCACCCTTGTGGAAACCCGAGCGGAGGCTATCCATGAGCATTGCCGAGAACGCGAAACCCAGTCGTAAACAACGTGTCCGGACCTTGTGGATCTCCGACGTGCATCTGGGCACCCGGGATTGCCAGGCCGAGCACCTGTCCGCATTTCTCAAGCAATATCATGCCGACAGGATCTATCTGGTCGGCGATATCATTGACGGCTGGAAGCTGCGCGGCGGCATGTACTGGCCCCAGGCGCACACCAACGTCATCCGCCGGCTGCTGACCATGAGCAAGCGCGGCACCGAGGTGATCTACGTCACTGGCAACCACGACGAATTCCTGCGTCGCTACTCCAAGCTGATCCTGGGCAATATCCAGCTGGTGGACGAAGCCGAGCACGTCACCGCCGACGGCCGCCGTCTGCTGGTGATCCACGGCGACCAGTTCGATGTCATCACCCGCTATCACCGCTGGCTGGCATTCCTGGGGGACTCGGCCTACGAATTCACCCTGACCCTCAACCGCTGGCTCAACCATTGGCGCGCCAAGTACGGCAAGGGTTACTGGTCGTTGTCGGCGTACCTGAAGCACAAGGTCAAGACGGCGGTGAACTTCATCAGCGACTTCGAAGAAGCCATCGCTCACGAATGCGTGAAGCGGGGGCTGGACGGGGTGGTCTGCGGGCACATTCACCACGCCGAAATCCGTCAGGTGGGTGGCGTCGAGTACCTGAACTGCGGTGACTGGGTCGAGTCCTGCACCGCCCTCATCGAGCATTGGGACGGCACCATCGAGCTGTTCCGCCTGGCCGATGCGCACGTCAAGGCCAAATCCGTTGAGGCGAATCAACCGGTTGGCGAGACCGTCTCGTAGCAGCCCGGTCGGGCGGCGTTCCGCTTGCCGGCGGGAGCGATTTCAATTACGCCCCCGCCGGCAAGCCGTGCTGCTACGAAAAGCGCGTTAAAACGGCACCTTGCCCCTGAGCATGTCCCGGTACATGACGAAATCCCCCAGCAGGCTGTAGAAGGGATGCTTGAACGTCGCCGGGCGGTTCTTCTCGAAGAAGAAATGCCCGACCCACGCAAAGCTGTAGCCCGCCAGCGGCAACACCCACAGCAGCAGCCATTTGCCGCTCAACAGAGCGCTCGCCAGAATCACGATCACCAGCGTAGTGCCGATGAAATGCAGGCGCCGGCACGTGCTGTCTGAATGTTCGTGCAGATAGTACGGATAGAAGTCGGCGAAACGGTCGAAGGTCTTGACGTTATCCACAGCTCGATTCCTGGATGTGAGTCAGTCAACAGTTTAACCAACCCCACCTGCCAATCAGTGACAATGGGTGCCAACGTAGTATCCTTCGGCTATCAGTCGCAGGGGGCGACCGACTTCAGTCAGAAGACGTAAGCATGGAAAAAACGACTTCTTCAAGTTGGGCCATGGGGATCGTCAAGTCCCTGGAAATGGACGGTCTGGATTGCCGGGCGTTGTTCAAGGAACTGGGGCTGGTGTACGCCGACCTCGAGAACCCCGATGCGCGTTTCGCCCAGGATTCCATGACCCGCCTCTGGCAGCGCGCGGTGGAATTGTCCGGCAACCCGGCGATTGGCCTGAACATGGCCCGGGTCGTGCGGCCTGCGTCCTTCAGCGTCGCGGGTTATGCGCTGATGTCCAGCCGCACCCTCAAGGAAGGCTTCGAGCGCCTGGTGCGTTACCAGCGGATCATCGCTGACAGCGCCGACCTGAGTTTTCGCCTGCTGCCTGAAGGCTATGCCCTGATTCTTACCGTGCACGGCGACCTGCTGCCTCCCACCCGGCAAAGCGCCGAAGCGTCGCTTGCCTTCGCGCTGGCGTTCTGTGGCTGGCTGACCGGCCGGCCGTTGCATCCGCGCCAGGTGTTGATCCAGGGTGAGCAGCCCAAGAATATCGAACCCTACAAGAAGTTCTTTCACGCCCCTCTGACGTTCAGCGCGCCCTACAACGCGCTGGTGTTCGCCCGCAGCGAAATGGAAGCGCCGCTACCCACCGCCGATGAGGCCATGGCCAAGCTGCATGACCGTTTTGCCGGGGATTATCTGGCGCGCTTCGCCAGCAGCCGGGTGACGCACCAGGCGCGCCAGGTGCTGACCCGCTTGCTGCCCCAGGGTGAGCCCAAGCGGGAGGCCGTCGCCCAGAGCCTGCACCTGTCACAGCGCACCCTGCAGCGGCGCTTGCAGGAGGAGGGCACCAGTTTCCAGGCCCTGCTCGACGACACACGGCGCGAACTTGCCGAGCAATACCTGGCGCAGCCGCAGATGACGCTTCTGGAGATTGCCTACCTCCTGGGGTTCGCGGACCCGAGTAATTTCTTCCGCGCGTTCCGGCGCTGGTTCGATGAGACGCCGGGGGAGTATCGGGTGAGGAAATCCATTCAATAAAACCTGTAGGAGCGCGCTTGCCCGCGACGGCGGTCTGCCTGACTGCGATGCCTCGCCTGACACACCGCCGTCGCGGGCAAGCGCGCTCCTACAGGGGCGTCGGCGTTAGTGGCGCCAGAACGCCGGGATGCACAGCACCAGAATGGTGATGATCTCAAGCCGCCCCAGCAGCATCCCCAGCGACAGAATCCACTTCGCCGCATCCGGCAGGGTCGAGAAATTGCCGGCCGGGCCGATGGTTTCGCCAAGGCCCGGGCCCACGCCTGAAACGGTGCTGGCGGCGCCGGTCAGGGCGGTCATCCAGTCCAGCCCCAGCAACGACAACGACAGCGCGATCAGGCAGATGGTGATGGTGAAGAAGAACGAGAAGGTCAGGATCGACCGCACGATCTCGTCGTCCAGCCGATGGCCGTTGTACATCTGCCGGATCACCGCGCGGGGGTGAATCAGCTGATGCAGGTTGGCCTTGAGCAGGATGTAGGCGACCTGGAAACGGAACACCTTCACGCCCCCGGCGGTGGAGCCCGAACAGCCTCCGATGAAGCCCAGGTAGAAAAAGAACATCAGCGCAAAGTTGCCCCACAGGCTGTAGTCACCCAGGGCAAAGCCGGTGGTGGTCACCACCGAGGTCACGTTGAGCGCCACATGGCGCAGCGCGTCGTACCAGGGCAGGTCGGTGGTTGCCCAGTACCACAGGGTCATCACCAGCCAGGTGACCAGCAACAGCCCGATGAATCCCTGAACCTGCTCGTCCTTGATCAGCGCCTTGCGATGGCCGCGCAATGTCGCGACGTACAGGGTGAACGGCAGGCTGCCGAGGATCATCACCACCACGGCCACCCAGTGCACCGAGGGTTGCGGCCACTTGGCCAGGGACTGGTCGGAGGTCGAGAACCCGCCCGTGGAGATCGCCGACATCGCGTGGTTGATCGCATCGAACAGGCTCATGCCGGCCCACCAGAACGCCAGACTGCCCAGGATGGTGATGCCGACGTACACCAGCACGATGTACTTGGCCACCATGTGCGAGCGCGGCATGACCTTCTCGGAGCGGTCCGAAGATTCGGTCTGGAACAGCCGCATGCCGCCGATGCGCAGCAACGGCAGAATCGCCACCGCCATGCCGATGAAGCCGATGCCGCCGAGCCAGTGCAGCAACGAACGCCAGATCAGGATCCCCGGCGACATCTTGTCCAGCCCGCTGAGCACCGTGGAGCCGGTGGCGGTGATGCCGGACATGCTTTCGAAGAACGAGTCGGTGTAGCTGATGTGCTGGGTGAACAGGAAGGGCAGCGCCGCGAAGACGCAGACCACCACCCAGCTGCTGACGGTCAGCAGGTACATGTCCCGTGGGCGCAGGTGAACGTGCTCCGGGCGGCCCTGACCGACCAGCGCAAGACCGGCGATGAAGGTGACCAGGCTGGACCAGAGGAAAGAGGGCATGTCGCCGGTGCGGTCGAAGATCACCAGGGTCGCCATCGGGATGACCATGGCGATGGCCAGGGTGATGAGGAAGATGCCGATAATGAAACCGATGATGCGAAGGGTCGGCAACGCCATGCAGTCGCTCTGATCTGGTAGTGGAAAGGCGCTCATTCTACCCGCAGGTCCGGGCAAGTAAACCGAAGGCATTTCCCAGAGTCGTGTAAGTAAATGCCACTGTCATTCGTTATTGAAGTTCAAGAATGCATTTGCGGCACTACAATGCCCCATCATTTTCAGGAGACGACTTATGCAAGCGCTCGACCTTTTGCTCAATCGCGTGTCAGTTCCCCGGCTGATCGAACCGGCCCCGGACGCCGCTCAGCGTGAAGCGCTGTTCAGCGCTGCCCTGCGTGCGCCGGACCATGGCGGGCTCAAGCCCTACCGCTTCCTGACCGTGGAAGGCGAGGCGCGCAACCGCATGGGCGAGTTGCTGGCCCAGGCGCTGATCGACAAGGGCGGCGAGGCGGACGAGAAGGCGCTGGAGAAAGCCCGCTCGGGCCCGCTGCGCGCACCGCTTGTTGTGGTAGTGATCGCCCGTTTGCAGGATCACTACAAGGTGCCGAAGAAAGAGCAGGTCATCACCGCAGGCTGCGCGGCTCATGGGGTGTTGCTGGCGGCGTACTCGATGGGCGTGGGCGCGGTGTGGCGCACCGGCGATCTGGCGTACTCGCCGCAGGTGGCCAAGGGGCTGGGGTTGTCGGCCGATGAGGAAGTGGTCGCGTTCCTGTACCTGGGCACCCCGCTGAATCCGCCGCGCGAGGCACCAAAGGCTGACGTCGCTGATTTCGTCAGCGAGTGGCAGGGCTAAAAAGCCGACACCCGCCTTTGTAGGAGCGCGCTTGCCCGCGACCGCGGTCTGTCTGTGCCGAATGTGCCCTCTGACACACAGCAGTCGCGGGCAAGCGCGCTCCTACAGGGGTTATGCCTTGGTTTCGTTCGGGACGACGATACTCGCCACAAACCCGCCCTGCGGGTGATTCTCGAACACCAGGTTGCCGCCGTGTTTCTCCGCCGCGCGCCTGGCAATCGCCAGGCCCAGGCCGTAGCCCGGCGCGGTCTGGTTGGGGGCGCGGTAGAAGGGTTCGCCCAGTTGCGCCAGGTTTTCTGCGCTGACGCCCGGACCGTGATCGCGCACGCTGATGTGCAACGCGTCGTCGATCATGCTGGCGGTCAATTCGATGGGCTGGCCCGCCGGGTTGAAACGCAGGGCGTTGCGCAGCAGGTTGTCCAGAGCGCGCTCCAGCACATTCGGCCAGCCTGACAGGCTGACGCCGGGCTCGGTGTGCACCGCCACCGTCTGCTCGGTGCTGCTCAGCTCGGTTTCGGCCTTCAGGTGTTCGAGCAGCCCCGGCAGGTCCACCGGCGCGGCGCTGCCCATGTCGGCGTCCAGCCGGGCCAGTGCCAGGATTTCACTGATCAACTCCTCCAGACGATCGCACTCGCGGGTCAGGCGCGGCCAGAGCTTTTCCCGCTCGGCTGGTTCCGCGCGCTCGGCCAGTGCCAGGGCGATGCGCAGCCGCGCCAGTGGCGAGCGCAACTCGTGGGACACGTCACGCAGCAACTGGCGCTGGCTGGTGATCAGGCTTTGCAGGCGCGCGCCCATGCGGTTGAAATCGTGGGCCAGCACGCCGAATTCATCCCGCCGGTTGGCCAGTTGCGCCAGGCTGTTCTGTTGATAGGTGGTCTGCCCCAGGTCATGCACCGCGCCGCGCAGGCGGCTAAGGGGGCGGGTGATCGAGAAGGTCACCAGGAGGCTGAACAGGGTCAGCACCACCAGCGCGATCCCCAGCGCGCTGAGCGGCCACATCAGGCTCTGACGGTGCCAGGCGTCCAGTTCCGGGTGCGGGATTCGATAGATCAGCAGGTAGGTCTCGCCGCTTTTTTCGCTGGTGTATTCCGCTGTCAGACGGCGCCAGGGCAGGGGTCGCTGGTCGTCTTTCTGCTGGCGCGCCTCGAAGGCAGCGGCGCGCATCGGGAAGGTGCCGGGCACCACCGCCTCGCCGCTGTCATTGAGCACCTGGACGTCAAAGTGGTACTTGCGCTTGAGGTCCTGAAGGAAATCCTGGGCCGCGTCCTGGCCTTTTTCTTCGTACAGTTGCGTCCATTTCTCCGGCAGCTTGTGCAGGCCGGGGTGGCGGCTGAGGATCCAGGCGTCCTGATTGAGCATGTGCCCAAGCAGGATCGACAGACCTGCCACCAACGCGATTGCGAGCCAGAAGCTCGCCAGGATTCGCCAGAACAATGAACGCACGTGAGGCCCTCGTATGGGCCCCGGACGGCGGCCCTTGAATTGGAAAAACCCGACACGCTTGGGGTCGTGTCGGGTTGGGGAGTGTAACGCCGCGTCAGCTGCGGGTTACTGGGTCTTGGTCGCTTTCTGTGCTTTCCAGGCCTCGAATTCGGCGCGGTCGGCACGGCGTTGCTCGCGATCCTTCTGCATCTGGTCGAAGGTCTTCTGCTGATCCGGGGTCAGCATGGCGCGGATGTCAGTCTGGGTTTTAGCCCGGCTGGCCTCCATTTCATCCTTCATCGCCTTCTGGTCGGCTGGCGAGAGCTTGGCCAGGTATTTCTGGGTGATCTCGGAACGGCCGCGCCATTGATCGCCCATCAGTTTGCCGATTTTCTGGTGCTGCTCAGGGGTCAGGTTCAGTTTGTCGAACGGGCCCTTGTGATGATGCATGCCAGGGCCGTCGAAGCCAGGACCGCCCATGTGACCGCCTTCCGGTGGCGTGGCCATCGCAACGGTAGGCAGAGCAGCAGCGAACATCAAAGCCATCAGAGTCTTACGCATGGTGAATCTCCTTGTCTCGAATCCGGCTCTGTGCCGGTTGTGGCCAGTTTATGGAGATCAAGGTCAAGCGAGGTCAGGCGTGGGTAAAGCTTGGGTAAAGAGGGTTTTGAACTGACCTGACACAAGGCTGCTTTCGTGTAGGAGCGCGCTTGCCCGCGACCGCTGAGTATCAGACGGCACATCCGTCTCGGACAGCATGCGGTCGCGGGCAAGCGCGCTCCTACAGGATTGTGGTGCTAGGGAGCGTAGTAGTAACCACGGCTACGCAGCGCCACGATCCGCGGGCGGCCGTCGGCGTGGGGGCCGATCTTCTTGCGCAGGTTGCTCACATGCATGTCCAGGCTGCGGTCGTACAGGGTCAGCTTGCGCCCCAGCGCCAATTGCGCCAGTTCCTGTTTGTCCAGCGGCTCGCCGGGCTGGCCGAGCAGGGCCTCGAGCAGGCGCGCTTCGGACACGGTCAGGGTGAATTCCTGTTCGTCGATGGTCACCACGCCACGGGCCGGGCTGAAGCACAGGTCGCCCAGCTCGATCTGGCTGGACACGGCGGTCGGGTGGCTGCGGCGCAGCACCGCGCGCAGGCGGGCAGTCAGCTCCCGGGGATCGCAGGGCTTGGCCAGATAATCGTCGGCGCCGAGCTCAAGGCCCAGGATACGATCAAGGGGTTCGCCGCGGGCCGAGAGCATCAGCACGGGCAGGTCAGGGTGGTCGGTGCGCAATTGCTTGAGCAGCTCCAGACCGCTGCCGTCGGGCAGCATCACGTCCAGCACCACGGCCGCAGGCGCAGCCTCGGCCAGTGCTTTGCGAGCACTCATGCCATCGTGGCAGGCCCGCACCTGAAAGCCTTCCTGGCTCAACCAACTGCTCAGGAGCTCGCACAGCTCCTGGTCATCATCAATAAGTAACAGCTCGCTCATGACTCACTCAATTTAGCCATTGCCGACGCTGTCTACGCCAGCCGCTGGCAAAGATACCGCACAGCAGGGCCACCATTGCAACGCCGCCCCCTGTGACGAACCATTGTTGTTGCTCGGTCAGCATGCGCGCAGGCATCGCCGATTGTACTTCTTTGAGCTGCAGTTTAAGCCTTTGGTTCTCCTGGCGCAGGCGCCCAAGCTGAATACTTTCGCGCTCGGCGTCGGCATTCTGCAGCTTGCGGGTCAATTCTTCGCGTTGTTTCTCGCTTTCGGCCAGGCGCTGGCGCAACTCGGTCAACTGGGTGGCCGTGCTGGGCAGCGGCAACGCATGGCTGACGCTGTCAGCGGTTTCTTCGGCTTGAACGTTGAGACTCATCGCTGAGACGGCGAGCGCGGCCGCCAGCAGACACCACGGACGTGGACGCATCTGGACTCCTGACTATTGTTGGTCTTGGCAGGATATCGGCAGGTGGGTGCGAATGATGAGCGGTGGGGGAGGGGCAGTGCCGGGGGGATCGATGATCCTGAATCAATAACGAACTGTGGGAGCGGGCTTGCCCGCGAAGGCGGCGGTCCAGACAACATCGCATTGCCGGACATCCCTCTTCGCGGGCAAGCCCGCTCCCACAAGGGGGGCTTACGGCAGCACTTGCTTGAACGGCTTGACCACCACGTGATCGTACACACCCGCGGCGATGTACGGATCGGCGTCGGCCCAGGACTGAGCCGCGCTCAGGGATTCGAACTCGGCCACGATCAGGCTGCCGGTGAAGCCCGCAGCACCCGGGTCATTGCTGTCCACGGCAGGCATCGGGCCGGCCAGCACGATGCGGCCTTCGTTTTTCAGCGCGGTCAGGCGCTCAAGGTGCGCAGGGCGGGCGGCCAGGCGCTTTTCCAGCGAGTTGGCGACGTCTGTTGCCACGATTGCGTAGAGCATTTCAGTCCTCGGTCTTTTTGGTGGAAGGCTGCGTCGATGCGTCGGCATCGTGCATGTGACGGGCGAGGAAAATACCCTGGCCAATCAGGAAAATCAGGGTCATGCCCAGGCTGCCGAAGACTTTGAAGTCAACCCAGAAGTCCTGGTAGGTGAAAGCCACATAAAGGTTGGCGGCGCCGCAGAACAGGAAGAACACGATCCAGGCGATGTTCAGTTTGACCCAGATGGCCTGGGGCAGCGTCAGCGCGTGGCCCATGATGCGCTGGATCAGCAGGCGGTCGCCGATGAAGTGGCTGCCGGCGAAGATCAGGGCGAACACCCAGTTGACCACCGGGGCTTTCCATTTGAGGAATGTTTCACTGTGGAAGGCCAGGGTCAGGCTACCGAAGACCAGGCAGGCGGCGAGGGTGAGCCACTGGCTTTTTTCCAGTTTGCCCTGACGCACGTAAAGAATGCCGTACACCACGATGGAACTGGCGATCAGCATCGCGGTGGCGCTGAAAATCCCGCCTACCATGAAGCTGTGGCCCATGATGTCGACGGCTTGGGGGCTGATTTTATAGACGATGAAAAACAGGATAAGCGGGATGAAGTCGATGAATTGTTTCACAGTAAGAGCCAGAAGCTGGATGTGACGGCATAATAACAAACATCAATGACTGCGAAAGCGCCCCCATGAATGTCGATCTGCATTGTCACAGTACTGCTTCCGATGGCGCTCTGGCGCCCGCGGCACTCGTCGCGCGCGCCCATGAAAACGGCGTCCGGGTGCTGGCGCTGACCGATCACGACACCATCGAAGGCCTCGAAGAAGCCCGCACGGCGGCGCTTGCGCTGGACATGCAGCTGATCAACGGCATCGAGCTGTCCTGCACCTGGGGTGGTGCCACCATCCATATTCTGGGCTACGGTTTTGATGTCGATGCAAGGCCGTTGCTCGATGCCATTGAGCAATTGCACACCGGGCGCTGGTTGCGCGCCGAAGAAATCAGTCGCAAATTGGCGATGAAAGGTATGCCCGGGGCGCTGGAAGGTGCCCGAGCGGTCCAGATGACCCTCGGCGACAGCGGCAATGCGCCGGCGCGGCCGCACTTCGCCGACTTTCTGGTCAATGAAGGTTTCGTCAAGGATCGTGCCGAAGCCTTTCGCAAATGGCTGGGCGCGGGCAAGCTGGGCGACGTCAAGCAGCACTGGCCGACCCTCGAAGACACCGTCGCCACGTTGCGCAGCGCCGGGGCCTGGGTCAGCCTGGCGCACCCCTGGCATTATGATTTCACTCGCAGCAAGCGCCGCAGGCTGGTGTCCGAGTTCCTTGCCGCCGGAGGCCAGGCGATCGAGGTGGTCAACGGCCTGCAACCTGCCGACCAGGTGGGCAGCCTCGCCATTCTGGCCCGAGAGTTCGGTCTGCTGGTGACTGCCGGCAGCGATTTTCATGCCCCAGGCGCCTGGTCCGAGATCGGCGTCTACCGTCCCTTACCGGAGGATCTGCCGCCCTTGTGGCGTCGGTTCAAACATGACCAGCCTACTGCCGTCTGAACAGGAAGATACCGTGAGTCAATTTTTCCAGGTCCACCCGGAGAACCCGCAGGCGCGTCTGATCAAACAGGCCGTGGACATCATCAAGCGCGGGGGACTGGTGGTGTACCCCACCGATTCGTCCTACGCGCTGGGTTGCCAGATGGGCGACAAAAGCGCCGTAGAGCGCATCCGCCGTCTGCGCCAGCTCGACGACAAGCACAATTTCACCCTGATGTGCTGCGACCTGTCGCAACTGGGCCTGTTCGCCAAGGTCGATACCGCCGCCTTTCGCGAACTCAAGGCCCACACGCCGGGGCCCTATACCTTCATTCTCAACGCCACGCGGGAAGTGCCGCGCCTGGTGCTGCACCCCAAGCGCCGCACCATCGGCCTGCGGGTCCCGCGTCACCCGGTGGCCCAGGCGCTGTTGCAGGAACTGGGCGAGCCGCTGATGAGCGTGAGCCTGATCATGCCCGGCGAAACCCTGCCGATGAGCGACCCGTTTGAAATGCGCGAAGTGCTCGAACATCAGGTTGACCTGATCATCGACGCAGGTCACGGCGGGGTTTCCGCCTCCACGGTCATCAACCTGTCCGAAGGCGAGCCCCAGGTGGTACGCGTCGGTTGCGGCGACCCGACGCCGTTCGGGGTTGAAGTCGAGTGACCGAGGCGCAGTTGCAAGAGCCGGCGCTGGATCCCCAGGCCGATGCCCAGCAGGAATTGCCGTTTGCCATGGTCTACGGCCAGGCCGTCACGCAGATGCCGCTGGACCTGTACATTCCTCCGGACGCGCTGGAGGTCTTTCTCGAAGCCTTCGAAGGCCCGCTCGACCTGCTGCTGTACCTGATTCGCAAACAGAACATCAACATCCTCGACATCCCGGTGGCGGAGATCACTCGCCAGTACATGGGCTACGTCGAGCTGATGAAGACCGTGCGCCTGGAGTTGGCCGCCGAGTACCTGGTCATGGCCGCAATGCTTGCCGAGATCAAGTCGCGCATGCTGCTGCCGCGTTCGGAAGCCGCCGAAGCCGAAGAGGATGACCCACGGGCCGAGCTGATTCGCCGCCTGCAGGAGTACGAGCGCTTCAAGGCCGCCGCCGAGGGCATCGACACCCTGAGTCGCGTGGGCCGTGACGTCGTGGTGCCCAGGCTCGACGCCCCGGAGGCACGGGCGCGCAAGTTGTTGCCAGACGTTGCCCTGGAAGAACTGCTGGTGTCCATGGCCGAGGTGCTGCGCCGTGGCGACATGTTCGAAAGCCACCAGATCAGCCGCGAAACCCTGTCCACCCGCGAGCGCATGAGCGATGTGCTGGAGCGCTTGAAAGGCGCAGGCTTCGTCCCCTTCGCCGAGCTGTTCACGGCAGAGGAGGGGCGCCTGGGTGTGGTGGTGACCTTCATGGCCGTGCTGGAACTGGTCAAGGAGCAACTGGTGGAACTGGTGCAGAACGAACCCTTCGCTGTCATTCATGTGCGCGCCCGAGCCGAATAAAGAGCAAGACTGATCGATGAACCTCAACGAACCCCGTGACCTTGCCTCGCTGCTCGAAGCCTTCCTGCTGGCCTCCGGTAAACCGCAATCGCTGGAGCGCCTTTACGAGCTGTTCGAGGAGGCCGAGCGCCCGGCGCCTGCGGTCTTCAAGAAAGCCCTGACGCTGCTGGGCAAGTCCTGTGACAGCCGCGCGTTCGAGTTGAAAGAGGTGGCGTCGGGGTATCGCCTGCAGATCCGCGAAAAATTCGCGCCCTGGGTCGGCCGCCTGTGGGAGGAGCGCCCCCAGCGTTATTCCCGCGCCTTGCTCGAAACCATGGCGCTGATCGCCTACCGCCAGCCGATCACCCGGGGCGAGATCGAGGACGTGCGCGGCGTTGCGGTGAACAGCAATATCGTCAAGACGCTGATGGAGCGCGAGTGGATTCGCATCGTGGGTTATCGGGACGTGCCCGGCAAACCTGCGATGTTCGCCACCACCAAGGCGTTTCTCGATCACTTCAACCTGAAAAGCCTGGACGAACTGCCACCCCTGGCCGACCTTCGGGAGATGGAAGCCGAGCCGGTGCTCGATTTCGACGACGCCCCGGTGCCCGCGCATCTGCAGGCGCTGGCCGATGCGGCGCTGGCCGAGGACGGCGAATCCCAGGAGCCCGAAGCGCCCCGGGACGAAACCAGCTTCCGCAGCCTGCTGGCCGAACTGGACACGATGGAGCAGGGCCTCAAGACCGATTTTGATGATTTGCTGGTGGATGAGGATGATCAGGAGACGCAGTAACGTCGAAATTCGCCGCCTACCCTGTAGGAGCGCGCTTGCCCGCGACCGCAGTCTATCTGTGACACACCTTTCGTCTGGCCCGACGCTATCGCGGGCAAGCGCGCTCCTACGAGGCTGGTGTCGTTGCTTAGGCAAGAAATCCCCACGATCCGACGGTTTTCATCTAGTCTCTGATGCGCAACCGGCGCCATCCGCGTATGATGCTCGGCCTTTTGGCGATCCCGTTCGCCAGACACTTCAGATTCGACACACCGGGAGGTGCCCAGATGAGTGAACAAGACAAGCAGGACAAAGAGATCGGCCCAGCAGGCGAGAAACTGCAAAAGGTGCTGGCGCGTATTGGCGTCGGCTCGCGCCGTGACGTCGAGGCCTGGATCGGCGAAGGCCGGATCAAGGTCAACGGCGTACAGGCAAGCCTGGGTCAGCGCGTCGACCTGCACGACGCGATCAGCGTCGATGGTCGCGTCATCAAGCGCGAAGAAGCGGCCGAAACGGTCCGCCGCGTCATCATGTACAACAAGCCCGACGGCGAAATCTGCACCCGTGACGACCCGGAAGGCCGTCCGACCGTGTTCGATCGCCTGCCGCGCCCGAAAGAAGGCCGCTGGATCAACATCGGCCGCCTGGACATCAACACCACCGGTCTTCTGATGTTCACCACCGACGGTGAGCTGGCCAACCGCCTGATGCACCCATCGTTCGAGATGGACCGCGAATACGCCGTGCGCGTGCGTGGCGAAGTCGACGACGACATGCTGCTGCGTCTGAAGAACGGCGTGATCCTGGAAGACGGTCCGGCGCGTTTCACCGACATCCAGCAGGCACCGGGCGGCGAAGGCTTCAACCATTGGTACCACTGCGTGGTGATGGAAGGTCGCAACCGCGAAGTCCGCCGCCTGTGGGAATCCCAGGGGCTGGTGGTGAGCCGTCTGAAGCGCGTGCGTTTCGGTCCGGTGTTCCTCAACTCCGACCTGCCGATGGGTCGCTGGCGCGAAATGAGCCAGCAGGAAGTCGACATCCTCAGCGCCGAAGTCGGCCTGACGCCGGTCGCCATGCCGCAGATGAACGCCAAGACCAAGGACAAGCTGGCACGCCTTCAGCGCCAGTCTTCCCGTCCGCTGGGCAAGGGCGAGCGCGTGCGTCAACTGCGTCCGGCCAAGGATGCCGTACCTGCCGAGCGTCCGGCCCGCGAGCCGCGCCTGGCCGATGGCGAGCGTCCAGCACGCAAGCCCGCCGACGGCAGCCGTCCGGCCCGCACACCGCGTCCAGCGGCCGGCGGTCGTAGCGACAGCAGCCGTGGCACGCCAGTGGCCGAGCGTCCGAGCGAGATGAACAAGCGCCCGGCCAAGCCCAAGACCACCCGTCCTGGCATCAAGCTGGTGGACGACGACAAGACCCCGTCGGGCAAGCGTCGCGGCGCCCCGGCAGGTTCGGGCCAGCGCCCGGGCTTCGGTCGTCGCAAGCCTGAGTGATCCTGCCTTGATGTGAACAAACGCCAGTCCCCGTGACTGGCGTTTTCTTTTCTGCGCTGTTTACCCATCGACCCCGCGCCTGCCACGACGGCGTTTGAGGTGTACAATGCGCCGCGTTTTTTCTGTGCAGCTTCGGCGTATGGACGCCAAACCACTCGGGATTTACCCATCCCGTTTCATTCCGCCACGTCATGAGCGTGTCGGGTTCGATTCCGTCGCAGACAAGAACAATAAGGTGACTTTGCAATGAGTGAACACATGTCCCATTCAGGTGACTTGAAGCGTGGTCTCAAAAACCGCCACATCCAGCTGATCGCCCTGGGCGGCGCCATCGGCACAGGCTTGTTCCTGGGATCGGCGGGCGTGCTCAAATCGGCGGGTCCGTCGATGATCCTTGGCTATGCCCTGTGTGGCTTCATCGCCTTCATGATCATGCGCCAGTTGGGCGAAATGATCGTCGAAGAGCCGGTGGCCGGGTCCTTCAGCCATTTCGCACACAAATACTGGGGTGGTTTCGCAGGCTTTCTGTCGGGCTGGAACTGCTGGGTGCTGTACATCCTGGTCGGCATGTCGGAACTGACCGCCGTCGGCAAATATGTGCAGTACTGGTGGCCGGAGATCCCGTCGTGGGCCTCGGCCGCAGTCTTTTTCGTGATGATCAACGTGATCAACCTGGCCAACGTCAAGGTGTTCGGCGAGGCCGAGTTCTGGTTCGCGATCATCAAGGTCGTGGCCATCCTGGGCATGATCGCCCTGGGCAGCTACATGCTGGTCAGCGGCAGCGGCGGCCCGCAGGCGTCGGTCAGCAACCTGTGGGAACACGGCGGCTTCTTCCCCAATGGCGTGAGCGGCCTGGTGATGGCGCTGGCGTTCATCATGTTCTCGTTTGGCGGCCTGGAAATGCTCGGCTTTACAGCCGCCGAAGCCGACCAGCCCAAGACCATCATTCCCAAGGCCATCAATCAGGTGATCTACCGGATCCTGATTTTCTACATCGGCTCGCTGGTGGTGCTGCTGTCGCTGACCCCATGGAATGCGCTGCTGGTCGACCTGAACGCGTCGGGCGATGCCTACAGCGGCAGCCCGTTCGTTCACGTGTTCTCGATGCTGGGCAGCAACACCGCCGCGCACATTCTCAACTTCGTGGTCCTGACCGCGGCATTGTCGGTGTACAACAGTGGCACCTACTGCAACGCGCGGATGCTCTTCGGCATGGCCGAGCAGGGCGATGCGCCCCGGTCCCTGGCGCGGGTCGATGGCCGTGGGGTGCCGGTGCGGGCGATCCTGGTGTCGGCGGCGGTGACGCTGATCGCCGTGCTGCTCAACTACCTGATCCCGCAGAATGCGCTGGAGCTGCTGATGTCGCTGGTGGTCGCGACGCTGGTCATCAACTGGGCGATGATCAGCTACTCGCACCTCAAGTTCCGCCAGCACATGGCGCGCAAGGGCCTGCAGCCGCTGTTCAAGGCGCTCTGGTACCCATACGGCAACTACCTGTGCCTGGCGTTCGTGGTGCTGATCCTGGGGATCATGCTGATGATTCCGGGCATTCAGGTGTCGGTGTACGCTATCCCGGTGTGGCTGGTGGTGATGTGGGTGTTCTACGTCATCAAGAACAAGCGCCACAGCGACGGCGAATCGATGGCCCAGCGCACATCGATCATCAAGTAAGCACCGAAGGGGCCTGATGCTCATCATCTCCAACAACGTGCACCTGCCTGACAGCGAAGTCGAGCTGACCGCCATTCGCGCCCAGGGCGCGGGCGGGCAGAACGTCAACAAGGTGTCCAGCGCGGTGCACCTGCGCTTTGATATCAACGCCTCGTCACTGCCGCCGTTCTACAAAGAACGGCTGTTGGCGCTCAGTGACAGCCGCATCACCAGCGATGGCGTGATCATCATCAAGGCGCAGCAATACCGCACCCAGGAGCAGAACCGCGCCGATGCGTTGTTGCGTTTGAGCGAGTTGATTGTCAGCGCGGCAAAGGTCGAGAAAAAACGCCGCCCGACCAAGCCGACCCTGGGCTCGAAGACCCGCAGACTGGAAGCCAAGTCCAAGCGCGGGTCGATCAAGGCAGGGCGCGGAAAGATAGATTTCTAATACAACTACGCTCTCGTAGCAGCACAGCTTGCCGGCGGGAGCGGTGTGTCAGACGGCGCATTCGTCACAGACACGCCGCCCCCGCCGGCAAGCCGCGCTGCTACGAGGCGGTTTTCTTCTCCCGCATCACCTGTGCCTGCTTGTACAGGTACACGCTCAACCCCAGCCCACCCAACGACGCCAAGGCCGCGAACAGAAAGATCGACGCGAAGCCAAAGCCCGACGCCACGGCGCCCGCCACCGGCCCGGTGATCCCCAGCGACAGATCAATGAACAACGAATAAGCCCCCACCGCCGCGCCACGGCTGGACGCAGGCACCAGATTCACCGCCTCGACCCCCAGCGCCGGGAACACCAGCGAGAAGCCGAAACCGGTCAGCGCCGCACCGGCCAGCGCAAGATTCGGGTTCGGTGCCAGCCACAGCAACAGCAAGCCCAGTGTTTCGACCGAGAGACAGGCAATCGCCACCCGAAAACCACCCAGGCGGTTGATCATGTTGCCGAACAGCAAACGCGCGCCGATGAAGCAGGCGCCGAACAGGCTCAGGCACAACACGGCGTTGGGCCAGGTGTGGCTGGCGTAGTACAGGGTGATGAAGGTCGCGATGGTGCCGAAGCCGATGGAACCCAGCGCAAGGCCGGTGCCATGGGGCAGCACACGGCCCAGCACATGCAGGAACGGCATGCGTTCGCCGTGCACGATGGGCGCCGGGGTTTTCTTCCAGGCCAGGGCAATGCCCAGCGCGGCCAGCAGGATGATGCTCACGCCCATGGCCCACAAGCCCAGGCTCTTGACCAGCAACACGCCGACGGGGGCGCCGATGGCCAGCGCGCCGTAGCTGGCGATGCCGTTCCAGGAGATGACCTTGGCGGTGTTCGCAGCACCGACGCGGCCGATGCCCCAGCCGATGGAGCCGGAGCCCACCAGGCTTTCCGCACTGCCCAGCACCAGCCGGCCAACGAACAGGCTGAGCAGGCTGACCATCGGCCAGGCATCGAGCCATCCCGCGAGCAACATGAACACGCCGCTCAGACCACAGCCGAACAGGCCGATGATCACGGCCTTTTTCGACCCGCGGTTATCGATGATGCGCCCGGCGTACGGACGGCTGAGCAGAGTGGCCAGGTATTGCACGCTGATGACCAGCCCCGCCGTCACGGCGCCAAAACCCAGGTCCGTGTGGACGTAGCCAGGCAAGACCGCCAACGGGATGCCGATGTTGAGGTAGCCGATGAAGGTGAACAGGACGATGGAAACGACCTGCAAGGTGACGGCGATAGGGCGTTGTGTTGCGGCGCTCGAAGCGTCTGACATGAGCATCAATCCACGATTGCACTTGAGAAAAAACAGCGGGGCAGAAACCTGATGGAGCGTAGACGCTTGAAAGCCAGGCGATGCCACATGATAACGAGGCGGGCGTGCCAGTGGCAGCCGAAGGTTGAACCGGGCCTGTACGAAATGGCCTTGTTCGGGGGCGTATTGTTCTGATTATTTGGCGGCGGGCGCCAGGAGTTGCGTGGTGACCAGGGCCGCGAGGGCGTTTTCCTGGGTGCCGAAGCGGGCCAGCAGGGCTTGCTGTTTTTCGGGGCTCAGGCGTGCCCAGATTTCGATCATCTTTTCGGCGGTGCCGATCAGGGCCTGGGCTTGAGTTTCGGTAAATTCGGTCATGCGGTCCATTATCGGAGCAATTCAGCCCTTATGGAAGTACGCCTTGCAGACGCTCTTGCATAGGGGCTGAAAACTTAGCCTTCAGCGTTGGCCTTGGGCTTTCTTGCTATCACCGTCTTTCGCTCCGGCTTTCATCTCGATCGGCTGACCGAGTTCCTGTCGGGCTGCTGCGCTTTGCTGGGTTTGGCTTGGGAAGGGGAAGTTTGGGATTTCATGCATCGTCTGTCGCTCCTCACAAGTTGCTTGGTTCGGTTCGCCGGTTGCGTTGTGCGCGTGTTTGCAAACCGCCCTGAGCTGCCGATCAGGCAGCGCGTCCATAAAACGCACAGGGAGAATACAGCACATCAAATGACAAACTGACTTTTAATGATGGCCGTTGGTCATGTAGTGGCGATGCGAGGCTACAACCAAAACCGCCAGCCACCACCGAGCCCCGTAGGAGCGCGCTTGCACGCGATGGCGGTGTGTCAGTTGTTGCATCTGTGGCTGACACACCGCAGTCGCGGGCAAGCGCGCTCCTACAGAGGGGGTCATGGGATTCTGTTGAGCAGGGACCTTACCACCGCCCGGTGAAATGGAGCGATCAACCGCAGATAGCCTTTGCCCACCATCGTATGGGGGTTGACCGTCGATGACACGTAGACGCTTTGCGACTGAGGTTGCGAGATCAGCAGAACCTCGATCGTGACCTCAAAGTGTCGGTCTTCCAGAGTCAGCAGCAGCTTGTCGGCATCTGACGACAGGACCCGAAAAAAGTCGAGATCGTCCCCAGTGCACACTGCCGGAGGCCGCGTGGTGCGGGAGCTGAATCCTCGGGTAGGCGTCATGCCCAGCCAGCGGACCAGGCCATCGCGAACGGCCAGCAAGCGGATCACCCAGGTCGGCGCTGCGCGGGTCATTTCCAGATAGGCGGCCAGAGGCGCGGTGAACCTTGCAGCCTGGAAGCGGCGTACAAAGCAGTCGCTGTAGTATACGTGGGGAAACAGGTTCCCCCGCGAACTTTGTCGAGGGGGTTGTGAGGCCGTGGCGCGAGAAGCGCGAGCGTAGCTGACGGCTTCCTCCATGATGATGACTCTCCTTGTGTCAAACAGCCTTGTAGCAGCCCGGGCGGGCGGCGCACGGCTTGCCGGCAGGTTACCCCTGCCGGCAGGTGAAACTACAGAATCAATCCTTGCATACCGCCGCAAACGCCGCTGCCAGCGCATCCAGGCGCGTGGCGTCGATGCCGGCGACGTTGGCGCGGCCGGCGGCGACCATGTAGACGCTGTGTTCCTTGCGCAGGCGGGCGACCTGGTCGTCGCTCATGCCGGTGTAGGAGAACATGCCGCGTTGGACGCCGATGTGGGCGAAGCGCTCACCCAGGCCCAGTGGGGTCAGGGCTTCGACAAGGCCCAGGCGCAGTTGCGCGATGCGGCTGCGCATTTCTTCCACTTCGTCGGCCCACAGGGCCTTGAGCTCCGGGTCTCCGAGGATTTCGGCGACGACGGCCGCGCCGTGATCCGGCGGGTTGGACCACAGGTTGCGTGCGGTGGCCGACAGCTGGCTGCGAACGTCTGCCAGTTTTTCGCTGGTGTCGGCGCACACCAGCAGCGCGCCGGTGCGTTCGCGGTACAGGCCGAAGTTCTTCGAACAGGAACTGGTAATCAGCAATTCCGGCAGCTCGGCGGCAAACAGGCGCACCGCCCAGGCGTCCTCCTGCAGGCCGTCGCCGAAGCCCTGATAGGCGAAGTCGATCAGCGGCAGCAGGTTGCGGCGCTTGACGATCTTCAGCACTTCGCGCCAGTCGTCGTGGCCCAGGTCAAAACCGGTGGGGTTGTGGCAACAGGCGTGCAGCAGGACCACGTCGCCTTCCGGCACGGTGTTCAAGGCTTCCAGCATGGCCGGCACATTGAGCTTGTTGTCGCTGCCCACGTAGGGGTAGTGGCTGACCTTGAGGCCCGCTGCGGCATAGATGGTTTCGTGGATCGGCCAGGTCGGGTCGCTCAGCCAGATGCCTTTGCCGGGCAGGCAATTGGCGATGAAGTCAGCCGAGAGGCGCAGCGCACCGGTGCCACCCGGGGTCTGGGTGGCGCCCACGCGTTTTTGCGCGATCAGCGGCGAGTCTTCGCCCATCACCAGTTCACAGATCAGCTCACCGAATCGCGGCTCGCCATGGCCGCCGATGTAGGTCTTGGTCGGCTGCGAATCCACCAGACGCTGTTCGGCCAGCTTGACCGCTCGGGGAATGGTGGTCAGGCCCTGCGCGTCCTTGTACACGCCAACGCCCAGGTCGAACTTGTTCGGGTTGGGGTCGCTGGCGTAGGCCTGGATCAGGCCAAGAATGGGATCGTCCGGTACGCGCTGAATCTGTGAAAAATGCATTTACTTACGGCCCTCGGCGCCTTTGGCCACCTCGTCGGTGCGGGCGGCCATGATGAAGTCGTTGCGGTGCAGCCCCTTGATCGAGTGGCTCCACCAGGTCACGGTCACCTTGCCCCATTCGGTCAAGAGACCCGGGTGGTGACCTTCGGCTTCGGCAATTTCGCCGACCGCGTTGGTAAACGCCAGCGCAAATTTGAAATTCTTGAAGAGATAGACCTTCTCCAGTTGCATCACGCCATCACGGACTTCGATGTTCCAGTCCGGAATCTGGCGCAGCAGTTCTGGCAATTCGGCTTCGCTGACCTGTGGCGCGTCGGCACGGCAGGCTTCGCAGTGGGCCTGATTCAGCGGGTTTGGTTGGGGAGCGGTCATGAAGGTTTTCCTTTGTCAGGCAGCTTTGTTTTTAGGGGGAAAGCGTGGGGCGTGCAGGCCCAGTTCGGTGGCGGTGCGCACCATGCCCATGATGTCCTCGTGGGCGAGGTCGAACAGGCGCTTGAGATCCGGCAGCACAAAATAGAGGGGCTGCAGGATGTCGATGCGATACGGCGTGCGCATGGCTTCGATCGGGTCGAAAGCCTGATGTTCAGGTGTAGACGACAGGCTGTAAACGGTCTCCTTGGGCGATGAGAGGATGCCGCCTCCGTAGATCTTGCGGCCCTGGGCAGTGTCCACCAGGCCAAATTCGATGGTCATCCAGTAGAGACGGGCAAGATACACGCGCTGCTCTTTGCTGGCTGCCAGACCCAGCTTGCCGTAGGTGTGGGTAAATTCCGCAAACCAGGGGTTGGTCAGCAGCGGGCAATGTCCGAAAACTTCATGGAAGATGTCGGGCTCTTGCAGGTAATCCAGTTCTTCCGGGGTACGAATGAAGGTGGCCACGGGAAAGCGCTTGCTGGCCAGCAGTTCGAAGAAGGTCTGAAAGGGGATCAATGCCGGAACACGGGCGACTTGCCAGCCGGTGGTAGCTTCCAGCACGCGATTGATCTCGGCCAGTTGCGGAATGCGCTCGTGGGGCAGGGCCAGTTGCTCGATGCCGTCGAGGTACTCCTGGCAGGCGCGACCTTCGATCACCTTCAACTGACGGGTGATCAAGGTGTTCCACACGCCGTGTTCGGCTTCGGGGTAATGGATGAAGCCGCTGGCGTCGGGTTCTCGGGCGACGTACTGCGTGCTCATGCTGCTCTCCTGAATGGTTTGTTCTTGTTCTTGAGCAATGGGTTGCGGGTTCGTCCCCACTTGTGGATATAGATACCGGTTTGTGTGCCATTTGCCGCGAGGATGCTGTGACTGGAGGCGCGGGAAATCTGTGTTACCTGTAAAGAAATCCTGACAGCCGTAGGAGGGGGCGCGAAATATCGGCCTGAAATCGCCGCAGACAAGCTTGAACTGTCACGTATTCTTGACGGTAAACTTGGAGTCACCATAAAAAAAGCGTCTGGTGACTATTGCCAGCCCTCAATGAGTCGACTCCCCATGCGCATCAAAGTGCATTGCCAGAACCGCGTCGGCATCCTGCGCGACATTCTCGAACTGCTGGTTTCCTACGGCGTGAACGTTTCCGGCGGGGAGGTGGGCGGCGAATTCGGCGACGCGATCTACCTGCGTTGTCCGAATCTCATCAACCTGCAATTTCAGGCGCTGGGGCCGAAATTCGAGGCGATCCCCGGGGTGTTCGGCGTCAAGCGTGTGGGATTGATGCCCAGCGAGCGTCGGCACATGGAGCTGAACGCCTTGCTGGGCGCGCTGGAGTTTCCGGTGCTGTCCATCGACATGGGCGGGTCCATCGTGGCGGCCAATCGGGCGGCGGCGCAGTTGCTCGGGGTCCGGGTCGATGAAGTGCCGGGCATCCCGCTTTCCCGCTACGCCGAGGACTTCGACCTGCCACAACTGGTGCGCGCCAACCGCTCGCGCATCAACGGGCTACGGGTGAAAGTAAAGGGCGATGTGTTTCTGGCCGACATCGCGCCGCTGCAATCGGAACACGAAGACAGCGAGGCCATGGCCGGTGCCGTGCTGACGCTGCATCGCGCCGACCGTGTAGGTGAGCACATCTATAACGTGCGCAAGCAGGAGCTGCGTGGCTTTGACAGCATTTTCCAGAGCTCGAAAGTGATGGCCGCCGTGGTTCGCGAAGCCCGGCGCATGGCGCCGCTGGACGCACCGCTACTGATAGAAGGCGAGACTGGCACCGGCAAGGAACTGCTGGCGCGGGCCTGCCACCTGGCGAGCCCGCGCGGTCAGTCGCCGATGATGGCGCTCAACTGCGCGGGGCTTTCCGAGTCGATGGCCGAAACCGAGCTGTTCGGTTACGGCCCCGGCGCTTTCGAGGGCGCGCGGGCGGAGGGCAAGCTGGGGTTGCTGGAACTCACAGCGGGCGGCACGCTGTTTCTCGACGGCGTGGCCGAGATGAGCGCCCGGTTGCAAGCCAAATTATTGCGTTACCTGCAGGACGGCTGTTTCCGTCGGGTGGGCAGCGATGAAGAGGTGTTTCTGGATGTGCGGGTGATCTGCGCGACCCAGGTGGACCTGTCCGAATTGTGCGCACGCGGCGAGTTTCGTCAGGATCTCTACCATCGCCTCAATGTGCTGTCGCTGCACATTCCGCCGCTGCGCGAGTGCCGGGATGGCCTCGATCCGCTGGTGCAGCATTTTCTGGATCAGGCCAGCCGCCAGATCGGCTGCCCGCTGCCGGGCATTTCCGCCCCGGCCATGGAGCGCCTGGCTCAGTACCACTGGCCGGGCAACGTGCGGCAACTGGAAAACGTATTGTTTCAGGCGGTGTCGTTGTGCGAGGGCGGGATGGTCAAGGCCGAGCACATTCGCTTGCCCGATTATGGCGTGCGCCAGCCGCTGGGGGATTTCTCCCTTGAAGGCGGGCTTGAAGATATTGTCGGGCGTTTTGAAAAGGCGGTACTTGAACAGTTATATGCGGCGCATCCGAGCAGTCGGTTATTGGGTAAACGACTGGGTGTTTCCCATACGACCATTGCCAATAAGTTGAAACTTTATGGCGTGGGATAGGCATATATATTAAATGATTAACGCTTGTAGGAGCGCGCTTGCCCGCGATGGCAATCTGTCTGATACACAGATATTGAATTGACCATCGTTGTCGCGGGCAAGCGCGCTCCTACAATCAGATCGGTGATCGTTAACCGTTACTGCACCCGTTGCCCATCACCAGGTACTCGAGCACGTGGCGCTTGCCCTGGGAGTCTTCGTAGGTCATGTGCTGTGGCACCACGTTGCAGACGTTGGGCGTTTCGTCCACGGAGATGACTTTGGCGATGTCCAGGTCGGTCGAGTAGGTGTAGTGCTCGACAGGTTGTGCTTGGCTGGAAATTTCACTCGGTCCGTCCTGCGCCATTGCCGCGGCGCTGAAACCACAAAGAGCCATTACAACCAGTGCAGCTTTCATTACAAGTTTCCTCTTGGTTGCTTCATCGCCCCGGGCTGATCGCGAATTGCGCTCGGCCGGGTGCACAAGGCCCTTGTGGGGCCCTGTGAGAAGCCAGTGAACTATCGGTTTAGTTGCCAGATCGACAAGCCGGTGTGGGGGGGCTGTTAGTTGTCAATCGTTTGCCGTGTTGGCGAAACGAATTCTAGGCTCGCAGGAAATATTCATATAGAAACCATTTTGATAAAGACTATTGAGCATTCCGGTAACAATCGCGAAATCGACCTTGAAACAGTCGCCGCGCCTAGTTCTTTGGTCGTAGTTCGAATATGAAGATTTGCCGCGCAACGGCCACTTCAGGGCGTTTCGGCGTTATGCTGATGGCCGGTAAGACCATCGTCGAATGGCTTTCGCGGCCATCGGCAGATACAACGGTTGCATACAAAAACAACATTTCCACCGAGGTAAGAAAGATGAGTGCGGCTTCCCTGTACCCCGTTCGCCCTGAAGTGGCAGCCAATACGCTGACAGACGAGGCGACCTACAAGGCCATGTACCAGCAGTCGGTGGTCAACCCCGATGGCTTCTGGCGTGAGCAGGCCAAGCGCCTGGATTGGATCAAGCCTTTCACCACCGTCAAACAGACCTCCTTCGACGATCACCGCGTCGACATCAAGTGGTTCGCCGATGGCACCCTGAACGTTTCCTACAACTGCCTCGACCGTCATCTGGCCGAGCGTGGCGATCAGGTCGCGATCATCTGGGAAGGCGACGACCCTTCCGAAAGCCGCAACATCACCTACCGCGAACTGCATGAAGAAGTCTGCAAGTTCGCCAACGCCCTGCGCGGCCAGGATGTACACCGCGGTGACGTGGTCACCATCTACATGCCGATGATCCCTGAAGCGGTGGTCGCGATGCTGGCCTGTGCCCGTATCGGCGCGATTCACTCGGTGGTGTTCGGCGGCTTCTCCCCCGAGGCGCTGGCCGGTCGCATCATCGACTGCCGCTCCAAGGTGGTCATCACCGCCGACGAAGGCCTGCGTGGCGGCAAGAAGACGGCGCTCAAGGCCAACGTCGACCGTGCCCTGACCAACCCTGAAACCAGCAGCGTGCAGAAAGTCATCGTCTGCAAGCGCACCGGCGGCGATATCGAGTGGAACCGCCACCGTGACATCTGGTACCACACCTTGCTCGAAGTGGCGTCGACCACCTGCGCACCCAAGGAAATGGGCGCCGAAGAGTCTTTGTTCATCCTCTACACCTCCGGTTCCACCGGCAAGCCCAAGGGCGTGCTGCACACCACCGCAGGCTACCTGCTGTACGCCGCGCTGACCCACGAGCGCGTGTTCGACTACAAACCGGGTGAAACCTACTGGTGCACCGCCGACGTGGGCTGGGTCACCGGCCACAGCTACATCGTCTACGGCCCGCTGGCCAACGGTGCGACCACGCTGCTGTTCGAGGGCATTCCGAACTACCCGGACATCACCCGCATGTCGAAGATCATCGACAAGCACAAGGTGAACATTCTCTACACCGCCCCGACCGCCATCCGCGCGATGATGGCCGAAGGCACCAAGGCCGTCGAAGGCGCTGATGGCTCGAGCCTGCGCCTGCTGGGTTCGGTGGGCGAGCCGATCAACCCGGAAGCCTGGAACTGGTACTACAACACCGTCGGCAAGCAGAACTGCCCGATCGTCGACACCTGGTGGCAGACCGAAACCGGCGGCATCCTCATCAGCCCGCTGCCAGGCGCCACGGCCCTCAAGCCAGGCTCGGCGACCCGTCCGTTCTTCGGCGTGATCCCGGCGCTTGTGGACAACCTGGGCAACCTGATCGAGGGCGCGGCCGAAGGCAACCTGGTGATTCTCGATTCGTGGCCTGGCCAGTCGCGCAGCCTGTACGGCGACCACGACCGTTTCGTCGACACCTACTTCAAGACCTTCCGCGGCATGTACTTCACCGGCGACGGCGCCCGTCGCGATGAAGACGGCTACTACTGGATCACCGGCCGGGTGGACGACGTGCTGAACGTGTCCGGCCACCGCATGGGCACCGCCGAGATCGAGAGCGCGATGGTTGCGCACCCGAAAGTCGCCGAAGCCGCAGTGGTCGGCGTGCCTCACGACCTGAAAGGGCAGGGCATCTACGTTTACGTGACGCTGAACGGTGGCGAGGTGCCGGACGAGGCGCTGCGCATCGAACTGCGCAACTGGGTGCGCAAGGAGATTGGCCCGATTGCCTCGCCTGACGTGATTCAGTGGGCGCCGGGCCTGCCCAAGACCCGCTCGGGCAAGATCATGCGCCGCATCCTGCGCAAGATCGCCACCGGTGAGTACGATCAACTGGGCGATATCTCGACCCTGGCCGATCCGGGCGTCGTGGCCCATCTGGTGGAAACCCACAAGACCATGAACGTCGCCTGACGCTCGTACGTCCCGAACGCCCCGCCCGGTGCACGCCGCGCGGGGCGTTTTTTTGCCGAGCGCCGCCACTTGTAGGAGCGCGCTTGCCCGCGACGGCGGACTGCCTGTGATGCATTGGGCGGCTGGTCGATTGCGGTCGCGGGCAAGCGCGCTCCTACAGGGGAAAACGCAGATGACATCGGGATATATCGATTTGTTACCGCCCACCCCAGTGTCGTGGCGGTGCGTGAGCGGTTGAGGCCTTTGACCCCGAAACCCCTGCAACTCATCGCCCCAAAGCCATCACTGGCCACGCTGGACTTGCCGGATTAGAAGGCTTTGCCAATAATGGGCGCGTTATTTGCTTCGTTGATAGGTTTGCTCTCGTCGCTCCTTGCATATTGTTCTGGAGCTGTCAATCAGGCTGAATGGCTTTCTCGGTGCTTCTGTAACTAGTTGTCGCATTGAAGAAATATCGACTTAAAGCCTGCCGCTAAAATGCCGATCACTCGCCGAAGGCTTGTCGGGCCATGAACCCGCCAGCGCCTCGCGTCGCAATTTCAGATAGTCCTTCTGCTCATCGGGCGTTACCGCCCATGGTCACTTGTCGCGTTTTACCGATGGAGTTCCAAGAATGAAAAAGCTCATGCTGCTGGGCGCACTGGCGCTGTCCGTACTGGTACAGCCTGCGTTCGCTGATGAAAAACCCCTGAAGATCGGTATCGAAGCGGCGTACCCTCCATTCGCCTCCAAGGCGCCGGACGGCAGCATCGTGGGTTTTGACTACGACATCGGCAACGCCCTGTGCGAAGAGATGAAGGTCAAGTGCGTGTGGGTCGAGCAGGAGTTCGACGGCCTGATCCCGGCGCTCAAGGTGCGCAAGATCGACGCCATCCTGTCCTCGATGTCCATCACCGACGATCGCAAGCAGTCCGTGGACTTCACCAACAAGTACTACAACACCCCGGCCCGTCTGGTCATGAAGCAGGGCACTGTCCTGGGCGACAACCTGGCTGAAATCAAGGGCAAGAACATCGGCGTGCAGCGTGGCTCGATCCACGAGCGTTTCGCCAAGGAAGTCCTGGCTCCCCTGGGCGCCGAGATCAAGCCATACAGCTCGCAGAACGAAATCTACCTGGACATCGGCGCCGGTCGCCTGGACGGTACCGTAGCGGACGCCACCCTGCTGCAGGACGGTTTCCTGAACACCGATTCGGGCAAGGGCTACGCTTTCGTGGGTCCTGCCTTCACCGACGTCAAATACTTCGGCGACGGCGTAGGCATTGCGGTGCGCAAGGGTGACAAGGCCGATCTGGACAAGATCAATGCCGCCATCGCTGCTATCCGTGCCAACGGCAAATACAAGGCTATCCAGGACAAGTACTTCAACTTCGACATCTACGGCAAGTAAGTCGACGTTCGTCCGTAATGGCGCAATCAGCGGGGTCTTCATCCTTCTGATCGCGCCATTTTTCTATCCCGCGCTCGAGGGCCACACTACATGTTGAAAGGCTACGGAGCCGTCATTCTCGACGGTGCATGGCTGACCCTGCAGCTCGCCCTGTGCTCCATGGCACTGGCCATCGTGCTCGGTCTGGTCGGCGTGTCCCTGCGTCTGTCGCCGGTGCGCTGGCTGGCCTGGCTGGGCGACCTGTATTCCACCGTCATTCGTGGCATTCCCGATCTGGTGCTGATCCTGCTGATTTTCTACGGCGGCCAGGACCTGCTCAACCGCGTCGCGCCGCTGCTCGGCCACGACGACTACATCGACCTGAACCCGCTGATGGCCGGTATCGGCACGCTGGGCTTCATTTTCGGTGCATATCTTTCAGAAACCTTCCGCGGCGCCTTCATGGCCATTCCCAAGGGGCAGGCCGAAGCCGGCATGGCCTACGGCATGAGCAGCTCGCGCGTGTTTTTCCGCATCCTGGTGCCGCAGATGATCCGTCTGGCGATTCCAGGCTTCACCAATAACTGGCTGGTACTGACCAAGGCCACCGCGCTGATCTCCGTGGTCGGCCTGCAAGACATGATGTTCAAGGCCAAGCAGGCGGCCGACGCCACCCGCGAACCCTTCACTTTCTTCCTCGCAGTCGCGGCCATGTACCTGGTGATCACCAGTGTCTCGCTGCTGGTACTGCGTTACATCGAAAAACGCTACTCGGCCGGCGTAAGGGTGGCAGACCTATGATCTTCGATTACAACGTGGTCTGGGACAGCCTGCCGCTGTATTTCGGCGGCCTGTTGATTACCCTCAAGCTGCTCGCGCTGTCGCTGTTCTTCGGACTGTTGGCGGCCTTGCCGCTGGCCCTGATGCGCGTCTCGAAAGTCGCCTGGGTCAATCTGCTGGCGTGGAGCTACACCTACGTGATTCGCGGCACGCCGATGCTGGTGCAGTTGTTCCTGATCTACTACGGCCTGGCGCAGTTCGAAGCCGTGCGCGAGAGCTTCCTGTGGCCGTGGCTGTCCAGCGCGACCTTCTGCGCGTGCCTGGCCTTTGCGATCAACACCAGTGCCTACACCGCCGAGATCATCGCCGGCAGCCTCAAGTCCACCCCGCCGGGTGAGATCGAAGCGGCGCGGGCCATGGGCATGTCCAAGGCCAAGATGTACCGCCGTATCCTGCTGCCGTCGGCTTTGCGCCGGGCGCTGCCGCAGTACAGCAACGAAGTGATCATGATGCTGCAGACCACGAGCCTGGCCTCCATCGTCACCCTGATCGACATCACCGGCGCCGCGCGCACGGTGAACGCGCAGTTCTATCTGCCGTTCGAGGCGTACATCACGGCGGGCGTGTTCTACCTGTGCCTGACCTTCATTCTGGTGAAACTGTTCAAGCTGGCCGAGCGCCGCTGGCTCGGTTACCTCGCACCGAGGAAGCACTGATATGCAACGCATCGATCATCGACTGCCCTGGAGCACCCTGGGGACCGAGCGCACGCTGAGTGTGTTCCGCTTCGGTCAGGGCGAGCGCAAGGTCTACATCCAGGCCAGCCTGCACGCCGACGAACTGCCGGGCATGCGCACGGCCTGGGAATTGAAGCAGCGCCTGGCCGAGCTCGAAGAGCAGGGCATGCTCAACGGCGTCATCGAGCTGGTTCCGGTGGCCAACCCCATCGGCCTTGGGCAGTTGCTGCAAGGCAATCACCAGGGTCGTTTCGAGTACGGCAGCGGCAAGAACTTCAACCGCGATTTCACCGAGCTGAGCGAGCCGGTGGCGCAGATGCTCGATGGCAAGCTGGGCGACGATCCTCGGGCCAACATCAAGCTGATTCGCCAGGCCATGGCCGATGTGCTCGTCCAGTTGCCGCCTGCGGGCAGCGAACTGGCAGGCATGCATCGCGTGCTGCTGAGCCACGCTTGCAACGCCGACATCGTGCTCGATCTGCATTGCGACACCGACGCATCGCTGCACATGTACGCGCTGCCCCAGCACTGGCCGCAGTGGCGTTCGCTGTCGGCCTACCTGGGTGTCAGTGTCGGCCTGCTGGCTGAAGACTCCGGCGGCAGTTCGTTCGACGAAGCCTGCTCGCTGCCATGGCTGCGGCTGGCGAAGAAATTCCCCGAGGCGCAGATCCCGCTGGCCTGCATGTCCACCACCCTTGAACTGGGCGGGCAGTCCAACACTGGCAAAGTCGAGGCGCAAGCTTATGCCGAAGGCATTCTGGCGTTCCTCGCCGGGCATGGCCTGATCAGCGGAGAGTGGCCACAACCGGCCCATGAGCCGTGCGAAGGCATGCCGTTCGAAGGCACCGAAATGATCTACGCGCCGCACACCGGCGTGCTGACCTTCCTGCGCGAAGCAGGTGAGTGGGTCGAGCCGGGCGAGCCGCTGTTCGAGGTCGTCGATCCGCTGAACGACCGTGCGACCACCGTCTGCGCCGGCACCGCCGGGGTGCTGTTCGCCATCGAAAAACTGCGTTACGCCCAGCCGGGCTACTGGATGGCCAAGGTGGCGGGGCGTACCCCGCTGCGTTCCGGCCGCCTGCTCAGCGACTGATTACTTGTGAGAACCGAAACCATGAACAAACTGGAAGTCCAGGACCTGCACAAGTGCTATGGCAGTCACGAAGTGCTCAAAGGCGTTTCGCTGACGGCCAAAGCGGGCGATGTGATCAGCATCATCGGCTCCAGCGGCTCGGGCAAAAGTACCTTTCTGCGCTGCATCAACCTGCTGGAGCAGCCCAAATCCGGCCGCATCCTGCTCAACAACGAAGAGCTCAAGCTGGTGGCCAACAAGGACGGCGGCCTTAAGGCGGCCGACCCCAAGCAGCTGCAACGCATGCGTTCGCGCTTGTCGATGGTGTTTCAGCACTTCAACCTGTGGTCGCACATGACAGCGCTGGAGAACATCATCGAAGCACCGATCCATGTCCTGGGCGTGCCGAAGAAAGAAGCCCTGGAAAAGGCCGAGCATTACCTGAACAAGGTCGGCGTGGCCCATCGCAAGGACGCCTACCCGGGGCACATGTCCGGTGGCGAGCAGCAGCGCGTGGCGATTGCCCGGGCGCTGGCGATGGAACCTGAGGTCATGCTGTTCGACGAACCGACGTCCGCGCTGGACCCTGAATTGGTCGGCGACGTGTTGAAGGTCATGCAGGCGCTGGCTCAGGAAGGTCGCACCATGGTCGTGGTGACCCACGAGATGGGCTTTGCCCGTGAAGTGTCCAACCAGCTGATTTTCCTGCACAAGGGCCTGATCGAAGAGAGCGGCGATCCTCGCGAGGTGCTGGTCAATCCGAAATCGGAACGTCTGCAGCAGTTCCTGTCCGGTAGCCTGAAATAACGATTCGCCCGTTTTCAACGGTGCGTTTTGTGAGAGAACAGTTCATGCTGCGCGTCATTCAGCTCGCCGCCATCAACTGAACGCAACAGATTTTGCACGCCCTGCGTGTGACCCATAAAAAATTGCGACACGTTCCGGATTGCACGACATGACTGCCCATCGAATCGGATTTCTTATCTGGCCCGGCACCAAGGCCCTGACCCTGGCGCTGGCCGAAGAAGCCCTGCGTGTCGCGCAGCGGGTGCATCCGGAAGTGGTCTATGAGCTGTCGTTCCTGCAGGCCGAACCGCCGGTCGAAGGCGCCGCCTGGCAGTTGCCGGGCGAGCCCTGGGCGGGGCGTCTTGAAGGCTGCCAGAAGGTGTTTCTGGTCGCCGACGAGCCACCGGCGCCGATGGCGTCTGCGCTGGCTGGCGCGCTCAAGCAACTGGTGCGCGCAGGCTGTGTGATCGGCGGCCTGTCGGCGGGTGTCTATCCGCTGGCGCAACTGGGGCTGCTCGATGGTTATCGCGCGGCGGTGCACTGGCGCTGGCAGGATGATTTCGCCGAGCGCTTCCCGAAAGTCATCGCCACCAGCCACCTGTTCGATTGGGATCGCGATCGTCTGACAGCCTGCGGCGGGATGTCGGTACTGGATCTGCTGCTGGCCGTGCTGGCCCGCGATCACGGTGCCGAGCTTGCCGGTGCGGTGTCGGAAGAACTGGTAGTGGAGCGCATTCGCGAGGGCGGCGAGCGTCAGCGCATTCCGTTGCAGAACCGTCTGGGTTCGAGTCATCCGAAGCTGACCCAGGCCGTACTGTTGATGGAAGCCAACATCGAAGAGCCGCTGACTACCGACGAAATCGCACAGCATGTGTGTGTTTCGCGCAGGCAACTGGAGCGCATCTTCAAGCAGTACCTCAATCGCGTGCCGAGCCAGTATTATCTGGAGCTGCGCCTGAACAAGGCCCGCCAGATGCTGATGCAGACCAGCAAGTCGATCATCCAGATCGGCCTGTCGTGCGGCTTCTCCTCGGGCCCGCACTTCTCCAGCGCCTATCGCAATTTCTTCGGCGCCACCCCCCGCGAAGACCGCAACCAGCGCCGCAGCAGCAGCCCGTTCGAACTGTCGTCGGTGCCTGCCGAGCGCGGTTGACACTCTGCAAATCGATCCCCTGCAGGAGCGCGCTTGCCCGCGAATGCGATCTGCCTGGTGGGGATGTGCTGTCTGGCACGACCCCGTCGCGGGCAAGCGCGCTCCTACAGATGTCCATGTCAAACAATTCAAATCCACACAACGCTGCTACTGCGCGCCGCTAACGTTTAAACTGCGCCTTTCCGAAGCATTTTGTCGCATTGCCGAAAGCCTCTGAAAAAGCCGGTTTTGCGCTATAAGAAGTTGTCGCTTGGCGGCAAGGCCGCGCTCAAATCAGTCCTTACAATCCTTCCATCGCTCGCCAGTCCCAGGCAGGCGTTCCTCTTCAGGAGACTCCGATGTCCGTTGAGCAAGTACCGGTGCAACGTGCCGATTTCGACCAGGTGATGGTCCCCAACTACGCTCCCGCAGCGTTCATTCCGGTACGCGGCCAGGGTTCCCGCGTGTGGGACCAGGCGGGGCGCGAGCTGATCGATTTCTCCGGCGGCATCGCGGTCAACGTACTGGGCCACGCCCACCCGGCGCTGGTCGGTGCACTGACCGAACAGGCCAACAAGCTGTGGCATGTCTCCAACGTATTTACCAACGAGCCTGCGCTGCGCCTGGCCAAGAAGCTGGTCGATGCCACCTTCGCCGAGCGCGTGTTCTTCTGTAACTCGGGCGCCGAAGCCAACGAAGCGGCCTTCAAGCTGGCCCGTCGCGTGGCTCACGACCTGTACGGCACCGAGAAGTATGAAATCGTCGCGGCGCTGAACAGCTTCCACGGTCGCACCCTGTTCACCGTGAGCGTGGGCGGCCAGCCGAAGTACTCCGACGGCTTCGGCCCGAAAATCACCGGTATCACCCATGTGCCTTACAACGATCTGGAAGCACTGAAGGCTGCGGTCAGCGACAAGACCTGCGCCGTGGTGCTGGAGCCGATCCAGGGCGAGGGCGGTGTACTGCCAGCCGAGCTTGAATACCTGCAAGGCGCGCGCAAGCTGTGTGACGAGCACAACGCACTGTTGGTGTTCGACGAAGTCCAGAGCGGCATGGGCCGTAGCGGCCATTTGTTCGCCTACATGCATTACGGCGTGACCCCGGACATCCTCTCCAGCGCCAAGAGCATCGGCGGCGGCTTCCCGATGGCGGCCATGCTGACCACCGAGAAACTGGCCAAGCACCTGGCTGTCGGCGTGCACGGCACCACCTACGGCGGCAACCCGCTGGCCTGCTCGGTGGGCGAGGCGGTGATCGACGTCATCAACACCCCCGAGGTGCTGGCGGGTGTCACTGCCAAGCACGAACTGTTCAAGGCGCGCCTCGAGAAGATCGGCCAGCAATATGGCGTGTTCAGCGAAGTGCGCGGCATGGGCCTGTTGATCGGTGCGGTGCTGACTGACGCCTGGAAGGGCAAGGCCAAGGACTTCTTCAACGCTGCCGAACAGGAAAACCTGATGATCCTGCAGGCAGGTCCCGACGTTGTGCGCTTCGCGCCGAGCCTGGTGATCGAGGATGCCGACATCATCGAAGGCCTGGACCGTTTCGAGCGTGCCGTGGCGAAGCTGACCAAAGCCTGACCCGCGCCACACCACCTGTAGGAGCGCGCTTGCCCGCGACGCGATCTGCCTGTCACGCCTGTATCGGCTGATACATCGCGGTCGCGGGCAAGCGCGCTCCTACAGGGCGCTGTCGTAATGACGTTTTTTTCTGTTGCCGGACACCCGGCCCGATTTTTTTCTCAAGGAGTGACACCATGCTGGTGATGCGCCCTGCGCAAATGGCTGATCTGAGCGAGGTTCAACGCCTGGCTGCGGACAGTCCGATTGGTGTCACGTCCCTGCCGGATGACGCTGGACGTCTGGGTGACAAGATCGCCGCTTCCGAAGCGTCGTTCGCCGCCGAGGTCAGTTTCAATGGCGAGGAAACCTATTTCTTCGTGCTTGAAGACACCGAATCCGGGCGTCTGGTGGGCTGTTCCGGAATCGTTGCCTCGGCCGGTTATTCCGAGCCGTTCTACAGTTTCCGCAACGAGACCTTCGTTCACGCCTCCCGCGAACTGAAGATCCACAACAAGATCCACGTGCTCTCCCAGTGCCATGACCTGACCGGCAACAGCCTGCTGACCAGCTTCTACGTGCTGCCCGAACTGGTCGGCACCTTGTGGTCGGAGCTCAACTCCCGTGCGCGCCTGCTGTTCGTGGCCGCTCACCCCGAGCGCTTCGCCGATTCGATCGTCACCGAGATCGTCGGCTACAGCGACGAAAACGGCGACTCGCCGTTCTGGGACGCCATCGGTCGCAACTTCTTCGACCTCAACTACGCCGAAGCCGAGCGTATCTGTGGGCTCAAGAGCCGCACGTTCCTCGCCGAACTGATGCCGCATTACCCGATCTACGTGCCGCTGCTGCCGGACGAAGCCCAGGAATCCATGGGCCAGGTCCACCCGCGCGCGCAGATCACCTTCGACATCCTGATGCGCGAAGGCTTCGAGACCGACCATTACATCGACATCTTCGACGGCGGGCCGACCCTGCATGCGCGCACCTCCGGCATTCGCTCGATTGCCCAGAGCCGCGTGGTGCCGGTGAAAGTCGATACCGTCGCCAGCGGCGATGCGGTGAAGGGCGGCCGTCCATACCTGGTCGCCAACAGCCAGTTGCAGGACTACCGCGCCGTGATGCTGGAACTGGACTGGGTACCTGGCAAGCCGGTGACCCTGAGCCTGGCTGCCGCCGAGGCGCTGGGTGTCGGTGAAGGTGCCAGCGTGCGCATCGTCGCGGTTTGACAGTTGAGTCATCGGCAACCCCTTGCGTTGCCGTGTCGCGGGTTAGAGTTCGCCGGTGCCCCACAGGAGCCGGCTTGAGGAGAAAGCATGATCGTTCGTCCCGTACGCAGCAGTGACCTACCGGCGCTGATTGATTTGGCGCGCAGCACAGGCGCAGGCCTGACTACGCTTCCGGCCAATGAAGAGCGTCTGGCGCACCGGGTCGGTTGGGCCGAAAAAACCTTCCGTGGCGAAGCCGAGCGGGGCGACACCGACTACCTGTTCGTCCTTGAAGACGACGACGGCCGCGTGGTCGGTATCTCGGCCATCGCCGGTGCGGTCGGTCTGCGCGAGCCCTGGTACAACTACCGGGTGGGCCTGACGGTCAGCGCCTCGCAAGAGTTGAACATCTATCGCGAGATCCCGACGCTGTTCCTGGCGAACGATCTGACCGGCAACTCCGAGCTGTGCTCGCTGTTCCTGCACGCCGATTTCCGCAACGGCCTCAACGGTCGCCTGCTGTCGAAGGCGCGGATGCTGTTCATCGCCGAATTCCCCGAGCTATTCGGCGCGAAGATCATCGCCGAAATGCGCGGCATGTCCGACGAGCAGGGCCATTCGCCGTTCTGGGAAAGCCTGGGCCGGCACTTCTTCAAGATGGAGTTCAGCCAGGCCGATTACCTTACCGGTGTCGGCAACCGTGCGTTCATCGCCGAGTTGATGCCCAAGTTCCCGCTGTACAGCTGCTTCCTGTCCCAGGCGGCGCGGGACGTGATCGGTCGCGTGCA
Source organism: Pseudomonas sp. NPDC090203 (assembly GCF_044746765.1). Taxonomy (NCBI): domain Bacteria; kingdom Pseudomonadati; phylum Pseudomonadota; class Gammaproteobacteria; order Pseudomonadales; family Pseudomonadaceae; genus Pseudomonas; species Pseudomonas sp. NPDC090203. The sequence goes on from NZ_JBIVCV010000009.1 coordinate 119,003, forward strand.
CACCAGCACGGAACCTGCGCTGACCATGCTCAAGGCCGAAGGCTTCAGCTATCAGGGCTACGTCGACATCTTCGACGCAGGCCCGGCCATCGAATGCGAGACCGGCAAGATCCGCGCCGTGCGCGACAGCCAGGCGCTGGTGCTGGCGGTGGGCACGCCGGGCGATGACGCGACACCGTTTCTTATCCACAACCGCAAGCGCGAAGATTGCCGCGTGACTGCCGCCCCTGCGCGTTTCGCGGCGGGCACCCTGGTGGTCGATCCGAAAACCGCCAAGCGCCTGCGTCTGACGGCGGGCGATCAGGTGCGCGCGGTGCCGCTGTCGCCGGCTCGGGAGGGTGTGTAAATGACGACTTTGTATATCGCAGGCCAGTGGCAGGCCGGGCAGGGCGAGGCTTTTGAATCGCTGAACCCGGTCACCCAGCAGGTGATCTGGAAAGGCCAGGGTGCCAGCGCGGCGCAGGTCGAAGCGGCGGTCAGCGCTGCCCGCCAGGCGTTCCCGGCCTGGGCGACGCGCACGCTGGAAGAGCGCATCGTGGTGCTGGAAGCCTTTGCCGCCGCGCTGAAGAGCCGCGCCGATGAAATCGCCCGTTGCATCGGTGAGGAAACCGGTAAACCGCTGTGGGAATCGGCGACGGAAGTGACCAGCATGGTCAACAAGGTCGCGATCTCGATTCAGAGTTATCGCGAGCGCACCGGCGAGAAGAGCGGCCCGCTGGGCGACGCCAACGCTGTGTTGCGCCACAAGCCTCATGGCGTGGTGGCGGTATTCGGCCCTTACAATTTTCCGGGGCACCTGCCTAACGGGCACATCGTTCCGGCGCTACTGGCCGGTAACGCGGTGGTGTTCAAGCCCAGCGAGCTGACGCCGAAAGTCGCCGAGCTGACGGTGCAATGCTGGATCGAAGCCGGTCTGCCCTCCGGTGTGCTGAACCTGGTGCAGGGCGCGCGGGAAACCGGTATCGCGCTGGCGGCCAACGTCGGTATCGACGGCCTGTTCTTCACCGGCTCAAGCCGCACCGGCAACTCGCTGCATCAGCAATTCGCCGGGCGGCCGGACAAGATTCTTGCCCTGGAAATGGGCGGCAACAACCCGCTGGTGGTGGATCAGGTCGCGGATGTCGATGCGGCGGTCTACACCGTGATTCAGTCGGCGTTCATTTCCGCAGGCCAGCGCTGCACCTGCGCTCGCCGCCTGTTGGTGCCGCAAGGTGCGTGGGGCGATGCGTTCATGGCGCGGCTGGTTGAGGTGACGTCGACCATTCAGGTCGGTGCGTTCGATCAGCAGCCGGCGCCGTTCATGGGCTCGGTGATTTCCTTGCGTGCCGCCCAGGCGCTGCTCGAAGCCCAGGAGCACCTGCTGGCCAATGGCGCCGTGGCGCTGCTGGAAATGGCCCAGCCCGACAGCAATGCGGCCTTGCTGACGCCGGGTATCCTGGACGTGAGTGACGTGGCCGAGCGTCCCGACGAGGAACTGTTCGGCCCCTTGCTGCAAGTGATTCGCTACGTGGATTTCGCTGCGGCCATCGACGAAGCCAACAACACCCAGTACGGGCTGGCGGCCGGCCTGCTGTCGGATTCGCAGGAACGCTATCAACAGTTCTGGCTGCAAAGCCGGGCGGGCATCGTCAACTGGAACAAGCAATTGACCGGCGCGGCGAGTACCGCACCGTTCGGCGGCGTCGGCGCTTCGGGCAACCATCGCGCCAGTGCGTACTACGCCGCGGATTATTGCGCGTACCCGGTGGCGTCGCTGGAGAGCGGGACGCTGGCGCTGCCAGCAAGCCTGACCCCCGGCATCACCCTGAAATAAGACTGTAGGAGCGCGCTTGCCCGCGACCGCGTAGTGTCAGTCGACACCTCGTTTGCGGACAGAGAGCCGTCGCGGGCAAGCGCGCTCCTACAGGTGTGCAGCGCATGAAGAATGTGCATATAAAAACAGATCCACGGAGCCTCACCGATGAAATCCTGTGAAGTCAACTTTGACGGTCTAGTGGGGCCAACCCATAACTACGGCGGATTGTCCTACGGCAACGTCGCGTCCCAGAGCAATTGCCAGCAGTCCTCGAACCCGCGGGAAGCGGCGTTGCAGGGCCTGGCGAAGATGAAAGCGCTGATGGAAATGGGCTTCACCCAGGGCGTGCTGGCGCCGCAGGAGCGTCCGGACATCGCCGGCCTGCGCAAGCTGGGCTTCGGTGGCACTGACGCCCAGGTCATCGAGCGCGCTGCAAAAGAATCCATGCCGTTGCTGGTCGCCAGTTGCTCGGCGTCGAGCATGTGGGTGGCCAACGCCGCCACTGTCAGCCCCAGCGCCGATACCGCCGACGGCCGCGTGCATTTCACCGCCGCCAACCTGAACTGCAAGTACCACCGCAGCATCGAGCACCCGACCACCAGTCGCGTACTGGGCGCCATGTTCGCCGACCAGCAGCATTTCGCCCACCACGCCGCCCTGCCTGCCGTCGCCCAGTTCGGCGATGAAGGTGCGGCCAACCACACGCGTTTCTGCCGCAGTTACGGCGAGGCGGGGGTGGAGTTTTTCGTGTTCGGTCGCGCGGCCTTCGACACCCGTTTCCCGGCGCCGCAGAAATACCCGGCGCGCCAGACTCTGGAAGCCTCGCAAGCCGTCGCCCGCCTGCACGGCCTGAGCGATGAGGGCGTGGTCTTTGCCCAGCAGAACCCGGCCGTGATCGATCAGGGCGTGTTTCACAACGACGTGATCGCCGTGGGCAATGGCGAGGTGCTGTTCTATCACGAGGACGCTTTCCTCAATACCGAGCACATGCTCAGCGAGCTGCACGACAAGCTGAATCGTCGCGGCGGCCGCTTCCAGGCGATCTGCGTGCCGCGCACCGAAGTGGCGGTCGAGGATGCGGTGCGCTCGTACCTGTTCAACAGCCAGTTGCTGTCCCGCGCCGATGGTTCGATGCTGCTGATCGTGCCGGAAGAGTGCCGCAGCAACGAGCGGGTGTGGAATTACCTGCAACGCCTGATCGCTGACGAGAGCCCGATCCGCGAAGTGAAGGTCTTCGACCTCAAGCAAAGCATGCAGAACGGCGGCGGCCCGGCGTGCCTGCGTTTGCGCGTGGCGCTCAACGAAACTGAACTGGCAGCGGTCAACCCAGGGGTTATCATGACCGCGCCGTTGTATGACACCCTAACGCAGTGGGTCGACAAGCACTACCGTGACCGCCTGAGCGAAAGCGATCTGGCCGATCCGCAGCTGCTGACCGAATGTCGTACGGCGCTGGATGAACTGACTCAGCACCTTAAGCTGGGCGCGGTCTATCCTTTCCAAATCAATTGATGCACCAGGGGCGTCGCTGCTCCTGCCTTATAGAGAGAATTTCTGCATGACCGACGCGCTGCGTTTGATCCTTGAAGACACCGATGGCACCCAGCTGGAAACCTCCTGCACCCGTTTTGCCGTGATCTGGCAGGGCAAAGAGGTGTGGATTCAGCAGGATGGCCGCGGTCAGTTGCTGATCGGCGTGGACGTCGAGGAAGGCGATACCGAATACGCCAACCTGCTGTTGCGCCCAATGGCCACCAACCTGGTCAGCCTGCAGCTGGAAATGGAAGCGGCCGACGTCGGCGAAGATGAAGAAGACGGTCACGTCCACGGCCCTGATTGCAATCACTAAGAGGTAATCGGCCTTATGCTCGCCCTCGGCAAACTGCTTGAACTGACCCTGGCGGGTCGTGAACCCGCAGAAAAGACTCAACTGACCGTCGAAGGCGTGCGCATGCGCTGGCTGGCCGAGGGTGCGCTGGAAGTGCGTCCCCCAGAGGCCAAGGACAATGGCACCGACCTGCTGTTGTCCGCGGGTATCCATGGCAATGAAACCGCGCCGATCGAGCTGCTCGACGAGCTGATCCATGCCATTGCCCGGGGTGAACTCAAGCCTCGGGCGCGCATTCTGTTCCTGTTCGGCAACCCCGAGGCGATGCGTCGCGGCGAGCGTTACGTCGAACATGACATCAACCGGCTGTTCAATGGCCGTCATGAACAAGGCAGCGGCGCGGAAGCCATGCGCGCCTGCGAGCTGGAGCGCCTGGCGGCGAGTTTCTTCAGCGTGCCGGACCGCTACCGCCTGCACTACGACCTGCACACGGCCATTCGCGGCTCGAAGATCGAACAGTTCGCGCTCTACCCCTGGAAAGAGGGGCGCCAGCATTCGCGCCGCGAGCTAATCCGCCTGCACCGCGCCGGGATGGAGGCCGTGCTGTTGCAGAACAAGCCGTCCATCGTGTTCAGCGCCTACACCTACGAGAAGCTCGATGCAGAAGCCTTTACGCTGGAGCTGGGCAAGGCGCGGCCGTTCGGGCAGAACCAGAGCGTGAACCTGACGCCGTTGAAACTCTGCCTTGAGCACCTGATTCGCGGCACCGAGCCGCTGGTGGGCGATCAGATCGACGGGTTGAAGCTGTTCAGCGTGGCGCGAGAGATCATCAAGCACAGCGACGCCTTCCGCCTGCACCTTCCGGCGGACATCGAGAACTTCACCAGGCTGGACAAGGGGTTCGTGCTGGCCGAGGACCTGGCCGATTCACGCTGGGTGGTAGAGGAGGAGGGCGCCCGCATCATCTTCCCCAACCCGAAGGTCAAGAACGGCCTGCGTGCCGGGATTCTGATCGTGCCGACGACTGATGAGCAGTTGGGCTGAAGCCATCATGCCCCCATCCCGTAGCAGCACGGCTCGCCGGCGGGGGCGATCTTGCGGACGCCCCCGCCGGCAAGCCGCGCTGCTACGGATTGATCGGCGTCTGAGCCTTTAGCCCACAGCCTTCTGCGACTCACCCAGACGCCGCACCGCACGCAGCTTGGTCAGCGTATCTGCGCAGGTCTTCGCCGCTTCCTGGCCCTTGTGCACGAAGTGGTTGAAGAAGTAGTTGTGGTGTTCTTCGCCACCGTGGAAGTGGTGCGGGGTCAGGACCACCGAGAACACCGGCACTTCGGTTTCCAGCTGGACCTGCATCAGCGCGCTGATGACTGACTGCGCGACGAACTCGTGGCGGTAGATGCCGCCGTCCACCACCAGACCTGCAGCCACCACGCCGGCATATTGACCGGTCTTGGCCAGCAGCTTGGCGTGCAGCGGGATTTCGAAGGCGCCGCCCACTTCATAGAAATCGATGTCGGATTCGGCATAGCCATGGTTGGCCATCTCGGCGACGAAGCCTTTGCGCGCCTGATCGACGATATCTTTGTGCCAGCAAGCTTGAATGAAAGCGATGCGCTCGTGAGCGTGAATTGCGGTGGGTTGCATCTGTTCTGACTCCTGTTTAATTAAAAAACAGGGCGTTTGGATCGAAGGGGATGCCAGGGTACGGTCGCAAGCGGCCCGGCAAAAAATGCCCGTGACCCGGCTGCGAGACGATCCTGTGGTGCCAATCCCGTTCTCTCTTCATCCGGACTATGACCGTCGGCCCCGGGATCACACCGGGTCTGCTGACCTCTGTCGGGATTGAAATCCCGACCGAGCGCTCGCGGGCTAGGCACTTTGCGCACCATTACCGCCGGTGGGGAATCGCACCCCGCCCTGAGAACGTTGCCGACGGCATATTTCGTCGGCGTGCAGTTTGTAACACAGATTTTCAGAATGTGCATGGAGCCTTTTGGATGGTTTTCATCAGGTTTTCTTATAAGCAGGCCTTGGCTTTGCCGCGCGAAGACTTGATTATCAAGGGTCCAGGCCTCAGAACTGAGGTTCGACACACTTTTCAGGGAGCTTCATCGTGACGGTAATCGATCTGCGCAGCGACACAGTGACCCAGCCCACCGCCGGCATGCGCGAGGCCATGGCCAGCGCGCCCCTGGGCGATGACGTGTATGGCGAAGACCCGACGGTAAACAAGCTGGAATCCTGGCTGGCGCAGCGTCTGGGTTTTGCAGCGGCGCTGTTCGTTCCCACCGGCACCATGAGCAACCTGCTGGGCCTGATGGCCCACTGCGAGCGCGGCGAGGAATACATTGTGGGTCAGCAGGCCCACACCTATAAATACGAAGGCGGTGGCGCGGCAGTGCTGGGTTCGATTCAGCCCCAGCCGCTGGATAACCAGCCTGATGGTTCTCTGGACCTGTATCAGGTGCTCGCGGCCATCAAGGCCGATGACTTCCATTTCGCCCGCACCCGCTTGCTGGCTCTGGAAAACACCATGCAGGGCAAGGTCCTGTCGCTGGACTACCTGGCCGCAGCGCGCAAACTGACCACTGAAAAGGGCCTGAGCCTGCATCTTGATGGCGCGCGCCTGTACAACGCCTCGGTCAAGCTGGGCGTGGATGCCCGCGAGATCACCCGGCATTTCGATTCGGTATCGGTTTGCCTCTCCAAAGGCCTGGGCGCACCCATCGGCTCGGTGCTGTGCGGTTCCAGCGAGTTCATCGCAAAGGCTCGCCGTTTGCGCAAGATGGTCGGCGGTGGCATGCGCCAGGCCGGTCTGATCGCGGCGGCGGGGCTGTATGCGCTGGAGCATCAGGTCCAGCGCCTGGCAGACGATCACGCCAATGCCGCGTTCCTGGGCAAGGCTCTGTCGGAGCTGGGCTTCACCGTCGAGCCGGTTCAGACCAACATGGTGTACGTGCAGATCGGTGAGCGGGCCGACCAGCTCAAGGCGTTTTGCGCCGAGCGCGGCATCGTCCTGAGCGCGGCGTCGCGGCTGCGCATGGTCACGCATCTGGACGTGTCTGGCGCGCAAATGGAGCAGGTGGTTGCAGCATTTGCCGAATTCGGCGCGCAATAATCGACCGATAATCCAATTGGTTGCTTCTATCGTACAAAGACGCTGTACCGTGGAAGCAACGCCTATATAATGCGGCCCTTTGCCGTCGCTACGTCGAATGACGTTATGCATTTGCCTCTGGCCGCAGTTCCCGTGGAAGAACCTATGAAAAGCGCAGAAATCCGTGAAGCCTTCCTGAGCTTCTTCGAAGAGCAGGGCCACACCCGTGTAGCCTCCAGCTCCTTGATTCCGGGCAACGACCCGACCCTGCTGTTCACCAACGCAGGCATGAACCAGTTCAAGGACTGCTTCCTGGGCCAGGAAAAACGAGCCTACACCCGTGCCGTCAGCAGCCAGAAGTGCGTGCGCGCCGGCGGCAAGCACAACGACCTGGAAAACGTCGGGTACACCGCGCGTCACCACACCTTCTTCGAAATGCTGGGCAACTTCAGCTTCGGTGACTACTTCAAGCGCGATGCGATCACCTTCGCCTGGACCTTCCTGACCGGCGTCCTGAAACTGCCGAAAGACAAGCTCTGGGTCACTGTCTACGCCACCGACGACGAAGCCTACGACATCTGGACCAAGGAAATCGGCGTACCGGCCGAGCGCATGGTCCGTATCGGCGACAACAAGGGCGCGCCGTATGCTTCCGACAACTTCTGGACCATGGGCGATACCGGCCCGTGCGGTCCTTGCACCGAGATCTTCTACGATCACGGCGCCGACATCTGGGGTGGCCCGCCGGGCTCGCCAGAAGAGGACGGCGACCGTTACATCGAGATCTGGAACAACGTCTTCATGCAGTTCAACCGCACCGCCGACGGCGTGCTGCACCCGCTGCCAGCGCCGTCGGTCGACACCGGCATGGGCCTTGAGCGGATCAGCGCCGTGCTGCAGCACGTGCACTCGAACTATGAGATCGACCTGTTCCAGAGCCTGCTGGCCGCTGCCGCCAAGGCCATCGGTTGCACCAATGACGCCCAGCCTTCGCTGAAAGTCGTGGCCGACCACATCCGTTCCTGCGGCTTCCTGATTGCCGATGGCGTGTTGCCATCCAACGAAGGCCGTGGCTACGTACTGCGTCGCATCATCCGTCGCGCTTGCCGTCACGGTAACAAGCTGGGTGCCAAGGGCAGCTTCTTCTACCAGATCGTCGCGGCGCTGGTTGCCGAGATGGGCGAAGCCTTCCCGGAACTCACTTCCCAGCAGGCGCACATCGAGCGCGTACTCAAGGCTGAAGAAGAGCAGTTCGCCAAGACCCTGGAGCAGGGCCTGAAAATCCTCGAGCAGGACCTGGCCGAGCTCAAGGGCACCGTGGTGCCGGGCGAAGTGGTGTTCAAGCTGTACGACACCTATGGCTTCCCGATGGACCTGACCGGCGACATCGCCCGCGAACGCAACCTGACCCTCGATGAGGAAGGCTTCGAGCGCGAGATGGACGCCCAGCGTGAGCGCGCCCGCTCCGCCAGCGCCTTCGGTATGGACTACAACAGCCTGGTCAAGGTTGACGTGGCCACCGAGTTCACCGGTTACAAGGCCACCAACGGTGACGCCAGGGTCGTGGCTATCTATAAGGATGGCGAGTCGGTCCAGCAACTGAACGAAGGCGAGGAGGGCGTGGTGATCCTCGATCGCACGCCGTTCTACGCAGAATCCGGTGGCCAGATTGGCGACTGCGGTTTCCTCCAGGCTGGCGCTGCGCGTTTCGACGTGCGCGACACCACCAAGACCGGCGGCGCGTTCCTGCACCACGGCGTGCAGGTGTCCGGCAGCCTGTCGGTAGGCGCTGCACTGCAGACTGAGGTCGCTGCTGATGTGCGTCAGGCCACGTCCCTGAACCACTCGGCCACCCACCTGCTGCACGCGGCACTGCGTCAGGTCCTGGGCGATCACGTCCAGCAGAAAGGCTCGTTGGTCGACAGTCAGCGCCTGCGCTTTGACTTCAGCCACTTCGAGGCGATCAAGCCCGAGCAGATCAAGGCCCTGGAAGACATCGTCAACGCCGAAGTGCGCAAGAACACTGCGGTCGAAACCGAAGAAACCGACATCGACACCGCCAAGAAGAAAGGCGCCATGGCGCTGTTTGGCGAGAAGTACGGCGACAGCGTTCGCGTACTGAGCATGGGCGGTGATTTCTCCGTCGAGCTGTGCGGCGGGATTCACGCCAACCGCACTGGCGACATCGCGCTGTTCAAGATCGTCAGCGAAGGCGGCGTCGCTGCCGGCGTGCGTCGTATCGAAGCGGTCACCGGCGCCGTGGCGCTGGCCTACCTGAACGGTGCCGAAGAACAACTGAAGGAAGCCGCGAGCCTGGTCAAAGGCAACCGCGACAACCTGCTGGACAAGCTGTCGGCTGTCCTGGAACGCAATCGCTTGCTGGAAAAACAGCTGGAACAACTGCAGGCCAAGGCGGCCAGCGCTGCGGGCGACGATCTGTCTGCCGCTGCGGTGGACGTCAAGGGCGCCAAGGTCCTCGCTGCCCGTCTCGACGGTCAGGATGGCAAGGCGCTGCTAGCCCTGGTTGACCAGTTGAAGAACAAACTCGGCCGCGCAGTGATCCTGCTCGGCGGTGTGCATGAGGAGAAGGTCGTGTTGGTGGCTGGCGTCACCAAGGACCTGACTGGCCAACTCAAAGCCGGTGATTTGATGAAGCAAGCGGCTGCTGCCGTTGGCGGTAAAGGCGGTGGTCGTCCTGATATGGCGCAAGGCGGCGGTGTCGATGCCGCAGGCCTGGATGCAGCGCTCGCGCTGGCGGTTCCGTTCGCCGATCAGGGACTGTAACAAACCCTTGGTCGACCCACTGCGGCCTGCCTGCCGGCAGGTCGCAGCGCTTGGTGGTTTGAATGTTTAACGGGCGCCCTTCACGGGCTGAGGCGGCTTTGAGATGGCTTTAATCGTACAGAAATTTGGCGGCACCTCCGTGGGCTCGGTAGAGCGCATCGAGCAGGTGGCCGACAAGATCAAGAAATTCCGCGAGGCGGGTGATGATCTGGTGGTCGTGCTGTCGGCCATGAGCGGCGAAACCAATCGCCTGATCGACCTGGCCAAGCAGATCAGCGATCAACCGGTCCCGCGCGAGCTGGACGTGATCGTTTCCACCGGCGAGCAGGTGACCATCGCCTTGCTGGCCATGGCGCTGATCAAGCGTGGCGTGCCTGCGGTGTCCTACACCGGCAACCAGGTGCGCATCCTGACCGACAACGCGCACAACAAGGCGCGTATCCTGCAGATCGACGATCAGAAAATTCGTGCTGACCTCAAGGAAGGTCGCGTGGTTGTCGTCGCCGGTTTCCAGGGCGTCGACGAGAGCGGCAACATCACGACCCTGGGGCGTGGCGGTTCCGACACCACGGGCGTTGCCCTGGCGGCGGCCCTCAAGGCCGACGAGTGCCAGATCTACACCGACGTCGATGGCGTGTACACCACTGACCCGCGCGTAGTGCCACAAGCACAGCGCCTGGAGAAGATCACCTTCGAAGAGATGCTGGAAATGGCCAGCCTCGGTTCCAAGGTCCTGCAGATCCGTTCGGTGGAATTCGCCGGCAAGTACAACGTCCCGCTGCGCGTGCTGCACAGCTTCAAGGAGGGTCCAGGTACCCTCATTACCATTGATGAAGAGGAATCCATGGAACAGCCGATCATTTCTGGCATCGCCTTCAACCGTGACGAGGCCAAGCTGACCATTCGTGGTGTCCCGGATACTCCAGGCGTTGCCTTCAAGATCCTCGGCCCGATCAGCGCCGCCAACATCGAAGTCGACATGATCGTGCAAAATGTTGCGCACGATAACACCACCGACTTCACCTTCACCGTACACCGCAACGAGTACGACCAGGCCCTGGCCGTGCTGAACAAGACCGCCAGCGAAATCGGTGCCCGTGAAGTGATCGGCGACACCAAGATCGCCAAGGTTTCGATCGTTGGCGTCGGCATGCGCTCCCACGCAGGCGTTGCCAGCCGCATGTTCGAAGCGCTGGCCAAGGAAAGCATCAACATCCAGATGATCTCCACCTCCGAAATCAAGGTTTCGGTGGTCATCGAAGAGAAGTACCTGGAGCTGGCCGTGCGCGCCCTGCACACTGCCTTTGAACTCGACGCGCCTCGCCAGGGTGAGTAAGCGTTGACCGAAAGGCGCGGTGAATACCGCGCCTTTCGTGTTTCTGAACGGCGCGATAAAACTGTTTTTTTTCCGCCGCTAGTCAATACTCAAGGCTGACCGGGCTGCTGGTACAGGTTCCGGACGATGCCTTTTGGTTGTGCAGACTGTAGTCCCTGAATGTAGATTGAGGAGATAGGCATGCTGATTTTGACCCGTCGGTGCGCGGAGAGCCTGATTATTGGTGACGGTGAGATCACCGTAACCGTGCTCGGCGTTAAAGGTAATCAGGTACGAATTGGCGTCAATGCGCCCAAGGAAGTGGCTGTTCACCGTGAAGAGATCTACGAGCGCATCAAGAAAGAGAAGGGCCAGGAACCAAGCCATTAATTTTTATTGAATTTTTGGTTTGCAAACGGGGAAAAGGGTGGTTATTATACGCCCCGTGTTGCGGAGAGCTGGCCGAGTGGCCGAAGGCGCTCCCCTGCTAAGGGAGTACACCTCAAAAGGGTGTCGGGGGTTCGAATCCCCCGTTCTCCGCCATTATTTGCGTAGTACGTTGTAATCTGGCTTCTTCGGTAAGTTGTTGAATTTACTAGAAAAAGTGGTTGACAAGCAGATTTAACGGCCTATAATGCGCGGCAACAAATGCACTCGTAGCTCAGCTGGATAGAGTACTCGGCTACGAACCGAGCGGTCACAGGTTCGAATCCTGTCGAGTGCACCATTTAAGCGTTGTTTGTAGTGATACAGATAACTGCTTTAAGAAAGAGCCTGGCTTCAACAGGTCTTCGGAAGCACCACTCACTTCCAGAAGTAAAATGCAGTAACCAGTGGTGATCTGGTTTAACAAGCGCCACTTGCACTCGTAGCTCAGCTGGATAGAGTACTCGGCTACGAACCGAGCGGTCACAGGTTCGAATCCTGTCGAGTGCACCATAAATCAGAAGGCCCGCATGAAAATGCGGGCCTTTTGTCTTTCTAGCGTTCCTGCTTCTGAATCCTGCCTTTCACGCAGCCGTGTTCATCGAATGACACCTGCCGGCTTTTGCCTTTTTTCTCCTCGTACACATACTTCACCTCGCCGTTGCGGCTCACGACCTTGTCCGGTCTGCCCAGCAGGCTTTCCACATCGCGTTTGGTCATGCCGGCAGGTGTCTGGTAGTTGATGATCGCCTTGCGCCGCTGTTCAGCACTCAGCACGTTGCCGCAGCCGTCGTCCCGCTGGCCGACGATCACCAGTTCGTGGCTGCTGCCAGTCTTGGCACCTGGCGCAGGCGGAGCAGGGCCGGGTGCTATCGTTCCCGGTGGGGTGTTGTAAGCCTGGTGCAACTGTATGTCATGGCCGGGCGGACAGCCCAGGGTGGTGAAGGTGAGATTGCCGCTTTCATCGGTGCAGCGCTGCACGCTGTTTGCCCATGTAGGCACGGGAATGAAAAACAGGGCAGCAATAATGGCTTTTCGAAGGTCCAATGGCACAGGCGCGTCCTCCTTGACGGGGTCAGCGCAGCCTAGCCAGATGATTATTCGGGAGCGAGCGTGTTTTCTTCACCGGATGTGACGTCGCAGGATAGAGAGACTCATCCCGCAGTCAGCATTGCGTTGCAAGCGCTTGTTCCGTGTTGAATTTTTAACATGCAGCCTCGACAAGCGGTGTATGATTGCGCCCGTCAGCCCCGCCGGGGCTTGTGGAATACCTCCATGGACTTACCCAGTAGCAACTTAAATCCAAGCTGTACCAATCAAGAATCGACTGATTGATCTTCCGGCGTGTTCCACTGCTGGGAGTGGAGTTCGCCTATGACTGAAATCGAAGTAAAAAAGACGCAGGAAAGCCTGCAGGATCGCCTTGCCCAAGTGGTCGATCTGCTGCAGCGCCAGCGTGTCGTCGAAGATCTGACCCATCGCCAGGAAGGTCAGCATCAGGATCGCGTCGAAAACCTGGTTCACCGGCAAAACCTGGTCGAGCTGCAACGCAAGCTCGATGACCTGCACTCCGCCGACGTCGCCTACATTCTTGAAGCCCTGCCTGTTGAGGACCGCCTGACGGTCTGGCAACTGGTCAAGGCCGAGCGCGACGGCGACATCCTTCTGGAAGTATCCGACTCCGTCCGTGAAACCCTGATCGCCGACATGGACGATCACGAGCTGCTCGCAGCCGCCAAGGAGATGGACGCTGACGAACTGGCCGACCTTGCGCCTGAACTGCCTCGCGACGTCGTGCATGAATTGATGGAAGCGCTGGACACCCAGCAGCGCGAGCGCGTGCGTTCGGCCCTGTCCTACGATGAGGAACAGGTCGGCGCGCTGATGGACTTCGAGATGGTCACCATCCGCGAGGACGTCAGCCTGGAAGTGGTCTTGCGTTATCTGCGCCGCCTCAAGGAGCTGCCAAGCCACACCGACAAACTGTTCGTGGTCGATTACGACGGCGTGCTCAAGGGTGTGCTGCCGATCAAGCGCCTTCTGGTCAATGACCCGGAGAAACAGGTGTCGGAAGTCATGGCCGACGATCCGGTCAGCTTTCACCCTGATGGCGACGCCTACGAGGCCGCCCAGGCGTTCGAACGTTACGACCTGATTTCTTCGCCGGTGGTGGACAAGAACGGCAAGCTGATCGGCCGTCTGACCATCGATGAAATGGTCGACCTGATTCGCGAAGAGAGCGAGACCGAAGTCCTCAACATGGCCGGTCTGCGGGAAGAGGAAGACATCTTCGCCTCGGTCTGGCGTTCACTGCGCAACCGCTGGTCCTGGCTTGCGGTGAACCTCATCACGGCCTTCCTCGCATCCCGCGTGATCGGCCTGTTCGAAGGCTCCATCGAGAAGCTGGTGGCGCTCGCGGCCCTGATGCCGATCGTGGCCGGTATCGGCGGCAACTCGGGCAACCAGACCATCACCATGATCGTTCGCGCCATGGCGCTGGACCAGGTCAGCACCGGCAACGGCAACACCTCGCGCCTGATGCGCAAGGAGCTGGGCGTTGCGCTGGTCAATGGCTTGTTGTGGGGCGGGGTGATCGGCGTCGTGGCCTACCTGCTGTACCACAGCTGGTCGCTGGGCGTGGTGATGACCGCCGCGATGACGCTGAACCTGCTGCTGGCGGCGTTCATGGGGGTGCTGATCCCGATGACCCTGGCGCGGTTGGGGCGCGACCCGGCCATGGGTTCCAGTGTGATGATCACTGCAATGACCGACAGTGGCGGCTTCTTCATCTTTCTGGGGCTGGCCACGCTGTTCCTGCTCTAGTCCGCGCAAGCAAACAAAAAACCGCCCTGGGAGGCGGTTTTTGTTTTTTCATGGCAGCGTGCAGTGCATTTATGGCGGGCATGAAAAAGCCAGCGCTAGGCTGGCTTTCGGGAGAGCAAGGGCGACTTATTCGTCGTCGTTTGCCAGGCTTGTGTCGTGGGCAATCAACGACACCAGGGCGTTTTGCTGACGATGAGCCAGCTGGCGGAAACGCTGCAGCAGCTCACGCTCGTGCAGAGACAGCTCCGGGCTGTCCAGACGCAGGCTTGGCTCGTCGCCCAGTGCGCCTTCCTGAATCAGACTTTGCTCAAGACGCGCAATGATTTCCGAGTTCATGCTGCGGTGATGCTGCTTGGCGACTTCCGCAATACGCTCGCGCATGCCTTCCGGGAGGCGGACAACGAACTTGTCAGCTGTGCGACTGGAATAATTGGCCTGTTTCATAGGGCTCATATATTTAACCGATTTAGTTCAAAGGGGCAGGCGGTTCTGCATTCAGCCGCGTGATGTCATCGTCTGACTGTCATTTTGGCGAAATGTTCAACCAGCCAACATAAAGGTCCGCCATCATGCCTCAATACGTCGGATCCTTGGCGTCAAATCTGTGACAATATTGAACTAGATAAAGGCGTTTAGCCAGCACCAATTATCAGAAATGCGTTCTGGTTTGCAAAGTTCCCGGTTGCCACATTCCAGGCGATAACCGCCGTAGACGCGGCTTTGCGCCATGATGGCTATCTGTCTTCAGAGTAGAAGCGTCTGGGTCAAAATACGAGCACAGGCTCAAGAAAGAGACGAAGGGTCTTCGGGCGGGGCAGGCGGGTGCGTAGGGCGCGGGTGTAGGAAAGCAGCTCAGATCGAGTTGAAAAAAGCGTATCAGATGGCAGCGCCGTGGATCACGGCTTGGCCTGGCGCAGTACAGGGTCGAACTTGATCCGGCGTCCCACGATCAACGCCATCACGAACAGGCAGGCGAACAGTCCTGCTGAAACCTTGGCGATAGCGCCCAGGGTGTCCATCGATGTCGGGAGCAATTGATCCGTCGCGATGGCCATGATGCTCAGAATCAAGAAGGACAATGCTGCTTTGGACATGGCGGTTCTCGTAGTCGTAGTCAGTGAAAAGCAGGCAAATCCGCTTCAGCTGGTAAAAAATCAGAACACCCAGCGTTCGGAGCGGTCGACAGGAATAGCTTCATCGGTATCGTTGGCCAGCATGGCGTCGGAATGCTGGGTTGGCATTGCAGCGTAGCGAGGCGCCTGCTTGATCAGATAATGAGGCTGTGCCTGAACGGCGACTGTCTCGGTCTTGCTGCCAGCATCGTGGAAGTGAAAGGCCACCAGAGCGACCAGGGCCGCAGCATTCAACAGCGAGAGAGTCATGTTCATGTCGGTTACCTTCGCTTGGAATTGATTTTGAAGGGGATTTGCACGAACAGGAGTAATGCAGCCTGCATGCCAGCTTTTTAGTGAAAAAATAATCAATAAAATCAATGGCTTACGAATGAATTTGCGCGGGTTTGGATTGCACTTTGCAATGATGTCAATGTGGTGCATTGCAAATTGCATGATGATGCTCGGGCGGGGGGCGTCCGTGGGAAAGAGGCTACAGCTTGAAATGACAATGACGACATGACAAAACAAAGGCTTACGGTTAACATGCTCGCCGTCCCGCTGACGCCGACAGGCATGCTCAGCGGTTCGGTCGGCATGTTTCAGGCTACAGACGTTACGTCCTCTTAGTTCAACGGATAGAACGAGCCCCTCCTAAGGGCTAGATGCAGGTTCGATTCCTGCAGGGGACATATCCTTTTCTTCGCAATTCCCCTCAACGACACCTGCGCTCGGCCTGGCGCCTTGACGTCGCGTCTCCACAAAAAAGCCCACTCCATCCTGTAGCAGCACGGCTTGCCGGCGGGGACGTATTCACGATCGCCGACGCCGGCAAGCCGGACTGCTACGGGTACGGCTGACCTCGATCCCGTGGGAGCCGCCTTGGTGGCGAAGGCGATTTTGAGATCGCCCCCGCCGGCAAGCCGTGCTGCTACGGGAGGCCAAGGTTTTTTTCTTGGGGCGGTAGTGCTTCACAGGTGGTGAGTCGTGGCCACCACCGACGCCTTCACGTCGTTACCAGACATGCATCCCTCGCGCTTTTCTGGCTTAAATGCCCGGCAGCTGTGACCACCTGCGACCTACCCCAAAACCCGCCACTGGACTGACCCTCTATGAGCACTCCGCTGCAAGGCGTTGCGCGCGCCCATGAAGCTGCGAGACCTCAACTCGGTATCTTGTTGTGCCTGCTGTCGATGCTGATTTTTGCCGCCCAGGACGGGATCACCAAGGTGCTGGTCAGGGACTTGCCCATCATGCAGCTGGTGATGGTGCGCTACTGGGTGTTCCTGCTGTTCGCCATTGCCTACTGCACCTATCGTGGCGGTGTAAGAAACGCCAGCCGGAGCCGTCATCCTTTTCTGCAAATCATCCGGGCCTTGCTCGGGGTAGGGGATATCGTGCTGTTCGGCATCGGCTTGCGTTACCTGGGGCTGGCGGAGATGCATGCGTTGTATGCGGTGTTCCCCTTGATGACGCTGGGGTTGGCCGGGTTGTTTCTCAAGGAGTACATCGGGCTGCGACGCTGGCTCGCGGCGGGTGTGGGTTTTCTCGGTACCGTGGTGATCCTGCGGCCGGGTACCGGGGTGTTCGAGCTGGCTGCGTTGATTCCGCTGATCTCGGCCCTGGGTTTCGCGTTTTTCGGCGTGTTGACCCGGCGCATCAGCCAGGACGACTCTTTCGCGACCAACATGCTGTACATGGGCGTGATCGGTGCAATCGCCGTGACGGTGCTGGGGTTGCCGTTGTGGGTGACGCCAACGGGGACGGAGTGGGTGCTGCTGGGGATTCTGTCGATGACGGGCGTGGTGGCTCAGCTCTTGTTGCTTCAGGCGTTGCGCTACGCCACGGCATCGACCCTGCAGCCATTCAACTATTCGCTGTTGTTGTTTGCCACGCTGATCGGCCTGTTGGTTTTTGGCGAATTGCCGGATAACTGGACCATCATCGGCGCGTGCCTGGTGATTGCGGGTGGGTTGTATGCGGCCAAGGTGAAGAGCTAAGCCGATAGCCATAACCACGAAAATCTATCGAGGTCATATAATTTTCACATCGTAGCCGCTATAGTGGCCACCGTTGTTGGGGAGTAGCCTGCTCAGGCCTTGGTCATGAGCGTTCGTGTCAACATTCTCGGCTTCATGCCGTGGCGCGAACACCTTTCGGTTGGCGAGACCAGCGATGCATCCATGCCTAAAGTCGGGCGTGTGGTTGCGTCGTTGTCTCTATAGCCCGACTGGAAGTACACCGTGAATCCCATTTCCCTGATTTTTCTCGCCCTGGCCATGTCCACGGACGCCTTCGCGGCGGCCATCGGCAAAGGCTCCAGCCTGCACAAACCACGTTTCAGCGAAGCGCTGCGCACCGGCCTGATCTTTGGTGTGATCGAAGCCATTACTCCGATTGT
Source organism: Pseudomonas sp. NPDC090203 (assembly GCF_044746765.1). Classification (NCBI taxonomy): domain Bacteria; kingdom Pseudomonadati; phylum Pseudomonadota; class Gammaproteobacteria; order Pseudomonadales; family Pseudomonadaceae; genus Pseudomonas; species Pseudomonas sp. NPDC090203. Next base: position 136,587 of record NZ_JBIVCV010000009.1, read on the forward strand.
GGGTTGGGGTATCGGTCAGGTGGCCACTCAGTATGTCGAGAACTGGGACCACTGGATCGCCTTCACGCTGTTGCTGATCCTGGGCCTGCACATGATCTACAACGGCATCAAGCACGATGACGAAGAGGAGGAAAAACCTGACTCCCATTCCTTCGTGATTCTGGCGATCACCGCATTTGCCACCAGCATCGATGCGCTGGCGGTGGGCGTGGGCCTGGCCTTCGTCAACGTGAACATCCTGGTGGCGGCCGGTGCCATCGGCCTTGCGACCACGGTCATGGTCACCCTGGGCGTGATGCTGGGTCGGGTGCTTGGCACAGTGGTCGGCAAGCGCGCCGAAATCGTCGGCGGTATGGTGCTGATGCTGGTGGGCTCGACGATTCTCTACGAACACCTGAGCGCCTGAGCCAGCCCTGACATCGCTCCCGCCGGCAAGCCGTGCTGCTACGGGAGCGTGGGGTTTGCGGGAGGGAAGCGGTGCCAGGGGAGGGCACCGCTCTTGGGGCTGTTTACTCTTTGACGTCCATGAACTCTTCGGCCCATGCCACGTAGTTTTCAGGCAAGGTGTAGGTGTGGGTCAGTTCGGTGGCGCTGAGGTTTTCGGTGCTGTGGGTGACCTGGCGCTGGGCGCGCAGGCAGTCGTAGGTGGCCTTGATCGAGGCGAAGTACGCCGCGTGGCCGGCGACGATGATGCGCACACCCAGCTTGGCCAGACGTTCGAAGTCGTTGAGCTTCGGGTTGCCGTAGGTCACCAGCATCAGCGGGACGGTGAGCTTGGCCGACACCTGCTCCAGGTGTTCGAAGTCCTTGATGCCGACGATGCAGATGCCATCCGCGCCAGCCTTTTCGTAGGCCTGGGTGCGTTCGATCAGGTCTTCCACCGACAGCACGTTGGCGTTGGTGCGGGCAATGATTGCCAGTTCCGGATCGCAGCGCGCTTCCAGGGCCGCCTTGACCTTGCCGATGCCTTCTTCGATGGAAATCAGGTCCGTTGACTTGCGCCCGAACTGCGCCGGCAGCAGGGTGTCCTCGATGGTCAGCGCCGCAACCCCTGCGCGCTCCAGTTCTTCGACGGTGCGCATGACGTTCAGCGCGTTGCCATAACCGTGGTCGGCGTCCGCCAGGAACGGCAGTTGCGCAACGCGACCGATGCGGGTGGCCTGCTCGACGAATTCGCTCAAGGTAATGAGGGCGAAGTCCGGGGCGGCCAGCACCTGCAACGAGGCGACCGAACCACCGAGAATGCCGACTTCGAAGCCCAGGTCAGCGGCAATGCGCGCAGACATCGGGTCGAAAACGGAGGCGGTGTCGAAGCACTTGTTGGAAGCGAGAAGCTCGCGGAAATTACGGCGCAGCGCGGTGTGGGACATTCTGGACATGACGTTTCCTGTACTGGCGATCATCGTTGACGCCATTTCATATGCTCATAGGTGCGGCGAGACTATCACGCCTGTAAACCCTGGGTTATGTCGTTTGGGAATGGGGTATGCGCGCCGCACATGATGCCGAGGATATGGCCGCTGAATCGTTATTTCTTGCACTGTTTCGGGGCGTTTTGCCGACAATTTCCCCGCTGCTTACAAAAAATAAAACCAGCCGCCCGACGTTCGGGAAGCTGGTTGGGATGGCCGCCGGTTTCGGTCAGGCCAGGGTGACTTCGGCATTGATGTTGCCGCGGGTCGCCTTGGAATACGGGCAGGCCTGGTGTGCCGCTTCCACGACCTTCTGCGCGGTTTCACGGTCCAGCCCTGGCAGGCTGACCTTGAGACGGGCCTGGATCAGGTAGCCGCCTTCGTTGGTGCCCAGGTCGACTTCGGCATCGACGCTGGTGTCGGCGGGCATTGCCACTTTCATCTTCTGCGTGACCACGCCGATGGCGCCGATGAAGCAGGCCGACCAGCCCGCCGCGAACAGTTGCTCGGGGTTGGTGCCGTCGCCCTTGGCGCCCGGAGAAGACAGCTTGATGTTCAGGCGATTGTCGTCGCTCGCGGCGGCGCCGTCGCGTCCGCCATCGGTGTGAACCTTGGCGGTGTACAGCACTTTGTCCAGATCTTTGCTCATGATGTGCTCCTACTAGTAGTGCCTTGTGCCATTCAATGAGGAATCGGCCCGTGGGCCGGGCCGATTCAAGTGTTGCCTGCTTTTCGGGTTTGTCGAATCGGACGTGTCCGATCAGTGCCCGGCGCTCTGGCCGCCATCGACGTGCAGGATTTCGCCCGTCACGAAGTTCGCACTGTCCAGGTACAGTACGGCGCCAACGATGTCTTCCACCTCGCCCATGTGGCCGACCGGATGCAGTGCGCCGAGGGCCGCGTGGGTTTCCTCGCCATGCATCGGGGTCTTGATGATGCCAGGGGAGACGGCGTTCACCCGGATGCCGCGCTTGGCGTATTCGATGGCCAGGGATTTGGTCGCCGCGTTCATGCCGCCCTTGGTCAGGGAAGCCATGACCGAAGGCACGCCTTCAACCGCATGGTCCACCAGGGTGGTGGTGATGCTGACCACATGGCCGCCGCCGCCCTGTTTTTCCATCTGGGCGATGGCCAACTGCGACATGCGGAAGAAGCTGGTCATGTTGGTACCGACGATCTGCGCGTAGTCGTCCAGGCTGTATTCGGTGAAGGGCTTGGCCACGAAGATCCCGGCGTTGTTGACCAGCGTATCGATACGGCCGAAGCGGGCCACGCCTTCGCGGATGATCTTCTCGGCGGTGGCCGGGTCAGCGATGTCACCGGCCACGGTCAGGATGTCCGGATCGGTGGAAGGCTTGATCGAACGGGAGGTGGCGATCACCTGATAACCCAGCTTGCGAAAGCCGGCGACGATGCCAGCACCCAGACCTTGGGATGCGCCCGTGACCACAACGACTTTTTTCGAATTGCTCATGATGAATCCTCTTTAAACGTAAGAATGCGTATTGAACGAATGGGGTAAGGCTTCAGGCCGGTGTAGGCGTTTGCGCCATTTCACGCAGGACCTGTTCGTAGTACTCGACAGACTGAGAACCGGTGACCAACTGACGACCGTTGAGCACCATCGCCGGGACCGAAGTGATCCCGCGTGCCTGATAAAAGCCTTCAAGCTCCCGGACTTCCTCGGCGAACCGGTTGCTTGCCAGCACCCGGCGGGCGGCTGCGGTGTCCAGCCCGGTTTCACCGGCCAGGCGTGCCAGCGTCTCGAGGTCGCTGGGGTTCTGGCCGTCGGTGAAGTAGGCCTTGAGCAGTGCTTTTTTCAGCGCGACCTGGCGGCCTTCTCCCGCAGCCCACAGCAGCAGGCGATGGGCGTCGAAGGTGTTGTAGAAGTGACTGCGTTTTTCCAGGTCGAAGTCAAAGCCCAGCGCCTTGCCGCGAGCGATCACCATCTCGTTGCGTGAAGCGACTTCGGCTGCGGTGCGGCCGTATTTGCGCATCATGTGCTGGACCGCGTGCTCACCTTCAGCCGGCATGTCCGGGTTCAGTTCGAAGGGTTTGTACGAGAGCGCCACGGTCACTTCGCCAGCGAGGTTGTCGATGGCCTGTTCCAGGGCGGTAGCGCCCAGCGCACACCAGGGGCACACGATGTCCGACACGAAGTCGACGCTGACGGCGACGGTCACGATTTGGCCTGCGTCAGGTTTTTGCGGTACTCGGTGGTGGTGATTCCAGCGTAGCCCCAGTTATCGGTGTCCACTTCCTCGATCACGATGTGGGTCAGGTGCGGGTCCTTGCCCAGCACGGTTTCCATGGTCTTGGTGATTTCGGCGATGACCTGGGCTTTCTGTTCTTTGGTAACGCCATCACGGGTGATGCGAACGCTGATGAAAGGCATGAGTGCAACTCCAGAGGTTGACCGGTCGGGGTGATCGGTCAGCAGGTGGAGTGGACTTTAGAAAGTTGCGTGAAGCGGATAAATACGGGGGCGGGTACTTCATTTGTGATGCCGTGTAATAAATCCCGTCGCGATCGCTCAGGTAGCAGCACGGCTTGCCGGCGGAGCGATCTCGAGGGCGCCCCCGCCGGCAAGCCGTGCTGCTACGGGACGTAGGCGGCTGCGATTCTAGGGTGGGGGCATCACAAACGAAAAAGCCACGGGGTTCAAATCCCGTGGCTTTTTTGTTTACAGCGTCAACGATGGAGCCTGTTACAGCGCCATGTCGTTCGCAGGCTTGCTTTCAGCCGGCGTGGCTGGGGTCGCGGTGCTGGTGCCGACGCTCTGGTCGATCACTGGCGGCTTGTCCAGTTGCAGGACTTCAGCGGTGTAGTTCCACTCCTGCTGAACGGCGGCAGGGGAGTCGTTCAGCTTGGTGCCGTAGCTTGGAACGATCTGACGGATCTTGGCTTGCCACTCAGGGGTTGCAACCTTGTCCTTGAAGACCTTTTCCAGCACGTTGAGCATGATCGGCGCGGCGGTCGAGGCGCCTGGCGATGCACCCAGCAGAGCGGCGATGCTGCCGTCCTGGGACGAGACGACTTCGGTGCCCAGCTTCAGTACGCCGCCTTTCTCGGCATCACGCTTGATGATCTGTACGCGCTGACCGGCTTGCCACAGGCGCCAGTCTTCTTTCTTGGCGTGCGGGAAGTATTCCTGCAGGGCCTTGAAACGGTCGTCGTCAGACAGCATCAGTTGGCCGGCGAGGTACTCGACCAGCGGGTACTGCTCGATGCCCACTTTGGTCATTGGCCAGAAGTTGTGGGTGGTCATGCTGCTGAACAGGTCCAGGTACGAACCTTCTTTCAGGAACTTGGTGGAGAAGGTCGCGAACGGGCCGAACAGGATCACGCGCTTGCCGTCGAGCACGCGGGTGTCCAGGTGCGGAACCGACATGGGCGGCGCGCCGGTGGAGGCGATGCCGTAGGCCTTGGCCATGTGCTGCATGGCAACGGTCGGGTTCTCGGTCACCAGGAACGAACCGCCAACCGGGAAGCCTGCGTAGTCGCGGCCTTCCGGAATGCCGGATTTCTGCAGCAGCTTGAGTGCGCCACCGCCGGCACCGATGAACAGGAACTTGGCGTCGGTCGCGCTGCTGGTGCCGTCCTTCAGGTTCTTGTACTCGACGTGCCAGGAGCCGTCGGCGTTACGGGTAATGTCGTTGACTTCGCTGGACAGCTTGAGCTTGAAGTTCGGGCGAGTCTGCAGGGACGACACGTACTGACGGGTGACTTCACCCCAGTTGACGTCGGTGCCGATTGGCGTCCAGGTGGTCGCCAGCTTCTGGTTCGGGTCACGACCTTCCATCATCAGCGGGACCCACTTGGCGATCTGCGCCGGGTCTTCGGAGTACTGCATCGGGCGGAACAGCGGGCTCGCCTGCAGTGCTTCGTAACGCTTCTTGAGGAACTTGATGTTGTCATCGCCCCACACGAAGCTCATGTGCGGAGTGGAGTTGATGAACGAATGCGGGTTCTTCAGGACGTCGCTGCGCACCTGCCAGGACAGGAACTGACGGGTCACCTGGAAGGCTTCGTTGATCTCGATCGCCTTGGAGATGTTGACCTTGCCGTCTTTGTCTTCCGGGGTGTAGTTCAGCTCTGCCAGGCCCGAGTGGCCGGTACCAGCGTTGTTCCAGCCGTTGGAGCTTTCTTCGGCGACTGCGTCCAGACGCTCGATCATTTCCATCGACCAGCCCGGCTCCAGCTCGTTGAGCCAGACACCCAGGGTCGAACTCATGATGCCGCCACCGATCAGCAGCACATCCACTTTCTTGGCTTCAGCGGCGTGTGCCTGAAGCATGCCCAGCGTAACTGCCAGCCCCAGCAGCGCCTTGCTCGTCTTTTTCAGCATTGTGTTATCCAGTTGATCGAACATTATCCGCCTGCCGTTTTTATGGGGGCCGATTCCGGGGAGTGTCACGTCGTTTTGCAACTGACGTTGACGCAAGTCCGGTATCGCGCCCGACGGGCGAGGAGGTAGGGTTCAAGGGCGATAGACGCTCCTCGAGTTCTGTGTCCCTCCGCGCTGGCTTGTTGTTAGATCATTGGAATCAGCAGCTTGAGTAAACAGTACAACCGCCGCACGGTCCGGTCATCAGGTCCAGATGGGTGCGGCGGGCGCGGATTGTACCTTAAATGTGATTTACGACAAAACATGTGACGAATTAGTCAATTAGCCAATGTGTCACAGGTGGCGAAGGAATGGCTCTGGCGCCTGCTTTCTTATGATCGTTCCCACGCTCTGCGTGGTAACGGTTGACTTGACGCTCCGCGTCTTGGGGTGACGCCGTTATTGTGTGTATATCCGTTATGGCGGTGGTTGGGCTTTAGGGTTCGCCCCTTACGGGCGACCTACTTTCCTTACGGGGAAAGTAGGCAAAGCCATTGCGACAGGCTGGGGTCCTTCGGACTTCCCTCGACTCCGGCGCCGTTCCGGGGGCACGCCATGATGGGCCATCCATGGCCCGCACGGCTTTCGCGGCATCCATGCCGCTCATCCCCCTACACGACGCCTGCGCTCGGCCTGGCGCCTTGACGTCGCGCCCTGTGTCGCCTGTACCACCGCGCACGAAGATCAAGATCAAAAGCACACCACCTTCCCGTAGCAGCACGGCTTGCCGGCGGGGCGGCCTCGAGATCGTCCCCGCCGGCAAGCCGTGCTGCTACGGATGATCTGCGGCGCTTTTGTAGGAGCGCGCTTGCCCGCGACGGGGGCTTCAAGATCGCCCCCGCCGGCAAGCCGTGCTGCTACGGGGGCGTGCTATCGCGCATAACAGGCAAACACCCCTGTGGCATTCGATTTTTCCCCCCGCCATCACCTAAGCTTTACCCCTGCGCCGCCGATAACGCGGTTAAGCGGCGTCTTGCCGCACCCAAAGTGGCCGGCGCCGATGTGAAATAGCTTGCTGGCCGGTGGTGGTTGGCTATCATCTGCCCCGCAAAAACCGGGGGCGGCGATGTCGACCCGTTGTGCCGTTGCCTCTGGGCTGATTTTTTCTCCCGTGACAGGAATCTCGATGCTGGCGTGGAACCAAAAAAGCTTTCTGATCGTCGATGATTTCTCCGATTTTCGCAGCTCGGTCAGGTCGATGCTGCGTGAATTGGGCGTCAAGGAAGTGGACACCGCCGATACCGGCGAACAGGCGCTGAAGATGTGCTCGCAGAAGCGCTATGACTTCGTCCTGCACGATTTCAACCTGGGCGATGGCAAGAAGAACGGCCAGCAGGTCCTCGAAGACCTGATGACCGACAAGCTCATCAGCCATGAAAGCGTGTTCGTCATGGTCACCGCCGAGAACAGCCAGGCGATGGTCATGAGTGCGCTGGAGTGGGAACCCGATGCCTACCTGACCAAGCCGTTCAACCGCGCAAGCCTGGCCCAGCGTCTGGAAAAGATCGTACAGCGCAAGAACCTGCTCAAACCCATCCTGCAGGCGCTGGATCGCGGCAAGCCGGCTGAAGTGCTTGCCGCCTGTGTGAACCTGACCAAGCAGGACCCACGTTTCGCGCCGTTGTGCCTGCGCTACAAGGCCGAGGCCCTGCGTGACCTGAACCAGCACGAACCGCTGGAAGCCTTTCTCAAATCGATCCTGGCCGACCGTCCGCAACCCTGGGCGTTTTCTGCGCTGGGCAAACTGCTGCACAAGCGTGGTCGCAACGCCGAGGCGCAGGCGGTCTATGAAGAGGCGATTCGTACCTTCAACGCCATGCCCGTGCTGTTCGACGGCCTGGCGGATGTGCTGATCGCCCTGGGTGATCGCCGGCGTGCGCAGAAGATGCTTGAAGAAGCGGTGCGCCTGTCGCCTTACGCGGTCCGTCGTCAGCGGCTGTTGGGTCAGTTGGCGCTGGAGAACAAGGATTTTGACGGAGCCTCCAAGGCCTATCGTCAGGCGGTTTCCCAGGGCCAGTTCTCGCGCTTCAAGGACCCGGAAACCAACCTGGGTCTTGCCCAGGCGTTGATCAGCCGTGGCGGCGAGCGCGGGCTGGATGCGCGCACCCGGGTGGAGATCAACCAGACCCTGAGCGAAGTTGCCAAGGAACACACCAACGACGCCGGACTGCAAGTACGCGCTCGCCTGATGAAGGCCACCAGCGTTGCCAGCTCCGACCCGGAAATGGCCGCCAAACTCACCGAGCAGGCCATGGCCCGGCTCGACGGTATGGAGCAGTTCCTGAGCGCCGATGCAGCGCTGGCCGTGGCCGCGCAGCTGACTCAGTTGGGGCAGGAAGCCGCGGGTGCGGGCATCCTGAAAAGCTGTGCGGAGATTTACGGTGATGACCCGGCGGTGATGCAGAACATTGCCAAACAGACCGACGATCCGGACATCCTCAGCGCCGGCAAGGCCGCCATCGACCTGAACCTGCAAGGCATTCGCGCCTATCGCGCGGGCAAGCTGGGCGAGGCCCAGGACCTGTTCCGCAAGGGCCTGGCGCTGCAACCCAAGAACATCAGTATTGCCCTGAACATGGCCCAGTCGCTGCTGCACATGGGCGTGCAGAACCTGGATGCGGCCAGCCTCGCGGAGTGTCAGAACAGCCTGAAGATGGTGGGCAAGATGCCCGAAACCGACCCGCGCTACGAGCGCTACCAGAAACTGCGCATCAGGGCATTCGGCGAATGAAGGATCAGGATCAGGGGCTGGATTTTTCCATGGTGATTGCCTCCACCGTGCACGACATGAAAAATTCCCTGGCCTCGCTGATCCAGGCCCACGGCCAGTGGCTGGAGAAATTGCCCGAAGCGCAGCGCGGCACCCCCGAGCAGGGCGTGATCGACTACGAGTTCGCTCATTTGAACGGCATGCTGGTGCAGTTGCTGGGGCTGTACAAACTGGGCGTGAACCAGTTGCCATTGCGCCCGGACTACCACGAGCTGGATGACTTCATCGAGGCGCAGTTGGCCTTCCATCAGGAAGTGCTCGCCAGCCGTGGCATCAGCGCCCGCTACAGTGTCGACGACTTCGGCCTGCCAGGTTTCTTCGACCGCGAGTTGATTGGCTCGGTGGTGTCGAACGTGGTCATCAACGCCATTCGCTATGCGCGCAGTGAAGTGTTGATTACGGCGGGGCAGGTGGGTGAGCAGTTGGTCATCAGCGTCAACGACGACGGTCCCGGTTTCCCTGCCAAGATGATCGAGAACCAGACCGACTACGTGCTCGGGATCAACCAGAGCAGCGGCAGCACGGGCCTGGGCCTGTACTTCGCCGCCAATATCGCGCGGCAGCACCAGCGCCAGGGCGTGCCGGGGCATATCGAAATCGCCAACGGCGGCGAGCTGGGCGGCGGGTTGTTCAGTATCTATCTGCCGTAGCGTCACCGCACCACCGAACCCGTAGCAGCACGGCTTGCCGGCGGGAGCGGTGTGTCTGTTAAGAAAAGGTCGCCTGACACACCGCCCCGCCGGCAAGCCGTGCTGCTACGGATGTGATTGATCCCGATACCGTAGGAGCGCGCTTGCCCGCGATTGCGTCCGTGAGATCGCCGTCGCCGGCAAGCCGGACTGCTACGGGATGGGTGGTGCGGTCATTGTGCTTGGGCGACTTTCATCTTTGGTGGGCTCCAGCCGCCACCCAGCGCCTTGTACAGGTTCACCTGATTGACCTGTCGCGCCAGTTCCAGCGTCAGCCACTCCTGCTGCGATGCAAACAGCGAGCGCTGTGCGTCCATGGTCGAAAAGTAGCTGTCCATTCCCGCCTCGAAACGCAGCCGCGATTGGCGCCAGGCCTCCTGATAGTCCTCCACCAGGCGTTTCTGCGCCGCCACTTGGGCCAGCATTTCCTGCCGGGCATTCAGCGCATCGGCCGCTTCCCTGAACGCGTTCTGCACCGTGCCTTCGTAGGCCGCAAGGTTGGCGTCGTAGCGCGCATGGCTGGCGTCGACCACGGCGCGGCGCTGGCCGCCGTCGATCAGGGTCATGGAGCCGGCGGCCGCCAGTTGCCAGAACTCGGCAGGGCCGGTGAGCAGTCTGGAGAAATCGCCACTGAGGCTGCCCAGTGCACCGGTCAATGAAAGCGTCGGGAAATACGCACTGCGCGCCGCACCGATGTCGGCGTTGGAGGCGCGCAACAGCGCCTCGGCGGACATGATGTCGGGGCGTCTCTGGATCAGGCTCGACGGCAGGCCCGCGGGCACATCGGCAGTGGCCAGGGTCTTGGCCAGATCCCCTTGAGGCAGCAGCGATTCAGGCACCGGCTGCCCCGCCAGCACGCGCAGGGCATTGAGGTTCTGCGCGACTTTCATGCGGTAGGTGTTGACCTGCACTGCGGCGGTATTGGTCATGGCATCGCCTTGATGCACATCGATGCGCGCCGTCGAGCCCAGGTTGTAGCTGCTGCGCAGCAACTGGCCGTAATGCTCTTGGGACTGGAAGGTGGACTGGGCAAGGTCCAGCAGCGTCTGGTTGGCTTTCAGGCTCAGCCAGGTGCTGACCACCTCGCCGATCAGTGCCAGGCGCGCGGTCTGGTAATCCGCTTCGCTGGCCTCGAAACGCGCGTCAGCGGCGTTGCGCTGGCTGCGCAGGCGACCGAACAGGTCCAGTTCGTAAGAGGTAAAACCGGCGGTGGCCTGGAAGGTATTGTCGATACTGCCCGAACTTACCCCGCCGCTCTGAGTGCGCACCAGCGGTGGGATCTTGCTGCGCCCGGCGTAGGTATTGATACCAATGGAGGGAAACAGCGAGGCATGGGCGCCGTCGGATTCTGCCCGGGATTCCTCGACGGACGCCGCAAACTGACGCAAACCACGGTTGTTCTCCAGCGCCAGCTCGATCACCTGGCGCAGGCGCGGATCGGTGATGAACCGGTGCCAGTCTTCCTCGAATGCCAGTTTCGCCTCGCCAGCGCCGCCCTGTGCGTTGCTCGGCCATTGCTGATCGATGGGGGCTTCAGGGCGCTCGTAGGTGGGTTCCAGCGAGCAGCCGGCGAGCAGAAGCAAGGCCAGCACACCCACGATCATCGAGCCGTGGCGCTGCATGAAACGCCCGGGCTGGCGAGACCTGCGCGGGCGAATCGGCTTGCGTGGCTGCTTCTCGCCGATCAACGAGCGGCGCAACAGGCTGCTGAACGCCACCGCAGGCTTGGCTCTGCCTGCGACGTTGGTATTAGCATCGCTGAACAAGCGCCCGATCAGCCGCTGACGCAACGGCTCCTGCAGATCCACGAACTGCAGCCCCAGCCGGCCATCGCCGGTCTGGCGTTTGACCTCCACCGGCACCCGGCCCACCTTATTCACCCACACCGTGCCGCGCAGGCCCGGCCTGATCTGCGCCGCATGTGCGCAGGCAAACGATGCGCCGCTGATCGAGATGTCGGTCAGTTGCCCGGCGAACATGCGTCCGGCCAGGTGCAGGCCGGCGGGTTTGACGAAGGGGAAACGTTCCTCCCCATGCAGCCGTGGCCGGTCGACACAGGCCACCAGCGTGGCGACGTTGTACACCAGCGCCACCACCGTCCAGCACAGGTTGAACTGCACGTTGCCGTCGAAGGTGTCGGCGGTGGCAATCGCCGTGAAGGCGCCGACCTGAGCGAACAGGGTGAGGAAGAAAAAGAACCCGAACAGTTTCCAGTGCACCACGGCCTGGGTACGGTCCAGCCCTTTGGCGGTGACCTTGAAGGGCCGGCCGAACGGGCGAATCAGCGCGCTGACGATGGTCGCGGTCACGGCCAGGGACGCCACGATCTGCGTGACCTCGGTGAAAATCGGCAGGGTGCGCCGGTCCGTGACCCAAGTGCCGTATCCCCAGAACGCAATCAGCGCCGGCATGCCGAAGGCCAGGAAGTCCATCGGTTTGGCGTAGAACCCGGCGATGCCGAAGTACCAGTAGAGCAGGGGCGAGATCAGCATCATCAGGATGAACGGCTTGGAAAACCAGTGCAGCATGCCGTGGATGTAGTGCAGCCGGTCGTTGAGCGTGTAGCCGCGCCCGCGCAAGGGGCCGTCGGCCAGCAGCGCGACCTGGATCGTGCCCAGGCACCAGCGCCCGCGCTGGTTGATGTACTCGGTCAGGCCTTCGGCGGAGAGCCCGATGGACAGCCGCTCGTTGAGCCAGCGGGTGACGTAGCCATGTTGTAGCAGACGGTAGGTGGTGTAGATGTCTTCGCACACCGAGCCTGTCGGAAAGCCACCGATCTCGTTGATCCGGTCGCGCCGCACCACGAATGAGGTGCCCACGCAGAAAGCCGCGTCCCAACCGTCCTTGGCGGGCTGAAACACGTCGAAGAACACCCGCTGCTCGTCGACCCAGCAGGTCGATGAGCCCAGGTTGTGCTGGATCGGGTCGGGGTTGTAGTAGAACTGCGGGGTCTGTACCAACGCCACTTTCGGGTCTTCGAACAGCCCCAGGGTGCGCATCAGGATCGGCTGCTGGGGCGCGAAGTCGGCGTCCAGCACCAGGATGTAGGGCGCGTTGGTCGAGGCCTGCGAGGTGCGCAAACCGTTGTTCAGGTTGCCCGCTTTGGCATGGCTGTTGTCCGGGCGGCGGGCGTAGTGCACGCCCATGTCCAGGCAGTAGTCGCGCAGCCAGTCGCGGCGGGTGTCGTCCAGCACCCAGACGTTGAAATTGGGATAGTCCATGGCCTTGGCCGCGATGATGGTCTTTTCCAGAACGTCCAGGCCTTCGTTGTAGGTGCAGATGAACACGTCCACCGCAGGCACGTGGCGCCCGGCCGCTCGGAGGCGGTATTCCCCGGCATCGGCGCTCTTGCGGTGATCGCTGCGAATCAGCATCACCACGATGGACACCAGGGTGTAGGTGATCGCCAGCGATTCGAAGAACAGGAAAGCGTAGGACCACAACGTGGCGAACCCGGCGTGGATGTCCGGCAGGGTTTCGCGCACCCGCCACACCAGGTAATTGATGAGCAACAGGCCGGTCATGATCCCGAACACCGCGCGGGCCGGCCACTGGTCGCGGCGGGTCAGCAGGGTGAACAGAATCACCATTGCCAGCGTGCCGAGGTTCAACTGCCACAACTGCAAATCGTCGAGGGCGTGCATGTCAGTTAGCCTCTTGAGCGCCGGTGAACGGGTTGACGCCACTGGCAGCGATCGCCGCCCAGGCCGTGGCGCCGAGATGAGGCAGGTGGTAGTAGAAAAAGTCGTTGCTGGTGGAGTCCGGGCCGATGGCAAGCCCGGTGCTGATCTGTGCCTGGGGTGTGGCGAACAGCCAGCCGTCGCTGGCCTGCTGGGCCATGAGCACCGGCCACAAGGGCCGGGCCTTGTCGCTGGCGCCGGTCAGTTGCACGACGGCAGCGGCCTGGGCGGTGCCCTCGGTCCAGAGGCCGTCGGGGTTGCGGTTGAAGCCGTAGCCGGCGTCGAAGCGGTGGGCCTGATCGATGAACGCCAGTGCTCGCGACCAGTCCTTGGGTGGGTCGCTGACGGCAATCAGCGGCCAGATCTGCGCATCCAGTCCCGAGCGCTGATGCTCGGCGGTGCGGCCGTCCGGCAGGGTGCCGATGAGAAAGCGGCCTTCGCTTTCCAGCCACTGGCTGTCGACGAAGTGGCGGGCGATGCGCGCCTGCTCCGCGCTGTCCTGGCTGGCCTTGATCTGTTGTAGGGCTTGCCACGCCGCGGCCAGGTCGACGTTGTGCTCGGTGGATTTCCAGCCCTGGCGCACCGGGTTGGGCGGGTAGCCGTAGAAGCCGCCGATGAAACCCGCCGGCGCCTGGGCGTCGTAGGTGTTGCGCTGGGTCCACAGCAGGACCTTTTCAGCCGCCAGCAGGTAGCGCTGCTCGCGGGTCTGGCGAAAGGCTTCGAGCAACGCCAGCGCCGCCCAGGCCTGATTGCCTGTGGCGCTGCCCACCTGATAGGCATCCTGATTCCAGGCGCCGCGTTCCTGGCTCCAGTAGCCGGGAAGCAGGATCGGCCCGTGCTGTTTCACCACGCCTGCGGCGTAGGCGTTGCGCAGGCGGCCGTCGTGGTAATCCGGGTCGTTGTCGGTGGCGTAGGCCAGTGCGTCGGCGATGCGCCGGGCCGACTGCGGTTTTCCGCAGCCGAACAGGGCAATGCTTGCCAGCGCGTTATCGTAGGTGAAGGCCACGCCGCGCAAGGCGATGATCGCCGGCGGATGGCCTTCGAAGGCCGGGTAACTGGCCAGTAGCACCGGTCCTTCGGCCAGTGATTGCACGGCCTGGTCCAGGGCGGTGCAGGTCATGGTCTGCAACTGCGCCCGGCCCGGCTCCGCCACCGCCTGCGTGACGAAGAGCGCCGCCAGCAGCGCCCAGTAATGAGGTTTCATCGCACGACCTCGGCCGTGACCCAGTTGCCGGGGTTGCAGGTCCGTGCACGCTGGGTGGGCGAAAGGTCGGCGTCGAAGGCGCCCACCACGTACACCGCATTCTGTTCGGCGAAGGGGAAGGGCACGCTGTAATTGGCCAGTTGGGCATCGCCCGGTTTGGCCAGCAACTGCACCACGTGGGCCTTGAGCGGTTCGTTGAGGCCCCCGACCTTGACCTCGAGCACTGTGTCGCGGTTGATCTTGCTGGCCATGCGCTCGGGGAACACGGCGATCACGTTGGTCTGGTCGCACACGGTGGCCCGCAGCAGTGTCGAGCCTGCACGCACCAGCGTCCCCTGGGGTGCGATCAGTTCCTGAACGGTGCCGGGGGCATAGGCCACCACATCATAGGCGGCCATCAACTTGACCCGGTTCTGCTCGGTGTCGATCAGGCGGTTCAGGTTGTCCAGCTCCTGCTGTTGCGTGGCGCGGTTTTTCGCCTGGTTGGCCAGGCTCAGTTGCAGGGTGGTCATGCGCGATTGCAGGTCGAACATGCGCAACTGGTCGGGGTCCAGGTACACCTGTTCGCTGGCCGCCGACACATCGCCGCTGTTGATTCGCAGCTGCGAACGGATCGACTCGGCCGCGCCCTGCAAGGACGCCAGTTGTGCCTTGGACGACGTCACTGCCGCCTGGCTCACGGCGCCCTGACGGAACAGTTCCATGTTGCGCGTCACCGTCGCCTGGGCATCCTGCAGGCGAGAATCGGCAGCCGCGCTTTCGGCCTTGAGGGCGCGCTGGGTGTAGAGCTGGCGAGTGTGATAGGCGCTCTGGTACTGCTGGCTGGTCTTGTCCAGCGCCTCGTAGAACTGCTGGTCGTGCTCGGCCTGGCTTTTCAGCGAGGCCAGTTGCTGCTCGAGGGTCAGGCGGCGGGTCTGCAGGGTCAGCAGGGTTTCCTGGTTGGCCCTGGGGTTCTCGATGGTGGCGATGGTCTGGCCGGTGTCGAAGGTGTCGCCGGCCTTGACCTTCAGCGAGCTGACCACACCATCGATGGGGGTGGTCAGCAGAATCACTGGCGCATTGAGAATCGCCCGGGTCGCCGATGACGACAGCAACGGCATGAACAGGGTCGAAAACAGCAGCCAGACAATGAAAAACAGCACGCTGAACCCGACCAGCCGGGGCAGCAGTGACAGCGAGAAAAAGCCCGGTTTGACAGGCTTGCCCGTGGTCATCGAAATCGGCTCCGCCGACAGATTGGTCATCATCCGGTACTCCAGCTGAGCATGCATCAATGGGCAGTCAGGCACGCGCGCGCCGTGACTGCGTCGGTCAGACGACAGCTAAACCAAGGCATACAAAAGCGTCGCCCGGTCAAAGGCGATGTACAGGATTTGTCTTCTTGAAAGCGCAGGACTGAAAAGGCTGGATACGTCCCGTCTTGTTGAAATGCAGCAGCAGTGACCCAGGCAGGAGAAAACGATCACTGACCCAAAACTATGCGCGAAGGCCTTTACTGTCAACAGCTTGCGGGCGGTTAAAGATTGGCGCCGGTTATCCGCCGGGTTTTTTTGACGCGACGGGTGCTGCGGGGTTTTTTCCCCGGCGTGTAAGTCATTCAAATATCAGGGGTTTTTGCTGTGCTGCCGGGATGTCAGTGGCTTGGACTTGTAGCGGTTCAGGTCTCTGCGCGGCGGTGAAAGGAGAAAAAAATATAAGGATCCCGTTTGTTATCGCCGCTTCAGCGCTTGACCGACTTGTCCGATACCAGCACCGACACCGGCACTTCGTTGAACACCACGGTGTAGTTCAACTGGCCGATGGGTTGCGGCAGGTCGCTGTCTATGTACTGGCTGGAGGAGTCCGTCAGTTTGGCGATCAACTGGCCGGCACGGTAGATGCGCAGCGGCTGCTTGCTGCCTTCGGTGACGCGCCAGCGCAGTTCGACCGTGCGTTTTTCCGCATTCAGGCTGGCGCCCAACTGGCGCACGCCCACGTGACCGATCAGCGGCACGCCATCAATGGTGTAGCGCTGCGGATCGGTGTTGATGCCCAGGTGGGTGAGAATGGTCGGTACCACGTCCGCCTCGCTGGCCAGGCCGTACAAACCGTTGAGCGCCGGGTTGTCAGGGTCGGAGATGGGCTGGGTCAGTTGTTCGTTGGCCGGTTTGTTCAGGCCGATGAACGCGGTTTTTTCGCTGCGGCTCTGCTCGCCGTGATCGTAGCCGTCCGGCAGTCTTCTGCCGTGGTCGGTGGTGACCATTACCAGCCAGTCCTCATCGGCATTCTCGCGCTTGCGTTTGCCCAGTGCGTCGAGGATCAGCCCGATCTGCTTGTCGGTCTTGGCAATGGCGTCCTGATAGCCTGGTCCGAAACCATTCTCGTGGCCGGCGTCGTCAGGCTGGTCCAGATGCACGAAGATGAAGTCGAAATTCCCGGTGCGCAGTTCCTGCACCGTGCGTTCGGTCGCGCACTGGTCATCGCCACCGCATTTGACCCCAAGCTCGATGAACCCTGCCGAGATGTCGTCGGCGAAGTTATCGTTGATCGGGTTCCAGCTGACGATGCTCGCCGTGTGGCGTGTGGGGGATGAGAGGCTGATCAGTTTGAACAGGCTGTCGGTCTTGATGCGCAGGCCGCTGTCGTTGCTGGCGATCCGGTGCCGGTCGGCCCAGGCGCCGGTCAGCACGGTGGCCCAGCCAGGGCCGCTGAAGGTGGTTTGCTGAGTCGCGGTGCCAACCATCCCGCCGGTGTAGGTCATCATCGGCCGCAGCGCGGCGATGACCGGCGCGTGTCCGGCGTCGATGGCCTGTTTCAGTTGTTCGTATTGCACCCCGTCCACGCCAATCAGCAGGGCCTTGTGCCGATGGAAATCGACCGAATCGCCCAGCAGCATGTTCTTGAGCAGCAGCGCAGCCAGCAAACCCAGAAGCAAGGCGATGCCGCAGAGCCTGGCGATGGAGTACATGTTAAACCTCATGCTTGAGGTCGCAGGGGAAGGGACATGGGCTGACGACGAATCCTTGTCGATGATGAAACGGACTCTATTGGTTATAGCCAATATTTGGAGGGATGGAGGAAGGATCGTGCATTCAAACGAGTGGGTGTGTGTCGGGGTGTGGCACGACACACACTCTGTGGGAGAGGGCTTGCCGACGAAGAGGCCGGGGATGGCGCCGCATCTTTTGTAGCCGTGCCGCCGCCTTCGCGGGCGAGCCCGCTCCCACAGGTTCGATTCAAGTCAGCCAGAGGCGTCAGAGCCCCTGACCCAACACCACATTCAGCGCATTGCGCGCGTCGTCCAGTTGCACCAGTGTCGCGTGGTGCGCGCCGAGGGCGTCGCGGTTTTCGATGGCGGTGAGAATTGCCCGGTGCCGTGGCAGGGCGAGTTCGTGCAGGTTGGGGCGTTTGTTCGAATGTTTGAGCGCTTCGCGCAGCGCCAGCGACAGCATGTTGCACAGGTGCGCCAGCAGATCGTTGTGGGTCGCGTCGGCGATGCGGCTGTGAAAATCCAGGTCCGGTTGCAGCACGTCTTCCACCGTCGGCGCGGCGGCCATGCGGTCGTAGGCCTCGCCGATGGAGGCGATTTCTTCGGAGGTGGCGTGCTGCGCGGCGAGGGCCGCCGCGGCAGGTTCGATGATGCTGCGCACGCTGGTGAGCAGGGCGAAGAACTCGTTCTGCGGCGAGCTCTGCATCAGCCAGTGCAACACGTCAGGATCGAGGATGTGCCACTCGCGACGCGGCTTGACCACCGTGCCGACCCTTGGCCGCGAATAGACCAGCCCCTTGGCCACCAACACCCGCGTCGCCTCGCGCAGCACCGGGCGACTGACCGCGTATTCTTCGCAGAGCAGGGCTTCGGCGGGGAGCTTGTCGTCCGGCTTGAAACGCCCTGAAACGATCTGCATGCCGATGTCCTGGACGATGCGTGAATGCATGCTTTTGCGGTCGGAGGGCTTACGGTAATCCATGGGGCGCGAGACGATCCTGAGCGGTGGGTGCGGCGCATCATAGCATTGACCTCACAAGGCCGGCGTGGCGAAGTCTCTGTAGGCGCGCGCTGGCCCGCGACAGCGATTGGCCTGTGACAGATGTGTTGCCTGGCACACCGCCATCGCGGGCAAGCGCGCTCCTACAGTGCGCAGGCGTGCACGAGATGTGATGCCAAACCCGAAACCCGTATCAGCACGGCTTGCCGGCGGGGCGGTGTGTCAGACGACCCTTGCGTGCCTGACACACCGCGATCGCGAGCAAGCTCACTCCTACAGGGTTGCGGCGTGCACCTGACTGGATTGCACCACCACAGCTTGTAGGAGCGCGCTTGCCCGCGACAGCGATTGGCCTGTGACAGATGTGTTGCCTGACACACCGCCATCGCGGGCAAGCGCGCTCCTGCAGTGCGGCGGGGGCACGGGTTGTGGTTTCAAGCCCGGGCCCGTGGGGGCGTCAATGGGAATGCCGAGGCACTTCCGATCCGCGCATGCCCACCAGGAAGTCGAAATCACACCCCTGGTCGGCCTGCATCACATGGTCGATGTACAGCTGGCGATAGCCACCGATCAACAACTGCTGCGGCGCCTGCCAGTCGGCCAGGCGGGCGTCGAGTTCCTGCTGGGGGATGTCCAGGTGCAGGCGTCCGGTCGCGCAGTCCAGCTCGATGTAATCGCCTTCCTGCACCACCGCCAGCGGTCCCCCGGCTGCCGCTTCCGGCGCCACGTGCAGCACCACCGTGCCGTAGGCCGTGCCACTCATGCGCGCATCCGAAATACGCACCATGTCGGTCACGCCCTGTGCCAGCAGCTTGGCGGGCAGGCCCATGTTGCCGACCTCGGCCATGCCCGGATAACCCTTCGGCCCGCAGTTCTTCATTACCAGAATACTGCTGGCATCAACGTCGAGATCCGGATCGTTGATCCGCGCCTTGTACATGTCGAAGTTCTCGAACACCACCGCGCGCCCACGGTGCTTCATCAGGGCGGGGGTGGCAGCGGACGGCTTGAGCACGGCGCCCAGCGGCGCGAGGTTGCCGCGCAACACGCAGATACCGCCGTCGGCCACCAACGGGTTGTCGATGGCGCGAATCACTTCGTCGTCGCCGTAGATCGGCGAGTTCTTCACGTTTTCCCACAGCGACTTGCCATTGACAGTCAAGGCTTCGGGGTTGGGGATCAGGTTGTTCTCGCCCAGGCGACGCAGCACCGCAGGCAGGCCGCCGGCGTAGTAGAACTCTTCCATCAAAAAGCGCCCGGAAGGCTGCAGGTCCACCAGGGTTGGAGTGCCACGACCGATGCGGGTCCAGTCGTCCAGTTCCAGATCAACGCCGATACGCCCGGCGATGGCCTTCAAGTGAATCACCGCGTTGGTCGATCCGCCGATGGCGGCGTTGACACGAATGGCGTTCTCGAACGCTTCGCGGGTCAGGATCTTCGATAGGCGCAGGTCTTCGTTGACCATCTGCACGGCACGCATGCCGGACATGTGCGCCAGTACGTAGCGGCGTGAATCCACCGCTGGGATTGCGGCGTTGTGCGGCAGGGACGTGCCCAGCGCTTCGGCCATGCAGGCCATGGTCGAGGCCGTGCCCATGGTGTTGCAGGTGCCGGCCGAGCGTGACATGCCGGCTTCGGCGGAGAGGAATTCGTCGAGGCTGATCTGGCCTGCCTTATAGGACTCGTGCATCTGCCAGACGATGGTCCCGGCGCCGATGTCCTTGCCCTTGTGCTTGCCGTTGAGCATCGGCCCGCCGGTCACGACGATGGCCGGCACATCGCAACTGGCCGCGCCCATCAGCAGGGCCGGGGTGGTCTTGTCGCAACCGGTCAGCAGCACGACGCCGTCGATGGGGTTGCCGCGAATCGCCTCTTCCACGTCCATGCTCGCCAGGTTACGCGTGAGCATTGCGGTAGGGCGCAGGTTCGATTCGCCGTTGGAGAAGACCGGAAATTCCACCGGAAAGCCGCCGGCTTCGATGACGCCGCGCTTGACGTGTTCGGCGATGGTGCGGAAGTGGGCGTTGCACGGGGTGAGTTCGGACCAGGTGTTGCAGATGCCGATGATCGGCTTGCCCTGAAACTGATGGTCGGCGATGCCCTGATTCTTCATCCAGCTGCGGTACATGAAGCCGTTCTTGTCGGCGGTACCGAACCATTGGGCCGAACGCAGGGTGGGTTTCTTGTTGGTATTGGATGGGGAATCAGACATAAATCAGCACTCTTATTGTAAGACTAAAGGCTTTGCGTGCTGACTAAAGTAGGCCGAAAAAGCCTCGATTGGAAGAGTTGTCACATTAAATAGTATTACTATATAGTCGGTACCCATCGATGACCGACCCTGTCATGCCTGCTCGCGCGGCACACACGAAGGCAGAGGCGATCACGCAAGCAGTCAATAACAATAACAACGTGGAGACCGCCAACATGAGCCAGGAACTCAGGCTTATACGTCGCATCACCCTCAAGCTGATTCCGTTTCTGATCCTGCTGTACCTGATCGCCTACGTGGACCGTTCCGCCGTGGGGTTCGCCAAGTTGCACATGGGCGCGGATGTCGGCATCGGTGACGCCGCCTACGGACTGGGCGCGGGCCTGTTCTTCATTGGTTACTTTCTGTTGGAAATCCCCAGCAACCTGATGCTCGAACGCTTCGGCGCGAGGCGCTGGTTCGCGCGGATCATGGTCACCTGGGGCGCGATCACCATGGGCATGGCCTTAGTGCAGGGGCCGACCAGTTTCTATGTGATGCGCTTTCTGCTGGGCGCGGCCGAGGCGGGCTTCTTCCCCGGCGTGCTGTACTACATCACCCAGTGGTTCCCGGTGCGCCACCGCGGAAAGATCCTGGGCCTGTTCATCCTCTCGCAACCCATCGCCATGATGATCACCGGCCCCATCTCCGGTGGCCTGCTGGGCATGGAAGGCATCGGCGGCCTGCACGGCTGGCAGTGGCTGTTCCTGTGCATCGGCGCTCCGGCGATCCTGCTGACCTGGCCGGTGCTGCGCTGGCTGCCGGACGGCCCGGACGATGTGAAGTGGATCGATCCGGTTGAAAAGCGCTGGCTGGCCGGCGAGCTGCAAAAGGATCTGCAGGAATACGGCCAGACCCGCCACGGCAATCCGCTGCACGCGCTCAAGGACAAACGCGTCCTGTTGCTGGCGCTGTTCTATCTCCCCGTGACCCTGAGCATCTACGGCCTGGGCCTGTGGCTGCCGACCCTGATCAAACAATTCGGCGGCAGCGATCTGGTGACCGGTTTCGTGTCATCGGTGCCCTACATTTTCGGGATCATCGGCCTTCTGATCGTGCCGCGCAGTTCCGACCGCCTCAATGATCGCTATGGTCACCTGGCCGTGCTTTATGTGATCGGCGCACTGGGTCTGTTTCTCAGCGCCTTTCTCAGCGTGCCGGTGCTGCAACTGGCGGCGCTGTGTCTGGTGGCGTTCTCGCTGTTTTCCTGCACCGCGGTGTTCTGGACGTTGCCGGGCCGCTTCTTTGCCGGTGCCAGCGCTGCGGCCGGTATCGCGCTGATCAACTCGGTGGGCAACCTGGGCGGCTACATCGGCCCGTTCGTGATCGGCTGGCTGAAAGAAATCACCGGCAACCTGGCCTCAGGCCTGTATTTCCTGTCGGGGGTGATGGTCTTCGGCTTGATCCTCACCGGCATCGTCTATCGCGTGCTTGAGCGCAAACACGTGCTGCCTGAATCCGAATTCGCGGCCAGCGCCCGTCGTTCACAAGCCTAGTAGGAGCGCGCTTGCCCGCGATAGGGCCGTGTCAGCCACCCTAAGCGTCACAGGCACACCGCCATCGCGGGCAAGCGCGCTCCTACAGCGGTCGTGCTCATCATCTGGAAAGGAGAAACTCATGCATCTGGTTCAATTCGAATTGGGTAACGGCCAGCGTCGCGTAGGCCTGGTGGACGGCGCACTCGTGCGCGAAGTGCAGGGCGCGACCAGCACCCGTGACCTGGCGCTGGCGGCCATCGACAAGAAGATTTCCCTGGCCGAACAGGTCGACAGCCTCGGGCTGGGAGACAGTCACGACTATTCGCAACTGCGCGCCGACCTGCGCATCCTGCCGCCGCTGGATCACCCGGACCCTGCGCATCTGCTGGTCAGCGGCACCGGCCTCACTCACCTGGGCAGCGCCTCGGCCCGGGACAAGATGCACCAGCACGGCAACGACGAGTCGGCCATGACCGACACCATGCGCATCTTCAAATGGGGCATCGAAGGCGGCAAACCGGCGGCGGGGCAGGCGGGCGTGCAGCCCGAGTGGTTCTACAAGGGCGATGGCAGCATCGTCATTCGCCCGGGCGAGGCCTTCCCGCAGCCGCCGTTCTCCGAAGACGCAGGCGAAGAGCCTGAGTTGAGCGGCCTGTACGTGATCGGCCACGACGGCAAGCCTTACCGCCTGGGATTTGCCATCGGCAACGAGTTCTCTGACCACGTCATGGAGCGCAAGAATTACCTGTACCTGGCCCATTCCAAACTGCGCGCCTGCTCGTTCGGCCCGGAACTGCGCGTCGGCGACCTGCCGCAAAACCTGGCGGGCACCAGCCGCATCCTGCGCAATGGCCAGGTGCTGTGGGAAAAGGAATTCCTGAGCGGCGAGGCCAACATGTGCCACAGCCTGGAAAACCTCGAGTACCACCACTTCAAATACCGTCAGTTCCTGCGCCCGGGCGATGTGCACGTGCACTTCTTCGGCACCGCAACGCTGTCCTTTGCCGACGGCATCAAGACCCGGCCGGGTGATCGCTTCGAGATCAGCCAGAGCGAGTTCGGCGCACCGCTGGTCAACGGCATTGCGCAGGAAGAGGCGGTGTTTGCGCCGGGGGCTGTCATCCAGCTCTGAAAGCGCTGTCGTGCTTCTGTGGGAGCGAGCTTGCTCCCACAGGCTAATGCGCAGACTTTCCTGCCGACACCCAACAAGAACAATCAAGGTGCGCCCCATGACCGCCAACGCCATCCCGCTGGAACAGCTCGACACCGACGCCCTCGAAGACCGCATCTACCGCAAGGTGAGCTGGCGCATCGTTCCGCTGTTCATCTGCTGCTTCCTGTTTGCCTATCTGGACCGGGTCAACATCAGCTTCGCCAAGCTACAGATGGCCAGCGACCTGGGTTTCAGCGAGACCATCTACGGTCTTGGTGCGAGCCTGTTTTTCGTCGGCTACTTCCTGTTCGAAGTGCCAAGCAACGTCTTGCTGCACAGGATCGGCGCGCGGATCTGGATCGCGCGGATCATGGTGTCCTGGGGCATCGCCTCGGCCTGCATGATGTTCGTGCAGACGGAGTTCTGGTTCTACACCCTGCGGTTCCTGATCGGCGTGATGGAAGCGGGATTCGTGCCCGGCGTACTGTACTTCTTCACCCAGTGGTACCCGGGGACACGGCGGGCGCGGGTCAATTCCTACTTCAAAAGCTCCATTTGTGTGTGCGGTATCGTCGGCGGTCCGCTGGCCGGGCTGATCCTCGGCCACTTCGATGGGGCCATGGGCATGGCCGGCTGGCGCTGGCTGTTCCTGCTGGAAGGCATCCCTTCGGTGCTGTTGGGCGGTGTGGTGTTCTGGCTGGTCAAGGACCGCATCGAAGACGCGCCGTGGCTCACCGCTCACGAGAAGCAAGTGATGCTCACGCGCATGGCAAAAGAGGTGCGGCCCAACAGGTCGCAGAAGGTCAAGGACATCTGGAAACACCCCACCACCTACGTGATGTCGGCTATCTACCTGTGCCTGGTCATGGCCCTGACCGGATTGCTGTTCTGGATGCCGCAACTCATCAAGACAGCCGGGGTGACCGACACCATGGACATCGGCCTGCTCACGGTCATTCCCTACGTGGGCGCGGTGATCGGCAACCTGCTGATCGGTGCCAGCTCCGACCGTCACGGCGAGCGTCGCTGGCACATGGCAGGTTGCGCCACCCTGACAGCGGTAGGGTATCTGGTCTGCGCGCTGTTCCCTGGCCAGTTGTTACCGCTGATGATCGGCATGACCCTGATCATGACCGGCATCATTGCCTGGATGCCGATCTTCTGGACCGTCCCGCCACGTTTTCTCAGTGGTATCGCCGCAGCGGCAGGGATCGCCCTCATCAACTCGCTGGGGCAACTGGGCGGCGTCATCGCGCCGTTCATGGTCGGCCGCATCAAAGACCTCACCGGCACCGCAACGCCCGCTTTGTTTGCCTTGTTCGCCGTGAGCGTGCTGGCCATCGGGCTGATCGTCTGGGGCATTCCTGCGCGGTATTACGCCCGGGAAACCCTGCAGGATTGATCGAACGGACAGGTTTCAAGGTGTCGGCACCTCCATGTCGGCACCTTTTGACCTATCATTCGCGCTTTCACCTATGCGAAGCACTGCCATGACCACCACCCCTGAAAACCTGCGCGCCCTCCTGCAAACCGCACTGACCTCCCAGAGCATGCTGGAAATCGACGGCCTGCATGCCTTCGAATTCACCCTGGACGAGATGCTGCAGATCGAAAGCATGGACGGCCGCGAGCGCAAGGTCTGGCGCTTCTCCCTGGCCCAGGTCGACTCCGCCGAATTCGACACCGCGCTGCAAAGCTGGGTCATCAACGACGGCAACGCCGACCACCGCCTCGTTGTTCTGGATGCGTTTGCCGGTAGCGATGAAGACGAAGACGACGCTGAGTGAACACCTGCTCTTGTAGGAGCGCGCTTGCCCGCGACAGGGGTGTGTCAAATACACATTGGTTGACTGACACACCGCCGTCGTCCGAATGCGGCCCAGAGCAAGCGCGCTCCTACAGATTTGCCCGAGCAACCAATCCCCGCCAAACGCTGTCATAGCCCCTGAATCACCGCGTTTGCGGCGCGCCAACAACTCCAACAAGAGAACAGCCCAATGACTCCCAGACTTCTGCCCTGGCTGGTGCTCGCCAGCAGCCTTACCGCCCTTTCTGTCCAGGCCAAATCCATGACCGACTACGACGTATTGGTCGGTGCCTATACCGCAGGCAAAAGCGAAGGCATCTACCGTTACGGCTTCAACAGCCAGACTGGCCAGCTCGACGCCACGCCGCGCCAGGTCATCAAGAGCGAAAACCCTTCGTGGCTCACGCTCTCCAAAGACCAGCGCCACCTGTTCGCGGTCAACGAGAACGGCCCGGGCCAGACCGACGTCGTCGGCAAGGTCTCGAGTTTCGCCATCGATCCCAAGACCCACGCCGTGTCGTTCATCAACCAGATCGACAGCAAGGGCGAGGAGCCGACCCACTCGAACCTGAGCAAGGACGGGCGCTTCCTGTTCGTTGCCAACTACGCCGTGCACCCGGATCCGGGCGGCTCGCTGGCGGTGGTGCCGGTCGGCAAGGACGGCAGACTTTCGCCGGTGGTGCAGACCGCGACCCACGAAGCGAGCAAGGTCAACCCCGAGCGCCAGGCCTCGTCCCACGTACACGCTGCCGTGCCGACGCCCGATGACAAATACCTGGTCGCCATGGACCTGGGCGCGGACAAGATGTTTGTCTTCAGCTACGACCACAACCAGGCCCAGCCGCTGAAACCGGCGAAAACCCCGGCAGTAGACCTGCCACCGGGCAGCGGCCCGCGCCATCTCCTGTTCAGCAAGGACGGCAAACACGCCTGGCTGACCATGGAAATGAGCGCACAGGTGGCGGTGTTCGACTACCGCGATGGCGAATTCAAGCGCACGCAACTGGTTGAACTGGCCAATAAGGAAGGCCAGCAGAATCGCGCAGCCGGCGGCCTGCATACCTCACCGGACGGCAAGTTCCTCTACGTCGCCAACCGCGGCGAGGTCAATGAACTGCTGGTGTTCAGCATCAACGGCAACGGCCAGCTCAAGGAAATCCAGCGCCGGTCGGTGGAAGGCAAGGAGCCCCGCGAGTTCAGCTTCGACCCCAGCGGGCACTTCATGCTGATCGCCAATCAGAAGAGCAACCAGATCGTCACCCTGCGCGTCGACCCGAAAACCGGGCTTTTGGGCGAAACCGTGCAGAAAATCGACTTCGATTCACCCT
Source organism: Pseudomonas sp. NPDC090203 (assembly GCF_044746765.1). Lineage (NCBI taxonomy): Bacteria > Pseudomonadati > Pseudomonadota > Gammaproteobacteria > Pseudomonadales > Pseudomonadaceae > Pseudomonas > Pseudomonas sp. NPDC090203. Next base: position 162,714 of record NZ_JBIVCV010000009.1, read on the forward strand.
CCGACTTCCGCTTCCTCACCGCCAAGTGACACATTGACGCACCCCGCAGCCCTTGATTTCAAAGGGCTGCGGCCATGTATTAATTGAAGTGATATGGGCTAGTGCCAGAAAAGATTTTTTCTGAACGCGCCTCGGGCGTACTTTTAATTCCACGGCCACGACGGTCAAGACTTGAAACGAAACATCGACACCGAGGTACACATCATGAACTTCAATATCTTCTCCATCATCGCCGCGTCCGCCATCTCCGCCACTGTTGCATTACCTGCCAGCGCCAGTGTCGAAGTGACCGATAAAAAAGTCAGCGCGACTCAGACCTACACCCCTAAATACCTGCAACAAAGCGCCAACTTCTACGCTGCACTGGATCACAAGACTCAGTAATGAATAGAACCCTGGACGTGAATCCATTCCCCGTCAACGCTGCCCTCGTTCCCGGGGAATGGATTCTCGAAGCACCACAAGTAACGCTGTAACTGCTCGACATTGAAAGAACGCTTTCGCGAGCAACTTCGCCTTTTAACAGGTTGATGCGACCCACTGACCACTGCGTGTCAGGCCATGTATCAAATGTAGGCGAGCTTGCTCGCGAAAGCGTTGAATTCCTCCCTTTGGTCCCCGTCTACTGAATAAGTGATGGGGATTTTTTTGTGCCCGGATATTGGTGGGCAGACCCGAAAGTTGCCTCGATCAGTCAGCGTCTCTATCGGGCTGATTGAGCCTGTAAATAATCAACGGAACTGATCTTCAGAATCGCTGCTCATCGTTTTTCATTAATAGTGTCGTCCTTCATTCTTCGCTCCAGAAATCAGCAACATCTGGAGCTACTGTCATGGCCACTGCCATTCTCAATTCACTCAAACACGGCGCTTACACCGCCATCGCGTTGTATGTCGTATTCATCGCAGTGGTCACTGTCGTCAGCCTTAATCCACAACTGGGCGCACCTGGCTCGGTGTCCGTTCAATCGTCTGTCGTTGTGCTGGATGGTGCGGCTGCGCAGGCGAAGGGGCGTGCGTCGTGAGAGGGGCAAATTTCTGGGTGATTGTGTTCTTTGCACTTATCAACAATGGCTGCACCTTGCTCGGTCACGGCGAGGGCTCGGTGGGCGGTGTGGCGCGTAGTATGGAGTTTCGCGCCGAAATGGCCGATGCGGTGGAGATACTTCGGGCGCAGAAGATCAACAGCGGGAACCCGCCGCCGAAGTCTGGCGAGGCTTTTTCCGGGATATTCAGGCTGGGCGCGATTGCCTGAGCACCACATGCCTCGTAGCAGCACGGCTTGCCGGCGGGGGCGGCCTTGAGATCGCCCCCGCCGGCAAGCCGTGCTGCTACGGGTGTAGGTCATCCAGAAGCTCTGCGTAGGGAGTTTCCGAAAACTTCGTAGTCAGGTCGTTTTTAACAACTTGTTGAGTGACATCGCCAAACCCTGAAATTACTGTCCGGCTTCCAATGGCCCGGAAAGGACACCGCGCCGCGGCAATCCTTTCAAAGCAGGGAGCTCGAGATGTCACAACCCTACGCATTCGTGAACGACCAACCCCGGCACTACATCCACCTTCGAGATCATCATCTCGCCCTCTCCATGAGCGCTCGCTCGAAACTCGATCAGCTCAATCCCTTCCTTCGTAATGGCATGGTGAGGCCCGGAGACGTCGTGGTCGTCGGTGACGGTTCGACCAGCATGTGCACACCCGAAGAGACCCGGTTGATGGAACTGGCCTCGCAGGTTCGCGGGGCAATGATCGGCATGTCCGCACGGGAAAGTTCTGTGATGACGCATAACTTCGACCTGCTGCAAAGTTTCATGTCGTACGGCTCGATCGGTATTGGAGCCAGCACGGCGGCGTGGAGCAGGCATCTCAAGGATCTGGAAGACCTGCTCAAGCAGACCGAGGCACTGCATCAGCGCTGGCGTGCGGGCGCAATGACAAACGATCAGTTCTTTGCCCAGCGGCGTGCGCTGTTTACCCGGATGGAGACGAGCCTTAAAGGCATCGGTCGTTATGGGTCGGGTTTGAGTAATCAGGGCAAGATGAAGCAGATCCTGGGGATCTCCAGCAAAAGCTACCTGCATACAGGCGACATCAGGGGCTATGCCGGCAAGGTCAGGGGCGTGTCGAAAATGGCGAGTGCGATGAGTAAGGGTGCTTATGTCGGGATTGCGCTGGATGTTGGTGTGGGTGCGCTGGAGATCCAGAAGGCTTGTTCAACTGGGCGGGAAGAGGAATGTACTAGGGCGAAGTATGTAGAAACCGGTAAAGCGGCGGGTGGGATAGTGGGATCTTCGGCTGGCGGCGTAGTTGCAACGGCAGCCGGTCCGGCGATCTGCGTCGGAGTTGGAGTAGCCACTGGAGGGGTAGCTTTGGCGGGCTGCGTACTTGTAGCGGGGGCAGTTATGGCGTTGGGTGGGGGAACCCTGGGGTCAGTGATTGGAGAGGATTTGACCATTCTGCTATATGAGGCAGCCCATGGACGTTAACCTGATTCTGGATTGGAGCATGGCTTGTGGCATGCTTCTGTTGACTGTCGATTTGGCAGTGCTTTTGTGGGTCGTGTTCTTCAGAGTTGAGGAAATTGAAGACGCCCTCGGGAACAGCCAACTCAACATCGACGCTAAACGACTTGGGAGTAACACCGGTTTATTGGGCCGCCAATACAGGCTGGGGCTTGCAACAAGCGCGTTGCTTTTCAGCAACTTGTATATCCGCAAGGGGCTGGTGGATCCCGATGATGTGAAGAACATGCCAGCCCACCTTAAACGCTGGGCCGTGATCCCCCATGTAATGGCCGCGTTGTTGCTCCTGCTTCTGTTTGTGCTGGCGCTTGTGGCTGGAAAAATCTAGCGAGGGCGATCTCATAGAGGCCCCGCCGGCATTGGAACGCCGCCCGGCCGTGCTGCTACGGGGTCTTGTGTTTCACCATGGCGTGTTTGAACAGCTCTGAATCCAGAAACCGTTGCAGCCACGCCTGCAAACGTGGATAGGGCGCCTGCCAGAACCACTCGGGGTCGACACCGCAAAACTGTCGCACGAACGGCGCCAGGGCGGTGTCGGCCAGGGTCAGGTGGTCGGTGACCAGGTAATCCCGCGTGGCCAGCAAGCCTTCGAGCCTTGCGAGAAATACCTCACCTTGCGCGCGGTAATGTTCCTGGCTGAACTCGGGGTAGCGCACGGCGTATTTGTAGCGGTCCAGATCGGTCTTGAACGGGCCGTCGTTGAGTTCGATCAGTTCGGCTATCTGCCGCTGTCCGTCGATGTCGCCGGCCAAGGACCAATCTTGCGGGTCGTTCTGGGCCAAAGCCCAGCGCATGATGTCCAGGCTCTGTTCCAGCACCTGCTCGTCCAGCACCAGGACCGGCACCGTGCCCTTGGGCGAGCGCGCCAGCATCTCGGCCGGTTTGGCTTTGAGGCTGACTTCCACCGTTTCCACCGCGACGCCCGAGTAGGCCACGGCCATGCGCGCCCGCATGGCGTAGGGGCAGCGGCGGAAGGAGTAGAGCAAGGCGCCCATCAACTGACCTCCAGGGTGCTCAGGCCATTACCCTGGCGTTTGACCTGAATCTGCACCGGGATGCGCTCGTGCATTTCCTGCACGTGGGAAATCACCCCGACCTTGCGCCCTTGGGCCTGCAGGCCGTCCAGCGCGTCCATCGCCAGTTGCAGGGACTCGGGGTCGAGGCTGCCGAAGCCTTCGTCGATGAACAGCGATTCGATCTTCAGCGTGCTCGATGCCATGGACGCAAGGCCCAGGGCCAATGCAAGGGAAACCAGGAAGGTTTCGCCGCCGGACAGCGAATGCACCGAGCGCAGTTCGTCGCCCATTTCGGTGTCCATCACCAACAGCCCCAGCATGCTGCCGCCGCGTTTGAGGCGGTAGCGGCGAACCAGTTGCCGCAGTTGCGCATTGGCGTGATGCACCAGCAGGTCCAGGTTGTAGGCCTGGGCGATCTTGCGGAACTTGTCGCCTTCGGCCGAGCCGATCAGTGTGGCCAGGCGCGCCCAGCGCAGGTATTCGCCATGGGCGGCCTTGATGCGTTCCTGCAACTCGTTGTTGGCGGTACGGCGCCGTTCATCTTCGCTGATCTGCGCACGCAAGTCGGCGCACAGTTGGTCATGGGTCGCTGATTGCGACTGAGCCTCGTTGAGCGCCGAGGCCAGCTGTTCGGCGTCGTTGATGTCGCTGTGTTGCGCCTGATGCTGCTGCACTTGTGCATCACGTTCCTGCACCAGCACCTTGGCCTGTTCCAGCGCTTTTTCACTGTGTTGCAGGCGTTGGCGCAACTGGCTGACATCGTCGTCGCTCAAACCGAGCAGCGCCTCGAGGGCCGCGTCGTCCAGTTCGCCGTGCTGGCTGCGCCAGTCACTGATCTGACGGTCCAGATCGGCGACTTCCTGCTGCAATGCGTCCAGCCGCTGACGTTCGCCGTCCAGTTCGGTGGTCAGTTTGATCAGGGCGCTGTGTGCCTGTTGCAGGGCATCGGAGGTGTTCGCCTGGGCCTGACGCGCCTGTTCCACGGCCTGTTCCAGTTGCTGTTGCCAGGCGTGCGCGCTGGGTTGCTCACCGAGGATTTCCCGCAGGCGCTGTTGCACGGCCTGGTGTTGTTGCTGGCAAGCCTGCACACGTTGTTGCAATTGTTGATGCTGTTGCTGACGAGCCTGCTGGGCGAACTGCTCGCGTTCGATTTTCTGCGCTCGCTCGCTGTGCTCCTGCTGTTCGTCCTTTTGCTGATCGAGCTGCTGGGTGCGCAGGGCGATGTCGTTGTCCAGTTGCAGGAAGCTCTCGGTGGCCGATTCGCGCCACAGCGCCAGGCTTTCAGCGGGCAGCAGCGGTTCGAACTCCTGCAGCGCGGTTTCGAAACTCTGGTTGTCCAGGGAGATGTTGCGCTGCTGGTCATCGAGCAACTTCATCGCCTGCTGGCTCGCTTCGCGTGCGTCCTGTACCTGGCGTTGCAGGGCTTCGGCGTCGCGCTGCACCTTGAGCAGGCGCGTCTGGCGCTGCTCGGCGTTGAGCACGTCCTGGGCCAGTTGATGCAGGCGCTCGCTGAGCCAGTCGCTGCGCAGGTGCTCGGGTTGTTCCAGCAGGCGCGGGTACAGCGGGTGGGCTTCGAGGTCCGGTGTCAGTTTCTGCAACTGTTCGCCCAGTTGCTCCAACTGCGGTTTGGATTGCTTGAGCTGGTTGTTCAGTTCGGCGACTTCGGCGCGCAGTTCGGCAAGTGTTTCACTGAGCTGGGCGACCTTCAGGCGCGCTGCGCTTTCTTCGCCGTCGTCATGGCCGGAGAGCGCCTGCAACAAGGCATCGGACTGGTGATACGGGTGCTCTTCGCTGCCGCACACCGGGCAAGGCTGGTGATCGACCAATTGCTCGCGCAGTTGCTCGACGCTGGCGCTGCGGGCCAGACGCTGGCGTTGCAGCAACTCGACGGTGACCTTCAGCGCCTGCTCGGCGGCCTCGTGTTCACCCTTGAGTTGCAGGCCTTTGGCGATGCTCTGGGCACGGCGCTCGGTGGCCTGTTGCTGCTGGGCCTGCACCTGTTGCAGGCGTGTGGCGATGTCCTGATGGCGCTGCCACAGGCGGTCCAGTGAGTCGCTTGCGCTGTGTTGCTGACGGTTGTCCTGCAACAGTTGCCCGAGGCGTTCGATTTCCTGGCTGACCGCGTCGGCCTTGACCTCGGCGTCGTCGTACAGCGCCTGCAACGCGCTGCGACGCTCACTGAGGGCCTGCTCGGCGCGGGTGGACGCCTGCTCCAGCGCGGGCAATTCTTCACGGCCTTTGTTCAGGCGCGAACTGACCAGCACGATCTGTTGCAGGCGCGGGCGATAGGCCGTCCACGACTGACTGAGGGCATCCAGCGCGGCGCTGCCTTGTAACTGCTCGGCAATGGATTGCAGGCGGGTTTCGACCAGACGCTGCTGCTCGCTCAATTGATCGAGTGCCGCTTGGCCCTCTTGGCTCGCCTGTTCGGCGATGCGCGCCTGCTCGCTGATCGGTTGCAGTTCGTTGTTCAGGTGATTGAGCTGGGCGTGCTGCTCAAATGCTTCGCTCAACGCAGGTTTGGCCGCCTGCTGCTCTTCCTGCGCCTGTTGCAGGGCGCCTTGCGCCGAGGCCAGTTGCGCTTGCAGATCGGTCAGGGTCGCCTGGGTCTGTGCCTGCTGCTCGACCTGCGCCTGGATGCGCGCCGCCAACGGCGTCAGTTGCGCATCGAGTCGGGTGCGTTGGCCGAACAGGTGGCGCTGCGGAGCCAGCCGTTCCAGTTGCACGAGTTGCTGGCGCTCGCTGGCTTGCTGATCCCACGTCTGCTGCGCGCTGGTCAGCTGCTCGTTGGCGGCCTGGTGGCTGTCGCGCAGGCGGGTCAATTCGCTGAGCCATTGCTGCTTGAGTTCAAGCTGACGCAATTGCGCCTGGGCCAGTTTCAGTTGCTGCTGTGCATCGGCAAAGCGCTGCTCCAGCTCGGCGCGCTGCGCAGGCTCCAGCGGTGTCAGGTTGCCGGCCTGGGCGTTGAGGGTTTTCAGCGCCTCCTCGGCCTCCTTGCTCTTGCTGTAGGCGCGGCGGCCCAACTGGCTGTAGATGGCCGTGTCGGTGAGCTTTTCCAGCAGTTCGCTGCGCTCTTTGTCATCGGCCTTGAGGAAGGCACTGAACTCGCTCTGGGCCAGCATCACGGCGCGGGTGAACTGCTCGAAATTCAGCCCCAGCCGGGCTTCGAGCAGGTTTTTGTATTCGGTCTTGTTCTGGCTGCTGAGGATCTGTTCGCTGTCAAGGTCCGTCAGGGTCTGGCGGCTGGCCTGCAGTTTCTTGGTGGCGTTGTCGCGGGCGCGGTTGGTTTCCCAGCGGGCGCGGTAGCGGCGCTTGTCGATGCCGACGAAATCCACTTCGGCGTAACCGCTGCCGGTGCCACGGCGCAGCAGGTTGCGCGGATCGTTGGTGCTGATGTCACCGTCGATCTCCGGCACCTTCGACTGACCGACGTTGTTCAGCCGCGGAATGGCACCGAACAGCGCCAGGCACAAGGCGTCCAGCAAGGTGCTCTTGCCCGCGCCGGTGGGGCCGGTGATGGCGAACAGGCCGGCGCTGGCCAGGGGCTCGGCGGTGAAATCCAGCTCGAAGGGGCCGGCGAGGGACGCGAGGTTTTTCAAGCGAATGGCAAGAATCTTCATGGCTGTTCGCTCTCCAGTTGCACGTCCTGAAGCAGGGTGGCGAAGTCCTGCAAGGTCTGGTCATCGACCTCGCTGCCGTAGCTGTCCAGCCAGGCGCGGCTGAACAGTTCCTGTGGGCTCAGTTGGTCGAGTTCGATCAGTTCGCGGTCGTCTTCGTCATCGCGATTGCCTTTGCCCGCGTATTCCGCGGCGATGCGCACCAGGCGCACGGCCTTGTTTTCCAGCGCGGCCTCGATCTGGTTGCGCAGGTCCGGTTGCGGTTCGTCCAGCTTGACCCGCACTTCCAGCCACGGCTGGCGGTCGATGTCGGCCAGCAGGTCGATGTCCGGCAGGTCCTTGAGCTGCAACAGCAACTCGGCCAGAGGCGCCGGGCCCATGCGTTGCAGGTTGACGGCACGAGGGATCAGCAGCGGGGTGACGCTGGCCAGTTTGCCGTTCTCGCAGTCGATTTCGAGGATCTGGTGCTGGTAGCCGATCTCGGAAAACGACAGCGGGATCGGCGAGCCGCTGTAGCGGATGCGGTTTTCGCCGTTGACCTTCTGCGGTTTGTGCAGGTGGCCCAGGGCGACGTAGGTGATGGTCTCGCCGAACAGGCTGGCGGGCAGCGCCTCGGCGTTGCCGATGATCAGGCTGCGTTCCGAGTCTTCGGACACCGAGCCACCGGCCATGTGGGCGTGGCTGATGGCGATCAGCGCCTGGCCTTTCTTGCGTTTCTGGTTGGCGGCGGCGATCAGCATTTCATGGACCTGGCCGATGCCGCGCAGGTAGTTCTCGCCCAGTGCGGGGCCGGTCACTTCGGCCGGGCGCAGGAACGGCAAGGCCAGGCACCAGCCCAGCACCTTGCCCTTGGGGTTGGTCAGGGGCAGCAACAGGCGCTCGACGTCGAGCACGCCGTCGTCCAGCCACAGCACCCGGCCCAGGGCGTGGGTGCGCAAACGGCGCATCAGCGGGGCGGGCAATTCGATGCGCGAGCCGGAATCGTGGTTGCCGGCGATCATCACGATGGTCAGTTGCGGGTTCTGTTCGTGGGCGCTGACGATGAAGTCGTAGAGGCGCTCCTGGGCTTTGACCGGCGGGTTGACCGTGTCGAAGATGTCACCGGCGATCAGCAGCACATCAGGCTTGCGTTCGACGAGCCTTGCCAGCAGCCATTTGAGGAAACTCTCGTGTTCGAAATCCCGCTCCTGGCCGTGAAGGTTCTGGCCCAGGTGCCAGTCGGAGGTGTGGAACAGACGCATTGGGGTACCTTGGTTTGTACTGTCGCCGCCAGCTTGTAGGAGCGCGCTTGCCCGCGACGGCGGTGGGTCTGATCACTGTGACGTGTCTGGCACACCGCCGTCGCGGGCAAGCGCGCTCCTACAGGGAACTGCGCCGACCAATGAAATTCATTTCGGATAGAGCGGTGGCAGGCTGTCTGCGCCGTTGGCTTCTACCGGTTTTTCGACGGCAGGCAAGGCCTTGACCGCTTTCCATAAATCTTCGCCCAGCCACAGCTTGCCGGTTTCGCTGTAGAGCGCGCCGTTGAGGCCGTCCAGTGCGTCGGACAGCGGCACGAAGCGCGCGGCCATGTCGGCCAGGGTTTCCGGCTGCTGGCGGGCCCAGGCGTCGAGGGCCTGGCGGGTCGCTTGTGGATCGTTGGCAAGGCTGGCGCGCTTGAGATCGTCCAGCACGGTACGCGGGCTGGGGCCGGTCTGCGCGGCGCGGGCGACGGCCGGTTGCGAACGGGCGCGCCACCATAATGAGAAACCCAACAGCGTGGTGAATGTCAGCAGCACCGTGCTCAACTGCCACGGCCACACCGGCGGCCCGATCAGGCTGCCAGCGGCGCTGTCGCTCACCGGCATGTCCACCGCCAACGCCGGGTTGGTGCTGACTTGCAGGGTGCGGGCGGGCAGGGCGCTGTGCTCCAGATGATCTTCCAGGGTGTTCCACCACACCAGGTCCACCGCAGGAATGTCGATGGCGCCGGGACGGTTCGGCACCAGCGCCACACGCTCTTCACGGGTGCCCACCAGCCCGCGCTCGCCGGCCTGGTTGCTCAACTGCGGTTGATCCGGATACCGCCGCAGCGCGCTGACTTCCGAAGCAGGCAGGGGCGGCAGTTGCGCGCTGGACAGGCCCTCGGCAGTAATGACCAGGGTGCGGGTCAGCGAATCGCCAATCTGCACATGGGCAGGGTCCGGGTTCCAGTCTTCGCTCAGGCTGATGCTGCGCGCAGGAAGCCATGGCGTGTTGGCCGGGTAATGGGCCGGCTGCGGCTTGACCTTAAGCGCCAGTGGCAGGGAGGTCACGCGCATCAGCTTGCCGGGCTTCGGACTGGTGGCCACCGCAGGCTGGCTGGTGGCGGCGGCCTGGGTTTCCGGAATGTCCTGGACCATGGTGGCGCTGAATTCCTGGGCCGGAATGGTCATGTCGCCGCTCTGTTGTGGGTAGAGCGCATAACGCATTTCGATCACACCATGGCGAACGCCGTTGATCTGCTTCTCGTAGGTGCGAGTGTCGCCGAGTTTCTCGATGCGCGCGTCAGGCACCTGCAGCGGCGTCAGGTTGCTGTCGTCGAACAGCGACACCGAGTGATAGATGCGCACCGTCAGCACGGCCTGGGCCTGCACGTAGACGGTGTCCTGATCCAGGCTGGCTTCCATGAACACCGGCGCCAGTTTCTGTTCCTGCGCTTGGGACTGTTCGACCTCCACCACCTGCAGGGCGATGGGCTGGCTGACCAGCTCGCCGAGCTTGAGCGATGGAATCTCGATGGAGCCGCTGTGGCGCGGCATCAGGGTGATCAGCCAGCGGGTGGTGGCGTGAACGTTGCCTTCCAGGGTGGTCAGGCTATTGAGCTGGCGCGTGTCGCGCACCTCGAAATCGGTATCCAGCGCGCTCATGTCCGGCTTGCCGAACAGGGTCGCGTCGTCGGATTCCAGGGTCAGTTCCACTGTTTCACCGGTGTTGACCCGGGTGCGGTCGACACTGGCCTGCAAGGTCGCCGCAGGCTCGTCGGCCCACGCCACGAAGGCGAACAGGCACAGCAGCCAGACGATTACCACCCTGTACACACGACTCATTTGGCCTTTTCCTGATGTTGCTGCTGTTCGTACCAGAATTTGCGTCGCAGCAGCTCGCCGGGTTCGTCCGGGATCTGCCGCAACCATTGTTCGAGCGCTTGCCGCTGTTCGGCGTTGATCTGGGTGTCGGCCGGACGGCTGGGGGCCCGGGTGGGCTCGTCGGCGTCGGGGGATGCGTCCGGCGCCTGGGCGTTGCCCGAAAACTGCGGGGCGTTGTTTGCGTTGTTGTCTTCGCTGGCCGGGCTCTGGGCCTGCTGGTTGCTCTGCTGTTGCTCGGCCTCGCCGGTCTGCGCCTTGCCGGCGTCGTCCTCGCTTTCGGTCTTGCCTTCGCTGGCGTCTTCCAGCGCGGCCTGCCTGTTCTGCTCGATGAGCTGCTCGACCAGCGCCTTGTTGGTGGCTGCTGCGGCGAAATCCGGCTGACGCTCCAACGCCTGTTCATAGGCATCGACGGCCGCTTCCAGTTCGCCGCTCCTGGCCAGCGCATTGCCCCGATTGTAATGGTCGGTCGCGGTGTTGCCCTGGGCGAAGCGCTGGGCGGCGCCGGCGTAATCCCCGGCCTCATAGAGGGCAATGCCTTGCCACTGAATGTTCTCGAAATGCCTGGCGGCCTCAGCGGGGCGATGACGCTGCAGCAGATGCTGGCCCTGCTGGTCCGGACGCCGCCACAGGTCATCGAAGTCGAAAGCATAGCTGTGTTGCGGGATCGCCATCAGCAGCGGCAGGCACAGCACCCAGCCACGGCGACCGGCACAGGCGGCCAGCAGCAACAACGGCAACAACAGCCAGTAGCCCTGGTCGGCCCAAGTGTCGAGCTGAACGGTGCGGCCCATGCTGCGCAGTTCGGTCGGTGCCTGGAGCAGGCCCAGTTCGCGCAGGTCGGCATCGACCAGTTGCAACTGGGTGTACTGGCCGCCCAGGCTTTCGGCGAAATCCTTGAGGCTGGTGCTTTCCAGGCGTGGCACCAGAATTCCGCCCTGGGCATCCTTGAGGAACCCGCCTTTTTCCTGAGCCACCGGCGCGCCCTCTGCGGTGCCGACGCCCAGCATCAGCCATTGCGGTGGGTGGTCGGTCATGGCCTGGCGAATGCCCTGACGCTCGGCTTCGGTCAGTGACGAGCCAATCCAGAGTAACCGGCCCTGGCCCAGGTCGCCCTGCTTGAGCAGGTCCCGGGCCTTGAGTACCGCAAGATCGGCGCGCTGGCCGCTCTCGGGCATGATCGACGGCTTGATCGCGTCCAGCAGGTTCTTGCTGGTGGTCAGGTCGTCGGACAGCGGCACCAGCGTGTGGGCGCTGCCGGCGTAGACGATGATCGCGGTTTGCGAATCGCTGCGCAGTTGCAGCAGGTCCAGCAGCTTGCGCCGTGCCTGTTCAAGGCGAGTGGGCGGGCTGTCGGCGGCGAGCATTTCCGGGGTCAATTCCATCAGCACGACCAAGGGGTCCACCGGTTTCTGGCTGGTCTGTTCGACGCGCTGCCAGCTCGGCCCGATCAGGGCGAGCAGGGCCAGCAGCCAGCCTAACGCCAGCGCGACCCACGGCAATTTGCTCTCCCGACCGCTGCCGCCGCTGAGCAATACCGAGTGGAAGGCGCTGGGCAGGATCATCTGCCAGCGTCCCACGCGTTTTTGCCGGTGCCACAGGCGCCAGATCAGCCAGCCCAGCAGCGGCAGCAACAACAGCCACCAGGGGCGCAGAACGTGGGGCCAGAAGGCAAAGAAGGTCGGGCTCATCGACGCCTCCGCAAGCGCTTGAAACGCTGGCGCCATTGCGGGCCCTGATGCAGCACCGGCTGGCGGGCGAGGAAGCGATAGAGCGGGTTGTGCGGCCAGCGCTCGTGAATCACCAAGAGGATGCTCAGTAGCAGGGCCATCGCCAGCGGCCAGTCGTAGAGCGCCACGGCCGGCCGGGCCTGGGTCGGTTGCTGTGCCACAGGTTCCAGGGTGTCGAGGGCCTTGCCGATGTTTTTCAGCTGCTCGCCGTCCCGGGCGCGGAAATACTGGCCACCGGTGATCTCGGCGATTTCCTTGAGCGCGGGTTCGTCCAGGTCCAGGCTCGGGTTCAGGCCCAGGATGCTGGTGGCGCCCTTGTCAGGGTCGGCGCCGATGCCGATCGGGTAGATTTTCACGCCTTCACCGGCGGCCAGCCGCGCCGCCGTGGCGGGATCGATCTGGCCGGCGTTGTTGGCACCGTCGGTGACCAGGATCAGCACGCGACTCTGGGCCGGGCGCGAACGCAGGCGTTTGAGCGCAAGGCCAATGGCGTCGCCGATGGCGGTGTTCTTGCCGGCGATACCGATGCGCGCTTCATCCAGCCAGACCCGCACGGTCTTGCGGTCGAAGGTCAGCGGTGCTTGCAGGTAAGCCTGGCTGCCGAACAGGATCAAGCCCACGCGGTCGCCCTGGCGATGTTCGAGGAAGTCGCCCAGCAACTGTTTGACCAGGGTCAGGCGGCTGACCTCATCGCTCTGCCAGACCATGTCCGGGTAGTCCATCGAGCCGGATACGTCCACCGCCACCAGCAGGTCGCGACCGCTGGCGGCTACCGGCAGCGGCTCCCCCAGCCACTGCGGGCGAGCCGCAGCCACCAGCAGCAACAGCCACAGGGTGACGAAAGGCAGCTGCCGCCGCCAGCCCGGCAGGTGGGCGCGGGCGCGTCGCCCGGCCAGGCCTTCCAGCTCGTTGAGAAAGCTGACCTTGAGGGCGGCCTCGCCACTGTCGGCCACCGGCAGCACGAAGCGCAGCAGCCACGGCAGCGGCAGCAGGGCGAAGACCCAAGGCCAGCCGAACTCAAACATGTTTGCGAATCCAGGTCTCGACCGATTGCGTCAGGCCGGTGATGGCCTTGTCGTCGAGTTTGCATTCGGGCTTGTAGGCGCCTTCCACAAGGATCATCCAGCGTGTCAGGCCGGCGGCCGGGCAGCGGTTGTCGAGAAACGCCAGCCATTTTCGGCCATTGAGGGTGTGGCTCTGGCTGTAGGGGTAGTGGTTGCGGCACAGGCGTTTGAGCAGGCCGTTGATCTGTTGCAGCCAGGCGCCGGCGGGCGCGCCGTCGTAGGGTTTGGGCAGTTGCGCCAGTTCCAGCAGCGCGGCCTGGCGCAACGGGTCCAGCGGCGGCTCGGCGCTTTCGGCGCGGGCCTTTTTCGGCAGCAGCACCCGCGCCCGCCACAGGCCGTAACCCAGCACCGGCAGCAGAATCAGCAGCAGCCACCAGCCGGGCGCTGGCGGCCAGAAGCCCACAGGCTCGGGGCGGATCATCGGCTGCAACTGGTCCAGCAGGCTCATTTGGGTTTTACCGGGCGCTGTTCGTTCAGGTAGTCGCGCAACTGCTCGACCATCTCCTGCTGGGTGCTCAGGGGAATCATCAGCACCCGCAGTTTCTGCGACAGCAACTCCCAGCGCGCCTGACGGGCTTCGCTTTGAGCGCGGTAGGTCTGGCGCAGGTCCGGGTTGAGGGTGTCCAGTTCCAGTTGCGCGCCACGGTCGGCGAAGCGCAGCAGGCCGGCGGCGGGCAGGGCGTGATCCAGCGGGTCTGACAGCGGCAACAGCAACAGGTCGCAATGCCGGGAGAGCAGGGCCAGTTGTTGCTCGGCAGAGTCCGACAGCGTGCGCTCATCGCACAGGATGAACACCAGGCTGCCGGGCCGCAGCACTTCCCGGGCGCGTCGCAGGGCCACGCCGAAGGAGTCGCGATCGTCCACCGCCTCGGTGTGCAAGGACTGGTTGACCCGCACCAGGCGGTTGAGCAGTTGCAACAGGCTCTGCTTGCTGCGCCGCGGCTTGATTTCGTAGTGCTGGTTGTCACCGAACACCAGCCCGCCGACCCGGTCGTTGTGGCCCAGCGCGGCCCAGCCGATCAACGCGGCGGCCTGGGCGGCCAGCACCGACTTGAACATCAGCCCCGAGCCGAAGAACAGGCGGCGGCTCTGCTCGACCATGATGAAGATGGGCCGTTCGCGTTCTTCGTGAAACAGTTTGGTGTGGGGTTCCTGGGTGCGGGCCGTGACGCGCCAGTCGATGGTGCGCACGTCGTCGCCGGCCTGGTACACCCGCACCTGGTCGAAGTCCACGCCACGTCCGCGCAGCTTGGAGTGGTGCAGGCCGATCAGCGGGCTGCGCCGGCCGGGGGACGAAAACAGTTGCACTTCCCGCACGCGGTGGCGCATTTCGATCAGCTCGGCGAGGCTGATGCGGATGCCCGGTTGGGAAATCAGATAGGGTTGCATGGGGTCAGGCGACGGCAACGACGTCGAGAATGCGCTGGATCACGCGGTCCTGGTCGATGCCTGCCGCTTCCGCTTCGAAGGACAGGATGATGCGATGGCGCAACACGTCGAAGACCATCGCCTGGATGTCTTCGGGGCTGACGAAGTCGCGGCCGGCGAGCCAGGCGTGGGCCCGGGCGCAGCGGTCCAGGGAGATCGAGCCACGGGGGCTGGCGCCATAGCCGATCCACTCGGCAAGCTCGGCGTCGAACTTGGCCGGGGTGCGGGTGGCCATGACCAGTTGCACCAGGTATTCCTCCACCGCATCGGCCATGTACAAGCCGAGGATTTCCTTGCGCGCGGCGAAGATCGCCTGCTGGCTGACCCGGCGTTCGGGCTTGGTTTCGCCGTTCAACGCTTCGCCGCGGGCCTGTTGCAGGATCTTGCGTTCGACGGTGGCGTCGGGGAAGCCGATCTTGACGTGCATCAGGAAGCGGTCGAGCTGGGCTTCGGGCAGCGGGTAGGTGCCTTCCTGCTCGATAGGGTTCTGCGTGGCCATCACCAGAAACAGCGGCGACAGGTCATAGGTGCTGCGGCCCACGCTGACCTGGCGCTCGGCCATGGCTTCCAGCAGCGCCGACTGCACCTTGGCCGGTGCCCGGTTGATTTCGTCCGCGAGCACCAGGTTGTGGAAGATCGGCCCCTGCTGGAACACGAAGCTGCCGGTTTCCGGGCGGTAGATCTCGGTACCGGTGATGTCGGCGGGCAGCAGGTCAGGGGTGAACTGGATGCGGTGGAACTGCGCCTCGATGCCCTCGGCCAGTTCCTTGATCGCCTTGGTCTTGGCCAGGCCCGGAGCGCCCTCGACCAGCATGTGGCCATCGGCAAGCAGCGCGATCAGCAGGCGCTCGACCAGTTTCTCCTGCCCCAGAATCTGAGTGGAGAGAAAGGTTCGCAGCGCGATCAACGCTTCACGATGTTCCATCGATGACGGTTCCTGGCAGGTACGCAGCGGCGCCAAGACGGCACCGAAGCTGGGGGCGTTACTTTAATCCATCCGAGGGTGCGGCGACTAATCGGCCAAGGGGTTTTTTCAGTGTTTGGCGCTGTTTACCGGGCAAAAACCAGAATTGTCTTACAGGTTACGGGTTTTCTCCCTGTGCCGGCCTGGAGCCGCTGTCACAAGGCGCAGGGAATCAGCCGATTTCGCTGACGTAGGTGCCGACATCCTTGAGGATGATCCTTAGCGTGGCGTCCAGTTCGGCCAGCTCGCCCTCAGGGGTGGTGTGGTCGATGTCGAAGCTGTGCTCGCCGCCGAAAGGCTGGGCGTCGGCCGCATCGACCTGCACGCTGAGCCGGGTGGCAGAAAGGGTGACTTTCAGATTCGATTCGACGTGGATGGTGTCGTCGCGAAAGGTGATGTCCACTTCATCCTCATCCGGAAAGCGCGCCAGCAGAAACAGGTCGCCGTTGTCGCCATGGCAGCAGACCAGCGCCATGTCGTCTTCTTCTTCATCGCAGGGGTTGTAGATGAAGCTGTCGGTGGTCATGTGCATGATGTGCATCCTGTGGTTCGGTTCGGGACAAGCTTTGATTTTGCCAGCCCTGCATGAATTTAGCTCTCCATCTATAACTATTCCTGTTCGGCATGGGCCATGCCGGATGGCAACCCGATGTCCGAGTATGTCGCAGCCCTGCAAGCCACCCGGGGTTGCTCTCGTTAAGCTTCGCAGCAGATGAACGGACGTGCGGCCAGTTGCCGCACCCAGGTTCACTCGGGGGGGCATTGTGACTACGCGCACACGACGAGCGTTACTACAAGGGCATGTGTGGATGAATTCATCGTTGTCACGATTTGCTGACTATCATCGATCAGACGCGAAACTGACACGCAGACACACATGAACGACCCCGAAACACGCATCTCTCCTATATAAAAGCCAAGCCAAGCGGAGTATCACAGATGGCGTTCTTCACCGCAGCCAGCAAGTCCGACTTCCAGCACCAACTGCGAGCGGCACTGGCCCAGCACATCAGCGAACAGGCACTGCCACAAGTGGCGCTGTTCGCCGATCAGTTCTTCGGCATCATCTCTCTGGACGAACTCACCCAGCGCAGGCTTTCCGACCTTGCCGGTTGCACCCTGTCTGCCTGGCGCCTGCTCGAGCGTTTCGAGCACGGCACCCCGCAGGTACGCGTGTACAACCCTGATTACGAGCGTCACGGCTGGCAATCCACCCATACCGCCGTTGAAGTGCTGCACCACGACCTGCCGTTCCTGGTGGACTCGGTCCGTACCGAGCTGAACCGCCGCGGCTACAGCATCCACACCCTGCAGACCACCGTGCTGAGCGTGCGTCGCGATGCCAAGGGCCAACTGCTCGAAGTGCTGCCTAAGGGCACCCTGGGCGAGGGCGTGCTGCAAGAGTCGCTGATGTACCTGGAAATCGACCGTTGCGCCAACGCTGCCGAACTCAATGTGCTGGCACGCGAGCTGGAGCAGGTGCTGGGCGAGGTGCGGGTTGCGGTAGAAGACTTCCTGCCGATGAAAGCCAAGGTCAATGACCTGCTGGCGAGCATCGATGCCACTGAATATGCCGTCGATCCCGAGGAGAAGGCCGAGGTCAAGGTGTTCCTCGAGTGGCTGGTGAACAACCACTTCACCTTCCTGGGCTACGAAGAATTCACCGTCGATGGCGACGGCGAAGGTGGCCAGCTGACCTACGATCCGGCCTCGTTCCTGGGCCTGACCAAACTGCTGCGCGCAGGCCTCACCCCTGAAGACCTGCACATCGAAGGCTATGCGGTGAACTACCTGCACGAGCCGACCCTGCTGTCCTTCGCCAAGGCCGCGCACCCAAGCCGCGTGCACCGTCCGGCGTACCCTGACTACGTGTCGATCCGGATGATCGACGCCAGTGGCAAGGTCATCAAGGAATGCCGTTTCATGGGTCTGTACACCTCTTCGGTGTATGGCGAAAGCGTGCGCAACATCCCGTACATTCGCCGCAAGGTCGCCGAAGTCGAGCGCCGTTCCGGTTTCGACGCCAAGGCGCACCTGGGCAAGGAACTGGCCCAGGTCGTTGAAGTGCTGCCGCGCGACGACCTGTTCCAGACCCCGGTGGACGAGCTGTTCACCACCGTCATGTCCATCGTGCAGATCCAGGAGCGCAACAAGATCCGCGTGTTCCTGCGCAAGGATCCCTACGGGCGTTTCTGCTACTGCCTGGCCTACGTGCCGCGTGACATCTACTCCACCGAAGTGCGCCAGAAGATCCAGCAGGTCCTGATGGAGCGCCTGAAGGCCAGCGACTGCGAGTTCTGGACCTTCTTCTCCGAGTCGGTGCTTGCGCGCGTGCAGTTGATCCTTCGCGTTGACCCGAAAGTCACCCTGGACATCGACCCGCAACAACTGGAAAACGAAGTCATCCAGGCCTGCCGTTCGTGGAACGACGACTACGCAAGCCTGGTTGTCGAAAGCTTCGGCGAAGCCCAGGGCACCAACGTGCTGGCCGACTTCCCGAAAGGCTTCCCGGCAGGTTACCGCGAGCGTTTCGCCGCGCACTCGGCCGTGGTCGACATGCAGCATGTGCTGAATCTGTCCGAAGCCAAGCCGCTGGTCATGAGCTTCTATCAGCCGCTGTCGGGCGACAAGGCGCAGTTGCACTGCAAGCTGTACCACGCCGACACCCCGCTGGCGCTGTCCGACGTGCTGCCGATCCTGGAAAACCTCGGCCTGCGCGTGCTGGGCGAGTTCCCGTATCGCCTGCGTCACACCAACGGTCGCGAGTTCTGGATTCATGACTTCGCCTTCACCTACGCCGAAGGCCTGAACCTGGATCTGCAACAGCTCAACGACACGTTCCAGGACGCGTTCGTGCACATCGTGCGCGGCGACGCCGAGAACGATGCGTTCAACCGCCTGGTGCTGACTGCCGGCCTGCCGTGGCGCGACGTGGCGCTGCTGCGTGCCTACGCCCGTTACCTCAAGCAGATTCGTCTGGGCTTCGACCTGGGCTACATCGCCAGCACCCTGAACAACCACGCCGACATCGCCCGCGAGCTGACCCGTCTGTTCAAGACCCGCTTCTACCTGGCGCGCAAGCTGTCCGGTGGCGATCTGGACGACATGCAACAGCGTCTGGAAACCGCGATCCTGTCGGCGCTGGACGATGTCCAGGTGCTCAACGAAGACCGCATCCTGCGTCGCTACCTTGACCTGATCAAGGCGACCATGCGCACCAACTTCTACCAGACCGACGCCAACGGCCAGAACAAGAGCTACTTCAGCTTCAAGTTCAACCCGCGCCTGATCCCCGAACTGCCCAAGCCGGTGCCGAAGTTCGAAATCTTCGTCTACTCGCCGCGCGTCGAAGGCGTGCACCTGCGTTTCGGCAACGTCGCTCGCGGCGGCTTGCGCTGGTCGGACCGCGAAGAAGACTTCCGTACCGAAGTGCTGGGTCTGGTAAAAGCCCAGCAGGTGAAGAACTCGGTCATCGTGCCTGTGGGTGCCAAAGGTGGCTTCCTGCCACGTCGCCTGCCGACCACCGGCACCCGCGACGAGATTCAGGCCGAAGCGATCGCCTGCTACCGCATCTTCATTTCCGGTCTGCTGGACATCACCGACAACCTGAAAGAAGGCGCGCTGGTACCGCCGGCCAACGTCGTACGTCATGACGACGATGACCCGTACCTGGTGGTGGCAGCGGACAAGGGCACCGCGACCTTCTCCGACATCGCCAACGGCATCGCCATCGACTACGGCTTCTGGCTGGGCGATGCGTTCGCCTCCGGTGGCTCGGCCGGTTACGACCACAAGAAAATGGGCATCACCGCCAAGGGCGCGTGGGTCGGCGTGCAGCGCCACTTCCGCGAGCGCGGCATCAATGTCCAGCAGGACAGCATCAGCGTGATCGGCGTCGGCGACATGGCCGGTGACGTATTCGGCAACGGCCTGTTGATGTCCGACAAGCTGCAACTGGTGGCCGCGTTCAACCACCTGCATATCTTCATCGATCCGAATCCGGATCCGGCGACCAGCTTCGCCGAGCGTCAGCGCCTGTTCGACCTGCCGCGTTCGGCCTGGACCGACTACGACACCAGCATCATGTCCGAAGGCGGCGGTATCTTCCCGCGCAGCCTGAAGAGCATCACCATCACCCCGCAGATGAAAGAGCGCTTTGACATCAGCGCTGACAAACTGACCCCGACCGAGTTGATGCACGCATTGCTCAAGGCGCCGGTGGATCTGCTGTGGAACGGCGGTATCGGCACCTACGTCAAGGCCAGCTCCGAGAGCCACGCCGATGTGGGCGACAAGGCCAACGACGCCCTGCGCGTCAACGGCAACCAGCTGCGCTGCAAGGTGGTGGGCGAGGGCGGCAACCTGGGCATGACCCAACTGGGTCGCGTCGAGTTCGGCCTGCTGGGCGGTGCCACCAACACTGACTTCATCGACAACGCCGGTGGCGTGGACTGCTCCGACCACGAAGTGAACATCAAGATCCTGCTCAACGAAGTGGTGCAGGCCGGTGACATGACCGAGAAGCAGCGCAACCTGCTGCTCGAAAGCATGACCGACGAAGTGGGCAATCTGGTACTCGGCAACAACTACAAGCAGACGCAAGCCCTGTCGCTGGCGGCCCGTCGTGCCTACGAGCGGATTGCCGAATACAAGCGCCTGATGAACGACCTGGAGTCCCGTGGCAAGCTGGACCGCGCCATCGAGTTCCTCCCGGCCGAAGACCAGCTGTCCGAGCGCATCGCCGAACAGAAAGGCCTGTCCCGCGCCGAACTGTCGGTGCTGATCTCCTACAGCAAGATCGACCTCAAGGAAGCGCTGCTCGAATCCCGCGTGCCGGACGACGACTATCTGGCCCGCGACATGGAAACCGCCTTCCCGCCGTCCCTGGGCGCGAAGTTCTCCGAATCCATGCGTCGCCACCGTCTGA
This sequence comes from Pseudomonas sp. NPDC090203, assembly GCF_044746765.1. NCBI lineage: Bacteria > Pseudomonadati > Pseudomonadota > Gammaproteobacteria > Pseudomonadales > Pseudomonadaceae > Pseudomonas > Pseudomonas sp. NPDC090203. The sequence goes on from NZ_JBIVCV010000009.1 coordinate 183,081, forward strand.
AGCGCGAAATCGTCAGCACCCAGATCGCCAACGACCTGGTCAACCACATGGGCATCACCTTCGTGCAGCGGCTCAAGGAGTCGACCGGCATGAGCGCTGCCAACGTGGCCGGTGCCTACGTGATCGTGCGTGACATCTTCCACCTGCCGCACTGGTTCCGTCAGATCGAGGCTTTGGACTACAAGGTGTCGGCTGAAATCCAGTTGGCATTGATGGATGAGCTGATGCGTCTGGGCCGTCGCGCCACCCGCTGGTTCCTGCGCAGCCGTCGCAACGAACTGGACGCTGCCCGTGACGTCGCGCACTTCGGTCCGCATCTGGCGGCACTGGGGCTGAAGCTCGACGAACTGCTGGAAGGCCCGCCACGTGAAGTCTGGCAGGCGCGTTATCAGGAATACGTCGAGGCTGGCGTACCTGAGCTGCTGGCGCGCATGGTCGCTGGCACCACGCACCTGTACACGCTGCTGCCGATCATCGAGGCGTCCGACGTGACTGGCCAGAATGCCGCCGACGTGGCGAAGGTCTACTTCGCTCTGGGCAGCTCGCTGGACATCACCTGGTACCTGCAACAGATCAGCGCCCTGCCGGTGGAAAACAACTGGCAGGCCCTGGCCCGCGAAGCCTTCCGCGACGATGTCGACTGGCAACAGCGCGCCATCACCGTGTCCGTCCTGCAAATGCCGAACGGCCCGGAGAACGTGGAAGAGCGCCTGAGCCTGTGGCTGGAGCAGCATTCGGCGATGGTCGAGCGCTGGCACGCGATGCTGGTTGAACTGCGTGCAGCGAGTGGTAATGACTACGCGATGTATGCGGTGGCGAACCGGGAGCTGCTGGATCTGGCCATGAGTGGGCAGACTGCGGTGGTTTGATGGTTTAGTGGTTGATTGAACGAAAAGCCCCGCATTTTGAGATGCGGGGTTTTTTTTGTGCCTGGCTTGAGGGCGCTACATGGATGCCCTTCGGGCCTATCGCGGGCAAGCGCGCTCCTACATTTTTTGCAACGTGCCATGGCCTGTGGGACCGAGTGGATAGCCTTGGTGCATGGCTCTGGATTTCGAGCGAAAGCACAAGGCGGACAACGGGGTCTGTCAGACCGCGGCACGTTGCAAAAAATGTAGGAGCGCGCTTGCCCGCGATGCGCCCGAAGGGCATCCGTGTAGGGGCCTCGAGCGAACCCAACAAACCCTAAATCCCAACCCAATCCCAAACCCAAAATCAACCCCATAAAAAAACCCCGCCAGAAGCGGGGTTTTTTTTGACGCCTTACTACGATCTTACGCTTGAACAACCGGGATGTTGGCGTTCGCTGCGGATTCACGGAACTCGGCGATCTGGTCGAAGCTCAGGTAGCGGTAGACATCGGCAGACATGCTGTCGATCTTGCTCGCGTATTCCATGTACTCCTCGACGGTCGGCAGGCGACCCAGGATCGATGCCACGGACGCCAGCTCGGCCGAAGCCAGGTAGACGTTCGCGCCGTCGCCCAGACGGTTCGGGAAGTTACGGGTCGAGGTCGATACCACGGTCGCGTTCGGGTTCACACGTGCCTGGTTACCCATGCACAGCGAGCAGCCCGGCATTTCCATGCGTGCGCCAGCCTTGCCGTAGATGCCGTAGTAGCCTTCTTCGGTCAGTTGGTGCGCGTCCATCTTGGTCGGTGGCGACAGCCACAGACGGGTTGGCAGCTGGCCCTTGACCTGATCGAGCAACTTGCCGGCAGCGCGGAAGTGACCGATGTTGGTCATGCACGAGCCGATGAACACTTCGTCGATCTTCTCGCCAGCAACGCTGGACAGCAGACGGGCGTCGTCCGGGTCGTTCGGCGCGCAGAGCACAGGCTCCTTGACGTCGGCCAGGTCGATCTCGATGACTTCGGCGTATTCAGCGTCCTTGTCGGCTTCCAGCAGCTCAGGATTGGCAATCCAGGCTTCCATCGCCTTGGCGCGACGCTCCAGGGTGCGTGGGTCGCCGTAGCCTTCCGCGATCATCCAGCGCAGCAGGGTGATGTTGGAGTTCAGGTATTCGGCGATCGACTCTTTGGACAGCTTGATGGTGCAACCGGCGGCCGAACGTTCTGCCGAGGCGTCGGACAGTTCGAAGGCTTGTTCGACGGTCAGGCTTTCCAGGCCTTCGATCTCCAGGATGCGACCCGAGAAGGCGTTCTTCTTGCCTTTCTTCTCGACGGTCAGCAGGCCTTTCTGGATCGCGTAGTAAGGGATGGCGTGAACCAGGTCACGCAGGGTGACGCCCGGTTGCAGCTTGCCCTTGAAACGGACCAGGATCGATTCCGGCATGTCCAGCGGCATGACGCCGGTGGCAGCGGCGAACGCGACCAGACCGGAACCGGCCGGGAACGAGATGCCGATCGGGAAACGGGTGTGCGAGTCACCACCGGTACCGACGGTGTCCGGCAGCAGCATGCGGTTCAGCCAGCTGTGGATGATGCCGTCGCCCGGACGCAGCGAAACGCCGCCACGGGTCATGATGAAGTCAGGCAGGGTGTGGTGGGTCTTGACGTCGATCGGCTTTGGATAAGCGGCGGTGTGGCAGAAGGACTGCATTACCAGATCAGCGGAGAAGCCCAGGCACGCCAGGTCTTTCAGTTCGTCACGGGTCATGGGACCTGTGGTGTCCTGGGAGCCGACGGTGGTCATCTTCGGTTCGCAGTAGGTGCCCGGACGGATGCCGTCGGTGCCGCAGGCCTTGCCGACCATTTTCTGCGCGAGGGTGAAACCCTTGGTGCTGGCAGCAGGGACTTCAGGCAGCTTGAACAGGGTCGAAGGCGGCAGGCCCAGTTCGGCACGTGCCTTGCTGGTCAGGCCACGTCCAACGATCAGCGGGATACGGCCACCAGCGCGGACTTCGTCCAGCAGCACAGGGGTCTTCAGTTCGAAAGTGGTGATCACTTCGTCGCTGTCGTGCTTGGTGACTTTGCCTTCGTATGGGTAGACGTCGATCACGTCGCCCATGTTGATGTTCGAGACATCGAATTCGATTGGCAGGGCGCCGGCGTCTTCCATGGTGTTGTAGAAGATCGGGGCGATCTTGCTGCCGAAGCAGAAACCACCTGCGCGCTTGTTCGGCACGTAAGGGATGTCGTCGCCGAAGAACCACAGCACCGAGTTGGTGGCCGATTTACGCGAGGAACCGGTACCGACCACGTCACCGACGTAGGCGATAGGGAAGCCCTGGCCGCGCATTTCTTCGATCTGCTTCATCGGGCCGATGGAGCCTTGCACGTCAGGCACGATGCCGTCGCGGGCCATTTTCAGCATGGCCAGGGCGTGCAGCGGGATGTCAGGGCGCGACCAGGCGTCCGGCGCAGGGGACAGGTCGTCGGTGTTGGTTTCGCCGGTGACCTTGAACACGCGCAGGCTGATCTTGTCGGCCAGGGTCGGACGCTTCTGGAACCATTCGCCGTCAGCCCAGGACTGCAGCACGCCTTGGGCGTGAGCGTTGCCGTTCTTGGCTTTTTCTGCGACGTCGTGGAAGGCGTCGAACATCAGCAGGGTGTGCTTCAGTTGTTCGGCGGCAACCGGTGCCAGCTCGGCATCGTCCAGCAGGTCGACCATGGTCACGATGTTGTAGCCGCCCTGCATGGTGCCGAGCAGTTCTACAGCGCGTTTGCGATCCAGCAGAGGGGAAGAGACTTCGCCCTTGGCCAGAGCGGAAAGGAAACCGGCCTTGACGTAAGCAGCTTCGTCAACTCCCGGTGGAACGCGATTGGTGATCAGGTCAAGCAGGACAGCTTCTTCGCCAGCCGGTGGGTTTTTCAGCAGCTCGACCAGGCCTGCGGTTTGTTCGGCGTTAAGCGGCTGGGGCACGATACCCTGGGCGGCACGCTCTTCGATGTGTTTACGGTAGGCTTCAAGCACAGTATTACCCTCATCAGTGGTCCCAAATGGGTGTCCGGGACGCTCATCCAGAAAAGGTCCGCAGCCGTGCATGTCAAAACTTTTTGAGTTTTTCGGCAGGCAGCTGACGATTTCCAACAGAAGCTGTTTTCAAAGTTTTACGCCTGCATGAGCGGTTCTGAGGAGGGGACGCAGGCGTGGCCTGCGTCGTGAACCGTACTGCCGGGTAGACCTACTGTGCTCGTGACGCTTTGAAAACAGCTTCCAACGGACATTGGCGCCTTAAAAGGCCCGATGATTCTACGGCAAAAAATGGCAGAAGGTAAGTTAGCCCCTACATCTTCAGGGGTGTACCCCGTTAGACAAAGGGCTAACATGCAGGCCTGTTTCGTCCGCTGCCGTGTTTTTCCGCCATGCCCAACCACATCATCAAGACGCCCTGCGTAGGGCTTTGCTCCACTGTCTACGGCGACCTGGTGTGCCGGGGCTGCAAGCGCTTCCATCACGAAGTCATTCACTGGAACGGCTATAACGAGGACGAAAAGCGCGCGGTCTGGCTGCGCCTCGAGCAATTGCTGGTGCAGGTGATGACCGCCAAGGTCGAGGTGTTCGATGCGATCAAGCTGCGCCAGCAACTGGAGCAGCGCAAGATCCGCTTCGTGCCGCAGCAGTCGGAATATTGCTGGGCGTATCAGTTGATCGCCCGTGGCGCGCGGATGATCAACGATCTGGAGGCGTACGGCATGGTGCTGATGCCGGAGTTTCGCGATTGGGGGCTGCCGGAATTGCGCGATGCCATCGATCGGGAATTCTTCCTGCTGTCCGAAGCCCATTACGAGCGCTACATCGCGCCGGGGTTTCTCAAGGACGCCATCGGCGGAGCCTGATCCGCAATGCTTGTGTAGCAGCACGGCTTGCCGGCGGGGCGGTGTGTCAGGCAACCCTTTCGGCACAGACACACCGCTCCCGCCGGCAAGCCGTGCTGCTACGGGTACGATGCGGGGCAAGTTGTGTTCAGGCGCGGGCCAGGTGCTCTTCCAGGTGCGCCAGCGATTCTTCGCTCTTGAGCACCAGCACATCACTTTCCAACGAATCGAGGACCACTTCGGCGGTGTTGCCGATCAGCGCGCCGGAAATCCCGGTGCGGCCAACGGTGCCGATCACCGTCACAGCCGCCTGCAAATGATGGGCAGTGAACGGAATCAGCACATCGGCCGGCCCCTCGGCTATGTGCAGGTGAGCGTCGTCGATGCTGAATTCGGTCTGGAAGGCCTTGCACTGCTCGCGGTACTTGCCCTCGATGGTTGAAGACAACTGATACACAGGGTCCGCCGCGGAGAGCATGGGGGAGGGGTGGGCCGTGATGACGTGCAGCTCGCCCTTGGCCACGTCGGCGATGCTGTAGCCGTGCTTGATGATGCTGTAGTGCAGGGCAGTGTGCTCGCCATCGGGATTGCCGACGTCCACCGCCGCCAGGATAGCGCCGCCTTTCCAGGGGCGGTCGGTCTTGACCATCAGCACCGGGCAGGGGCAATAGCGCAACAGTTTCCAGTCGGCAGGCGTCAACAGGGCGCGTTTGAGGGTGCTGTCGGGGAAGTGCTGTTTGATGACCAGGTCCGAGCCTTCCGCTTGCTGGACCTTGACGATGGTCTGGTGAACGCTTTCGTGCCAGTCCTGCTCGGCGGTGACGTTGAAGTCCTCGGCCTGCAGGTCGTGCTTGAGGGTGGTCAGCAACTCGCTGTGGTCACTTTTCTTGTCACAAATCAACAGATGCAGACTGGCCCCGGTTGCGTGGGCGATCAGGCAGGCGCGTCGCATGGCCAGACTTTCGACCTTGTCGGTTTCGGCACTGGGTTCGATGGCCACCAGAATCCTGCGAATCGATTGCATGAGCTGATCTCCCTTGAATGACGGCACGCTTGTTTCGACCTGACGGGGCGCTGACTGTTCGCTGTATTGACTATAGTTGCCCGCCGCCAATCGAGCTGCACGGCTTTTGCCGCAACTGAGGCTGGTTCTGGGCGTTCAGCCCCGTATAATGCTGCGCCTTGCCCATACCGCCAGTTGTGACCTTATGCAGATGTATCCAGAAATCGACGCTTTCCTGCTGTGCCCCACCCCGGATAGCTGGGTGCAGGCGGCCATGCGCAATCTGGATATCCTGCTGATCGACCATGCGAACAACGAGAAGAAGGCCGCAGGCGCGGCATTCCAGTTCATGTTCCAGTACAACGACAAGTTCGAGCTGCAGGCCAAGATGTCGCGTCTGGCCCGTGAAGAGCTGCGTCATTTCGAGCAGGTCATCAGCATCATCAAGAAGCGTGGCATTCCCATGGCCAACATCAGTTCGGCCCGCTATGCAGGTTCGTTGCGCAAGCTGGTGCGCAATCACAACCCTTATCGCCTGACCGATGCGCTCATCGTCGGTGCCATCGTCGAGGCGCGCTCCTGCGAACGGTTCAGGGCGCTGGTTCCTCACCTGGACGAGGACCTGGCCAAGTTCTACGCCAGCCTGCTCAAGTCCGAGGCGCGGCATTTCCAGGATTACCTCAAGCTCGCCTATCTCTATGGCGATGAAGCGGATGTCGACGCCAAGATCGAAGAAGTCCGCCTGGCCGAGCGCGAGCTGATCGAAGGCCCCGATGAGGACTTCCGCTTTCATAGCGGTGTGCCTGCCTGAGGTTTCCTTTTTCTGTAGCAGCACGGCTTGCCGGCGGGAGCGGTGTGTCTGTGACGAAATGATCGTCTGACACACCGCCCCCGCCGGCAAGCCGTGCTGCTACGGGCGCACATCTCTCCCTTCAGCAATCAGAACTGAAAGTTGAAAGTCAGCTATAAAAAAAGCCCAAGTAGTTCAGTCATTTGCCCCTCCTTTCCTCCCATATTATTAATTTTCACTTGGTAGTTTTCTACTTTGGAAAGTGATTTTTTTGCGTGCATTAACTAAAGTCTAAAAAAAGGTGTAGCGGTTTTTTTATAACGTCTGAGTTTTTAATTTCGTTTTCACTAGGTCTCTGGTTTTTTTAACGCGGCGTAAATGGCTAGGATCTTGGGGATGCGTGCGATCACGGGGGATGGACGACGCACTTCGCAAGCCTGCAGGCGTCTCGCGAAGATTCTGATGCCACTTGGACGGTGGTGACGGAAAACGCTGGCTACTTCTTCGGGTTGCCAGCCGCTGTTGAGCAGCAGTGCCAAGAGGCCTTCACTCCAGTCTATCGTCTTGCCCTTCGGTAGCGCCATAACCCGCTTGGTCCCTTCGTTCAAGTGGTATGCGATGCCCGCTGACCGCATCGCACCGGTAAGTACCTCTCCATCAATTGTCTGAAACAGCGCACCTTGGTAGATGCCAGATTCCTTCAACCAGCGTTCAAGCGCCTTGATCGGACACAGGCGGGGGAACCGTGGCAGGGTCAGCGTTGTTGTGGTTTTCGCTTTTGTTGTAGTGCGGTCTTCTTTTTTTCTGATGTGGATCCCGAGCGTCACATCATTCATTACAAGGTCTTCAAATGTCAGGCGTGAAATCTGGCCTGGCTCCAAGCTGTACCAGTACGACAAAAGCAGAATGGCTTTATCTCGAATCGCAACGAGGTATCGCTGTCTGGCCTGACGCATTTCCTTGGGTTTGCCAACTGTCAGGCACTTCCGGATGTGAAGTCGCGCATTTTGAATCCGGTTATCCTCGTATTGGTTGAGTTGAAGGAGGTCGGTAATCGTCGGCGGGTGTATGAAGGGGAGCGGCTTTTTCTGCGGCTTGGCAAGAGCGAGTGCGGCGCACAGCCTTTTGACCGCAGGGCGAACCGTGGGGTCCGTAAAAGTATGGTCTCTGTGCCACTGCGATAAGCTGCGTAACATTACAACAAGCTCAAGACGTTTCCACTGCGGAGCCGCTCTCGCCAGAGTGAGACACAGTTCATCTGTGGTAGCGGGTAGATAACCGTCTAACTCCGTTCTGTATCGCTCAATCAGTTTCCGCTGTTGCTGGTCTTCGCTGGTTGGAGGTGGCAGCGGAGGCAGAATAAGGGGCTTCACAATTGGCTCCAATCGTAATTCCAATAACTGTCAGTTTAGTATATGTAATAGAGTTGCTAAAAAAGCGCCGTTAATTCCCTAAAGGCATGAGCAACATTTGTTGCGACTCATGTGATGTGGCAGAATGAAGATGGTTGAATGCTCCCCGACTGTTATGGAAAACCCTGATGAGGATCGGCATATCACCCTGACATGAATTTTATGTTTAGGGTTTGTTATGTCTAAAAATTCTAAAAAAACAGGTCAGACGCCCAGTGCAAGTCTAATTGCGAAAATGCGCAATAGAGGGTCAGTTCGAAGCGCATTGTGGCATGTCTATAGCTACAAAATTGATGGGGAGTTGATTTTCGAGAGTCACCGGGAACTGGCGCACTGGTTGTTGTATGTCGAGTTTGATCCCCGCATCATTGTTTTCTGGAAGCCGACTGGTCAAGAGTTCAATTCTGATCAGCTGGGCGGACGGAAAGTCATGCTGGACATTGTTGCCCGCAATAGTGATGGACTTTTCGAATGGCATGAGGTCAAGCCAGGCTATATCGACAATATCGACGCGCACGAGCAACTCAAGGTCCAGTCATCGCTAGCAAAAGCGTCAGGCGCCGTTTACCGCGTGTTCGATGAGTCGACGCGAGACGCTCATCTTTATAAGGTCATGCCGTTGCTCAGGCTGATGACTTTCGTAGGGGTGACCCGTCAGGAAAAGCGCATACCCGCCATCATGTCGCAGGTTCTGCAGCGCGTCAGCCACGATACCGCAGGTACGATCGGCAGTCTCTCGCTCGCACTGCCTCACCTCTCCACCACTGAACTAGTCGCTGGGCTGACTCGCCTTGCCATCGATGGCCGTGTTGAGTTGGTAGTCGAGAAGACCTCGCCGACGTTGCACACCGAGTGGATGGTGCGGAGTCTGCTGTCATGAAGCGGGTCGTGATACCAGACGCGGTCCGTGCGGGAAACTGGTGCAAGCTGTCTCCAGTGGCGATTCCGGAGGAGCGTTGGCATCAGTTCTGTACACGTCGTACGGCCGTTACCATGTATATAGAAGGGTATACGGAGCGCGCGATCTCGAGGAAGACCGGCATCAAGGGGCCGGAAGTCCATCGGCTGCTGGTTCGCTTCCTGACGCTGGATGATCATGGTCAAGCGATGGGCGAACGAGCATTGGTACCGCATGCCAGGCTCAAGAGTTATGAAAGAACAGCTTCTTTGGACGATCATCACCACGGTGCGCATGGTGGTCTGTCGGGCTGCCTGGGAAAGTTGCTGGCTACCTTTCCGGAGATTGAGCGTAAGTTGCTTGATGTTTTGCAGGACCATGCGCAGCGATTGGAGGAAAAGACCAATGTGCAGGCGTTTTTGATTCAGAAGTTCATGAACGCGCTCAGACAGGTCGCCCCTGACTATCAAGGCTGGCCTTACACAACCAAGCATCTGGGCCGCAACAGTATCCGGGATTATGTGCTGCAGTTGTGCGATCAAAACGCAGCCGCCTTCATCAATGCCCATGGCAGTCCGGAGGCCCGGGCGCATCTCGCCACAGGAACCGGGCATCGACCCTACCTCTCCGCGGGCCGCCCCTTTGACATCGTTGAGCTCGACGGGCATTTGCTGGAGGCGATCATCACCCTGCTGGTTGAGCAGGTCGACGGGTTGGTGAAAGCCGTGCCGCTGGATCGGATGTGGTTGCTGACGATGATAGACACTTATTCGGAAGCCGTGCTGGCCTACAAGTTGGTCCTCCACAGTCAGCCGACAGCAGGCGATGTTCGCGAGGTGATAGCAGGCGCGTGCCTGGGCGGCTGGACACCGCGCGCTTTGGAAAATGAGAGGTACAGGTATGTACCCGGTGCCGGCTTTCCGTCCAGTGTGATCGAGGGGTGTCGCGGGGTCACCTTCGCAGCGCTCAGCGTTGACTCGCACCTGTCCAACATCGCCAACAAAATCACCCTGCAAGCCCGGCAAGATTTTGGTTTTCATCATCTACTGGGCCCCATCGGGAGATTCGAGACCCGTAACCACATCGAGCGCCTGTTCAGAGAGGTTGCTCGCGAAACCTCGCAGATTCCTTCTACAACCGGAAGTCACCCGCATAAGGGGCGTGCGGACAAGGCCGACGAGAAGGCCATACGTTATCAGATTGATCTGAAGCGATTCCTGGATGCCTTGGATGTGGCGCTGGCCAACTACAACGTCCAACAATCCGAAGGAATTGGCATGTTTTCCCCGTTGGAACTGCTGGAGCAGTACACCCTGCAGGGAGCCCTCTTTCCGCAGGTCGACCCCGACCGCCAGGTACGCCTTATGACCGACTTGATAACCAAGGAGGTGACCGTCCGAGGGAGTCGACGCGAGGGGCGGCGCCCTTACATCCAGCTTGACCGTGTGCGCTACACGAACGAAGTGCTGGCCGCCAATTTCGATTTAATTGGACAGAAGCTGTTGATTGAGATCGACGAGCATGACTACCGCGTGGTCAAGGCTTATCTATCAAGCGGCGATTACCTCGGCGTGCTGGTCGCGGGTGGATGGTGGAGCGGGTTTCCACATACCTGCTACATGCGTCGCCTGGTCAATTCCGAAATTCGTAATGGCGGATTATGCATTGATCCGATCGGCAACCCGGTACAGCAGATATCCGACTATTTCGTCCATCTCAACCAGCCTGACCTGGCGCTGCTGGTCAGGCAGGGCGCCGCTCCGACCACGACGGCGCTGCCTCAGATGGAGCGAACCGCGCCCGTGTCAGTGAAGGATTATTTTATTCAGCCAGAGCGCGACTATCCCGGTCTGCCCACGCCGGGTCGTGCGGACAATCGGGGCGAGTCATGACGGCCATCCATCCGCTGATCAGCAAAAAGGCGCGGATCATCACCCACGAAATGATCAGGGTCGCGCGAGTCACCTTTGATCGGGTGACTGCTCGACGGACCGGCGTCATCTTTTACGGTGAAAGTCGGGTCGGCAAGTCGCGCTGTGCCCGTTTCGTGACCGACCAACTGAGGGAGCAATTCCCGGAATGCTATGTGGAGTTTCATAGCGTCAGACCCCGAGAGGGACCACAGCGGCTCAACCTGTTTAAAGAAATCTGTCATTCCGCCACTATCCTGCCTAAAGAGCGCGTGGATTACTTCTATCACTTGCTGGGGCACATTCAGACGGTCCTCGCCGGGGTTGAGTGCGGCCAATTCGTGCTGGTGCTGGACGAAATACAGTACCTGGAGCCGGCGGATTTCCATCAACTGGCCAGTCTCTATAATTCATTACAACTCAAAGACATTTGCCTGACGCTGGTGGGATTCGCCCAGCCGGACATCTTGAAAACGCTATCGGGCCTAAAGGTCACGGTGAAACCGCAATTGATTGCCCGGTTTTTTGCAGACCTCAACGCGTTTCACGGTTGTCGGAACTCGGACGAGCTCGCGACCATTCTGCGCGCTTATGACAGCGGCTCGGAATTTCCACCCGGTTCGGGAACCTCCTACACGGCCTTTTTTTGGCCTCAGGCGTTTGCAGCCGGTGTGCGCCTGGTATCACTGGCGGAGCTTTTTTGGCAAGAGATATCGGACGCCGTGTCAGGGGTGTATGTGAAGAATATACCAATGGAACACCTCTGTGAGACGGTGCTGAACCTCCTGTTGGCGCAGGCGGTGAAAGACAGTCCGTCATTGCAGGTCTGTGCCGCCGATGTCAGCCAGGCTGTCAAGACCGTCAATCTACGGACATTCTGCGATGCGAAATGAGGACGGTTTCTTCTTCCCGGATGATTTTCCGACGCCCTTCGATGCAGCGTTTGCGACGCTGCACAAGGCGGCCGCCCTCAATGGTGTGCCGGCCAAGCCGATCGTACGGGCATTGGGGTTCAAGGCAAAACACCGATCCCATACTCTCACGGTCACGCCGGCCAGCCTTCAGCTGATGTACGGTGCGGATCGGCCATTTCTTGCTGCCACCCACTTTCTCGACCTGGTAGATGCATTCTTACCCGCGGGGGCACGTGGTCAGCCCAAGTTTTGCCCCGGCTGTGCCGCCGATTCCGGATACGTCTCGGTGTTTTTTCAGTTGAAGTGTGTGCGATGGTGTCCCTGGCATCGACAGGCATTGTTGCCACTGTGCGCGCGATGCGTCTCGGCCGTCGATTTCAAGCCCGATCATGGCTTGCCCGACGAGGCTTATCTCTGCCCGGACTGTGGTTACCGTGTGCCGTCGATAAAGGTCATCATGGCCAGCTTGCGCTCTGGGCTTTGCGCGGCTCGAGTAGCGAGTAGCACGCAGTTCTTGCGCTCGCTCGCGCGCTGGCAACGCCTGGGTGTACTCGACGAGCTAGACGTTGATGGGCCGGAAAATGATCGCCTGCCAGAAAGCGACGGCTGTTATGAGGCTTTTGTCGATGATCCCAGCATGGGGTTGTATCGATGCACCATAGACTTGCGCGAGCCCGCCATTCCGCCGCTGCCGCCGGGGCGCTACACTACCGTCTATCGCCAGCTTATCCACTTTATGCAGGAGCGGTTGCTGGGTCCGCATCGTACCTGTCTGTTGAACGCGCAGGCATCCGCCAAAAATGAGGAGCGACCCTGCTGTCTGTTCGCCGCGACGCTGCAGCTGTTCAGAACGAAGTTTGAGGCGGCGCCGTCTCTGCGGCAAGAGCCGCAGTTGCGAGACGAGGCGGTAGAAGCGCTCAGCGCTCTCGGCTTCACCGACGTCAGTCTGCGGCGCTATTTCAGGGTCACTTACTACCAGTTGCTGTCACGGATGTGGTACCGGGTTCGATACACCCGCTCGTTTGGGGTGCTCTTTCGTCCTGATTACTACTATGCGGTCTTTCAGCCACCACTGCCCTCGCTGGACATCTACCTCGGACGGTCCATTCGCGGTCAGGTGCACTCGATCAAACTGGATCTGCCGAAGGGGCTGGCGGCCTTTCGGCGCGTGCTCCAGCACGATGATGCTGCTGCAACGTTCTACCTGTGTCGCGATCAAGTTCGTACGCTCAATGTCAATCACCGGTTCTTCGGTGCCTACGGCGGTGGTCTCCATTTCATGTACTGAGGATCACCCGCCTTGGCCCATGGGCGTTACGCCGCTGGTGAATATGCGTGGCGGGCCCGGCTTGGGGGATTGTCCGCCAGCGTGGGCGCATTCTGGTGGCGGAGTTCAGACCGACGCGACCGCAGTGGCGTTCTGTAGATCAGCAGGAGGGGGGCGCCTGCCTCGAGCATGAACAGGCTCGACAGGTGCTGGCCGGTTGATCGCGCGGGTTTCCCTGCTTGCGGGCACGTCCCAAACGTCCGCCGTTGCCAGCTGCCTGGCCGCGATCGTTGACCAGCGGCGGCGCCCGTACGCCCTCATTCTGGATTGGCAAGCGCCGAACGCCCTTCGCTTCCAGTCTCCGGCGAAAGCAATTGGGTCACCCGGCTACCCAGCAGAGTTCCCGCTTGAAAATAACCCATGACGGTACCGACACTGCGGTGTTCGGTCATGGCCATGACTTCGCCCAAGGGTACTCCCTGGCGTCCGGCTTCCGTGACAAAACCGGAGCGCAGGCTGTGCGCCGCCCAGTCGCCCTCCAAGCCTCCCAGTTTTGCGCGGCGCTGGACGATGCGCGCTACCTGGTCGGCGGATAGGCCCTGGTGGCCGACCTTGCCCCCTTTGTAAACGCGACGAAACAGCGGGCCGGAAGCGGCAGGGGCGACTGCAAGCCAGGCGGCCAATGCGTGTGCAGCGGGACCGCGCAGGGGTTTTTCCCGCCGCTGGCCACTGGTATCCGTTTTGGTCGCCCCCAGGGCATAGAGCCAGGTGTCGGCGTCGAGCCGGCGCACGTCGCCGACCTGGAGGCCTACCACTTCGGAGCGCCGCCGACCGCCGCCGCTCCAGGCCAACAGCAGCAGGGCGCGATCACGGATGCCGCGCACGCCATCGGTGCAGGTGGCCAAGAGCGCCTGGAAAGGTTCGAGCACGGCTGCGGTTTTCTTGCGCACCTGCACACCCTGCCGGCTCTGCGCCTTGCGCGCTTCACGCAGCAAGGTTCTGACGGTGCTGGACTCGGTAGGACTTGGCCATTGATTCACTTGGTGCCATTTGCTCAGCACGGCCAGCCGGTGGCTGACGGTGTTGAAGGCCAGCGCCCCGGTTTTGCTTTTGACCTTGGCCTCAACAAGGGCCGCATCGATGGGTGTCGGCAGGAGGTGGGACCAGGCGCCAGTGTCCAGCGGTCGCGCCAGGTGATCGACGATGAACTGCACGGCCACGCTGTCAGGCAGTGGACGGTCACCCAGCGCGCGGCCGTAGCGCAACTGCAGCCAGGCTGACCAATAGGCGAGGGCGCTGCGGTAGCTGCGCACGGTGTGGGCGGCCGTCCCTGCGGCGATGAAGGCCTGCGCGGCTTGTTGGGCGTTATCCGCGAGCTGATTGAGCTGCAGCGGGGCATACACGATTGTTTTTAATTCGATCGTATTATTCATTACGTTCAACGTAGTAAAATAGTGGTTTTTGAAAAATAGAGTCGGATAACATTCTTTTATCAGACCTAATATACCCGGAGGTAAGCAATGGCAGTAGGGGTGCCGGAAAACGACGTGTTTGCCGCGGCGGACGCGGTGCTGGCGCGTGGTGAGCGGCCCACCGTGGAGCGTGTCCGCGCGGAGCTTGGGCGCGGTAGTCCGGCGCGTGTGGCCGGTCTGCTTGACCACTGGTGGGCGCGGTTGGCCGGGCGCCTGCGTGGCGAAACGCGATTGCCTGAACTGCCAACAGAAGTCGCCCAGGCATTCACCGCGATCTGGCAGCAGGCCGCGGCCTTGGCGCAAGAGGTGGTCGAGCAGTCGCTGGTGCAGCAGCATCGGGTGTTGGAGGCTGAGCGCGCTGAATTGGCGGCATTGGAAGAGCGTGTCCGTCAGGAACAGGCCCGCCAACTCCAGCAATTGGCGGTCACATTGGCGGCGCAACAGTCTGCAGAGCGTCGCCTGCTGGACCTGCAGCAGTTGCTGGATCAGCACGCACATCAGGTCGAAGACCTGACCAGGCAACGACAGGTGCTGCAGGAGGATCGTGACGCGGCGCGGTCGCGTATTGAGGAGTTGGAGCAACATCAGCGGGCGGATCGACGTGAGGCCGAGCAGGTGCGCAAGGAGCAGGAAACCTACGCGCGGGGGTTGGAAGAGCGGGCGCACCAGGAAATCGACCGAGCCCGCGAAGAGACCAAGAGCGCACCGCTGCAGACTAAGCAGCTCGGCAAGCAGGTAGAGGTTCTCCAGCAGCGATGTGAGGACGCGCGTCTGAGGCTGAGCGAAGCGCAACAACAGGTTTTTTTGCACAAGACCAATGCGGAACGAGAAGTGCAGCAGGTACAGCAGAAAGAGGCGCGACTGGAGCTTGTCCAGGCAGAACTGCAGGAGGCGATTCAGCGCGCGGTGGCACAGGAGGCTAGGGCCGACACGTTGGCGCATCAAATCATACTGCTGCAGCCAGCGGCGACAGCTGAAAGCCGAAAGAGCAGCTCACGCAAGGCACGCTAAACCGTAGCTGATGACTACCGAGCCTTCGATGAAGACCTGACGGTGATACCCGCCATCTCACCCGCTGGTTGGACCAGGGAGGGCCCTATCAATTGTTCAGAATGATCTGATAATTTCAGCTAACCGCCCCTCTGTTCCACCAAGCTCAGCCAACACACCAGGGATGATTTATGAGCAAAATCGATCAACCGCCGAGACTTTTCATTTCCTACAGCTGGTCCACTCCAGATCATCAGCAGTGGGTACTGAGATTAGCAACCGAGCTTAGAGAGTCCGGTGTCGATGTGATTCTTGATAAATGGGACCTAAAAGAAGGGCATGACTCCATAGGCTTCATGGAGTCGATGGTGACTGATGAGAGCGTTACCAAGGTCATCATCGTGTCAGATAAATCCTATGCCACCAAAGCCGATGTACGGGCGGGGGGTGTAGGCGCAGAAAGTCAGATCATCTCTGCCAAGGTGTATGAAAACGCCAAGCAAGAGAAATTCGTCGCGGTGGTTCCTGAGAAGGAGGATGGGAAAGCGTGGCTGCCTACCTTTTATGGAAAGCGAATATATATTGACCTCAGCGAAGCTGAAAACTACGCAGAGAATTTCGAACGACTGTTGAGGTGGATCTATGATCAACCTCTGTTTCAAAAGCCAGAGATTGGTGCGCGCCCAGCGTTTTTGACAGAAGCCTCTACGGTTTCACTGGGAACCAACACAACGCACCGCCGGGCACTCGACGCGGTAAAGCAGGGCAAACCTTTCGCTGCCGGGGCCGTCGATGAGTATTTCCGTGCAGTATCTGAAAGCTTCGAAAGACTAAGGATAGTAAGAGAATCAGGGAGAGAGTTTGACGACCAAGTGATTGAAAACATTGAAGCGTTTATTCCATATAGGAATGAAATTACTCAATTATTGATGGTGATTGCACAGTATAACTCGCTGCCCGATATCGAGTTAAAAGTCCATCGTTTCTTGGAGGCGTTGCTGCCATTTTTGGATCGTCCCAACCATGTCAATCATTATATGGAAACTGATTTCGATAATTTTAGATTCATAATTCACGAGCTGTTTCTGTATACCATTGCAATATTTCTTAAATATGAAAGGTTCGAGATTGTTCAAATTTTACTTTCCTCACCTTATTATATTCACGAGAAAGTCTCGTATGGACAAGTAGGGGCGTTTGGGTATCACGTATTTCGAGAGTACGCCAGGACGCTTGATCACCGTAATCAGCGTTTAGGCCTAGGAAGGCTTTCGCTTACTGCGGATCTGCTAAAAGAGCGGTCTCAAACTTCTGGTTTGGACTTTCATCAGCTGATGCAAGCCGACTTCATACTTTTTTTAAGAGGAACCCAAACTGGCGAACGTTGGTTTCCAGACACTTTATTGTACGCAAGTCGTTCGTATGGCGCTTTTGAGATTTTCGCCCGATCTGTATCGCAGAAATACTTTGACTCGGTCAAGGCGCTCATAAGCGTTGAAGACAAACGGGAAGTTGGTGCGCTGTTGTTAAACTTCAAAGGACCACAATCTCAGCTGCCGCGCTGGCAATTCGACACCTTCAACCCTGAATTATTGGTAGGGTACGAATCGCTTTGCACCCGAAACTGACCGTACACTCTATCGAATATGAGCACTGTAGTTATGGCACGTTCGAACGTTTTTTGAGCAAGGAGTGCCTCATCGTCACGCTGAGATGGTTCACATCTTGACTTTTGCTGAGGCACTCCAGATACATTGCTCCCGCGGCAATTAACAACAATTCCCTAGGAGGGGGCGGAGACGTGGTGAAAGCCCGTGCTCTTAGAAGGTTATTCCGAAAGCAGCGAACGCTGTGTCCATTCGCTGGTCAAGGAGTTCTTTGGTTTCCTTCCAAGCTGGGACTTCATCTACAAGCCGCTGGTGCCACGCCATAATGTGAGGGAATTCATCGTAAGGTAGCTTGGTTCTTGCCATTTGCGAGAACGGCGCCGCAACGTCGAAATCGGCCAATGTAACTTCGTTCCCGACGATGAACTTTTTGTCTGCCAAATGTTGGTTCAGGACGGCAGCATTAGTGCGAGTGCTTTCGAGGATAAACGCCACCATGGTCGGGTCTTCGGCGATGCCTTTAACGCGTTTACCAATGCGCTCGTTGAAAAGATAAGCCGAGAATACGCGCCAGTGCTCCGCGCCCCAAAACATCCACTTCAACGTTTCGTAGCGTGCCGCGCCTTTGGGCAGAAGTGGCGAGTCGATTTTCTCCGCCAAATAGATGTTGATTGCGGATGCCTCGGAAATGACGATATCGCCATCTACCAGTACTGGCACCATTCCGGTGGGATTGAGCGCGCGAAACTCAGGGGTCTGACTTTCACCCTTGAGTAGATCTACGGGCACATGTTCGAAAGAAATGCCCATGTGTCGGGCTGCGGTCAAGACTCGGCGAAAGCTTCCCGAACCGGTATCGCCGTAAATGCTGATGGTCATCACAGACTCCATATTTCGATTTGCGGATGGTTTGTGGAGTCAGGGTAAACCTCCCTGCAGTACGTGATAATGCATTCGAATTCCATAAGATTTATGATCCGAGGGAATAAATTGAGCGTTTCATGCCAGTAGAGGTGAGTTAGGTGGATAGGTTTGCTGGATTAGAAATATTTGTTCGAGTGGTCGAGCTTGGGAGTTTTTCGCGTACTGCTGCCGAGTTCTCCATCAACCAGTCTACAGTCAGCAAACAAATCAGCCTTCTCGAGGAGCAGGCGCAGTCCAAGCTGTTGCTGCGTACCACTCGGCGCTTGTCCCTCACGGATGCAGGGGAAAGATTCTACGAACACGCTAAGCAGATTCTGGAGCGTTACGCCCTTGCTTTGGGTGATTCCGCGAGCATTCGCCAGTCCCCATCTGGCACATTGCGCATCGCCAGTCCGATACTGCTGGGCCGCAAGCAAATCACGCCGTTGCTTCCGCGCTTCTTCGAGCGATACCCGAAGATAACAGTGGAGCACTATTTGAGTGACTCGGCCTCGGACCTGATACGGGACGGCATCGACGTTTCCATCAGGGTAGGGGACATGCAGGACAGCTCTCATCAGGCCAGAAAGCTTGGCGCCTTCCAGCCGATAACCGTCGCGTCACCAGCATTCGCTGAGCGACACCCTGAATTGCGTCACCCATGCGATCTGAGGTCGGTTCCATGCCTGATCTATCTGCGTCAGCCGACGCCCTTTCAGTGGGCGTTCTGCGGGGATGATGGCAAGCGCATCATCGTGGAGGTCACCGGACAGTATCGTGTCGATGTCTTTGAGGCGTTGTGTGACGCCGCAGTGGCCGGCCTGGGGGTATTGAGAGCGCCACTGTCCGCGTGCGGAGAAGATTTGCGATCAGGACGCTTGGTGAGATTGCTTCCGGAATTTGATGCGGACGTCATACCCATCTATGCGGTCATGCCAGCATCTTCCTGGATCCCACATAAGACTCGTGTCATGGTCGATTTCCTGATTGAGGAGTTTAGGACCAATCCCTGGCTCAACGGTCTGGGCGATGAGGGGCATGGGTAGGGTCCGGTTTTTAAGCAATCGCTATGCGACGCGATCCTCCACTGAGCTGATCGCCGAACACTAACTCGATTTGTTTACGCAACCAGCGGTTGGCTGGATCCTTGTCACAGACCATTGGCCAAACCATATTCACAGCGAACTCTGCGAGTGGAACCGGTAGCGCTTGATGTTTGAGCTTACCGCCGGCCTCCACAATCTCGGCCACGTAGTCGGGCACCGCAGCCACCAGGTCGCTGTCCGAAAGCAGTGCTTCGAGGCTCGTGAAGTGGGGCACTACCAACGCAACCTTGCGCTCGCGTCCAACTCGTTTAAGTGCTCCATCCACAAACCCGACTACGTTTCCAGTGAACGAAACCATGGCGTGTGGGCGTCGACAAAATTGCTCCAGATCCAAGTCAGGCTGCAAGCCGTCACTGCGTAGCAGGACAATCCGAGTTCGTCTTAGCATTCGGCGTTTGGTGCTGGCCGGAAGCTCTGCCGTGTAACCGACTCCAACAGTGATCTCGGCTGCGTTCAACAGCCGTGGCATCTCCAAGTAACTGGCCCGTCTCACGATCAGCGAGACCCCGGGTGCTTCATTCCGAATTCGTTTAAGCAGGCTGGGCAGCAGAGCAAACTCCACGTCATCGTTTAGTCCCAAGTGAAAAACACGATCACTGGTGCCCGGTTCGAATGCGGGAGGCGGCTCGACGGCCAGAGAGATGGACTTAAGGGCGGGACCAAGCAGTTCAGCAATTTCAATTGCGCGTTGCGTCGGCTTCATGAACCGACCCGACCGCACAAACAATGGGTCATCAAACAGGGCGCGAAGTCGGCCGAGAGCGGAGCTCACCGCAGGCTGCCCAAGGCTAAGGTGCTCTGCAGCGAGGCTGACACTGCGGCAGCTCATCACGGCATTGAAGATCATCAGAAGATTTATGTTGATGTGCTGCAGGCTGCTGCGGGGGATGGCCAACGGGCTCAAGATAAGGGGTTGCCTGTAAATCGTGACGCTGCAGGATGGGATTTGAAGCTTCGAGTGGTGCCGGCATCTGTGCATTACATGCCGACACTCAATCTTTTATCGATTAGGCGTTGTAGCCGCCATCAGCATCAATGCTTGTACCAGTGATATAGGATGCCGCCGGGCTGGCCAGGAAAAGAATAGGGGCAACTACCTCTTCGAGCAGACCGAAACGCGGGAAGCACAACCGCTCGATGAGCGGAGCAAGACCATCGCGCATGTGTGCATTGATGTCCGTTTTCATGAAGCCTGCGTGCACGACGTTGACGGTAATACTTCGTGGCGCCAAATCACGAGCTACCCCACGGGAATAGCCGTCAATTGCGCCTTTTACCGCAGCCAGGTCTGAAAGGCCCGGCACACCAACACGGCTGCCTAGGTTCGAGCCGACCATGACGATACGGCCATGATCGCTGAGTACTTTGGATGCTGCCCGGACGGTCGCAGTGAGTCCGGTCATCGCAACGGCCCAGAATCGATCAAATGCACGGTTATCACGCTGCGGGTCATCCACCGTTCCCATCTCGTCAATCGATGCGTTGTTGATGACGATGTCCAGACGGCCGAATTTGGCGATGATGCTATCAATCAGCATCTGTACCGCTGTACCGTCTGCCTGGTCCGCTTGAATCGCCGCACCGCGTACACCCTGCGAAACCACGTAATCGATGACTGCGTGTGCTTTCAATTCGGCATGCACGTAACTAATCACCACGTCAGCACCCTGTTCGGCCAGCGCTTTAGCGGTGGCGGCGCCCAAGCCGCGTGAGCCGCCGGTTACCAAGGCAACCTTGCCGGTCAATGGTTTGGTCATGTTCGCTCCTGTTGTGCGGGGCCGGCTGGGACGCCGGTTTCCCGGGATAACGGTGTGGCCCATGCCACACCGTATGGTTCGATGAATTCATTGAAATTGGTAGCGGGTTCTGTCAGCTCCGGCGCGACCAGAACTTCGTTGCCATCGCCGATCCCTCGGCGAGGAATTGATTGGTTTTCTCCTCACTCGCTGAGCCGTCGGCATTGCGGGTGTAGGCATCGATAAGCGACTGGAAGAGCACCGTGTATTTTTCGCCGCCCGCCTTGATGCCTTCGTAGTACTCGTCAACCGAAAGCGTTCCGTCGCCAGACTTGTCGAAGTCTTTGAACATCGACTTGGCGCGTGCGGCATCAACACCTACGACCGCCAGCTGTTTGGAAAACTGATCGACATCGAGTTTTCCGCCGCCCCCGCCAGCACGAACGAACAGTTGTGGAGCCCACGCTTCGCTCAGGGGAATAGCGCTCTTGGTGTGCCCCTCGGGAATGATGTCCAGGCGAAGCGCTTCAGCCAGTTCGTCCTGGGTGAGCGTTATGCCTTTTCCGCCCCGTGCATATGCCGCCAAGCCTGGATATTTCTTTTCATCCACCAACGCGGCTTTATCCGCCGGGTCCGGTTTGGAGGAGGGCGTGGTCACTGCTGCACTCGATGCGTCGACGTCCGATTGTGGATCTGCCGATTCTGGTTTCTGATCGGTGCTCAGGGTCACGATGGTGGATGGGCGAACTTGTGCGGAAGCCGATGTGTCTGTCGTCTCGACTGCAGGCGGCACAGCTGTCCTGTTCTGCGTCGGAACCGATTCGATTGTTACTGCTGGGGAGCTACTCACGCTTGAAATGGGCATCACAAACCTCCGAGGAACTGCTTCGGCCAACATCGGCATTTACATGAAATTCATCATTTAATTGGTGTTCAAGACAACGCTGAACCGTTGCTGGGGCTGCGTTTCAGCTCGATGACCAGGTAAGGAACCTCGCGCGAAAAACCCGTTGACAGGCTATCTCGAAAGGACGATAAACGATGATATTAGTAGCGAACGCTATCAAATAAAAGCGCCACGTAGTTTGCTCCGACGTGCGCGTCCTGTCAGAGGATGCGGTCGGGAGTGCAAGTGTGAGTCGTCTCTGATTGAGCTCGGGGGTTCACATGCTCGGAAATCTCAATGCCCACCTTCAGCCTCCATCGAAAATCTTTCTTTGCCATCAGAGACGGGCAATGACCCGATGTCATCTGATCCAAAATCGCCCGTGACGCAAAGGAGCCCCTCCGCTTTTCCGGATTCTGTCGGGGGCGGCGCTAAGGTCGACGTATAACAATTCCAAGTGTCTGACCGTGAGGTGAACAATCATGAGTTTAGATTCTGAAGGCGGCTTCTCACGCCGCCTGCTCTTGCAGTCTGCTGTGCTTATGGCGGCCGCAACTCGGGCCAGCTCGCTGCTGGCACAGACCAATCCAGAAGCCAAACCTGTTGCACAGAGCCCAGCCTCCAGCAAAGGGGTTTTTGCTGAGAAGCACGTCATGCGGGCCGGTCATCAGATATACGTTCGCGATTACCCAGGTAGGGGACCTACCTACGTGATGCTTCATGGATTTCCTGATAACTGCCGGATCTATGAGGAAATAGCATCCCGCCTGTCCGCTGGCGGGCATCGCGTTGTCACGTTTGATTTTCTAGGCTTTGGCGCTTCGGATAAACCCGACGGCTTTACGTACAACTTTGTGCAACAGATGGCAGACATGAACGCCGTCGTGGATGACCTCAAGCTGGGGACCGTCATTCCGGTTGGGCATGACGCGGGAGGTCCAGCCGCTGTGAATTTTGCGCTGGATCACCCTGATCGTGTCAGCTCGCTCGTCCTGCTCAATTGCTATTACGCGAATTCTCCAGTCTTGGCGTTTCCAGATTTCATCGAGCTTTGCTGCAACCCGAAAACCAAGCTTTTATCGCATGCGATGATGACCGATCCGAAACAGGCTGGTTATCTGTTCAACTTCCAGCAAGGCCTGTTGCTGCAAAACATGACTGCGCCCATGCGCGAACGTTTCGAGCAGGTGCTTCAGCCCATCATTGCGCAGAACTTTACTCAGCAGCCAAGCGCAATGCCGGCGTTTCTCGCGATGACCGGCGACGCCTACGCGAATCTGGCGGCTAACGATCGTCGGATCACGGAAATGGCCTCGTTCAAGAAGCCGGTGAAGCTGATCTGGGGTGTCTGGGACAAATATCTCAATAAGCCCGTGGCTTTGGACATCGCCAAACACTTCCCCAATGCCACCTTCGTGGGGCTGGAGGCGGAGCATTGGCCGCAGTTCGATGCGCCTGATGAGGTGGTCAGGCATATGTTGGCCACCACCTGATGCCTCAGGAAGCTCCAGCGTTTGCTACGGCCAAGAGGCTTTCCCGAGTTGCCGTGATGATCTCTGCAGCGAGCGCTGGATCCGTGGATTTGGTCGCACGAGCGAGTGCAACGGAACCCACCATGCTGCTCATGAAAAACAAAGCGTTGCGCCTGGCAGCCTCGTCGCTGAAGTCTTTGGCTAATAATTCGTTGAGGATACCGACCATGTTTTGTAGGCCCTCGGTGAATGTGTCCTTGACGGGCTCATCCTGACTTTTGATTTCAGACGCATACGCCGCCATAGGGCAGCCTTCCGCTGGATCATCCACATGCACCGGGGTGACGTAAGAGTCGATGATGGTTTGGAGATCGTTTGCTTGGGTTCCCTTCATCGCGGTCCAAGCGCCATGGCAGGTGGAGAACGCTTTCTGGCAGGCAGCCTGGATCAGCAGGGTTTTCGATTTGAAATGAGCGTAGAACGCGCCCTGAGTCAGGCCCGCTTCCTCGCTGATTTGGGCAACACCGGTAGCAGCGAAACCCTGGGCTTGAAATAGCTTGGAAGCAGCATCGATCAGTGCATTCCGATTTTGGGTGTTCTGCTCTTTTGAAACCTTCACGCTGTCTCCTTGTTTTGCAGTAAGCTCCATCAATAATAGGGATCGCTATTATTGTGGTATTGCAAGCGATCACTATGATAGGCCGACTCATCAGACAATCAATCACATTCAGGAAAACTCCTCATGAAAGCGATTCAGATCACCGCCTACGGCAACCCGCTCGAGGGCCTTGAAGTCGTGGACATAGCCGAACCGCCACCTCCGGGGCCGGGAGAGGTGCTGATCAGCGTGGAGTTTGCTCCGGTCAATCACAACGACCTCCTGCTGATTGGGGGGAAATTCCCGGTACATCCGGAGCTCCCGAGTGTGGGCGGCAATGAAGGAGTAGGGGTGGTCCTGCAGGTGGGTTCTGGGGTGGAGAATGTGAAGGAGGGTGATCGAGTCACGCCGCCGCTTTACAGTTTTACTTGGCGCGAGCGCATGGTGATTCCAGCCAAAGACCTCGTTCCGTTGCCAAAAGATGCTGATCCTCAGCAACTGTCAATGCTTCGGATCAACCCACCTACCGCTGCGCTGTTACTCAGTGAATTTGCTGATCTCAAACCTGGTGACTGGGTGGTACAAAACTGCGCCAACTCAGGGGTGGGGCGCGCGGTCATCGCCATTGCAAAAGGGCGCGGATTCAAGACCGTCAATTTCGTGAGGCGCCAGGAACAGGTTGCTGAGGTTGAAGCCGCTGGTGGTGATCTGGTGTTGGTGGATGAAGGCGATGCCACCGAAAAGGTAGCTGGCCTGGTTGGGGATGGACGTGTCTTGCTGGCTCTCGACGGTATCAGTGGCAACGCCACGGCGAGGTTGATCAGTGCTCTCTCCACCGGCGGCACCTTGGTGAACTACGCTCAGATGAGTGGGGACATGTCCGCTCCGGGTGACCTTCGTCCGTTGATGCGTAAAAGCATCACCCTGCACAACTTTTACCAAGCCCGGAAAGAGTTTCTCCCCAAAATCCCTGAAATCCTTCGCGAGTCCATCGAGCTGATTCGCACTGGAAAGCTACACGTGCCAGTCGCTGCAATTTATCCCATGTCTTCAATCAAGGAAGCAGTTGCGCATACCCAGCGCGGCGGCAAGGTTCTGCTAGGGATAGCTGACACTCACTGAAGCACCATCCCACTGGAGCATCAATCATGATTGACGAAAACGGCCCTCACTATTTTGTTGCTTTCCAAACGCCTGGCCCGAAATGGGTCCAGGGAGTGAAGTACAACGAACAGCCTGAGTTCATGGATCATGTGGGCTACATGCTCCAGATGCAGGAGAAGGGATTGACCGTGCTCAGCGGCCCGTTCATGGAGAAAGCTGGCGGACTTAATGGCGTATTGGCTGACGGCGGAATGACGATTTTCAAAGCGGCAGATCTTGATGAGGCGATCAAGATTGGCACAGATGATCCGACCGTGAAATCTGGCATGTTGAATGTCGAGGTGAAGATGTTTTGGGTGCCATTCCATACCTGATCTTAGATGCAACCGAGCTTTGACCCTTTGCCCGGTGGGGCTCCATAGGGGACTGCAGGGACTGCCACACAGGACCTGCATCCCCTTATTTTGAGATGACCTCAGCTCTGCCTGGAAAAACCGACACGGCGATATCGGCAATTGCCAAGAGTTGTTCGGGTGTTGCGCCGTCTCTTGCTCGAACCGCCAACCCGCGTGACAGCGCGTTGAAGTAATCAGCGAAGGCCTTCACGTCTGTCTGCGGTGCCAGATCACCTTCATCTACCCCCCTCTGAATCCTGGCCTCCATGGCAGCGCCTGATGCTGCGCGATGCTCAGCCATCATGTCCCTCACGGAATGCAGCGCCGGCGGCACATGCACGCAAGCCAGCGAAATCATGCACCCCGTAGGCAGGTCGTCACGTGTGAATTCAGTGGCCGTGGCTCGCAGCAGGCGATGAAACGAGGTTCGGGTATCGGTTTTGGCGCTCAATATCCCGATGAACCACTCACTTGATGCCTTGAGATAGGCATCAGTGGCTTCCGCATAGAGCTGCTCTTTGCTCCCGAAGGAGTTGTAGAAACTCGACGGGCTGATTCCCATGGCGGCAATGAGCATGTCGAACGACGTCCCTTCGTAACCAGACTCCCAGAAAAGCTTCATTGCCTGATGTACGGCCGTATCCCGGTCGAACGTCGAGGGGCGTCCACGACTGCGCTTTTTCACCTCGGATGTTTTTGTGTCCATCGCTCCAATATTCCTTGACGAAAGTATTTTTCCGAACCTAGTATCTCATATCGGAGTGGTCACTCCAAAAATATTTAGACATTGCCAGAGATATGGAGTCGTTCAGATGAAGCGCATCCTACACCGCCATTACGGCGCCCCCTTGTCTGTATTGGAGGTCGAGAATTCACCGCAACCTGAACAGGTGCCGGCGGGTTCGGTAAGGGTACGAGTAGTGCTCAGCCCAATCCATCAAGGCGACCTGCTAGGAGTCGCCGGATCACCCGCGGCGGGATCGACTACTCCTATCAGTGAACAGGGTCGCGGTCCTGGTGTGGAAGGCGTAGGGGTCATTGACGCCATCGGCGCAGATGTCGATTCAGATCTGGGGCTCGCTGTGGGCACACGCGTCGCTTTCTTCCCTACCAGCGGTGGCTGGAGCGAAACCATCGTCCTGCCAGCCACCGCCACAGTGGTGGTGCCTGACGCAATCCCCGATCAAGTTGCCGCCCAGATGTTGGTCAACACCATCACGGCACGGATGCTTATGCGCGCCGGCCATAACTCGCTGCCCAAGGATCAGATGACAGATGTTGTGGTGCTGCAAACCGGCGCCGGCTCGGCGGTAAGCAAGCTCCTCAGCAAAATGCTGATAGACGCAGGAGTCACCCCAATTCGCTTGGTTCGCAGCGCCCAGAGCGCTCAGGTATTGAGCGACGTGCTGCCTGGCTCACCGGTGATTTCTACGGACGATCCGAACTGGCAATCCCTCGTGAAACAGCACGCCGGCGATCGAAAAATTCATGTCGCGGTAGATGGCGTAGGCGGCCCTCTGCTGGCGGAGGTTGCGACGCTCCTTGAGCCCCAAGGCACGGTAATCAACTTCGGAACGCTGGGCGGCGAGACCACCGACATTCGCTGGTTCGTGCCGCGAGCACTGGTACTAAAGGGATTGTCGATCGCCTATTGGTTCAACGAATCAGCAGAAGACCGCAAGGCTGATATTGCAGCTGCTCTGCGTCTGGCGAACTCGAACCCTGAGCTCTTCGAGCTGGGTGGGGAGTATTCCCCATCCGAGCTAACCGCTGCGTTGAGCCATGTTATCGAACGCAAACGTGGCACTGCCTTCTTTTCCTTCCGCACTTAACACAGGATCGTAATCATGAAAATCGGAATGCTGGGCGCAGGTGAAGTAGCACTGTCGGTCGCTCGACATGCAGTTGAGCTGGGGCACGAGGTGTTGTTGAGCAATCACAGTGGTCCTGAAAAGTTGGCGGATGCGCTTCGTACATTAGGCCCGAAAGCCTCGGCGGTTACGGTGGTGGAAGCGGCTTCCGCGCCAGTGGTATTGCTGGCCACACCTTGGAAAACGATTGAAGCCGTTTTGAAAGGGCTGCCTGATTGGAATGGCCGGATCCTGATCGACGCAACCAACCCGTTCTTGGAAACCATCCCGAAGTTGGTGTTGGCTGATCTGGGCGACCAGAGTGCAAGTGAGATCGTAGCGGCGCTCGCACCTGGAGCACGGGTCGTCAAAGCTTTTAACAACATCGTGATGACAAATTTCAACGCCGGCGCCGAGCGCGAAAATGCTCGCCGAGTGCTGTTTGTTTCGGGTGACGACACCGAGGCCAAACAGTTGATCGCTGACTTCATCACCGCAATGGGCTTCAAAACCATCGATCTTGGCGGGCTCAAGATTGGCGGGCGCATGCAGCAGGCAGGTGGTCCGCTTGCGGGTCATGACTTCCTCATTTCTCAGTAACAATCACCCACCCGATTTCAGGAAAGTCCCATATGCGTGCGATTTTGAATTTTGCGTTTGGTGAGCCTACGCAGACTCTCGAGCTAGTCGATTTGCCCGAGCCAAATGCACCAGAGGAGGGGGAGGTGTTGGTTGGGATGGAGTTCGCTCCCATCAACGGCAACGACCTGCTCGTCGTAAAAGGGCTGTTTGCCTTCAAGCCTCAACTCCCGGCAGTAGCAGGAAATGAAGGAGTAGCAAAGGTCCTCGCCATCGGCTCGGGTGTCACAAATGTCCGTGTAGGCGATCGTGTCCTTCCCCCGCTTTATGGATCGACTTGGGCAGAGCGTCTGATCATCCCAGCGAAAGGTCTGTTTGCGTTGCCTGATAATGTCGATCCACAGCAGCTTGCGATGCTGAGGATCAATCCACCCACCGCTGCGTTGTTGTTGAGCCAATTTGTAGACCTTCAGCCTGGCGACTGGGTCATTCAAAACGCGGCAAACTCGGGTGTCGGTCGTGCAGTTATCGCCATAGCCAAATCCCGGGGATTGAAAACCGTCAACCTGGTACGCCGTCCTGAGCTGCTGGAAGAGCTGAAAGCCAGCGGAGCTGACGTAGTGTTGCTCGACGAGCCGGGCTCTGCCGAAAAGGCTGCTGAGTTGGTGGGTAACGGAAATGTTCGGCTGGCCATCGACGGTATCAGTGGGATCGCTGGAGCGAGCCTGATCCACTATCTATCTCCAGGCGCGACGCTGGTGACCTACGCTCTAATGAGCGGAGAGTTCACCGTTCCGGTCAATGTGATGGACACGATCTTCAAGCGCATTACGGTGCGTGGATTCTTCCAAAGCCACCCGCAATACGATGCGCTCATTCCAGACGCTCTAAAGGGAGCCGCGCAACTTCTCGCAGATGGCCAGTTGCACGCACCTGTTGCAGCGGTCTACCCGATGTCAGCGATCAAGGAAGCGGTTGCACATGCGGAACGTGGAGGGAAAGTTTTACTGGATCTCCAGGCGGGTTGATCCATTGCACTAGGGCGCGAAGAGCACTTCTCAACCCTGCTAGACATGACTAACATTTCATCCCTTGGGCGGCGCTAATCAGGCCGCCTTTTTTTATTTCCGATATCCCCACATTCCCAAACTGCTGGAGTTTCGCCAGAGAGTTTTATCCAGCATCACTGGGTCGCATCAGCTTGATCGCCCACGAACCAGCAGGGTATTTCGGCCTTGACACAATCATTGTGATCGCCTTCAATAAATTGGAAAGGTCGCTCCGAAAAGCCTGAATGGCTGGTTGGGGTTTGAGAGTTCTCCTAAGGTGCACCAATCATGCGGGCTGTCCTTAGTTACGCTTTTTGCGCTCCTGGTGCAGGCGCTTTTGCACCTGCAGATATCCCCGAGCCGCCCTTGCCAGCGGCCGGCCAGGCTCTAATTGCGATGGAGTTTGCGCCTGTGCGTTTGGAGTATTTGACCTCCAAGCAAAGATCGTCCTCACCACAGCGCTTCCCCTCTCTGATGGGCCGGGACGGAGTCGGTAGGGTGCTCGCGGTCGGCCACCAGGTACAGAACGTACGAGTGGGAGACCGTGTGCTTGCCCCCAGTGGTGTTTCGACATGGCGTCAACGTCTGCTCGTGCAGGCTGATGAATTGTATCGACTCCCTCACGCTGCTGATCCCTTGCACATGGCCCTGCTGTTAAGGCGGCGTTTAGCGATCGGGCCCCAGGCCACTCAAGAACTGATTCTCAAAGC
This sequence comes from Pseudomonas sp. NPDC090203, assembly GCF_044746765.1. Lineage (NCBI taxonomy): Bacteria > Pseudomonadati > Pseudomonadota > Gammaproteobacteria > Pseudomonadales > Pseudomonadaceae > Pseudomonas > Pseudomonas sp. NPDC090203. Next base: position 212,452 of record NZ_JBIVCV010000009.1, read on the forward strand.
GTCTGTACGTGCGCTTCGCTGGAAGGCGGGCTTGATTGCGGGTGGTCGGAGGCGGATTCCGTCCACGAAGGTGTTCCCGCTTTGGCAGATTGCTGAGGCTTTTGATCAGGCGAGAAGTGGCAGCCATGTACTGCTGGATTTACAGGCCAAGCCAGACAACTTGTGGAGCGGATACGACGTAGGGGAGGTGGGAGCGGTCTTCGCAAGAGTTACAGACTCTGACCCCTGGGACTGAGTCGTCGCCAAGTAGCACTGCGTGACGGGCCATCTTCTGGCGTGGCAACCGTGGCGCATTCGGCTTGTTTTCTGACGGATTAAAAGGATTTGAATATGAGTCACGTTGCTGCACTGCGTTCTCATACACGCAGGGCGTGTCAGGCGGTGCCTGATGTTTGCTAGCTCCAGAATGACCTATGAGACGAGTGATTCATTGCCAAAGGTCAGGCGCACGTTAGGGCAGCGCATTGTGGTCATTACCCTCGTCTTCTGCGGACTATTTACAGGAGGGGCGGTAGCCGTGCGGACGTGGTTTGCCTGGAACAGCAACTTCCGAAATATGCAGATGGAGTTGCAATTGATCGACCAGGTTTTTCAAGGATCGCTGGCAAAGGCAGTCTGGGAAATGGATAACAAATCCATAGCGACCCAACTCGACAGCGTTGCGTTGGCATCGTCTCTGGGTCGTGTGCGATTGAGAATATTGAAACCAGGACAAGCGCCTACGGAATTGGAACATCGCTCCCCTAATTTCGTTGAGTCGGAACTCGTGCCGAGCCTGACCCGGGATTTGGTGGTTTCGCCGTATGAAGGTGCATCCGAGACGGTCGGGGATCTGACGATCGAAGGGAATGAACAGGTGTTATGGGCGCGCTTATGGCAGGAAATACTCAGCATCATTCTTACTCAGATGTTGCAGTCACTCGCTTTGGCGATTTTGATCATGGCGATCTTTAACCGCTCTGTGACGACCCACGTTCGCAAAATTGCCATTCATCTCGGGCGGATTTCAGCGAACACCTTGGACCACAAGCTGGTACTGGACCGTCCCGCATCGGTCGAGGATGAGCTCACGTTGCTTAAAATTGGCGTAAACGATCTGCAGGATAAGCTTGCCGCCTACCTCGTTCGACAGCGCGCCGATGAGCAGGCAATGGCTGACAGCCATGCGCACTTGGCGGATCTGGTTAAAGAGAGAACGTCCGAGCTGGAGGAGCTCAATCGTCGATTGGAGGAACTCAGTCGCAAAGATCCCCTGACAGGGCTGGCGAATAGACGACAGTTCGAAGAGATGAAGATACTCGAATTCAACCTCGCGAAAGAGCGAAGGTCGCCTCTCTCGGTGCTGATGTGTGATGTTGATTTCTTCAAGCTCTACAACGACACCCAGGGGCACGCTAAGGGCGATGAGTGCCTGAAGGTTGTATCACGAGTTGTACAGACCGTTGTAAATCGCAAGACAGATCTGGCCGCACGCTACGGCGGTGAAGAGTTTGCAATTTTGTTGCCTGGGACCGGCATTGATGAGGCCCAACTGCTGGCAAACAGGATTCGCGAAAAGCTCAAGGAACGAGGCGTGCCTCATCCGGCTTCACCGATCTCGGACGTTGTCACACTAAGCATTGGCGTCGCGAGCCTTAACCAACTTACCACCACAGATTTCGACCAATTGCTTAAACAAGCGGACGATGCCCTTTACCGCGCAAAAAATCAGGGGCGTAATCAAGTCAGCTTTTGATGAGGTCTATGGATGAAAGCTCTGTTCCTCGTGCTCGGTTTGATCTGGTTGGGTTCAGCAGGAGCTGATCCTATCGAAGTCGTCACGGAGGACTCATCCTACACCTACGTAGAGCATGGAAAAGTAGCGGGCCCGGCGACCCAAGTTGTTGAGGAGACGCTAAGACAAGCTGGGATCGATGATTACCACCTGGCGCTCTATCCTTGGGCCAGGGCCTACAGCATCGCAACGCAGAAACCTAACGTCCTTATTTACCCGATGGTTCGAACGCCTGAGCGTGAGGCGCTGTTTCACTGGGTTGGAGAATTGGCGACTGTCTCCATCTTCCTCTACAAGTTTCGTAATCAGCCAGGCATCCAGGTAACGAATCTGGACACTGCGAAGGCTTATACCATCGGGGTCGTCAGGGATGACTCCAGAGAGCATTACCTTCAATCTCAGGGCTTCAAGAAGCTGATCGTGTCCGCCGACAATGATGAGAATTTTCGGCTGTTCACCCTTCACCAGGTGCAGTTAATTCCGATGCCCGAAAGAGACGCCAAGTCTTTTTGTCAGCAAAAGCATATTGCCTTCGACCAACTCGAGGTCGCCTATCCACTTCACGACATGGAAAAGGGAATCTACATGGCGTACAGCCTGGGTACGTCGGAGGAATTGGTTTCACGCACCACTCGTGCCTTCAGCGCAGTGGTTGAGAACGGCGAGCTTCGTAAAGCGATGGGACATTAGATGTCCCATCGTCAACGGTCCCGTTTCGCTGAGCAACCACCCTGCTCACTTCGGGGCGCCTGAGACGCTCGCTCAGGCTTTGTACAGCTCATGGTGCAGAGTGACGAACTCCTGAACCGTCATGGGTGCCTGCCCGGTCACTTCTTTGATGATCGAATCCTCGCCTTCGAAAACACCGTGCTGGTAATCCTTGGCAACCTCGATCAGATGTTGAATCACAAAGGGTGGCAGGCCAGCGTCGGTCATCTCCTGCTGATACTGATCCAACGTGATCGGGATGTACTTGATGCTGCGCCCCAGCACTTCTCCTACAGCGTCTGCAACACCTTGTTGAGAAAGCTCTACAGGGCCGTTAAGCGTGTAGGTTTTGCCATGGTGCGCGTAAGGGTTCTGCAGGATCGCGGCGATTAGACGCGCCTGGTCTTCTGCCGCAATGGGGGCGTGACGCCCGTCACCAAACGGCAAGCGAATCTCACCATCTTCGACGATGTGCTTACGCCAGTGCGGATAGATCAGCCATTGGGAGAAGTACGTGGGCCGCAAATGGGTAACACCCAATCCTGACCAGTCAAAGACGCGCTCGGCAGTGTAGTGATCCAGCGCTGCATCGCTCTTGGCTACGCGGCGGGCGGAAATCTGCGACATGTTCACAACGGAGGTGACATTGGCCTCCGTCGCAGCCAAGGCGAAGCGCGCCGTCGCGTCGATGAGACCGGGTGCGATGGGGTAGATGAAGTAGGCTGAGTCGATCCCCTCAAGCGCACTGCGCACCGCGTTCAGATCCAGAAGGTCGCCAATGACCACCTCGGCACCCAGGTTGCGCAGTTCTGTCGCACGTTGGTCATCGGTACGAACGAGTGCTCGAACAGGTACGCCTTGTTCGCGCAGTATTTCAACGGTTCGCTTGCCTGTGAATCCAGTAGCGCCCGTCACCAGAATCGTTGGTTGGGTCATGAGTCTGTCCTCAAAAAATCTGCTTGCGCAGGGTAGGTGGTTATATGATGCTTGCAATATTATTAGAAGGTGATCACCATCTAAGTCAATCTTTTTTTCACGGGTGGGTGAAATGCGCAAAACCAAAGAGGAGGCTGCCGCCACGCGGCGAAGAATTGTCGAGTCTGCGGCCGTTGAGTTTCAGCGATTGGGGATTGATGGAAGTGGCCTCACGGGACTGATGGCAGCAGCAGGACTGACCCAGGGAGGGTTCTACAAACACTTTTCCTCAAAGGCACAGCTTGTCGCCGAGTCGACCGAAGCCTCAGTGGACAACATCATCGACAATTTGCAGGGACTGCTACCTGACGTTGCCGAGGAAGAAGGCTTCGATGCGCTGGTGAGGGGATACCTTTCCCAGCAGCATCGGGATGGTGATGCTGGGTGCCCTTATGCGGGGGTGGGCAGTGAATTGGCTCGGGCTGATGAAAGTACCCGAGGGGTCGCTGTAGAGGGATTTGAGCGAATGGTGGACCTGCTGTCTCAACAGCTCGTCGACCAGGATGAAACCTCGAGGCGTGAGCGCAGCTTGCTGACCATGTGCGCGATGATGGGAGCTCTGACTGTATCGCGCATGGCTCAAGGTAACGAACTGGCGGATGAAGTGCTGGGCGTTGCTGGCAAGCTATTGACCCAATGCTCCTCGTAAATGCGCCGTTCACCGGGCAGGCGACATGCCTGGGGCCAGGTTATGCCGGGTGATAGAGCTATCGCTTTTTCAAGAGGCGATCGCGTAGATCGGTTACGGCCGCCTGGAGCTTCATCACATCCTCGACCGGCAGTCCGACCGCGTCCTGGATGCAGTTAGGTACTTCTAGCGCGGGCGTCTTTAACGCTTGTCCTTGCGGCGTCAACCGTACGCGTACTTGGCGTTCGTCGATTAAATCGCGGCTTCTGGATACCAGCCCTGCAGCTTCGAGCCGTTTGATGAGCGGAGTAAGGGTGCTGGACTCCAGCATCAACGTATTGCCCAGATCTTTGATGATCTGATCATCCTTGGCCCACAGGGCAACCATAAGCAGGTACTGAGGGTACGTCAGCCCGAGTTTATCGAGGAGTGGTCGATAAAATTGGGTCAGTGCATGGCCAGCTGAATAGATGGAGAAGCACAAAAACTCGCTCAGCGGGGCGAAGTGCTCGGTGTCGTCAGACGGCTTGCTAGACATCTCGAGAGTCCTGAAAGGTGATTTCACTAAATTATTACGCACGCGATTAATCCGCAAGCGATTGACATGATAATTTAGCTGGTGCACGATCTAATCGTTCGCAACGTATTTGTACGTTTGATTCATACGGCCCATGACCTTCAACTGACCGGATTTCCCATGAAAAAAATTCTTGCTGGACTCGCATTTGCCGCTGTCGTCTCTTCCTCCGCGTTTGCAAGTGCTGCAGACGTCAAACCAACGGTGGTTCTCGTGCACGGCGCGTTTGCCGACTCATCAAGCTGGAATGGCGTGGTGAAAGTGCTGCAGAAAGATGGCTACACCGTGGTCTCTGCTGCAAACCCATTGCGCAGCGTCGCCACCGATGCCCAGTACGTCGCCGGCATCGTGAAAAGCATCAAGACCCCAGTGGTGCTCGTCGGGCATTCATACGGTGGTCCAGTGATCAGTGAGGCTGCCAAAGGCGCCGCCAATGTCAAAGGCCTGGTTTATGTAGCTGCCTTTGCACCTGAGAAAGGGGAGACGGCCGCAGAGCTGTCCGGCCGATTCCCTGGAGGCACCTTGGCTTCGGCATTGGCAGCTCCTGTTGAGCTGGCGGATGGCGGTAAGGATCTCTACATCCAGCAGGACAAGTTTCACGACCAGTTCGCAGCGGATGTACCAGATGCTCAAGCCCGTTTGATGGCTGCTGCGCAGCGCCCAGTCACCGTCGCGGCATTGAACGAGGCGGCGACCGATCCGGCCTGGAAGGACATTCCTTCCTGGTTCGTATATGGCGATAAGGACAAGAACATTCCCCCTCAAGCACTCGCATTTATGGCTGAGCGGGCTCACTCCAAACAGACCGTAGTGGTTAAGGGCGGGTCCCATGTGGTCATGATTTCTAACCCGAAAGCGGTTGCAGATCTGATTGAGAAAGCCTCTAAATAAATGACTTGGCGGTGCTTGGCGGATGAGGAGCCTGACTGGCACTTCAACCGCCGAGTTCTGTAGCTTTGGGCGTGAGCTGAGGTTCATGTCAGACGAGAGTTGTTTCTACCCTGAAGGTTCTACGCTGTCGTCGTGTCGTCATTCCAGAGCTTGATGACTGAAGACATGAATTTTTTTGCGAGTGCCTGATCGCTCGAAGCCCGGGCGATCATCAGCGCCCCAGCCATCGACGCCATCATCTGCATGGCTTTCTCCTCAGATGTATGGTCCGAGTCGCCATCTTTCTTTTCGCTGATGACGGTCAGCATACGCCGCAGCCCATCCGTGTAGGTCTCGCTAACTGCGCCACCAGCTCTCGCGACGTCGGCCGCAAGGGTCGGCATCGGGCAGCCGTCCTGCTTGTTCTGCAGGTGTTCACTGCTGAGGTAACCCTTCACGATGGACTTGGCTGAGCGTTTAGTTGACCAGTGAGCGCAGTACTCATCAAACGTGCGCGCGATTGCCTCAGACACCAGCTGTTCCTTGCCCTCTGGGAACTGCCGGTAAAAGCCTCCATGCGTCAGCCCTACGGACTTGGAAAGCTCACCGATGCCGATACCGTCGATACCGTGTTCGCGGTACAGCTTGGAAGCTGCAACGAGGATTTTTTCCTTGTTCAGCGTACTCTGCTCTTTCGTTACCTTCATGGCTGCCTCGTCATAAGTCGTGCGCTGATTATACTGCCCACTGCCCTTATCTTTGCTGATGAGCAGCTATAAGACTCAGCGGCGAAGGGGATGTTTCAGGCGGACCAATACGCAGTCACCGCCTTGGTAAACTCCTGCGAAAGCGCCTCATCGTTCAATGCATTGGCCATGAGCATGGCTCCAGCCATTGATGCCAGTAAGCACATGGTTTTTGCATGCGCTTCCGGGTCAGAGTGCTCACCCTCGATACGAGTCTGTAACGAGATAATCATGTCTTTCACCCCTTGCGTGAAGGCTCCTCGAACCTTCTCGCCGCATCGTGCGACGTCGGATCCGAGGGTGGGGATTGGGCATCGTTCGTGCAGTTCTCGCGTCAGTTGTTCTGCCAGATAATTCACAACGATACATTCGAGCGAATCGGCTGTGTCCCATTCTCGCAGCACATCGGCAAATGCTCCGCAAACGGCTTCGGCTGCCAGTTGCTCCTTTCCACCTGGGAAATGCCCATAGAAACCACCGTGGGTAAGCCCGGCGGCTTTGGTCAGTTCGCTGATGCCGATGCCGTCGATCCCGCGCTCGCGATAAAGATCAGTGGCTGCGCGAAGAATGGCTGCCTTGTTTAGTGCCGCCTGTTCTTTGGTGACTTTCATCTGCCTCCTTTGGAACATCTGAAAAAGCATTTGACAATAACAGCTGTCGTCGCAATGATGATAGTCGTAATCTTTGAGTATGAAAATCCTCCATGGCTAATTGCGCTCCGTCGTCGCCCATCTTGGCGACGAGAGGCGACTGGCAGTCACTGAACGCATGTCCTTTGGCAGAAGATCTGCCTGTCTTAGCTGCGAAACGGTGCCAGGGAATGGTTGAGGCTGGCGCTCGCTTCATTCATGTAAAACGGAGGCGTTCCGTATGACGGACGTGGTCCTCAAATCGTTCGACCTGAATTTGCTGGTCGTCTTCTCGACGCTGATGAAGGAAAAAAGCGTTACCCAATGCGCGGCCAAACTGAACGTTGGCCAGTCGGCTGTCAGCAACTCGCTGGGCCGGCTGAGGGTGGCTTTTGATGACCCCTTGTTTGTTCGCGCGGGCAGAGGCGTTGTGCCGACGCGAAAAGCGCTCATCCTCGCACAGCGTATCGGACCGGCACTTGAGCTCATCCATCTGGCGCTCGAGGAGCCGAGGATTGCGTTTGATCCGGATGCCTGTCGTCAGGAGTTTTCGATCGCCGTCAGTGGCGGAGTCTGTGCGTCGCTCATTCTTGGACTCATCAAGCCAATCCGTGAGCTCGCGCCGTGGATTGCTTTGACCGTCGAACGAGCTGACTCAAACGCGGTGCCAGGCCGGCTCGTTCTAAGCGATGCGTCGATCGGTATTGGTTATTTCAAACCCGACGTTAAAGGGGTCGAATCCTTGCCTCTGGTTCAATGTCGCAGTGTGCTGGTGCGTGCTCAAGGTACCGAGCCAGTGAAGTCGATCGGTGATTTGTGCCATCGCCCTCACGCACTCGTGCCGTTCGGCGATGGCTTGGAGACCGAGGTGGATAAGCGAATCACTAAGTTTGGTATGCAACGCCGGGTGGCGGTGAGGCTCTCCAGTACGGATGCGCTCGAGGATGTGCTGAAAGACACCGACATCGTGGCGGTGATTCCGGATTTCGAAGCCCATCGGCTTGAAGGCGCTTCGCAAATCGTCATTGATGAGCTGCCGATTGAACTGCAGTCGAGCTTTGACCTGCAAATGAGCTGGTCGGAGGGGAGGACAAATTCCGCCCCGGACACTTGGTTCAGAAACAAGGTTTCTGAACTGATTCGGGCGGTTTCGCCTCGCACGTTTCAAGCCGATGGCTTGACTCTCGGCGAGGACGAATGAGGTGCTTTGTTGCATGAAGAGCCGAATCAATAAAGCGACCGAAGCAACCATATTTTTGGAGGTCGAATGACGCGCTACAGCCCAGATAGAGCTCCTCACACCCGAGCACGCATAGTGGAGTCTGCCGCAAAACTGGTGCGTGTCCACGGAGTGGATGGCGCCGGTCTTAAGTTGATAATGGAGTCGGTGGGCATGACAACCGGCGGCTTCTACAAGTATTTCGACTCCAAAGACCAGTTGATGGCAGAGGCTTTGAAAGCCGCGAGCGCGCCACTGGATGAGCTTGACCCAGCAGAAAGCTCACTTGAGCATGCGCTTGGCATTTATTTGTCGCGCGAACACAGAGATCGCCCAGGCGCAGGTTGCGCGGTTGCAGCCGTAATTACCGACGCCGGTAGATCGGGGGCAGAGGTAAAACAGGCATACACCGAGAAGGCAATCTCCAAGCTCGACTTTTTTGAGGCTTTGATTGGTCCGCACCAAGATGCTCGTGCGTTGAGCATTCTTGTGGCCTGTGCTTGCTTGGGTGCGGTGAATCTTTCAAGGGCCATCGATAATGAGGGGCTGTCTGACGAAATACTCCACGCGGTCTCTGATCAACTTCAGCGAATCACGAAGTAGCGTGGTGACACGTCAAGCGTGCCCCCTCCAATCTGCCTTCGAGTTATCTCATTTAGCGGGGCGCTGTTGGCAGCGTCTACCTCACCTGTGACGGATCGGCTGGCGTATGGGGATCACTGTCTGCTCAGAACCTGATTGGATTAGCGGGGTTCTCAGGATGTAGGCACATCCATCACTCGCGTTAGTAGGCGTTACGGAGCTTTCGCCTTCAGATTCACGAACAGCATGAAGCTGAGCGTCGCCTTTAACCTTCAGCAGCAGAACCCCTTTGTAGAGCGGCCAAAGCGTCGCGGATATGTCCTGAGGTTCCCTAGTCTGGGCAGATTGATACCTGCCCGTATGGGAGATGTTGACGTATGCCAGATCGAATTGGCCCAGACTTCTGCCGAGATAAAACAGCGTCGTTTTGAGCTCTTCGCTCGACATCATCGGCATCGCCTCTGCGTTATCAAACCGCAGTCGCAAGCCAATTCGATCTGGCCCCCAGCAATCTGTCAGTACGGCAAGAATTTCAAACAAAAAACGCAGTCCGCAATTAGCGTGAGCGCCATAGCTGTCCCTTCTCGCGTTAATGTGTCGATCGAGAAAACCCGCGAGCATGGTCGTTGGCGCGACGTTAACCTCCAGTCCGTCAAACCCCGCCGTTTTGATCAGCGCCCCAGCGTCCCTGAACCGGCTTACTGAACGTTGGATATCGTGTCGCGTCATACCCGCCGGAGCTGCGAGCCCGTCAAAATGAGTAACGGTTGAAAGGTGAGCCAACTGCCCAAAGATTCTGCCTTCTGACGCGTGCACCGCGTCGGTCACGCGTTGCCACCCCGCCTCTTGGATGGCGTTCCAGTAGTTAGGGTTGGAGGTATGGAGCCTGGCACCCAGTGCCCCGCAGTGCTCTGCAGCCACTACCAAGCCTTTTCTCGCCAGTTGCGTGAAATGCGCAACCGCAGCTTGATTTGGGATGTATCCAGGATCGAGCGCATGAGCGGGGGTCGGGGAGGAGTGGACATATCCACTGCAGAGGGCGAGATTGCCCAATTGGAAAGGGTGTTGAGTGTTCTGCAGCATGAACTTACCCTCGCCGAAGCTGATCGCGTTACACGACGGGGTCAAATCAGGTGTTTTCGACACCTATCCCCAGGACGAGGGTTCGGACAGCGTTCTCGAATCTCGGGCATTTACTCGATGTTTTGAGCCTACAAGCACAGCTCATTGAAGGCGGTCGCAATGAATGTGTCAAGGGGTTTGGTATTCGTCGGCACACTGATCGACCGCCGGGGAGTAAAATTGCAAATTAGTTACCGATTGTCGAAATGGTAACCTTGCATGTCATTGCTCGACTAAATTGGAAAACCGTCCATGGAAGCAAAGCTGGTTGACGAAATGGCAGGACAACGTGGCCCGGCCGATCACGGAACGCGCGATAAAATATTGCGCGAGGCAAACCTGCATTTCTGTGAAAACGGTTATGGGGCAACCACTGTCGCCGAGCTTGCCCGCGCCATTGGCGTATCCAAAGCCTACATCTACAGATTCTTCGAATCGAAACAGGCCATTGGGATGGCTGTGTGTTCCCAGATCTTCCAGACCATCCTTGATCGCGCCGGGCATTCGATCGAGGTTGCTGAAAACCCAACAGCAAAACTGAGAAGTCTCTTTAAATCAATAAGTAACTCGTCATCCGAACTATTTTTCGATAATCGAGAGTTTTACGATATCTGCATCTTCGCCCATAACGAGCGGTGGCCAGTCTCCGTCACCTACCAGCAGAAAATTCAGGATCTTCTGAAAGACATTCTCCTGGAAGGTAGGAAGCAGGAAGCCTTTGAACGCAAAACCCCGCAGGATGAACTGTGCCGGTCGATAACCTTGGCTATGCAGCCTTTCACCAACCCTCTGATGCTCCAGTACAACCTGGAGGACCGAGTAGAGCGACTAACGGAGGCTACCAATCTGGTGCTGCGAAGCTTGGCGCCCTGATCATTTTTCAGATAGTAACCAATTGACAGATTGGTTACCAAGGCGCAGCGTATGACTTAAATTGGCATGGGAGCAACCCTCATGTTCATCAGGTCAGCGTCTGCGGTCTTTGGCATTCCCGTGTGCATCCTGCTCGCCGACCTCGTGCGCGGTTTCTCCGAACAACATTCCTATTGCGATGCTTTCCCTGTCCCATCTGCAACACCAGTAGCAGGTAGAGATCCCCGCTCGCCATTTGTGGTCTGTAGCGCTACCGCGGCGGCAATTTCGTTTCAGCCAAGTTTCCGCACATGCGGCAACCTTCTTCTTTGGAATGAACGCCTGGACGCTGCGCGCTTTCCGCTTACGCGCCGTCACCAACCGCGTGCGCCAGCCGACACTATTCCACGGCTTACTAAACCTCCTTGACGGCTGATCGCTGGGCCTGCGCTTCGTTTGCGATCGTCCTCGATAGCAAGCCGACTCACCTTGAGCGCCATGACTTGCTTGCGAGAGATCAGCGTGACCTAAAACACGTCCGTTCTTTTGATTGCGACCGACATCTTTACAGGATTAATGGTGATGGATATCATCATTAGGCCGTTTGAGTAGCTCGCATTTCACCCGGCGTTATCAGGATTTAGGTAATGCAGGGGCAGCTTGCCTGAGCCCCTGAATCTTTTCTGGGCTCAAGCAAGGGGATATCCCGTGGATACAAAACAGTTGGAATCGCAGATGAGGGCTACCGCAGGCCGGCTACTCGGCAAGCAGAGACTCTACAAAACGGTCAGCGGCGGTCTGCTCTCGGCCGCCGTTTGTGCTGGTCTGTTTGTAGGGTTGAATGAGGATCAGGCTTCAGCAGCAGACGCAGGGCCGCCAGCAGCAGAAGTTGTCGTCAGCAAACCTATGGTGCAGAACCTTGATCGACGCCTGAGCTTTCTTGGCCAGTATTCAGCTGTCGACAAAGTCGAGTTGAGAGCCCAGGTGGGCGGCACGCTTACCGGTATTCATTTCAAGGATGGCCAAGTCGTGCAGAAGGGGGCCTTGCTGTTCTCAATCGATCCAGTGCCGTACGAGATTCGGCTGGCGCAGGCCAAGGCTCAGCTGCAACGTGCTACGGCGCGAATTGCATACGCCAAAAGCGAGTATCACCGCGCCGATGAGTTGGCTCGCAACGATGCGGGTTCTGTTCAAAGCCTTGAGCAGCGCAAAGCCGAATGGCAAGAGGCGGAAGCCGCGATCGCTGATGCCAATGCGCAGATCAGAGATGCTCAGTTCGATCTGGATCATTGCCAAGTCTACGCACCTTTCGCTGGGCGTATGGGCAACCACCAGGTATCGATCGGCAACTTGATCGCTGGCAGCCGCGCTGCTGGTGCGCCGACCACACTGTTGGCCACCGTTGTTTCGCTCGATCCGATCTATCTCGACTTCGATATGAGCGAATCGGACTACCAAAAATACAAAGGTTTCAAGGCGAGCAGTAAAGGCGATAGCGCCGACAAGGTTCAGATTGCCACGGGTGGCGGTCACGACTACTCCGGCGATGGCTCACTCGACTTTATCGACAACGCCCTGAACCGATCCAGCGGAACTATCCACGCTCGCGCCACGGTTAAAAACCCTGACCGCAAGCTCACGCCCGGTGAGTTCGCGAGAGTCCGGGTAGTCGCAGTGGCTGCGGCTCCTACATTGCTGCTTCCTGACACTGCGGTGCTTCCAGACCAATCTCACTTTGTCGTGATGACCGTCAACAAAGACGGCTTGGTCACGCCAAAGGGCGTGGAAGTCGGCGACATGCGTCTTGGGTTGCGCGTTATCAAGTCCGGCCTGACAGCTGATGATCGAGTCATCATCGGTGGGCTGCCGTTCGCGGCGCCAGGTGCAACGGTGAATGCCAAGGATGGTGAAATCAAAGCTGATAGCGATCAGGCGAAGGAATAGGCCCCATCATGCGTATAGCCCATTTTTTTATTGATCGTCCGCGATTCGCGGTAGTGGTGAGCTGTTTTCTCACCCTGATCGGCCTCGGTGCCATGTTCGTTCTGCCGGTCGCGCAGTATCCAGAGATTGTGCCGCCGACTGTACAGGTCGTGACGTCATACCCCGGAGCTTCCGCCGAAACCATTGCTCGCACGGTGGCGACGCCGCTTGAACAGCAAATTAACGGTGTGGAGAACATGATCTACATGAGCAGCCAGTCCACTGGGGACGGGAAGCTCACAATCACGGTAACCTTCCGAATTGGTACCGATCTGAACGTCGCGCAGAACCTGACTCAGAACCGGGTTCAGAACGCTATTCCACGACTGCCAGAGGATGTTCAACGTCTGGGTGTTCAGGTCAGGAAAGCAACTCCGAGCATTCTTCTGGCTGTCCATCTCTACTCCGATGACAGTACGAAGGACACGCTGTACCTCTCCAACTACGCCACCTTGCACATCAAGGATGTGCTTGCACGTATCCCCGGTGTCGGGGACGTTCAGTTCCAGGGTGGTCGCGAGTACGCGATGCGGATCTGGCTCGATCCTGACAAGGTTTCCGCTTACAACCTGAGCGCCAGTGAAGTGCTGTCGGTGCTGCGTGCACAGAACCTTCAGGTGTCGGCGGGCGTCTTGAACCAGCCGCCTATCAAGAGCTCTGCTGCCTATCAGATCAATATCGAGGCTTTGGGCCGGCTGACCACGCCGGAGCAGTTTTCCGAGATTGTGGTCAAGAGTGATCCCGACGGCCGCGTGACCCGCATCGCCGATATCGGCCGCGTTGAGGTAGGGGCCGTGGATTATGGCTCGACCGCCTTCATGGACACCAAAGATTCAGCCTCTCTGCTGATCTATGCGCAACCTGGGGCAAACTCGCTGGACGTTGATCATGACGTACTGGCGACAATGGAGGAGTTGCAAAAAGACTTCCCTGCGGGCGTCTCTTACAAAATCATCTACGACCCGACGATCTTCATCGGGAAGTCGGTGCATGAGGTCATTCAGACAATTCTGGAGGCCGTCGCACTGGTGGTCCTCGTAGTATTCCTGTTCCTTCAGAACTGGCGCGCCACAATCATCCCGGTTGTAGCAATTCCAATTTCCTTGCTGGGCTCGTTTACCGTTCTCTATCTGCTGGGTATCTCGCTGAACAATTTGTCATTGTTCGGTTTGGTGCTGGCGGTGGGGATCGTGGTCGATGACGCGATCGTGGTTGTCGAGAACGTGGAGCGAAATATCCACAATGGCATGTCTCCCACGGACGCCGCTCACCGCACCATGGACGAAGTCGGTGGAGCGCTGTTGTCCATTGCGTTGACGCTGTGTGCGGTCTTTGGTCCGGCAGCGTTTTTGAGCGGGATCTCTGGGCTCTTCTTCAAACAGTTCGCAGTGACCATCGCGGCCTCAACGATCATTTCCTGCGTGGTCTCGTTGACCTTGAGTCCTGCACTGTGTGCCGTGCTGTTCAAGCATAAGGCGCACGACAACGGGCACCACGGCATCCTTCGTCGAGGGCTCGATGCCACGTTTGGACGATTCAACCGCGGTTTTGACAAGCTCTCACACGGCTACGGCGATCTGACCCGTCGGTTGGCACGCTTTCTGGGTCTCGTCCTGGCGGTCTACGTGGGATTAATCCTGCTTACTGGATTTGAGTTTCACCGCACACCTACGGGCTTCATTCCCGAGCAGGATCAAGGCTACCTGATCACCATTGTTCAGTTGCCGCCCGGCTCGTCGCTGGATCGCACTGAGCAAGTTGTTCGGCAGGTCATCGATATCGCGCTGGCCACGCCTGGAATCGAACACGTTGCACCGTTCGTGGGACTGGACGCAACGTCCTCAACCGTAGCCTCCAACGCAGGTACCGTGTTTACAGGCCTGCCATCCCTCTACAACCACGAGATGCCGGGTGTTACCGCACAATCGGTACTGGCTGACCTACGACAGCGTTTGTCGGTCATCAAGGAGGCCTATGTACTGACCATTCCGCCGCCACCAGTGCAGGGCTTGGGCAGCTCAGGCGGTTTCAAACTGATGCTGGAAGACCGCGCAGGCCTGGGGTCGAAGGCCCTGGCTGACGCCGCGAACAAGCTAGTTGCCGCTGCGAGGCAAGACCCTAACTTTGTGGGGATGTTTACGCTCTTCAATGCCGGCTCACCGTCTATTTTCACCGACATTGATCGCGTGAAAGCAGAAAAGGTTGGCCTCAAGCCAGCGGACATCTTTTCAACGTTGCAGGTGTACCTCGGCTCCCAGTACATCAACGACTTCAACTATCTAGGCCGGACGTATCAAGTGATCGCGCAGGCGGATGCTAATTTCCGGGCCACACCAGAAGACATCACACGCCTGAAGGTTAGAAACGCGGCGGGAGAAATGGTGCCTATCGGCTCGGTTGCCAGTGTCGAAACCAACACCATTCCTTACCGAGTGCCTCGCTACAACCTCTACCCGGCAGCGGAGGTATTGGGCGCTGCTGCTCCAGGTGTCGCCACCGGCACGGCGCTGAAAGCGATGGAAGAGTTGGCGCAGAAGACACTGCCCAAAGGCATTGGCTTCGAATGGACTGAGCTTGCGTTTCAGCAGCAACAGAAAGGCACACCTACGCTGCTGGTCTTCGCCGCTGCTGCATTGTTCTGTTTCCTGGTACTTGTCGCGCAGTACGAGAGTTGGAGACTGCCACTAGCGATCATCATGATCGTACCGATGTGCATCCTGGCCGCCATCTCGGGGTTGATTTTCCGAGGCATGCCGATCGATATCCTGGCCCAGATCGGATTCATTGTGCTGATCGGGCTCGCGGCGAAAAACGCGATTCTGATCGTAGAGTTTGCCAAGCAGAATCAGGATGAAGGTGCCAGCGCGGTGGATGCTGCAGTGCACGCTGCAAAGACTCGACTGCGTCCGATCCTGATGACTTCGCTGGCATTCATCCTCGGTGTAGCACCACTGACCCTGGCAACTGGCGCTGGAGCAGAGATGCGCCAGTCCTTGGGCACGACGGTGTTTTTCGGGATGTTGGGTGTGACCTGTTTTGGTCTGCTGTTCACCCCCGCGTTCTACATCTTCATTCGTAAATATTTCCATGGGAGGCGTTGATGCTAGGTAAATCTCTTTTCAACCCTCTGATGGAGGAGACCAGAATGAAGACAAGAACAGGTGTGTTTGCTTGGGCGCTCCTGGCGGGTTTCGGCCTGTCGGGATGCATGGTCGGTCCCGACTACAAACAGCCGGAGGTGACGCTCTCTCCGTTTCACAACCAGCTTGCAAAGGCTAATCAAAGCCAAAGCAATTCGGCAGAGCTGTCCACGTGGTGGAAGAATTTCAACGATCCCGTTTTAGTCGATATCGTCAATCGCGTAACGGCGCAAAACCTTGACCTAGCCGCGTCAATCGCACGCGTCGAGCAGGCGAGGGCGGTAGCTAACGCTGCTGGTGCTGATCTTTACCCTACCGTGGATTTCGATGGCTCCGCATCCAAGCAGCGTCAGAGTCTGCAGAGCCCGCTCGGATCACTGGGGAGAAATCTTCCGGGCTACAAGCGCAATCAGAAAGAGCTGACTGCGGGTTTGACGGCGAGCTGGGAGGTTGACCTGGCCGGCGGTCTGCGGCGTGGGTCGGCCGCTGCCCGGGCGGATTATGAAGCGGCTGAAGCATCGCACCTTGGAACGCGGGTCACCGTGGTCGCGGAAGCGGCCGATGCCTATATGCAGATTCGCGGGTACCAGGCACGTCTCGCCGTCGCGGCAGACCAGATCAGCACCGACGAGCGACTTCTGAAATTGGTGAACTTCCGGCGCAGCGTTGGGGATGTCACTGGCCGTGACGTTGCCCAGGCCGAAGCACTACTCAGTCAGGCTCGCTCGACAGTACCCACGCTGCGCATTGGGCTGGAGGCTCAGTTGAACCGTCTGGACGTTCTCATGGGCAGCCAACCCGGGAGTTCGGCGCAGCAATTGTCCAAAAACTCCACGATTCCAGACTCCCCATCTGTGAAAGATAGCCTTGCACCTGCAGATGTCCTGCGCCGACGCCCGGACATCATTGCAGCCGAACGCAAACTCGCGGCTTCCAATGAGCGAATCGGTGCAGCGATCTCGGATTACTACCCAAAGGTCTCGCTTTCAGGAGCGTTGGGATTCGACAGCATCAGCGGCAACCGGATGTTTACCTCGCGGTCTTTTCAGCCTTCGATCACTGGGCTGGTGCGCTGGCGCCTGTTCGACTTCGGCAAAATCGACGCGGAAGTTGCACAGGCCAAAGGTGAAAACGCAGAGGCTCTGGCTCTGTACCGTCAATCAGTACTCAAAGCCGCCGAGGATGTAGAAAACTCTCTGGTTTCGCTTTCTCAGACCCAAGAGCGTCAGGATGAGCTCGCGCAAGAGGTCGCCGCACTAACTCGCGCACGGGATCTCTCGGAACGAGCTTACAAAGCTGGGGCCACACCGCTGACTGATGTTCTGGATGCCAACAAAGAGCTTCTCGTCGCCCGGGATGGCTTGAACAGTACTCAGGCTGATTCGGCTCGTGCCGCCGTCAGCCTTTTCCGTGCCATGGGCGGAGGATGGGACAGTCCTGCTCCGACGCAAACCTCGCAACGTTGAGCGTCTGAAAGGGAGAGTCAAACCCCAGGTTTGAAGCTCCCTTTTTCAGGGCGAAAAGGCCGGCAACGCAGTGCTAGATTATTTATGATGCAATCGCTCCAATAATCCTTGACTCGCGCGTGATCGTTGATTAAAGTCTTTTCAGGAGCAATCGCTCCATAAATGATTTTCAATGAATCGTTGGTGCCAGGAATCGCTGCACGGCCTCTGCCGCAAAAAGATCTCTTGGCGCTCCCAAATACTTTTATCGGAGTTGAATCATGGTTGACGAAAACGGCCCACACTACTTTGTAGCTTTCCAGACCCCAGGTCCTAAATGGGTTCCAGGCGTGAAGTACAACGAACAGCCTGAGTTCATGGTGCACGTGCAGTACATGATCGAAATGCATGAAAAGGGTCAGACCGTTCTCAGCGGTCCGTTCATGGAAAAAGCGGGTGGCCTCAACGGCGTACTGGCAGACGGCGGCATGACTATTTTCAAGGCGGCAGACCTTGAAGAGGCCATCAAGATCGCAAACGATGACCCAACCGTTCAGTCTGGTTTCCTGAACGTCGAAGTCAAAATGATGTGGGTACCGTTTCACGATTAATACTTCTGCACATGCAGGCTCTACTGTCGGCAGAGCTTTCACTGCTGATTAGCGCAGAGTTGTAACTTAGGCACCGATCTTGAGTAAAGAGAGGTGCCTTTTCGTTTCAGGCTGGCGGATGAATCCGCACACTTGCTTTTATCTATGATGTGTCTGCATTCGTTTTACAGTCGATTCTCTATTTCGACCGTTAGCTGAGCGACTATTTCTGGGCTGATAGCTGCTGCTCACCCCCACAACCTTGCTATGGGGAAGGCTTAGCCAAAGAATGGTTTTGAAGCGAGAGACCGTTTCTATAAAGAGCTGGTGTCACGGACGGTTCAGGCATTCCAGTCTCTGATTAAGACCGGGGTGCTGAATAAAATGAAAGATTAGCCATTACTTCCGCGTTTCTCAAACGATTACAATAGCTATCTTCTCTTCAGTGATGGTTTTCCAAGTCGTAATCACGCCCTTGAAGAGCACGATGTCAACATTTGTCGGCCCAGTCTTAAGGACGTTTCCCACACACGATCTATAAAGGTCATGGAGTGTGTTTGTTTGCATCAAAGTGGCAATTAAATAAGGTAGTCGCTCGCTTTTAATCCGGATCCAGAGATGGACAAATTCCAAGCGATGCAGGCTTTTGTCCGGGTCGTCGAAACCGGATCGTTCACCAAATCATTTGAGACGCCCTGGCAGTGCTTGGCAGGTTATTAGGCCTTGCGCCAGCAGCGGGTAATATTTAGCGTTCCTAACAACTCACAACAGCTTCGTCCTCTGCTGATATTCACACAAACAAATCACGCTCCTGTTCGAACATATCCGCCACTGAGTCTGCGACTACTCGGATTGACGCATTTTTCCGATCGCGACTTCGGGTAAGCAGGTAGACATCTCTACTCGAAGGAAGCGCGCCGAGATCGCAGATCTGCAGTGCCGGATCACTCCTGCCAATGTAGTGCGGAATCAAAGCCAGTCCGATGCCGGAGCGTGCAGCCAAGGATTGCAAAAACTGATCCTTGGCACGAAATGCCATGCGCGCGCGTGGGAAGTGCTTCGTCATCCATGCCGCTTGCGTCAGGTAGGCATCGGCCTCGTTGAAACCGATGAACACAAGATCGCCTCCGGCCTCAGCTGTGCGACAGGCTTCGTCAGTGCCGTAGAAACCGTAGCCAATGGTGGTCAATGGCCGCGCAATGATGTCGCCGTCTTTAGGGACATCCACGCGAATCGCGATGTCGGCCTCGTGCCGTTCCAGGCTCACCGATCGGAGGGCTGGTGCAAGGTCGATGTTCAATCGGGGGTAACGGGCCGCCAATACCGGAAGGCGGGTGATCAGAAAGCCGTTGGAGAGGCCGGGGGAGGAGCTGATCCGGATGAGGCCCGAGGGCGTTCCATCGTGCTTGCCATTGGTGAGCGCTTCGGCTGCGTCTTCCATTTCGCTGGCCGCCTGCAACGCGTGGGTGCCTGCCATCGTCAGGACATATCCGTCTGGGCGTCGCTCGACGAGTTTTTCTCCAAGGCTGTCCTCAAGAGAGTGGATGCGCCGGGCGATCGTTGCGTGGCTGACTGACAGCATCCGCGCAGCTGCGGAAAGGCTGCCATGCCGAGCGAGGGCCAGGAAGACGCTGACATCTTGCCAATCGAAGGCTGTTCGTTTTTGATCAGTCATTGATCGAAGATAGGGAATTTTTGAACAGCTGACAACGCTTTATCTTCTGCTCAACCAACGAGCATTCGAGGAGTCAAGCCATGTCAGATTTCAAAAAAGTAGCCATCGTCACCGGCGCCTCACAGGGGATGGGCGAAGCGATTGTGCAGGCATACCGTGGGAGAGGTTACGGAGTCGTCGCAACGTCCCGCAAAATCCATCCATCCCATGACGCAGGTCTGGTCACAGTCGCGGGAGATATTGGTGATCCGGAAACGAGCAAGCGCCTGGTAGGGGCGGCCATGGAGAGATTTGGCCGCATCGATACGCTTGTGAACAACGCCGGCATCTTCATTGGAAAGGCATTTACAGACTACACAGAGGAAGATTACCGCCTGAAACTGAAGACCAACCTGGACGGCTTCTATTTCGCGACCCAAGCGGTCATTCCGGTGATGCTGAAACAAGGCACTGGCCACGTCGTGCAAATCACGGCTTCTACAGCCGAGTTCGCAAGCTCACTGTCCCCTGCCTTCATTGCCATGTTGACCAAAGGCGGCATGAACTCTGCCACTAGAAGCCTGGCCATCGAGTACGCCACTAAAGGGATCCGGGTCAATGCCGTTGCCCCCGGCGTTATTCGGACGCCGATGCACGACCCTGCAATTGTCGAGCAACTGGCAGCATTCCATCCCATGAGAAAGCTGGGCGAGGTTGAGGACATCGTCCGTGCCGTTCTCTATCTGGAAGATGCCGCCTTCTCGACCGGTGAAATCCTTCACGTTGATGGTGGCCTCATCGCCGGTCGTTGATCGTAGATCGTTAGCGGAGAGCGGGAACAACGCTCTTCGCATCATTTCGGAGAACGCTTATGCCCATCGTCAACATCCTGGTTACCCGTGAAGGCACCGCGCCGGGTGCAGATCGAACCACCGCAGATCAGAAAGCAGCAGTCTACGAAGGCATTGCCAATTTGCTGTTCAAGGTCATGGGCAAACCCCGTGAAGATACGACCGTGATTTTCCATGAGCACGAGATTGAGGACATAAGCCAAGGTGGTGTGCCGTTGGAGATTTATCGTCAGCGGCGCAAGAAGGGAACTGGGGGCGATTGACGATAGTCTTTGACGGAGGGCTAAATCGCGGGATGGGTGGGGTTGAAGATGACAGGCTGTGGCGTTGCGAGCGCTGTGGTGCGGGGGAGGTGCGAAACAGTATGGAACGCGGGTTGGCGAATCCCCTCAAAGGATCGGAAACAGGTACGCGCATTACAAATACAGTACCCAAGGAATCGCAACCCTAGCTTGTGAGCCCGAAACCTCCTGAGTAACCGTTGATGACGACATCCTGGCATTTCCAATCAGGCTGTGCGGCCTGCAGAAACCTAATCCCTTTCCGTAGCTTCTGGCCAGCCCAGGAGTTGGTCGAAGATGAATTTAAACTTCCACACCAGTCTCACTCAGGTGTTGCTAATCGAAGATCGAACTCAGGCGTCGTATGCGACGCGGCGAGTCCGGATTGCGGCTGAGCGGATTGGATTTGATGCCAATGACACCTGCCGCGTGGAGCTCTGTGTTGATGAGCTCGCGAAGACTATCCTCACTGGCAAAATGGGTGGTGAACTGCACATCCGTATTCTGCCAGGGGGAGACCCCGGCATCGAAATCGTCGCACTTTATCTCTCCTCAGCTTCAGAACTACAACCCCCTATACCCGATGGTTTTAGCACACGTCTTGAGGGGGAGGTGGCACATTCGATCCAGCACAACACTGAAGTACTCGACACTTATTCCGACCATCGTGGCACCGTGATTCTGACGCGTTTCTACCCTCGTTCCGCGATTGTGAGAGATGTGCGCTTGGGGATCAGTCAGCATGCGCTGCGTGACGATCCGGCATGTGGAGACGTATGGGAGATAGCGATACAAGGCAAACGGGTGAGTATGCTGATGATTGACGGTCTAGGGCATGGGCCGGACGCCGAATCTGCGGCGATGGCCGGAGCAAGAGAATTCAATCGAGACCCCTTTGCCGAGCCAGTTTTGCTTCTCGAGGAGATTCACCAAGAGATGCATGGTACTCGCGGTGGGGTTGTGGCGATCGCCCAATTTGATGCTGCGCAGGACAGGTTGCGCTTCTTGGGGATCGGTGACATCGGGGCGATATTGATCGGTCAAGAGAAGTCGAGGGGGTTGGTGTCGTACCCTGGGATCGTTGGACACCGTCACCGGAAGGGCGTTGTCGCGAACATAGTTGGTTGCGCAGGACAGTTACTGATTTTATTCAGTGATGGTTTGAAATCACGTTGGGATCTGCATGACTATCCAGGGCTTTTGCATCGTCATCCGGCGGTGATCGCTGCCGTTTTGAACCGGGACTATAGGCGGGGCACTGATGATGTAACTGTCATGGTGATGACGCTCGAAGCGGTGGAGTGTGTATCAAGCATCTAAGCAAATTTTATACGGAGTTGCTGGCGGAACTGCCTATCAGAAATGAAATACCGTGTGCGATTACGGCGATTGAAGGTATTCACGTACCGCCTCTCGCCGATACTGCCCAGGCGTTTTTCCGTGAACCCGGCGAAAGGCGACTCCAAAAGCAGCGTCTGACAGATAACCCAAGGAGGCTGCCACGGTTGCCACACTTTCGCGGCTCGCATACAACCTGGAGGCGGCAACTTGCATGCGCCAACGAGTCGCGTACTCGACAGGAGAATGTCCTACCCGATGCTTGAACAGTGCTGCGAAGCTGGATCGCGACATACAAGCGATCTCCGCCATCTGCGCCAATGTCCAGGATTTCTCCGGGGCACCATGAATGGCGCGCATCACGTTCGCGATAGCAGGGTCGCGCAGGCCTCCCAGCCAGGCAAGGTCGGCGACATCGGCTGTGCTGATGTGATGGCGCAACCCGTGGAGGAAAATCAGACGAAGCAGGTCGTTGCACATGGCGTTGGCGCCTGGTTGAGCTGACTGCCATTCCCTGTCCAGTTCATCCAGCAACCAGGCAAACGACGAGGCGGCACCCGATGCTGCACTGATGATGATCGCAGGCGGCAGCAGCGACAGAAGCTGGCCGGCGCCGGCATTGATCAGGCTCACACTGCCACCCAGTAACTCCACATCGTCACCGGCCCCCAGGGTGGCGAGTGTGCTGAACTGCGCGAAGGCATCGGACGCGTTGACCGCATCGCCTTCCGGATCGCTCGCCAGGATAAACGGGGTGCGGGAAATCACGAAGCAGTCGCCCGCCCGCAAGTGACGCGGCTGGCTGCCTTCGATGCGCAGCCAGCACTGACCACGTCGCACGACGTTGAATTTGAGTTCAATCGGTCGAAAACGCAGGGCCCATTGCCCACCTGCCTGCAGGCGCACGGAGCATGCGGCGCGAAGCCCTGCCAGCGCGAGTACGTCGGATAAGGGATCTGAAACGGGATTTTGGATGATCAAGACAGAAACCTGGATTATCTGAACTGTTTCGTCCAGACATCTTAAAGAACAATGGGCGCTCACGCCATCTAACTGGGAGCCCATCATGACAACGCCGCAGGAACCTATTTTTTCAACTTTCACCGCTGCCACTACTGCGACTGAAGTCATGGCCGGGGTGGATCTAGCTGGGCATCTGGCCGTTGTCACCGGTGGATATTCCGGCTTAGGGCTGGTCACCGCTAAAAGCCTGGCCCGTGCAGGTGCTCAGGTCATCGTTCCGGCCAGAGACCCTGATCGTGCGCGCAAGGCCCTGGCGGGCGAAGAGGGTATCTCTGTCCACCCGATGGATCTGATCGATCCCGACTCCATTCAAGCTTTCGCCGCTCAATTCGTTCGGCGCGGACAACCGCTTTCGTTGTTGATCAATTGTGCGGGCGTCATGGCCTCGCCTTTGGCACGAGATCTCGATGGTCACGAAAGTCAGTTCGCGATCAATCATCTGGGGCACTTTCGTCTGGTGTGTGGGTTGTGGCCAGCACTTGTAGCAGCTGGCACTGCCCGGGTGGTCTCGGTGTCATCGCGAGGTCATCAGATAGCAGGTGTCGACTTTGATGACATCGACTTCATTAGTCGTCCGTATGATAAGTGGGCGGCGTATGGTCAGTCGAAAACAGCCAACGCGCTGTTCGCAATGGGTCTCGACCAGCGCGGTTCTAGCCTCGGCGTACGCGCGTTTTCACTTCACCCCGGTCAGATCCTAACTGACTTGGGACGTCACCTGACCAGCGCCGAGATCAATGCGTTTGACGTCTTTGATGAGAGCGGCCAGCAAAAAATCGCACCAGAGCTCGGCCTCAAAAATCTAGATCAGGGCGCGGCAACGGGACTGTGGTGCGCGACCAGTTCGGCATTGGAAGGTAAGGGCGGTGTCTATTGCGAAGACTGTGATATCGCGCCGATCAACAACCTCGAGATAGGTCGCAAGGGAGTGGCGCGATGGGCGGCCAATCCCGAGTTTGCAGAGCAGCTCTGGCTCATTTCCGAGGCGTGGACGGGAGTTTCCCTGTGAACCAGAACAGTTTCATGCATTGGGCTGGAAGTCTTTCCACGACTAACTAGAAATTGAAAAACCGTAGGGCAATGTCCCGTAGTAACCACCCAACCCCCCAACGTCTAAACAGATTGAACCGCCTACGCAAGCGCTCGCCTAATAGTTAGCTTGTGGATATCTCTGCAGGCCACCTGCCAATCTAGGCAAATTCCGAGAGGTGTTGACGTGGCTAAAGACGACAAGAAAAGCAAAGGTGATGCTTCGAAGGCTAGCAAGGAATTGAAGGATAAAAAGGCATCACCGGCTAAGAAATCAGCTGCGGCATCCGCGCTTTCCAAGTCTTCCGAAAAGAAAGATAAGAAGGCCACTGAGCCGAAAAAGTCAGCAAAAAAAGCTGATAGCAAGCCGGACAAGGCTAAGAAATCTGAGAAAGGTGATAAGCCTGCCAAAAAGAAAAAGTGACGACAATGATCTGCTAGGGCTTCATGCCCTAGCTTTATCAAGCATCGTCAGCGCCCGGGCCTATCGATATCCGTAATCCCCTTGAGTTTTCTGAGCACTTTGGTCTTGTATCAACAATCGTTGTTGCTGAGCGGATAGTAGTGACAGCGCTTGACCCAGAGTCGTTATCTTTCAGCCGGTGGTTTTAGCTGATGATACCAATCCGAATACGGCGTGTTGTCCACCATGTGTTTATTCAGATCCGGTGCCCCGTCATCCCACCAAACCGGCCCTCGTTCTCCCAGAGCCACCTTGGCAGCCCGAACAGCTGCGCGAGCAGACTTCATCTCGCTAGCAAAACCTGAAGCCTTAGCGGCCTTCACAGCTCGCCTGGCCTCCATCAGTTCATTCACTAATCGCTGTCTCTCATCTTCATCGAGCGCCGGATTCGAACAACGCCACAGCCGTCCTTTGACAACGAAATAGCGACCGTCTGGGGTGGTTGGATTCATCATCTGACCTCCTAAGATACGACTGAACTCAGGTGCCTTAGTCGTCGACATCCGAGGGCCCAGACAGGGGGGTAATCAAATGCGGCCCTTGATTCCGCACATTCCCCACATCCTTGCCCACCTTGTACCAATGAAACTGCTCAGTGGGCCGACAATGCTCAATGGCGATCTCAGCCGCACGCTCGGGTGACGTCTCAGGGTCTACCCACTCCCTCGCATGCTCAGGCGCAAGCACCAATGGCTTGCGATCATGGATATCGGTTATGTGCTGGTCGCTCGCCGCCGTGATGATGGCGCA
Organism: Pseudomonas sp. NPDC090203; assembly: GCF_044746765.1. Classification (NCBI taxonomy): domain Bacteria; kingdom Pseudomonadati; phylum Pseudomonadota; class Gammaproteobacteria; order Pseudomonadales; family Pseudomonadaceae; genus Pseudomonas; species Pseudomonas sp. NPDC090203. The sequence continues at coordinate 237,681 of NZ_JBIVCV010000009.1, forward strand.
CTCATCGCGGTCATCTGGCTCCACGGCCTGCTACACCTCAGCCAAAACCGCAGCGGCATCTACTCCTTTAGCTGTTTTGTCTCAGGATCAGTGTTCAATGAGCTCTCAGTTGAGCTTGCCTTCAGCGCGTTCAGCTCTGCAGTCAGGGCATCATTCATTGCTACCATCGAAGTTTGGTGGGCCGCTGTCGCGGACGGCTGTCGTTAACCGAGCCTACGCGTGACCGCTTCGTCTCGGCCCTGTCGGGCTTCCATCCTCCCACCTTCGGCCAAGACCTGCGCGCTCCGCTTGCATTCCACAATATCCCCGTTTCGCCTGTTGGGCGTTGGCACGGCTATTCCAACCCAAAGTCCCCAGCTGGATCTATCTATCGATAGCTGAGGACTCTCCATTCTATCCGCTCAACCTCGTCTCGGTTTGGCCGATAGCCTGTTACCAATCTCTCCGTAAATAATTAGCGATGTCCCCCATGCCTGAACACTTACCTTCCGTCGTCGGCTCTGGTCATAGACGCTCAAGCGTGAAGATCATTCGCACGTCACTGTTCAAGTTCGTGGGCTTGCTGACGGGGGTATTTTTTCTTGCCGGTTATTTGATCCTTTATTTGGCTCACGACCTGGATCGCAACGAGGAAACCGAGAGCGCGTTTTATACCAATAAAGCCGTGCGGGCTTTAGAAAAGTCTATAAGCGCCACGGTCAAGGATTACGCATTCTGGGGCGATGCCTATAAGCACTTACATGTGAAGGTAGACACCGATTGGGCCTACGTTCGGCAGAACGTCGGGCCAACGCTTTATAGCGATTTTGGCTTCAAAGGTATATTTGTCGTCAACAGCGCCAATCAGACGGTGTATTCGGTAGTCGAAGGTCAGTTGCAGCGGGTAGATGCTTCCAGCTGGCTCAAGCAGGCTCTGCCGGATGTGTTGACCAAGGCTCGATCCGGGGCCGATGCAGAAACACCTATCACCCACTTCGTAAATATCGGTGGGCGACCGGCGCTGGTCGGGGCTGCGGCGATTACCCCCGGTACAGACCCTACAGTGTCGCCGGACGACGGACTTCCCTCGGTCTTGATCTTCGTTGACATCCTCGACAACTTTAGGCTTGAGACACTTGGCAAAGATTATGGAGTCGATGCGTTACGCATCGCCACCGCCGCCGAACTTAATGGAGGTTCAGTCTTCGCCTTGGGTGAGAACGGTGTGGCCGGGAGCTTGCACTGGGAGCCACCGAAACCGGGCGAGCGCCTTCTTGGCTTGGGCTTGCCCTTGATCGGTTTCGCCGCACTACTGGTGTGTCTAATGGCCTGGGCGATATTGCGTCGCACGACCGCAAGTGCTCAGGCACTTGATGCTAGTTACGACTCCCTGCAGCTCAGCCAGACAGCGCTGGCCATCAGCGAGGCGCGCTTTCGGGACGTGGCCGAGGCGAGTTCCGATTGGATCTGGGAAATCGATAGCCAAGGGCGTTTTACCTACCTGTCTGAGCGATTTGAACGCGTTACGGGGCTGGCCAGACATGAATGGATCGGCGTGCGTATGGATCTGCTGCTATGCACCGAATTGGGAACAGTGAGCCAGTGGCTGAGTATTCCCAATCGTCGTCCGGATGTCAGTGTCCAGTGCCGATATGTCGACCCCAAAGGCCATCAACATGTTACACGTCTGTCCGCCAGAGCCATGGCTGATCAGGGCTTCAGGGGTACTGCGACAGACGTTACTGAGGAGGTCGAGTCGCGGCGACGGATTGAGTTTCTTTCCCAGCATGATTCTCTTACTGGCTTGCCGAACCGCACCCGGCTCAGGGAGTTTCTTGATGGCAAACTCAAGACGCAACCTACATCCGAGCGACCGCTGGTCATGCTTAGCCTCGACCTCGATCGATTCAAACCAGTCAATGATCTGTTGGGCCATGCTGCCGGTGATGCGGTATTGAACGAGATCTCCAGTCGTCTCGCCGATCGCGTTCGACATGGGGATCTGGTAGCGCGTATCGGTGGTGATGAGTTCGTCCTGATTCTGACTGACCTAAAAGGACAGGCCGAAGTAGAAATGCTTTGCCAGCGCCTTATCGAGTCGATTGAAAGGCCCATTCAGATCGGCGAGCAGGAGGTGTTCGTCAGTGCGAGCATCGGTATTGCGATGGCGCCAGCAGATGCCACCGAAGCCACTGAATTGCTTCGCTACGCAGATATTGCGCTGTATGAGGCCAAGTCGGGAGGGCGCAACACTTGGCGATTCTATGCGGGTGACATGAACTCGAAGATTGTGGAGCGCCGCCGCTTGGAGAGTGATCTGCGTTTTGCGATCAAGCATGGCGAACTCCGTTTGCATTTCCAGCCACGCTTTCGTATCACAGACGGCAAAATGGTGGGTGCTGAAGCGCTGGTACGCTGGCAGCACCCGGAGCGGGGGTTGATTTCCCCTGACACCTTCATTCCGATTGCCGAGGAGACGGGTCTGATCTTGGCGTTGAGCAATTGGGTCATGGAAACCGCTTTGCGGTACGCCGCCAGTTGGCCTGATCATCTGTTTGTATCCGTGAACCTTTCGCCATCCGAGTTCAAACGCGGCAATCTGGTTGAGCGCGTGCAGCGTGCGTTGCTCCAGTCGGGAGTTGAGCCCAGCAGGGTTGAGCTCGAGATTACAGAAAGTGTCATGCTGGACGATGCGCCAGGGGCTCTGGAGATCATGCGAACGCTGAAACGCCTGGGGATCCGCATCGCCATGGATGATTTTGGTACCGGATATTCATCACTGAGCTACCTACGAACGTTTCCGTTCGACGGACTGAAGATTGACCGCAGCTTTCTCAATCGGCTGGGAGCTAACGACGATGATCGATCGGTTATCGAAGCAATCATTGGCTTAGGTCACGCGCTATCGCTAACGGTAACCGCTGAGGGAATCGAATCACAGGAACATCTGGAGTTTTTGAAGTCTGCGCTCTGTGATGAAGGCCAGGGTTACTTCCTTAGCCGCCCTTTGGATATAGATGGGTTCTGCGCTCTGCTTCGCGTGACTGTGAGTGCCGTCACGCCCGGCATCTCTTGAATGAAAGATCCACATGGGCCAGCCTGCAGCGGTGACCGCCTTTGCTATATGCATGGCTTATCTATGTCCGCTTTTTCGCCGGAAGCGGACGCCCGGTTCATCTTGCCTGAGCACTTGAAATACTCGCTGCTCAGGTAGGAGCCGGTCTCGCGAGAGCAGGCTCAGATTGAGCGCTGATTCATCCGTGCCGATAGGGCCTCGGCGCTCTCTTTCCGTTCAGAATAGCGGTCAACCAGATAGTCCTCACGGCCACGAACCAGCAGCGTGAACTTGACCAGTTCTTCCATCACATCGACTACACGGTCGTAGTACGGCGAAGGCCTCATTCGGTCTGCGTCATCAAATTCCAGATAGGCTTTGGGCACCGATGACTGGTTCGGGATGGTCAGCATGCGCATCCATCGACCCAGAACACGCATCTGGTTCACGGCGTTGAAGGACTGCGAACCGCCGCACACCTGCATCATCGCGAGCGTTTTGCCTTGGGTAGGCCGCACGGCGCCCATGGTTAACGGAATCCAGTCGATCTGTGCTTTGAACACTGCAGACATCGCGCCATGGCGTTCCGGGGAACACCACACCTGACCCTCTGACCACAGCACCAGATCGCGTAGTTCCTTCACCTTAGGGTGATCGACCGGCGCGTCATCCGGCAACGGCAGCCCGGACGGATCGAAGATCACCGTCTCGGCACCCATGTGTTGGAGCAGGCGTGCTGCCTCCAGCGTCAGCAGTCTGCTGAACGACCGCTCTCTGGTTGATCCATAGAGCAGAAGGATACGTGGCTTGACGTTCGCAGCATCTGCCAGGCCCAGCTTATCGGTGCTGGGGAGATCCATCAGCGACAGATCAAGGGCTGGAAAGGTGTCGGCATAGTCCGTATCAAATTCGCTCATCACAGTTCTCCGATTCGTTCCAGGGCTTGCTTCAGATCAGCACTTTGAAGCGTTTTCAGATCCAGGGTGAAGAACGCGGCAAATCGCCTCTTGATGTGTTCAACCGTCGCATCGAATGCGGCCTGAATATCCTCATCAGTGCCGTCTGCCTCGGACGGGTCGGACAGGCCCCAGTGGCTTTCGATGGCCGGGCCGAAATATACCGGGCAAGGTTCGCCGCTTGCCTTGTCGCACACGGTGATGACGACATCGGGTGGTGTGTCTGCGAAGGCTTCCGAGCCTTTGCTGTACAGGCTGGACGTGTCGATTCCCAATCCTTGCAGAGTGCTCACCGCACGCGGATTGAGTTTGCCGCTGGGGAAGCTGCCCGAACTGATGGCAGTGACCCCGTCCGGGGCCAGATGATTGAACAACCCCTCTGACAGGACGCTGCGGCAGCTATTGGCCGTACACATGAACAGGATCTTCATAAGCTAACTCCTACGCGCTGATGCTCAAGCGCACGGCAAGTGCTGCCAGTGTTGTAAGTAGAATGGGAAAGGTGAGTACGCAGCCGACTTGGAAGTAGTAACCCTCAGCTCTCCAGAAACACTCAGCAGCAGGAAACCTGGCGTACCGGGCGACCTTCCATGGAAGCCAGGCGACCCTGGTCATCACCTAGCCACGAACGGTTAGCATCAAGCGTCGTTTGCAGTACGTCTACTGCCCACTGAGGAAGTTCTGGATGAAGGCGGTAATAAATCCACTGCCCCTGACGGCGATCCTCCAGCAGCCCGCAGGTACGCAACTGTGCAAGGTGTCGGGAGACTTTTGGTTGGGGATCGTCGAGCGCCCAGATCAGCTCGCAGACACATAGCTCGCCCTCGGCAGCGAGCATAAGCATGATCCGGGCACGGGTTTCGTCACCGAGACACTTGAAGAAGGCGTGGGGTTGAATCAACATCGCTAACCTGAATATTCGTTTATGCATATATACGAATTTACAGATGTATTTTGTCCTTGGGAAGATCTGTTTCGGTTTTAGTCATTCAAGTGGCGGGGCGAGTGTCCGCATTCGACTGCCCATAGCGGACAACGACTTTTGCAAACGTCATGATTCTCTATCTCACTAAACTATTGAGAGGCAACAGCAATCGCGAGACTGGCAATCAGCCCTGTAGGTACTCTGTTTTCCAGTCGAACCGCGCCGCCGAGGCGCATCGCGACTGTCTGCACGATTGCCAGACCTAGCCCGACACCCTGGTCATTGCCTTTGCTGTAGAAACGCTCGAAGAGACGTTCACGATCAGAATCACTGATGCCGGGCCCCTGATCCGCAACACTCAACTCATAGCCGTCATGTTTTAAGACCAAGGTGACGTTGATTTGCCCGTTTGCTGGCGAGAAATTCACCGCATTCGTAATTAGATTCTGTAGAGCGATGTCGATGGCCGCGAAGTCAGTGTTCAGCAGATGCGCCTGTTCGTAGCACTCAAAGGAAAGCTCAAGACCTCGGCTCAGCACCCAGGGTGTCATCTGCGCAAGGCTTTCGCGTATCGCAGCGACAATGTCTCCCTGCTGGGTTTTGACCGGGCCAGTGCCCGGTTCCAGCCGGGCGATCGTCAGCAGCTGATTAACCAACCGTGTTGTACGGTCGACTCCAACGACAAGGTAGTCCAGCGACTCCCGCCGTTGCTCATCGTTTTGTGCCTCCAGCACGTTTTGGGCGTGTACTCGGAGCACCGCAAGCGGCGTGCGCATCTCGTGAGCAGCATCGGCGATAAAGCGCCGCTCACGGCTCAGCACTTCCTGAATCTGCCCCAGCAGTCGGTTCAGGGCTGCCTGCATCGGTTCGAGTTCGCTGGGCAATGGCGCCAGTTGCAGAGGCTCCAGTGAGCCAGGGTGCCGACCACGTAATGTAGCGGCCAGATCAGCCAACGGTTTTAAGCCCCAGCCAATGGCCAGCCAGATGGCGGCCATCAACAACAGGCTGCCGATAAGATTGGGTAGTACGGTATGGCGCACGATGCGATTGACCAGATCGGAGCGCACGTCATCGCGCTCGCCCACCCAGATCAGCAGGTTATGCGTCTCGTCCTTGAGCACAAAGGTGCGCCACTGATGTTTTCCCAGATCATTGATATCGCTGAACCCGGTGTAGGTCGGCGCCCGAGTCAAGCTTGGCGCGCTAGGAGTATGCACCAGCAGGTTGCCTTGAAGATCCCACACCTGAAAGGCGATCTTGCTCTCGTAAGGGTGACCATCGACCTTGGGGTCTGCCTGCCCCAGCGCCTGATTGAAGGCCTGATACAGCTGGGCGTGCTCTTGGCGCGCCAACGGCATGCGCATCACGCCTTGGAGTAACCGGGCATTGGTGGCGAGTTGCGCGTCGTAGACTTCGGCGATCTCATGATTGCTGTCATGGATATTGGCCAGCGTCAGGATCGTCAGACCGATTAGGACTAGGCCAATGATGAGCGTCAGGGTACGACGGCGTATCGAGGTCAAAGACGATCCTCCACCAGATAGCCCACTCCTCTGATCGTGCGAATCAGCTCACTGGAAAACTTCTTGCGCAGGTGGTGGATATGCACCTCCAGGGTGTTGCTGTCGGCTTCTTCGTTCCAGCCGTAGAGCAGCTGAGTCAGGCGTTCGCGAGTCATTACCCGGCCTGGGGGAGACAGCAGCTCATGCAGCAACTGGTACTCTTTAGGGGTCAAGGAAACGGGCGTCGCGTGATAGCTGACTTGTTGCGTGGCGGGATCGAGCCGGACGCCTGCATGCTCGATCGCCACCTGTGCGCGCCCTGCGCTGCGCCTCAGCAAGGCGCGCAGCCGCGCTTTGAGTTCATTGAGGTCAAAGGGTTTGATCAGGTAGTCGTCAGCGCCGGCATCCAGGCCGGCAATGCGATCTTCGGTGGCATCGCGCGCGGTGAGAATCAAGACGGGCAGGGCAGAACCGCTTTCGCGAAGGCGACGCAGCACTGACAGGCCGTCCAGCCTGGGCAGCCCCAAGTCGAGTATCGCCAGATCGAACCCTTCACTGAGCAGCGCATGCAGTGCGCTGTTGCCATCCTTCACCCAATCGACCGTGTAACCCTCTCGGCTCAATGCCTGGTGAATCCCTTCGCCCAGCGCAACATCATCTTCGATCAACAGCAAGCGCATGCAAGCTCCGTCATTTCAGCTTCTTGTTAACGTCGACCAGCAGCAGCTGGATATCCTTGCGTCGGCCACTATCGGCCAACTCCCGACCGGGGCGCGGTGCGGCTTGCAGGGCTTTTTCCAGCGCTGCTTTGGCTTGAGCATAGTGCCCCTGGCGAAAAAGATGATCGTCCCAGAAGTACAGCGGGTCGATGCCGTGGGGATTGATTTTCAACGCCTGCTCCAACAGACCTTGAGCCTTGTCTGCGTCGCCAAAGCCGATGGGCCAGCCGGGCACTCGATCATACAGCGCAGCCAGACTCGCATAGGCCGAGCCTTGCAGGGCGGCAGGATCGAGCGAGAGCGCCTTTTCCAGGTCAGCCTTGGCCTGCTTGACCTTGCTCAACGCGCCGAGCCCGCCTTGCGCACCGGCCCAACTGCTGGTGACGATGCCTGACCAGATCCAGGCTTCGGCAGCAGTGGGTCGCTCCTGCTTGAACTGAGTTGAGTGGGACGCGAGTTTTTCGAACGCGGCGACACGCTGGTCTTCAGGCAACTGATACTGAATGTGTGCCCATTCCTGTTGAATGGCTGCCAGGCGTTGTTGGTCAGGGGCATCCATGGCCCAGACGGGTGTAATGAACAACGAGAGCAGGGTGATCAGCAGGGCTTTCATGGTTTAGGTTTCTCCTCAAAAGGGGTGTTGCTTAATCGACGAATCAGCGGCAGGTGCTTGCGCAGGGAGCGATCAACCACGGCGGGCAGCAAACCATTGAGGCGCACGAAAAATCGCTCCGGCCAACCGAGGTAGAGTTCGCGCTGATTGCCGACGATGGCGCTGACCACGGCAGCGGCAACGGTCTGAGGGTCGTCCTCATTGCTCTTGAGAGCCGTATTCAAAGCGCGTGCCGCTGGGCCGTTCATCGAGGTACGGGTCGCCCGTGGGGCCACGTACAGCACGCCGACTCGCGTATCCGCTAACTCCCGACGCAAGGCTTCGGAGAACCCGCGCAGGGCAAACTTGCTGGCGCAGTAAGTGGCGTAGCCGGCGTAACCGATCGACCCGAAGGTCGAGCCGACGTTGACGATCATCGCGCGTTTGACACTGCGCAGCATGGGTAGCATCAGGCCTGTAAGCAGGATCGGCGCATGCAGATTGATGTTGAGCATCGCGTCGATCTCACGGCTTGGCAGTTGCTCCAGCATCGCGAAGTGATTGAGCCCCGCCGCATTGATCAGCAGGTTGATGCCCTCCATGGCCTGGGCTGTCATCAGCACATGCTGACGACCTTCGGGAGTGGTCAGGTCAGCTTTGACCCAGTGCAGCAAGTGGGGGTACTGCATCTGCAACCCGATCAGGGGTTCCTGATGCCTGGATACCGCCAGCACCTCTGCACCGTGGCTGCATAAGGCTTCGGCGATGGCCATGCCGATTCCGCCGCTGGCTCCGGTCAAGACGACACGGGCTTCAGACAGACGCATGAGCGGATTCCTTCTCAGATTCGGCGAGCGCGGCAGGCAATTGCCGGAACATGTCTGTGTACAGCGCATACACCATCTTCGAGGCCCGAATCACCGCTGCCTGATCCTGCGGGTCATCGATACGATCCATCAGTTTTCGGTAGGTTTCCATGTGCCCGACGTCAAGGCTGCCGTGGGAACTGAGGTAACTGAATGCAGTGGCAGGCAAGCCAAGGCGTTGTTGAATGCTACCCGCTGCATGAGTTGCCAGGGCGATGCTGGTGCCTTCCAGGACATTCACCATGCCGAACAGACCGACGGGATTGCCCCGGGCAATCAGGTCATAGAGGTAGGCGACCATCAACTCGATGGGCTGGCCCGGCGTGCCGTCACGTACCGCGTCAGCGTCAGCACCGCAGGCGCGCAGGTCGTTGAGAATCCACTGCTCGTGCCCGTATTCATCCTCGATGTACTCGCACACTGCACCCCGCAGCCACTCCAGCCGTGAGGGCAGGCGCGCGCCACAGGCCATCATCAACGGCACGGTATGGCGTACGTGGTAATAGGCCTGGGTCAGGAAGGCGGTATAACTCTCCAGCGTCACCTGACCAAATAGCGCGTGGTGAATAATCGGCAGGTTGAACAGCGTTTCGCGCTCGGTGCGCGTGGCGTTTTGCAGCGTCTCGAAAAAACTCATGATGGATGATCCTCGGCTCGTGCAGGCTCGATAAAAAGATGTCGGTAGTACGCCAGAATGGCTTCCCGCTTGGGCCGGCCATTGGTCGTCGCCATGCCGTTACCCGTGCTGAATGGCTGCTCCAACCGCGTCCAGCCATGTACACGGGCGTAGTCGGGCAGCGCCTGATTAGCCTGAGCAACAGCATCGGCGATTTGCAGGTCAGTGGTTTCAGGGCGCAGCGGCCAGATCAGCGCATGGTTGTGGGCCATCGCTTCGCCGTAGACGAATGCCTGGCCGATGCGACCGCGTTGAGTCAGTTCTGCTTCCACCCACTCGGGGTTGACGTTGCGTCCATAACTGGTGACGAACTGATGCTTCTTGCGTCCACGCAGATAGAGATAACCGTTGGCATCGAACTCACCCAGATCACCGCTCGGCCACCATTCAGGCACAGGGTGGGTGTCGCCGAGATAGCCCAGCATTCCAGATCCAGCAATCAAGACTTCACCGTCGTCAGCCAGACGTATCTGCACGTGCGGCAATGGTTGGCCGACGCTGCCGGGGTGATGCGCGCCAGGGCGATTTAGTGCCGCAACCGAGGCGCATTCGGATAGTCCGTAGCCCTCATAAACAGGTACGCCAGCCAGTTCGGCCCGCAGCAACAACTCGTGGCTGACCTTGGCGCCTCCGACAGCAACGAAGCGCAACTCACCGCTGTCGAATGCGCCGATCTCACAGGCCGTGACCAACAGCAACAGCAGTTGCGGCACCAGAATCATGCTGTGCGGATGGCGAAGCTTGAGCGTAGACAGAAGCCTCGGCAGATCCACGCCGCTTGCACCCCGCATGCCCAAGGTGCGTTGGCTGGGCAGACTGATCATGGCGCCGGCGTACAGCGCCGCATAGCAGCCGATGTTTTCCAGCAAAATGGCCAATGGCAATAATGAGAGATGGTGACGAGGGTGTTGCGACTCGCTGGCGTGATGCAGTTCGCGGGCAACGGATAGCACGCTGTCGGCGCTCAGGCATACGCCCTTTGGCGTGCCGGTGGTGCCTGAGGTGAAAGTCAGCTTCGCGGTGCCCGCTGGAAGCGGCGAGGACTCAGCCGCAGGCCTGATCCAGAAGCCATCGCGGGATTGAAAACCCGCTTGCTCGATTTCATCTTCATGGTCGACGCTGCCAATGACCAGATCGGCCTGACTTTGTTCAAGGCAGTGAAGGCGCTGAGCGGCGGTGAAAAAAGGCGGCAGCGTTAGGCAGGCAAGTTCCTCGAACAGAATCGCTAGATCCCAGATCATCAGCTCAGGCCCGTTCTCCAGCGATACAGCTACCACCTTGGCATTCATGTCGCGCAATATCTGCTGGCGCAGCCGAATCTCAGCTTCCAGTTCGGCGTAGTCGAGCTTGAGTTCGTCGCCCCACAGGGCATAGGCGTATGGCTGACTGGTCGCCAGCTCTGCGATCCGCTGGCGAAAATTATTCAATTCAGGCGACATGGCAACTGCGCTCCAAGGTCAGTGGCAATCCAAATCGCTTGAACACCCCGCTGTGGCTCAAATGCAAAAAGCCTGAACGTATGTCCCCAACATGCACGCTGGGCTGAGTGTCGTAATAATTGCCCCAGGCGTGGCGATCATCTCCCAGCCGCATCGGGTCGGCAGCGCACAACGTGACAGGGCGCAGACCCAAGCGATTAAAGCTGTTGACCAACCCGGCATTGCCCGTGAACGCCACCCATTCCAAGCCCCCCATCGCAAGTAACCAAGTCACCGTGATGATGCTCAGCCTGGCACTGCCCAAAGTGCTTGCGGCCAGGTTGCCGACCTCGACAATACCTTGGCGATCGACCGGTCGTGCCGCGAGGGTCTCGATAGCACGCTCGACCGGCTCGTCCAGATAGTGCTCCAGAAACAACGCGCCTGAGGTCGCGGTGCGTATCCCCGCGACTGCACACAAGCTACCCGCGCCATCGTTCAGGCCGAATAACTCAGGCATGAACTGACGAATTTCGGCGTTATGGGCTTTGCGAAAGCGCTGCTGGATAAAGGCTTCGAAACCTTCGCGCAGCGGCTCTTGTGCCAGAGCGCGATGGAGTGAGAGGGCGGGTGCTTCAGGGGTTCCGAAGCTCAGCGGTAGACAAACATTCCAGTCCAGACCCTGCATGGGTGAGGCTCCTCCCCAGTGGTGAATGGAGGGGAGTATCAGCGTCGATTCTTAACGAAGTCTGAAGGTGAGAAAATGGGAGCACGCAACCTTCTTCAGATTTCCTTAAGACAGCTACGGCACAGTCCGCTCGCCTCCACGGCCTGTTCATCCACTTCTTGAAAGCGAGCATCGACATGACGTCACCTTTACCTCGTTACGACAAACTCTCCATGTATTTGCATTGGCTGATGCTTGCGCTGTTTGTCGGCGTCTATGCCTGTATAGAACTCAAAGGGCTGGCGCCACGCGGCAGCACATTGCGCTCTGCACTCCTGGGCTTGCACGGGATGTTTGGTCTTTCGATCTTTGCGCTGGTCTGGATTCGCTTGCTGGGGCGCCTGATGTACAAGGCGCCGGCGATAAGCCCTAGGCCACCCGTTTGGCAGATCGGGCTCTCCCATGTGATGCATGGGTTGCTGTACATCCTGATGATCGCCACACCCGTGTTGGCATGGCTGATGCTGGCTGCTGGAGGAAAACCTGTGCCGTACTTCGAGTTCTCCATACCGGCGCCTATTGCCCTTGACCCAGCACTGGCCAAGCAAATCAAAGGCTGGCATGAATGGTTGGGGAGTCTGGGCTATTGGTTGATCGGACTGCATGCGGCGGCGGGTTTGTTCCATCATTACTACGTGCGGGATAACACGCTTAGACGGATGTTGCCTCGTTAGGCTGCAACGTTGGCACGCCCGATCGCATCACAGCGCTCGGCGGGCGAGGCGGTAAACGGTCGGTTTACCGTTGCGACCGATGCTCAGGCCGACAATGTAGGGGGCGATGGCTTCGAAGCCGATTTCGGTTTGAGCACTGTACCCAGGCCCGATTTTGACCAGGTCTCCATCCGCTACCAAGCGCTCCACATCGGGATATGTTGCGGATTACTCTTCTTACTCTCGTTCGCGCGGCGAGGGGGATAGGTTGGTGACATCGTGGGCTCCCTTTTTTTGGGCATTGTAATCCTATGTCGCATGTAGGGAGGCATGGAGACTGAGTGCGATTAAACCCGCGAACAGCGAGCAATGCAGGCGTCAGCTGGCGAGACAGCACCTTCATTTTTTCCAGTATTTTTGCATCTCGATGAACAGAAACGATGCTGTCCAGGTGATGAGAACAAGGCCGGTTAAGGCTTCCAGCCCGGTCAGGAATTTAAGCGGGCCAATGGGCGTTATGTCCCCGAAACCAATTGTCGTGAAAGTGGTAAAAGAAAAATAGACGGAATCCAGAAGGCTACCGTCGTAGTTGCCTGTTAATTTGCCCATGCTGTCCGATGCGTTCATCAGGTAATAGCCCAGCGCAAAAATCCACACCTCAATGGCATGAGCGGATAGAGCCCCTAATACACCAAAGACTAATCTGAACCGATGCCAGATGCTCAGCCGGGGCATCAGTATGTTCATCCGCAGTAGACATTCGTAGTGAATGATGACAGCGATTGTAATGATCAGGGCATTGATAAGAGTGACTTAGGCCATAAGTTGAGTGCTCCTCTCTCCCTGTGACGCCAACATCTGTTCAGGGGATGCTAAAAGGCCTGCGAGGCGGAAGTTAAGTGAGGGCAGTATTGGCCATGTGCATTACTCCCCGCCAAGCTGCCTTCGCTTCGTACCCTCCTGGTAATCAAGCCTGAGCGCTGGCTGTTCGCCAACCTACGCTACCGAGTCCAAGTAAAGCGAGCGGGCAGACATCGAAGGTTTTCGTGGCATGAATCGGCAGATGGGGTAGCCGTGGTGCCGGTCATATTCGGCTACCCTAATTCTTCAGGCGCACTCAGGCTATCTGGTAAGACGATGCGAGCGGTGGATATCCCACCACAGACGCGCGGCTCACTAAGGCCGCATAGATACATGATTCGATTCTGCAGGCTAAAAGCGAGGTGACAGTGAAAGACGGGGCCGGCATGCGCTGATACCGCTCAAGGCTTAGGGCGCCCGAAATGTTGGAGATGATCACCTCATGCCTCTCTCTGTTGACGCTGGTTGGACGCAGGGCGCCAAACCTTCCAGTAAAAGGTACATGCAAAAGCCATGGATACGACCAGCAAAGTCCACCAATTTTCGTTTCTTTGGGCCGTCATAACCGCGACTTTGATGTTTTCACACTGAGGCCATGAGGTGCATTTTGGAGTACAAAGCTGCTGACCATTTAGCTCACACGTCACGATTTGATCGTTGATGATCTGGAGGCTGAAGACCTTGCCTTTATCCCTATCAAATGACATCGCGGTGCGAGTGAAGAGGTCATGCAGTTTTTCAGCTTCCCCGTTTCAACGTCCACAAACAGATACTGTGATGGGGCATAGCGGGATTTTCCTGGCCCAATTTCATGTACGAACTTTCCGTGCATGAGCCGAGGTTCAGATTCGGCGTATCCGAATGGCCCGGGATGGCGACTATAGCCATACAGCGCCCAGGCGAGGAGGGACTCGACCAGAAGAAAAACGATAGTTATTGCGATAAACCCCGGACTCCTGAATTGCATCTCTCACCTCCTGTGGATGTGCAAAAGCGTAGGTGAGTCTGACGGGCAGCGCACAGTTAACCCAATTCACTGCCGATAAGGCATTAGTGGAAACAGACAGGAGCGTCGAGCATGACCAGTAACAACCACACTCTTCGAAGAGATCTTCAAGGCTTGGCCGCAGATCTCAAGTGGTCGGCAGTCGAACTGGTCAGAATTGCTGATCGGTTGATTCAGGCGAGTGACGAGCCTGACGCCCAAGCGCTTCATCGCATGATCGCGATGTTTCAGCGAGAGGAGAGCAAGCTCAGTTCAATTGTGACCGAAATTGAGGCTGGCCGGCTTGTTCAGAAAGATGAAGCGTCTGTTTGAGATGCGGGATTGAGTCTGTCGGTGTTCTCGTCGTATCGAGCAGCCAGTTGTCCGATCAGTCTGTTCACCTGGGCATTGGATTGCCCAAGCATGCATAGCATTTCATCGAGATCACCATCGGATGCCCATTGCGCTGCCGGATCTGAGACCTGGGACTCAGTTGTTGAAGTCAGCTCGACACTTCGTTTTCTGCCATGTTGTATGGCGGCAATTCCTCAGTGACAACCCGAATCGGCGTCTTAATCGGGTCTGAAGCGAAGGAGATGCCTGGGGCAGCGATGAGAAGGGACAGCGCATAAACGCCTAGACAGCTGGGATAGCGTTTGCACCTCTCAACGTGCCTGATCACAGTGACCGGCAAGCAGCATTGGCATAAGGTGATGTCGGACTCACTGATATCGGGCATTGCACTCTCTGGAAGTTCACATCAGCGCAAGTTCAGAACATCGGACGTTCACTGTCTTGCTACGACAGTTTTGTAAAATGAATGCCGTCAGCTCCCGAATAGTTTTCACCTTGGGCCAGATAGTGCTCAAGCAGCCATAATCTATCCACGCCCCAGAAGAGTTCTTCTTCGACTCTACAGGTAGGCGATCCGAATACTCCATCTAGGATGGCCGCCTCGGTCGCCTGACGGACTGCTAACCTGGTTTCAGGCTTCCTGAGAGCTTCCTGCACGGTGATCGGCGAAACGCCTACCGTCTCAGCAACGTGGGTCAGTATCGTAGGGTTGGTCAGATCGAGGTTGTCTGCCCATCGTGCTTTAAGCAATGCTTTGCATAAGCCCGCACGGTGTTCAGTACCTGCTCCATGTATCAAGCGCTGGGCCGGGATGGGATCGAACATTTCGAGATTGGACGTTATCGGAAGGCCGAGTACCTTTGCCAAACGCAACACGTCAGTGCGGATGTAGTCATTTTTTAGCGGGGTATCCATGGCGGGTTTGAGCCCCATGACTTTGACGACTGCAACCCCTATGCGAAAAGGTTTCCACTGCACCTCACGTCCGTGTTTTTTGGCTATCGGGTCAATGTAATTAGAGGCCAAATACGCGTAAGGAGAGACAAGGTCGAAGTAAAAAAATACCGGGCTCAAGCAATGCATCTCCTGGTTCGCGCAATGAGTGAGTTTTTGGCTGCTAGGCCTTGTAGTCGACATCTTCACACCCTTTTCAGGATAATGCCCCGGGCAGCCGTTGCACATGGCCCAACAATGGCCGATTCACTTTCGGTAACCGCTTGGCGTCACCCCAACCTCTCGACGGAACACCTGCGAGAAATGGCTCGGGCTGGAGTAGCCCACTTCTGCGCCTATATCGATGATGCTCATACCGGTTTCAAGCAGCAGATGTTGAGCCCGCTTCATACGTAACCGGATAAAATATTGAAGTGGTGAAAAACCTGTAGACGCTTTGAACAGCCTGCTGAAATGGTATTCGCTCAGATCTGCCACCTTTGCAAAAGAAACCAGACTGAAGTCATCTGCAAGAGCTTGATGCATGGCATCGATCACGCGACGAAGTTTGTAGGCCTGCAACGCAGTATTGCGTGGAGGATGCCCTGAAAGGCATAGATAGTTGCGTGTCAGATGCACTGCCAAGGCCTGCACGAGGCCGCTGATCATGAGGAAGCTAGGCCCTGGTTGTTCTAATACCTCGTGCCTCAGTTGATTGAGCATCGACCTTACCCGTTCGTCCTGCTCTCCCGAGACGTCTTTGAACACCACTGGGAATGCGACCGTGCCGAGATGTTCCTTGGCGGCACTGTTGATGTAGGAAAGCCTTAGATAGACATGCATGACTTCGAATGTCTCGCAGCCATGCGTCGTCCAGCGCATCTCGTATGCTTCGCTCGTATTGGTCAGGAAGAAATCTCCTTCCTTGACTGACACTGACTGCCAGTCTCCTCCAATTTCGCGTTCTTCTACTGTCGCAGAACCAGCCAATATCAGCACCAATAGCGGCTCAACCACAGCCGGGACGAGGATTGGTTCAGTAATAGTGCGATGGCTGAAAAGTAGCACGACGGCGTCCTTGATCTCAGTTCGAGACGTGATCGTATGGATGGCGCCTGGGAGATGAAGAGACATGGACGCAGGGGAAGTTCGTGTTGCACTCTCCGATACGTCGGAAGGCGCTGTGGGGCGAACAACGGGAGATTTCATACGCCGGTCTCCGGCCCGCAACGCGAGTTAAGACGCTGCTGCGGATCCACTAGGTATTTCATAGCAAGAACGCGACATTCCGCGCAAATCGCCAAAAGATGAGCGCCACGTTCTGAGGGATAGTCGGGCTGTGTTTGGAGAAGCGCAGGCGCGAACCGGCAGGTTGCCTGCCCGACAGTATTAAAGGAGAACGACATGGTTGATTTCAACGCTGAATTTCCTCGCGAAGTAGACGGCAAGGTCGCATTGGTCACTGGCGCAGCAAGCGGTATAGGTAAAGCAGTGGCTTTGCTGATGCATGCACGGGGCGCTAAAGTCATCGCCGAAGACATGAACCGCTCTGTTGAAGATCTCGCCCGCCCAGGGTTGGTTCCACTGGTTTCCGACATTTCCAAAGATGGTGCCGCCGAACGAGCGGTGGGGCTGGCGGTAGATACGTTCGGTAAGCTCGACATTTTGGTGAATAATGCCGGGATTATCATCAACAAGCTCCTTGTAGACATGACGCGTGAGGACTGGGAACGTATCCAGGCAGTTAACGCCACTGCGGCGTTTCTCCATAGCCGGGAAGCTGTCAAGGTGATGACCCCTCGCAAGAGCGGAGCCATCGTCAACATCGCATCCTATGCCTCATATTTCACTTTTCCCACGATTGCTGCCTATGCCGCATCTAAAGGGGCATTGGCCCAGCTGACTCGGACACTCGCTATCGAGGTCATCGAACATGGGATTCGTGTCAACGCGGTCGGCGTCGGTGACGTCGTCACCAATATCTTGAATAAGGTAGTAGATGATGGGCCCGGCTTCCTGGCCAAGCATGGAGAGGCTGCGCCCATCGGACGCGCCGCACAGCCAGAAGAGATTGCCGAGATCGTTTCATTTCTTGCGTCGGATCGGGCCAGTTTCATGGTGGGTTCAATCGTGATGGCCGATGGCGGCATGACGGTCACCGCCGGTTGATTTGAGAGCCAGTTAAGAGGAGCTCCGGTCGCAGTGCATGCAAGGTGATTTCGAGGGGGGCTCCTTTGATCGACAGGCGGCATTCGATAGTCTTGTATTTGGAAACGATCATTACCTATCATAGCCGCATGATCAAAACTGCATCTCAATCACCCCGCCCAGGCCGCCCACGCGAGTTCGACAGTGAATCGGCGCTCGATATGGCCGTCCTGCGTTTCAGCGAGTATGGCTACCACGGGTCGTCGATTTCAGACCTCCAAGTTGCGCTCGGCCTCACCGCAGGGAGCATCTACAAAGCCTGGGGTGACAAGCGTGGGCTGTTCGTGGCGGCACTTGAGCGTTATATCGAGGTTCGCACCCAATCTATCAATGGCTGTCTTGCAGCCTGTTCCTGCGCGCGAGACAAGATCCAGGCACTGATGGAGCAGTATGTCCAACTGAGCGTCGGCAAATCAGGCCGTTCAGGATGCTTGGTGGTGGAGACGGCTGTGGAATTGGCGATTTCAGACCTTGAAATTGCCGAGCGAGTGTCGGTGCAACAGAAATCGCGTGAAATGCAACTTCGGCGTCTTATTGAAGCGGCTCAGGCTGAAGGATCGGTTCGTGCTGATATCGACAGCGTTGCCGTCGCGCGACTGATGCTGGCTGTCCAGCAGGGTATGAGGGTCTTGGGAAAAACCGGTACTTCGCCGAAAGCCATGAATTCGATGGTGCATGAATTGATGAGACTACTCGACTAAAAATTTTCCCCTATTTGGAAGCAATCGTTTCCTATATGGAGTGTAGCCATGAAAAACCAGTCCGATCAGCCAACGTTTGTAGGGGCGGAGTTTTTCGCCCGGAGCGACTTCTGGAGTGTGTTTCGACACGCCAGCGTTAAAGTCGGTGATGTCAACTTGCACTACGTAGAAGGCGGGGCAGGCGAGCCTGTCCTGCTGATACCGGGCTGGCCTCAGAGCTGGTATGCCTGGAGATATGTCATGGCTGAGCTTGTGAAAGCCGGGCGTCGAGTCATCGCAATCGATCCCAGAGGAATGGGTGAAAGCGATGCACCTGCTCAAGGCTATAGCCTAGGGGCGGTGGCTGCTGAGATCCGGGAGTTCGCCAACATCATCGGTTTGCTGGAGCAGGGCCCCATTGACTTGGCGGGGCATGATGTAGGCACGTGGATCGCCTACGCACTGGCCTCCGACTGGCCCTCGGATGTTCGCAGATTGGCTGTGCTTGACGCGCTGGTGCCTGGCATATCGACGCCCCGAACTGACCTGCCGCCCGTCGAGGCGAATATCCGAAGCTGGCATTTTGCGTTCAATCAGCTTGATCAACTTCCCGAAATCCTCATCACGGGGCGGGAGCAGGAGTTTCTGACCTGGCTGTTCAAGGCCAAGTCTATGCAATCCTGGACGATCGCTCCTGAGGATGTAGCTGTCTATGCGCGACAACTTGCAGCACCTGGTGCTTTGCGCGCTGCCAGCTATTACTACCAGTCTGCGCTTTCCCCCGAAGGAGTAGCCGCCAACCGCAAGCGTTCAGAGACGTTTCTGGAAATGCCGGTGCTGGCGCTCGGAGCTGAGCGGGGTGCGGGTGACACCATCATGAGCGCGTTACGAACTTTGGCCACGGACGTGGAGGGCAGTGTGATCCTGGGCGCTGGTCATTATTTGCCAGAAGAAGCTTCCAACCGAGTTGCGAGCGAATTCATCCGTTTCTTTGGCGGCAAGACTGAATATGAAGGAGGATCTCATCGATGACCCCACGCCTGCATACAGATGCTTCAAACGGCCATTTGCGAAGGTTGGGCGATATGATGCTTTATCAGTTTCGCATGGGAACAAACCCGCGCAGGGTTTCCATTTATCTATCTGAGAAGGGCATTGATGTTCCTCGCTATGAGCTTGATTACGCGAACCTAGAACATCGCACACCTGAATATCTGAGGATCAATCCTTCAGGACGAGCGCCATCGTTAGTCACCGATGACGGTACGGTTATCACGGAAGCAGCGGCCATCGTCGAGTACTTCGAGGAGCTGTTTCCTGAGCCGACCATGATAGGCACATCCCCAGAGCAGCGCGCTCAGGTGCGCGCATTGGAGCGTCTAGGTAATGATTTGATCGCACGAAGCATGCTCTGGCTATGGAATACGACCAACGCTTTTCCTCGAAAAGAACCTCAGCCCTCCAAAGCATTCGCGGATATGCTTTATCGCCATGTTGATGAGCTGCTGGCCGTCTTGGAACAAGCCATAGGGGAGAATGCTTTCCTGGCTGGGGAAATTCCCACCATCGCAGACTGCACTGTGTTCCCGATATTTCAGACAGCACGGGAGCGATTCAACCTTTCTTACGCTGCGCATTATCCTCGGTTGAATGCCTGGTATGAGAATTTCCGTGCTCGCAAAAGCGCTGAATATTAACAGCACTTGGATTCAAGGCTTGCGTCAGGTTGGAATGGGAGGTGCCGCCTCTTGATTTATCTTCGAGTCGACAGGGCGAAATGATCGAAATGGCAGCTTGGTCTGGAAGCCGAGCTGCCAGCATGCGTGTATGTGGGAGGGAGTTTCAGACCTGTGCCATACCTCCATCAATACAGAGTTCAGATCCCGCGATAAAGCTGCTTTCATCGCTGGCCAGGAAGAGCGCCGCTGCGGCGACTTCTTCGGGCTTGCCAAGGCGTCGGAGAGGGATGAGATTCGTGAGCGCTTTTTTTACCGCATCAGATGCTCCGTCAAACATCGGCGTGTCTATCGGGCCTGGGCTGACCACGTTCACCCTGATACCCCGCTCAGCGAGTTCGCTTGTCCAGGTTCTGGCATAGGCACGCAGCGCAGCTTTGCTGGCGCCGTAGACTCCATATCCCGCAGTGCCAATGAAGCCCGCAATCGAACCGATCAGCACAACGCTAGCCCCTGAAGGCATAAGCGGCAAAGCTTCCTTCATCACAAACATAGGCGCTTTCGCGTTGGTATCGAACGTCTTGTCAAAATGCTCAGCGGTGGTCTCGACGAGCAGGGAATGTTCAGAGATCCCAGCGCTCATCACAAGGATGTCCAGTTGCCCGGCGCGGTCTTCGATGGTTTGTACCATCGAAAGTAGTTCTTCTTGACGAGTGATGTCCGCCCTTATCCCAATCGCGCGCTCGCCGAGTCCAGACAACGCTTTAGCCAACGAGTCCGGGCTACGACCAGTGATGAACACCAAAGCTCCTTCTTCGATGAAACGCTTGGCTGTCGCCAGGCCGATACCACTGGTACCCCCGGTAACCAATGCCGTCTTTCCACTCAATCTTGCCATGATCAATTCTCCAGTTTGGGCTGGTGATCACGATATATTTTGTATACTGGGAGTCAATTACGCACTTGAATGAGCCTAGATATACCCATGGAAACCAGTACCTCCAATCTCCCTGAGCAAGTGTTCGCCCAAGCGTTGGCGACTCGTCCAGTCCTTGACCAGATTGCGAACAAATGGTCGGTGCTGATTCTTACCGTGGTGTGCACGGAGCCCGCGCGCTTCAATGCCATCAAGCGACGGTTAGAAGGAATCACTCACAAGGCACTGACCGAAGCACTGCGACGATTGGAGCGAAACGGTCTCGTATCAAGACGGGTTATTACGTCGTCGCCCATCGCGGTGGAATACTCGATCACTGCCCTGGGGCTGACGCTGCAAAAGCCGTTTTCTGCCTTGTTCGACTGGGCGGTACAATATCAACAGGAAGTTGAGCAGGCACAGCGAGCTTTTGATGAATTTAAAGCGCTGGCAACGCAAGGCGTTTCTGATGCCAACGTCCATTTGAACTGATGTCTGTAGATCGCCGCACATCTCCCACCGAACGCGAACAGGGTAAGCGAGCGGCCATCACGTATGCGGAACCTCTTAGAAAGCGTCGATGTCACACCGAGGTCACCGGATATGGCGCTCTACTATGCAAACTTGGCACAGCAAATCATTGGGCACTGCTTCAGCTGTTTTCGCCGCAATTCACGACTTGAATATGCTCTGTTCGAAATTATGTCCTGCTGTGGTGCATCCCTACGTGCTCATCATCGACACAGTCCTCGTGGAGACGTTGGCGTTGTTCGCTCCAGAAGACGCTGAACTTGCCATAGCATTTGGGGCCAGCCCATGCTCTCAGCCCGTCATTGATGGATTGCGATTTGTAGATTTGGGTTACACCCCCCGGATCAGTACCGGGCTTGATGCGCCCGTCCAGCAGACACCCATTCCATCAACGTGATTACCGCATCGACGATGCGAATGCTTTAGCTTTAGCTTTAGCTCTCTTCGATCAGCTCAGTCTGAGATCCAAGGCCGCAACGAGTAAGGGACTTTATGACTTATGTTGCCGCCTCGCGACCGGATCTCTTCGTCGCCGTTTTTGAAAAACCATTTGAGCTTGGATCTTTGATTGGCAAAATCAAAGAACTACTGGTTCCTTGATTCCTTGATTTCCTGATGCGCGTGTGGCTAGGTGAGTCCGCTAGCGCCAGTACTGTGGAGCTGCAAAATGTCTCTTGAAACAGCGCGAGTTGACAACTCGTCTACCGGCGACATCAGCCATCCTGGCAAAAACATCTTTTTCGCAGCGGTCGAGACGACCCGCATGCCTATGATCGTTACCGATCCTAATCGGGACGATAACCCAATTATCTTCGCTAATCGGGCATTTGTTGAAATGACAGGCTACACACTCGCCGAGATTGTGGGGCACAACTGCCGATTTCTTCAGGGGCCAGATACGGAGCAATCGGTGATCGACGACATTCGTCGGGGCATTGCAGAGCGAACGGATGTTTCTACTGAGATATTGAATTATCGCAAGGATGGCTCTTCCTTCTGGAACGCACTTTTTATCTCCCCCATCTACAACGATGCCGGTGAGCTGATCTATTTCTTCGCCTCTCAGCTGGACGTGAGCCGTAGACGTGATGCAGAAGAGGCATTGCGTCAGGCACAGAAGATGGAGGCGTTGGGCCAGTTGACCGGGGGCATCGCTCATGACTTCAACAACCTGCTTCAGGTAATGGGCGGCTATATCAACCTCATTGGGAGCGGACTCGAAAAGCCTGCGATTGACCGGGAACGCTTGCAGCGAAGCGTACATCACGCGAAATCTGCGGTGGATCGCGCCAGCACTCTGACTAAGCAGCTCCTGGCATTTTCTCGTAAGCAAAAACTTCAAGGGCGTGTCCTTAACCTCAATGCGTTGGTGTCGGACACCCACTCATTAGCGGAGCGCACATTCGGCCCTGAAATCGTTATTAAGACCGACCTGGAAGCAAGCCTGCGCAACTGTCGGATCGATCCGACCCAGGCTGAGGTAGCCTTATTGAATGTATTCATCAATGCTCGGGATGCATTGATCGGGCGTTCCAATCCAAAAATCTCAATTGAAACTCGCAACGTCGTCGTCAGTGATCTCGCGAGCGTTTCATACGACGGGTTGCTGCCGGGACGTTATGTCAGCATTGCCGTAACCGACAACGGTGTCGGCATGCCTGCGAGTATCAAAGATCGCGTGATGGATCCCTTTTTCACCACTAAAGAGGAAGGCAAAGGCTCAGGATTGGGATTGTCGATGGTGTACGGGTTTGCGAAACAATCCGGTGGTGCCGTTCGCATTTATACGGAGGAGGGTGTCGGTACTACGTTGCGACTCTATTTTCCGGTAGACGATGCAGGCGTCACCCAGATCGACGCGCCTCGCATCCCGGACAACCGTGCTGGTCATGAGCGAATTCTCATTGTAGAAGACCGGCCCGACGTCGCAGAACTTGCGAAAATGGTTCTGGAGGACTACGGCTACGCTGCTGATATCGTTTTGAACGGTCGCGAAGCACTGAAGAAATTCGAGGCCGGCGAGATTTACGACCTGTTGTTCACAGACTTGATCATGCCCGGCGGCATGAACGGTGTGATGTTGGCAAGGGAGGTTCGTAGGCGCCATCCAAAGATTCGGGTACTTCTCACGACCGGATACGCGGAAAATTCGATTGAGCGAACTGACATCGGAGGCTCGGAGTTCGATGTGATCTCCAAACCCTGCATGCCCGAAGACTTGGCGAGAAAGGTCAGGCAAGTACTCGATGGGCCGAATGGCATCGCGTGAATAGTGTTTTCTGTTCAAGTTGCGTGAGATCAAGCTCAGGTTTGCCTGATTGCTTGAGGGCCGTGTCGAGTTGTGATTTGAGGCTATCTTAATCCAGGCCTATGCCGTTCTCGCCCGGTTGCTGGTTCATTGTCTGGCCAACACCGGGTGCCGCTGCTGCTATGCCGCCGGCGGCCACCGACTGGCCATTGTCTGCGATCTAGCATGCCTTTCAAGGAGAGCGACGGCCGTTACTCCACGCTTTTGAATACTCTATTGCCTACCCACAAGGAGAAACTCATGCATGGCATTGAATCCCTCCGCTATCACATCGGCAGTGCGGCTAACCTCTTACTATCGGGAGTCGAGCTCTATATAACGGGACTCTACACCGCCGCTGGCACCAGATAACCAAGCCTATACAAATGACAGTGTCGTACGACCTGCCTCAGCAACATCGACCTTCCGTCGAGACCACGGAAAGGATCTCTTCATCAGTTCTAATGCAATGGGAGATCAGATCGAGGGTGTTTGGCTCGCAACACGCTCTGTCTAGTGCCCTGTGCGGCTACCTCCGCCTTTGTAGATGAACATGATCGTAGCACCATCGAATTGGTACCAAAAACGGCGCCAACCCGGACAGACCATGGGTTCCGCCGGCAACTTGTTGGTGCCTATACCATCTTGGTTTATGCGAACGATTTTTGCTGGTGACCAAACGCGTAAACAGTAGGCACGATGATTGGGAATAGGATTCGAGTCTGCACAAGAAGGTGGCAGCACCAAGCTCCAACGAGATGGCGACCCAAAGCATCGTAGGCCAGAGTAACAGCCTACGATCATTTTATTCTCTCAGCGTGGGGCTCAATGAAGCCCGGCAGGTGTTTACAACCACCCTTTGATTTGCGCACAAACCGCGTCGGTGGAAATACCATAGCGATCATGCAACGTTGGTAAGGCGCCGGCATCGAGGAAGGCGTCGGGCAGGGCGATTTGGCGGAAGGTCGGGGTTACGCCATTGCGCAGCAGCAGGCCTGCCACCGCTTCGCCCAGTCCACCGATGATCGAATGGTTTTCAGCCGTTACCACCAGCCGCCCTGACTTGCGTGCTTCGGCCAGAATCGTCTGCTCGTCCAGCGGCTTGATGGTTGGCACATGCAGCACCGCCATATCGACGCCGTCCTTTTGCAACTGCGCTGCCGCTTCCAGCGAGCGCATGGTCATCAAGCCCGTAGAAATAATCAGCACGTCCTTGCCAGTACGCAGGGTCTTGGCCTTGCCGATCTCGAACTTATAGCCGTACTCATCCAGCACCAGCGGCACATTACCGCGCAGCAGGCGCATGTACACCGGGCCCTGGTGGGCGGCTATGGCAGGCACCGCCTGTTCGATTTCAAGCGCGTCGCACGGGTCGACGATCATCAGGTTAGGCATGGCGCGAAAGATTGCCAGATCGTCCGTGGCTTGGTGGCTCGGGCCGTAACCGGTTGTGAGCCCAGGCAGACCGCAGACGATCTTGACGTTGAGGTTCTCTTCGGCAATGGCCATGCAGATGAAGTCATAGGCACGGCGCGAGGCGAATACGGCGTAGGTCGTGGCGAACGGCACGCATCCTTCGCGGGCCATGCCAGCAGCGGCGCTCATCAGCAGTTGCTCGGCCATGCCCATCTGATAGAAGCGATCCGGGTGGGCCTTGGCGAAGATGTGCAGGTCAGTGTATTTCGACAGGTCGGCGGACAACCCGACAATGTCCGAACGCTGATCGGCCAGCGCAGCCAATGCATGGCCAAAGGGTGCCGAGCGGGTGGCTTGGCCTTCGGAGGCAATCGAGGCAATCATCGCGGAAGTCGTCAGGCGTTTCTTGCCTGGCTCGGGGGTGTTTACATTGCTCATACGGTTCTCCCGACTTTCAGATTTTTCAATGCCAGATCCCATTCGTTTTCATCGACGCGGATGAAGTGGGTCTTTTCGCGGGTTTCGAGGAAGTCCACGCCCTTGCCCATCTTGGTGTCGCAGATGATCACCCGAGGCTGGGCGCCTTGATGGTTGCGCGCAGCGTCAAAGGCGGTGACCAGCGCACCGATGTCGTTGCCGTCTACCCGCTGGGTGAACCAGCCGAAGGCCTGCCAGCGGTCAACGATCGGTTCGAACGCCAGCACCTCGCTGGAGTGACCGTCAGCTTGCTGGTTGTTGACGTCGATGATTGCGATCAGGTTGTCGAGCTTCCAGTGCGAGGCCGACATCGCTGCTTCCCAGGTCGAACCCTCGTTCAGTTCGCCATCGGACAGCAGGTTGTAGACGAACGAATCAGACTTCTTGCGCTTGAGCCCAAGGCACGCACCGACGGCGATGCCCAGGCCATGGCCGAGGGAGCCACCGGTGATTTCCATGCCGGGTGTGTAGGCGGCCATGCCCGACATCGGCAGGCGGCTGTCGTCCGAGCCGTAGGTTTCCAGCTCGTCGAGGGGAATGACTTCGGCTTCGATGAGCGCCGCATACAGGGCGATGGCGTAGTGACCGATCGACAGATAAAAGCGGTCGCGTTCTTCCCACTCGGGGTTTTGCGGCTGATAGCGCAGTGCATGGAAGTACGAGACGGCCAGCAGGTCGGCCGCTCCGAGGGCCTGGCCGACGTAACCCTGGCCTTGCACCTGGCCCATGCGCAGGGCATGGCGGCGAATGTTGTGGGCGCGCTCTGCCAGAACCGAAAGCGCGGTATCGGGTGTATTAGCAGTCATGGTGAAGACTCCGAGAACTTAACGATTGACCGAAGCGGCGGGGATGCGCAGAACCAGCCAGGCCCCGATAAACAGCACACCGGTGATCAGGTACATGCCGATGGCGCTCGAACCGGTCGTGGTGGTGATCCAGCCGATCAGGTAGGGCGAGCAGAAGCCGGCGAGGTTGGCGAAGCTGTTGATGCCGGCGATACCTGCTGCAGCGGAGACCCCGCCGAGCAACGTGGTGGGCAGCATCCAGAACAGTGACGACGCCGAGAGCACCCCGGCAGCGGCCAGACACAGGCTGAGCACGGACAGCACCAGGTTGCCGCCGAGAATGGCCGCCAGCGTCAGGCCGATGGCGCCCGCGATCATTGGCGCGACCAGGTGCCAGCGACGTTCGCGGTGCTTGTCGCCGCTGCGGCCCATCAACAGCATGGCGACGATGGCGCACATGTACGGCAGGCTGGTCAGCAGGCCGATGTGCAGCGGGTCGGATACACCTGCGTTGCGGATTAGTGTCGGCAGCCAGAAGGTAATCGCGTACTGGCCCATGACCACACAGAAGTAGATGCACGCGAGCAGCCAGAGACGACGATCACGGATGAATTCGCGAGGCGAAGCGTGGGTGACCTTGCGGCTGTTGTCTTCGGCCAGTTCCTTGTTGACCAGCTCCTTTTCATCGTCGCTGAGCCAGGTCGCCTGATGCGCGCCATCTTTCAGATACGTCAGCACCAGCAGGCCGACGATGACGGTGGGAACCGCTTCGATGACAAACATCCACTGCCAGCCCGCCCAGCCATGGAAGCCTGCGAAGCTGTTCATGATCCAGCCAGACAGCGGGCCGCCGATCATCCCCGACAGCGGAATGGCGACGAACCACAAGACGGTCATCTTGGCGCGGCGATAGGACGGGAACCAGTAGGTCAGGTACAGCAGCAGGCCGGGGGCTAGACCTGCTTCGGCGATCCCCAGCAGAAAGCGCAGGGCGTAGAACTGCCAGGCGGTTTCGACGAAGGCGAAGAGGGCGGAAATGATGCCCCAGGAAATCATGATCCGGGCGATCCAGCGGCGCGCGCCGACCTTGTGCAGGATCAGGTTGCTGGGCACTTCACAGAGAAAGTAACCTAGAAAGAACATACCAGCCCCGAGCCCGTAAACGGTCTCGCTCAGGGACAGGTCGTTCATCATTTGCAGCTTGGCGAAGCCGACATTCACGCGATCCAGATACGCGCACAGGTAGCACAGCATCAGGAAAGGCATCAGCCGCCAAGCTGTTTTGCGATAAGCATTCGAGCGTACGGTCGAGACCGCATCGAGGGTCATGGTGGTTATCATGATGGTCTGATCTCTTGTTTTTATAGACCACCAGGCAGTCTGCCCGGTGGATCATCGATCCAGAACAATGCGAGCCATTGGTAGCCCGCCCACTCAGCGTCAGTGAATCAGCATGCCGCCGTTCACGTCCAGAGTGATACCCGTGAGGTAGGAGGAGAGGTCGCTTGCCAGAAACAACGCGGCATTGGCCACATCCTGAGCGGCGCCCAGACGCCCCAACGGAATGCCGTCGATGATTGCGTGACGGCGCTCGTCTTGCATCAGGCCACCGGTAATGTCTGTGTGAATAAGGCCTGGCGTGATGGAGTTGACCCGTATCTGGTCAGGGCCGAACTCGCGCGCCATGGCTTTGCCCAAACCCAGTACACCCGCTTTTGCGGCGCTGTAGTGCGGGCCGCCGAAGATGCCGCCGCCACGCTGGGCAGAGACCGACGACAGGCATACGATGCTGCCGGACGACTGGGCGCGCATCGTCGGGATGACCGCCTGCGACATCAACAGGGTACCGCGCAGACTAACGTCCAGTACCTTGTCGTAATCGGACGGGCGAATATCCAGAGTTTTGATGGGTTGTGTGATACCGGCGTTGTTGACCAGGACGTCGATGCGACCAAAGCGTTCCAGCACTTTGGCAACCGCTTCTTTGACTTGAGTTTCATCCGCGACGTTAGCGGCCAGCCCCAGATGGCCTTCGCCAAGCGTGGCAGCAGCATCACGTGCAGCAGACTCATCCAGATCCAGAATGACTACATGGGCGCCGTGTTTGGCGAAGGTGACAGCAGTAGCTCGACCGATTCCACGTTCTGATGCCGCACCAGTAATGATTGCGACTTTGCCTTGAAGAAGCATGAGAGGTACCTCTGATTGTTTTTATGTTCGATTTCAGTAACCGATGATTCAGAGTGTTCCGAGCCGGTTTGATGAGCAATGACGCAAACGTCACTCGTTGCTGAAGAAAATTCACCTCTCGTCAAGCCGCGAACCTGATCGTTGAATGCCTTTTCTCCAAAACAACATAAAACCGTACGGGAGCGCCCATGCCCCATGATGAAAACGCGCCGCCAAATCTGCCACCGCTGAGAGCCATTCAAGCCTTCGAACAAACGGCCCGTTTCGGAAACCTCGCACGTGCTGCAGAAGTCCTGGATCTGACGCCATCAGCAGTGAGTCATCAGTTGGCAAAACTGGAAGCGATGATTGGTCGTCAGCTATTCGTTCGAGCTGCCCGTGGCGTGACGCTCACCCCAGTTGGCCAGCAATATCTGAAAGACATTTCTGGACTGTTGCATAGCTTGGAAATGGCGACAGAACGGGCTACCAGTGATGTGAGCTTGGACTGCTTGCGCCTTCATTCAGCGCCTAGTTTTGGACTGCTCTGGTTGATGCCCCGGCTGGAGGCGTTCCGCATCAGCCACCCGGATATCCAGATCAACCTGTCATGCTCTTACGAATCGTTGCATTTCAGCCGTGACAAAATCGACGTAGATATCCGCCATGGCCAACCCAACTGGCCAAGCTATGAAGTACGAACGGTACGCAACGAAACCTTTGCTGTTCTGGCGTCTCCCAAGTTGCTTGCGCGACATCCGGTCATCAGTGCGACGGATATGCTCGAAAGGGATTTGATTCTCTCTGAGGCCACGCTGTTGAAGTGGCCAGAGTGGTTCGCTCAGCACGGGCTGGCGCGCCCGGAGCACCCGTATGCACTGAGTTTTGACCGCTCATACATGACTCTTGAGGCCGCGAGCCATGGGCTGGGGTTTGCTCTGGAAAGCACGTTGCTGGCCCAGAAATACCTGGCCTCGGGATCGCTCGTAGAGGTGGCTCCGGAAAGCTTAACCGCACCGGTGGCAGCTCATCACTTGGTATTTCCCAAAGCTCACTCAACTTTCCCGAGGGTAAGGAGGTTCCTTGAGTGGATGGAAGGCGAGTTGGGGCATAGTTTCGTCTTTTGATGCGGCAAACTCAGTGAGGAGCTCCGAGCGCGAGGTAGATGCGTTGGCTACTTTCAATGGCCAAATAGCAGAGCGGCTGACACAGTGCATGCAAGTTCGGATGCGGGCGGGGTACGCATGAGCCGGCAAGCCCCGGATGAGAATAATGCATAGGATTAAGCACCAAAACCCTGCCATTCTCCGCCGCGCTTGCTGCGAGCCAATGAGCCACGCTGCAAGGACGGTAACCAGCATCGCCGGCCACTGCACCCAGTCAACGCTGTTCACCATGCTGACTGCCACTGAGGCCTGGGATTGAAAATAGCTTCAAAGCGCATCGGGCTCCCCTCGCTGAGTGGCTGTCCTGTTTTTCATAAAGCCCCTGATATTCATCCCGCACAGTATCCCGTCTGGCAGAGCAAGGGCGTAAGCCTCTACATACAGCCCCCAGACGATCCACAACAGGTTGCCGAGGATGAAGCCTAGGAAAGCGAGCTTTCGCCTTTTGGCACGTTGGGATGCTGCCAGCCATGATGCAACGAGTATCGTCACCATCGCGGGCCACTGAAGAAAATCCATAGCTTGCTTGGGCGCTTCGGTTGGATTTAATGAGATGAGGGCGACGCCCATCAACAACTGGAGCACTGCGGTTATGAATGGTTTATATGCGTGTTGCAAATGGGGGACACAAAAACAGGAACGGAGATCTTGGTGATGCGACATCACTCCTCAGGTAGACAGGCCTCGCCTGAAAGAGTTTTCGATTTGTCTCGGAACTCCTCGTTCACTATGGTGACAAATTGCCATCTTGGATTCTTCAGGTGTCCTCCGATGCTGGAATCTCGTGCTATAGACCTGCTTCTCACTTTCAGTGATGAAGTCTTCACTAAAATAGATCCCCTCGATTTCACGGCACTCCTGTATCTGAGTGAAAGAGGCTACGTGAACATCGATACGAGCTCTGGAAAGGTCTGCGCAGCGCGGACTCTTGCAGGGCGGCTGCTCTGTAGCCGACGCTTTGGTAGTCATCATGCGCCACCTAGCGGAAAGTGTTAGCGCGGATTGGGCTGATCATCGAGTTCGGCATTGTCGGGTTCAGTGTCCGGCATCTTCTCCTGGTGACCAGCTTGATCGTCGGAGTCCTTTGGCGTGTCGCCATCGTTGTCTGGTAGCTCATCGACCCCTGGTGCATCGCTGGGATTGAGATCGGTTCGGCTTGGCGATAGAGGATCAGTCGTGCCTGGCACCGGGTCAGTAGCGCCCGGGCCGCCTTGCAGATCGATATCATTGTTCATGGCGTTCTCCAGATAACTGTGGTGGTTGAGCCCGTCTATTTGAGGCACGAAATTCTAGTGGGTTCGGGCCAAGCGAATTGCGGTCGTAACGTTGACGTTGTGCAGTACCGAGGCGCTGCCTTGCAGGATCCTCAAATTATCAACATGATATTTTCGCTCTGTCGAACGTCCGATTAGCGACCTCGGCGGGTTTCTAGAAGTCTGCCGACGATGTACCCAACAACGACCATGGCGGCAGTGGTCGCAATTAGGAAGGCTTGAGCTGGGTTTTGAATGGCAAGGCGCTGATTGGCTTGATCAAGTGACTGATCTGCGGGGTCATTGACTTGGGCTGATACTTCAATTTCCGCCAATGTGAGTGTTGTACCGTCCTTCAGCTTGAGGGTCAGGTCGATAATTGTGCCTGCCAGCCCGCCTGGAAAAGCTGACTCCCCACCGGAGCTCACCTGATCAATCATAAACTGGTCACCGTCCATCCAGCCGACGGCGGTTAGGAGCTCTGGATGAAGGAAGTATTTGCCGTCTAGAAAGAACCCCGTGAATTCTGGAGCACCATCTACGTTTTCGATGATGTACCGCTCACCTGCTTTCATGCCTGTGGGGTTGTTCATAAATCATTCCTCCAGTTAGTGAAGGATAGAGGTACTGCGTGGCGGGAACGTTCCCACTCCTGGATCAAGGGTGATTTCAATGTCACTTTCGGCGCTAAGCCAGTCCGAGGAAAATGCTTGGCGTCACTGACCTAGGCAGATTTCGGTTGAAATTTAATTTCGAGTTCACGGCAAATTGAGGGCCTACGACTTGATACCGAGGCGCCACAGCCGAGCTCGAACGAGATGCTCACTACGGATGGGGATGTGTGGGACGTAGCTTTGTGTCCTTCGTCTGCATGCCCGTCGGTCGGCAACTGGAAACGAGCTCCCATTGAACATCACTAAATGCATACGACAACCTGCGGATGTGATGTATGACGACCACAGTACTCTTAGTTGAGGACGAGGAAATGCTGCGAGTACTGCTGAGCGAGGCGCTTTCACTTATCGATCTTGAGGTGGTCATTTGCCGAAATGCTGACGAGGCTATGGTTAGGCTCGAGCAACCTCATTCATTTGCGCTACTGATCACGGATATTTGCATGCCCGGTAGGCTGGATGGTGTCCAGTTGGCTGAGCAGGTCTGGGCTCGGTGGCCTCATTTGCCAGTTATCATATCCTCTGGGAATCGGGTGATTCGGAACGACAAGCTTCCTGCTAATGCATCATTTCTTCGCAAACCTTGGACATTAGACCATTTTCATCAAATCGTACTGCATCACTTACCTCCGGATGACGCTCTTGGTTAAGGCTTGGGGTGAACTTGGGATACTGGAGCGGAGTCAGCAGTTTGTAGTTTCCAAGAGCGTTTTCCATGTTGGTGGACGCAGATCGCGCTATAGGATGAATATGCAACAGAAGACCTCATTCATTTTCGACCTAGATGGCACGCTGACCGACAGCGTCTACCAGAACGTTGCAGCTTGGAAACAAGCGTTAGATGCTGAGGACATCCCGCTCGCGATGTGGCGGATACACCGCAAGATTGGCATGAGCGGTGGACTAATGCTGAAGTCGTTGTCGCGTGAGACTGGGCTGAACATCAGCGAGCAGCAGGCGAAACGGCTCAGTGATCTTCACGCTCAAGCGTATGAGAATCTTCAAGGCCAGATTCTCGCGTTACCTGGCGCCGTAGAATTGTTGGAGGCACTGAGCCAAGATGGGTTTGACTGGTGCATTGCCACCAGTGGAGGAAGCGACACGGCCAATATCAATCTTAAAGCTCTAGGGCTTTCTAGCAATGACGTGAAGCTCATCACGCGAGATGACGTCAGAGATGGAAAGCCTGCACCTGATCTCTTCTTGGCAGCAGCTAAGCGAATGAGCATGCCCATTGAGCACTGTTTAGTGGTCGGGGATTCTGTATGGGATATGCTGGCTGCACGTCGGGGCAAAGCTACGGGGATCGGACTTCTGTCTGGCGGCTATGATGTCAGTGAGCTGGAGCGAGCTGGAGCGCTGCGAGTGTATAACGATCCATTGGATCTGCTGAATCATCTGGACGAGGTGGCCTCACGTCCATGAAAGTGGGTCATTAGACCCACCCCGGCAAGATTGACTCAGATCGAATGACTGTAGAACAAAGCGTAGGATTCAATCCCATCATTTGGTTCTTTGATGCCCGCATTAGAGTAATGCGTAACCCGTAGACCTACGCGCTGCGAGTCTCCAAATTTCAGGCCAGCTCCAAGCCTATCCTCGAAATTGAAAGCCGAGCCCAGTTTCTGATCTCCAGCTGACGACCCCGAAAACATCGAAACCCCGATCCCGGCTTCGATGAATGGCCTCACTTCCCCGGTGCCAAATTCGTAGACGAAGACTGGGGCGAAAGATACGGAGTGGCGACCACCTGCTTCATCTCCCGATTCCCAATAGGTATACCCCAAGTCCCAGTACCCAGTAAGTCTTCCTGTAGCGCTTTCCAGCCACGCCTTGTCCCAATCAAACCCTAGGGCCACACGGGCCGTGAGCCCGCCTTGGCTAGTAGCCCCTACTGCCCCCGACATCTCAGTCGCCTGCGCATCAAAAGCTAAACTGGATAAGCACAATGCCGCGATCAATGACTTTTTCATTATTGAGGAGATCATCCGTTAAGTGAGCTGGTAATCAAAGCTAATGACATATAGAACTTTATCATCAAAGTTTTAAACTTTTAGGTCGAAATCGTTTTGAAAGCATTTTCTCTGAGCGTCCTCGCCTTTTTGCAGTAGGTCAGCTGACGTAGGGGTAAATGGAGGATGAGCCCAAGCTTGGGACAGTCGACGGTCACGCTTTGTTCACCGGGTAACAGCATCGCCCTCAACCAAATAAAACCTTTCTGAGTCACCGGCTGTCGATTGCTGGAGTCTTGCATTTGAGCGAGGGAGGGGATGTAGATGATCGGCGTAGTGATTCCTGCACACAATGAAGAAAATCACATTCACCAGTGCGTGATTTCCATAATCGAAGCCGCCAATCACCCAGGCCTAAATGGCATGCCAGTCCGGCTGGTTGTGGTGTTGGATGCTTGCACGGACGCTACTGAGGGCTTGGCAGCTTCTGAGGGGGTTATGGTTCTGAACGTCCACTACAGAAATGTCGGAAAGGCTCGTGCAGCAGGTGCAGAACTGCTTCTAGACCTTGGTGTGGGATGGCTGGCATTCACTGACGCCGACACGCTTGTTCCGCCGGACTGGTTGGTTAGGCAGATTGAAGCCAATGCTGATGCCGTGTGTGGAGTTGTTGAGGTCGACAGTTGGCGTGGATACGGTGACAGGGTGAGGGAACACTATCTGAGCCTGTATCAATTTAAGGATGAACATCGCCATGTACATGGAGCAAACCTGGGCGTGAGTGCACAAGCCTACCGCCGGGCCGGTGGATTCCAGCCGCTTCCGAGCCATGAGGACGTAAGGCTTGTTGCAGATCTTGAAAGCACAGGGGCTCGCATCGCCTGGACATCTAGCAATCCAGTGATCACAAGCGCTCGAAGGGACTACAAGTGTCGGGAAGGCTTTGGTGAGTACCTTACGAACCTGGCCATTTCGTTGTGTTCCAGCCCATCAGCCCTTGAGTCTTCCCATCCTGTCAACGTGCAAGGGGCAGAGCCTTGACAGCTGCCTCAGCAAAATGGGCCAGGCCTGACGACTGTGTTTATGTTTTAGAAACGGAAGTTTAATGGAGCGAGCCAAATGGACACTCACGAACGAGAGATGCTCGACAGGCGTTATCCCGTTGAGGAGGACATCGCGCTTCAGCGGCGGATTTGGCGTTTTGAACGCATTGGATGGTATGCCCTAGTCATCGTCGTCGCCCTGACGCTTTGCGGTCTGTTTTCGCATGGAGCCCTTAGTTCGGCCACGGCTACCTCCTCGGCAAAAGACCTAGTGGTCGAGTACGAGAGGTTCCACCGCAGCGGTGCGGTCAATCCGATGATCATCCATAGTCGTGGGGTTCCTGGCCAGACCCATACTGTCTTCATTTCGGAGGATATGCTTGAGGGCTTTAGCATTGACTCAATGCAACCCCAGCCCGTGGGGTCTACAGGTAGCCGGCAGGGGCTGCGCCTCCGGTTGATGGGAGACTCTCAAGGTGAAAGCGCTTTGTACTTGGCTTGGCGCAGCGACGGCGTAGGTGTTGTCAAAAGCGAGATCGCCATCGACGGCGGTGGGAAAGTTTCACTCACTCAATTCATCTATCCATAGGTGCGAAATGGACGCAGTTTTGCGGGCAGCCGCCATTTATCTCGCACTGATGGTGCTCTTTCGGATTTCTGGACGAAGAGCCTTGGGGGAAATGACATCTTTCGACTTCGTCCTTTTATTGATTATTGGAGAAGCGACTCAGCAGGCACTCTTGGGCGACGACTTCTCAATCACTAATGCCGTTTTGGTGATCGTGACGCTGCTTTCCATTGATATAGGTTTCTCGCTTCTCAAGAGGCGCTCTAAACGCATCGGAAAGCTTATTGATGGTGGGCCAACGATCATCGTCGAGAATGGAGTGTTCCTGCGTCACCGGATGCACGAAGCGCGGGTGCAAGAGGATGACGTAATGCAGGCTGCTCGATTAGGCCCGGGGGTGCAAAGCGTTGATCAGATCAAGTTCGCGATCATCGAGCGCAATGGGAAGATTTCCATCATCCGCAACGAGTGACTGGCTGTGGCTTCCAACTTCTTGAAAGCTATGTGCACACATCTGCAGCCTACCGCAGGCTGCAGACGCATACCCTGACCAATCAGCCTTTACTGTGCTCTTTGGATGTAGGTGGTTCAGCGACGCCGCGTGGCCCGGCGATTCCCCATATGGCCAGCCCGATCACGGGCAGAATCAGGATGAGTACGGCCCACCCGGCCTTGGTGCCAGATGATTTGCTCGTTCGCCAGACGCTGGCGATTGCCCAAATATCAACCAGCAGGAGGACGAGTGCCAATATCCACCAGATAGCGGTCAGTTCCATTTAACACCTCCATTGCCTGATTAAACAGCGGGTATCGCAGCCGGGGAATCCGTTTCCGGCAGCACAACATCGTTCCTGCCCGGCGTAAGAATGACCTTGCGGCAATCTTCCTGCTTCTTGTCGAAAATCTTGTAGCCTTCAGCGGCCTGCTCCAACGACATCCTGTGGGTGATGATCGCTTCAGGAGAGATGTGTCCCAGCTCGATGTGCTCAAGCAGCTCTGGCAGGAAGCGCTGCACGTGAGTCTGGCCCATCTTGAATGTCAGCCCCTTATCGAACGCATCCCCAAACAGGAACCCGTGAATGAAGCCGGAGTAGACGCCCGGCACGCTGACGGTGCCGCCGCGCCGTACTGCCGCGATACATTGGCGTAGCGCCTTGCCGCTGCTGCCTTCGAGTTTGAGGGTGGCGAGGATGGTTTCAGTGGTGCTGCCTTTGGCTTCAAAGCCGACTGCGTCCACTACGCCATCGACCCCGCGCATACCTGGGGTTTGCCGGATGATCGTGTCAGCAGGGTCGTCGTCTTCATCGAAATTGACTGGGATCACGTTATAAGTCTGTTGCGCGTAAGCGAGTCGGTAGGGGTGGTGGTCGACCATGAAGATGCGCTCGGCCCCGAGCATGCGGGCAACCGCTGCACAAAGGAGGCCGACCGGGCCAGCGCCATAGATGGCGATGCTGGAGCCTTGGCCGATGCCGGTATTCGTCACCGCCTGATACGCGGTAGGCAGGATGTCCGAGAGGAACAGTACCTTCTCATCCGCCAATGTGCCCGGAACCTTGAACGGCCCGGTGTTGGCTTTCGGCACACGCACATATTCAGCCTGGCCACCCGGAATACCGCCATACATGTGGCTGAA
>NZ_JBIVCV010000010.1:0-28356 GCF_044746765.1 Pseudomonas sp. NPDC090203
AGTCTTACAGCGCAAGCACCCACACGAATTGCTTGATTCAGTTGTTAAAGAGCGGTTGGTTAAGATCTTTCGTCTCAACCGAGGCGCGCATTCTACAGCAGCGTCTCATCTTGTCAAGCGGTTATTTTCAGAAGTTTTCAAAATTTCTTGATCAACTTCAACCACTTGCGCTTCGTTCGACTTGGCGTCTCACGTCAGCGGGAGGCGAATTCTACAGCGTTACAACCTGCTGTCAACCACCTTTTTCACCGCTGCCGATTCAGTGACCTGAACCGAAGCACTTCCTCGCCACTCTGAACGTCTAACTCGTTGATATTAAAGGAGTTTTCCGTTCCGACTGCGCCGGAAGTGGGGCGAATTATAGAGATCTCCCGAGGCGCGTCAAGCACTTATTTCAAAATCATTCAGAAACCAGCGTTACGCGCCCGAATGCCTTCTTGC
Organism: Pseudomonas sp. NPDC090203; assembly: GCF_044746765.1. Lineage (NCBI taxonomy): Bacteria > Pseudomonadati > Pseudomonadota > Gammaproteobacteria > Pseudomonadales > Pseudomonadaceae > Pseudomonas > Pseudomonas sp. NPDC090203. Next base: position 442 of record NZ_JBIVCV010000010.1, read on the forward strand.
CGGCCTGGCATACATGGGTAGCGCCGACTTTGAAGACAAAGCCGCGATCAACCACTTCACCATCTATACGCACGCCACCGGACGCCAGCAGATCGCGAGCGATCGCCGAGTTCTTCACCAAGCCTGCCTTATTAAGGACGGCAGCGATCGGCATGTCTTCAGCAGCAGACACGGAAATCTCCGGCAGATCCTCGGGCAGCTCGCCATCCTTCATACGGTTGCCCGCAGAACGGTGCGCCGAAGCCGCAGCCTCTTCACCATGGAAACGTGCAACGATTTCCTCGGCCAGCTTGATCTTGATGTCACGCGGGTTCGCACCGGCCTCGCAATCGGCCTTGAAGCCTTCGATCTCTTCCATGGAGCGGAAGCTCAGCAGCTCGAAGTAACGCCACATCAACGCATCCGGGATCGAGACCAGCTTGCTGTACATGATGCCTGGTGCTTCCTGGATACCAACGTAGTTGCCCAGGGACTTGGACATCTTCTTCACGCCATCCAGACCTTCGAGCAGCGGCATGGTCAAAACGCACTGCGCTTCCTGACCGTACGCACGCTGAAGCTCGCGCCCCATCAGCAGGTTGAACTTCTGGTCCGTGCCGCCCAGCTCGACATCCGCGCGCAATGCGACAGAGTCGTAGCCCTGCACCAGCGGATAGAGGAATTCATGGATGGCGATCGACTGGTTCGACTTGTAGCGCTTGTCGAAGTCATCGCGTTCGAGCATACGAGCGACGGTGTACTGGGAAGACAGGCGAATGAAATCCGCAGGACTCATCTGGTCCATCCAGGTAGAGTTGAACGCCACCTCGGTTTTCGCCGGGTCCAGGATCTTGAAGACCTGAGCCTTGTAGGTTTCGGCGTAGTCGAGCACCTGCTCACGGGTCAGCGGCGGGCGCGTGGCGCTCTTGCCGCTCGGATCACCGATCATGCCGGTGAAGTCACCGATCAGGAAGATGACCTGATGCCCCAGCTCCTGGAACTGGCGCAGCTTATTAATAAGCACCGTGTGGCCCAGGTGCAGATCAGGAGCCGTAGGGTCGAAACCAGCCTTGATGCGCAGTGGCTGACCACGCTTGAGTTTGGCGACCAGTTCGGACTCCACCAGGAGTTCGTCCGCGCCACGCTTGATCAGCGCCAACTGCTCTTCAACCGACTTCATAAATCGCCCCGTAAGCCTTATTCCAAAGGGAAACAACGATACAAGATCACCGCCCAAATACAAAGTCTGCCCACAGCAAGGCGACGAATCAGGGAACGATCCGCACGCGGACTTGCCTCAAGCAGGATTTGGTTATATTTTATACAGTTATTTCATCTTCATCATGTCATTCATCTTTTCCATTTCATCTTTTTTCAAAGTCAAAATTACTTATGAACGACACTCCGCCTAAAGCGCCCCCGCTTTATCCGAAGAGCCATCTGCTAGCTGCAAGCGGTATCGCGGCCCTGCTGAGCCTGGCGCTTCTGGTTTTTCCATCGAGCGATGTCGAAGCCAAGAAAACCAACATCGCGCTCGAGCTGGACACGCCATCCGATCAGCTCAAGCAACAACAAGACGCTCAAGACCAGGCGAAAGCCACAGAAGACACCACAACTTCCCCATTCGCACAGATCGACGACAGCACCGACGAGCCTGAAGACACCGCCCAGGCCCCGGCCCCTGCGCCTGCTCCGGCCAAGCCTGCCGCCGAGGCCGTCGCCGCAGCCAAAAGCCCGAACCACAGGGAAATCGTGGTCTCCAAGGGTGACACCCTCTCTACCCTGTTCGAGAAGGTCGGCCTGCCGCCCGCCGCTGTGCATGAAGTCATCGCCAGCGACAAACAGGCCAAGCAGTTCAGCCAGCTGAAGAACGGCCAGGTGCTGCAATTCGAACTGACTCCCGACGGCAACCTGAAGCAGCTGCACAGCAAGCTCAACGACCTGGAATCCATCAGCCTTTCCAGGACCGAAAAGGGCTACCTGTTTACCCGTGACGTCAGCAAGCCCAACGTTCGCACCGCCTACGTGCACGGCATCATCAGCAACTCGCTGTCGCAATCGGGCCAGCGCGCAGGCCTGAGCCACAGCATGACCATGGACATGGCCAACATCTTTGGCTACGACGTCGACTTCGCCCAGGACATCCGCAAGGGTGACGAATTCGACGTGATCTATGAGCAGAAAGTGGTCAACGGCAAGACCGTCGGCACCGGCAACATCCTGTCCGCGCGGTTCACCAACCGTGGCAAGACCTACACCGCCGTGCGTTACACCAACAAGCAGGGCAACACCAACTACTACACCGCCGACGGCAACAGCATGCGCAAGGCATTCATCCGCACCCCGGTTGAATTCGCCCGCATCAGCTCGATGTTCTCCATGGGCCGCAAACACCCGATTCTGAACAAGATCCGCGCTCACAAGGGCATCGACTACGCAGCGCCGCGCGGCACGCCGATCAAGGCCACCGGTGACGGCAAGGTGATCCTGGCCGGCCGTCGTGGCGGCTACGGCAACACCGTCATCATCCAGCACGGCGAGACTTACCGTACGCTCTACGGTCATATGCAGGGCTTTGCCAAAGGCATTCAGAATGGCTCCAGCGTCAAGCAAGGCCAAGTCATCGGCTATATTGGTACGACCGGCCTTTCGACAGGCCCGCATGTGCATTACGAGTTCCAGGTTAATGGCGTTCACGTAGACCCGCTGGGTCAGAAGCTGCCGATGGCAGACCCGATCGCCAAGTCCGAAAAACAGCGGTTCATGCAGGAGAGCCAACCTCTGATGGCTCGCATGGACCAGGAAAAGGCCACCATGCTGGCCTCGAGTAAGCGCTGACCCATGACTTTATATGTAGGTGTAATGTCCGGAAGCAGTCTGGATGGACTCGACTTCGCGCTGATTGAACAGGATGAGCGGCCACGCCTGGTCGCCACCCACTACATCCCTATGCCTGATGACCTGCGCGCCGAGCTGCTGGGCCTGTGCGCCAGCGGTCCGGACGAGATCGCCCGGGTCGGCATCGCCGAGCAGAAATGGGTACGCCTTGCGGCCCAGGGCGTACTCGCGCTGCTGGACAAGCAGAACGTGTCCGCAGGCGAGATTCGCGCCATCGGCAGCCACGGCCAGACGGTTCGCCATGAACCCGCCCGCGGCTTCACCCTGCAGATCGGCAACCCTGCCCTGCTTGCCGAACTGACCGGCATTACCGTCGTCAGCGACTTCCGCAAGCGTGACATCGCCGCCGGTGGCCAGGGTGCCCCGCTGGTGCCGGCGTTCCACGAAGCGCTGTTCGATGACAACAAGGACTATCGCGCAGTGCTGAACGTCGGCGGCTTCAGCAACCTGAGCCTGATCGAGATCGACAAGCCGGTTTCCGGGTTCGACTCCGGCCCCGGCAACGTGCTGCTCGATGCCTGGATCCAGGCCCAACGCGGCCTGAGCTATGACAAGGACGGCGCCTGGGGCGAGAGTGGCACGGTCAACCCGGACCTGCTCAAGTCCATGCTCAGCGACCAGTTCTTCCAGACCAAGGGACCGAAAAGCACCGGGCGTGAAGTCTTCAACCTGGGCTGGGTTCAGCACCACATGTTCCAGTTGCCGACCCTGAAACCCGAAGATGTTCAGGCGACGCTGCTGGAAGTGACAGCCTTGAGCATTACCGAGTCCTTGCAGTCGGCCCAGGCCCAGACCAAGGAATTGCTGGTGTGCGGCGGCGGCGCCCATAACAAGGCGCTGATGGCTCGGCTGGCGGCGTTGCTGCCCAACACCAAGGTGTCCAGCACTGCCGATTTCGGTGTGGACCCGGACTGGGTCGAGGCCATGGCCTTTGCCTGGCTGGCCCATTGCGCACTGGAAAGCGTGCCGGCCAACCGCCCGAGCGTCACCGGGGCCAAAGGCTTGCGAGTACTGGGCGCCATCTACCCGGCGTAACCATTGCCCGCAAACGAAAACGCCGTGCATCTGCACGGCGTTTTGCGTTCTACAGCCTGTGAATCAGATCGAGAACGAGGAACCGCAGCCGCAGGTGGTTGCGGCGTTAGGGTTCTTGATCACGAAGCGGGAGCCTTCCAGCCCCTCCTGATAGTCTACCTCTGCGCCAGCCAGGTACTGGAAGCTCATTGGATCGACCACCAGGCTTACGCCCTCGCGCTCGACGATGGTGTCATCGTCTGCAACGTCTTCATCAAAAGTGAAGCCATACTGGAAGCCCGAACAGCCACCGCCCGTTACGAATACACGCAACTTGAGGCGATCATTGCCCTCTTCGTCGACCAGGGTTTTCACCTTGTGCGCTGCACCCTGGGTGAATTCCAGAGCCACCGGAGTGAAGGATTCGACGCTCATGCTCAATATCTCCCGGCGTTAAGCCGTCATAATGCGTAATGGGCGCATTATCCGCTTCTCCCAGAAAATTGGTCAACTATTCTGACGCAAGCCTCAAGCCGCAAGCGACAAGCTGCAAGTGAAAAGCACGCGATCGGCTTCTCGCTTGAGGCTTGGAGCTTAAAGCTTAAAGCTGCTTTTATGGCAGCATGCCGGCGTGGGACAGGCCCATGCGTTCGTCCAGCTCGAACATGATGTTCATGTTCTGGACCGCCTGGCCCGATGCGCCTTTGACCAGGTTGTCGATGACCGACAGCACCACGACCAGATCACCGTCCTGTGGACGATGCACCGCGATGCGGCAGACGTTGGCGCCGCGGACGCTGCGGGTTTCCGGATGGCTGCCGGCAGGCATCACATCGACGAACGGCTCGTTGGCGTAGCGTTTTTCGAACAGCGCCTGCATGTCCACCGACTTGTCGACGACAGTCGAATACAGGGTGGCATGAATACCGCGAATCATCGGCGTCAGGTGTGGTACGAACGTCAGGCCGATATCGCCACCGGCTGCACGACGCAGGCCCTGGCTGATTTCCGGCAGGTGACGGTGACCTTTGACGGCATAGGCCTTGAAGCTCTCGCTGGTTTCGGCATACAGCGAACCCACGCTGGCACCACGACCGGCGCCGCTGATGCCGGACTTGCAGTCGGCGATCAGGCGGGTCGGATCCGCCAGCCCCGCCTCCAGCAATGGCAGGAAGCCTAGTTGAGTGGCAGTCGGGTAGCAGCCCGGTACCGCGATCAGGCGCGCGCCCTTGATCTGTTCGCGGTTGACTTCCGGCAGTCCGTAGACAGCCTCGCCCAGCAACTCAGGTGCGCCGTGTGGCTGGTTGTACCACTTGGCCCATTCATCGGCATCCTGCAGACGGAAGTCAGCCGACAGGTCGATGACCTTGGTGCCCGCTGCCAGCAGTTCGCCCGCCAGCGCGTGTGCAACGCCGTGAGGAGTGGCAAAAAACACCACGTCGCACGCGCCCAGGACTTTCACATCCGGTACGCTGAAGGCCAGACCGTCGTAGTGGCCGCGCAGGTTCGGATACATGTCGGCCACTGGCAGACCTGCTTCGGAGCGCGAGGTGATCGCCACCACTTGCGCTTGCGGATGCTGTGCCAGAAGACGCAGCAATTCGACGCCGGTGTAACCCGTGCCACCGACGATACCGACCTTGACCATAACCTGCCCTCAACGAAACCACTGGAAAGCCGCTGATAATAGGAGGCCAGGGCCTTGGGGACAACCGTGAACGTGACGTACGGGCCTGCCAGCCACTACTATTTGCGCCACCGTGATCCTGGAAAAAAACCAAAATGCTCTATCTGTGGATAAAAGCACTGCACATTGTTTCAATCGTATGCTGGTTCGCTGGCCTTTTTTACCTCCCTCGCCTTTTCGTCTATCACGCCATGAGCACCGATGACGTCAGCCGCGAGCGCTTCTGCACGATGGAGCGAAAGCTCTACCGCGCAATCATGGGGCCGGCGATGATCGCCACACTGGTGTTCGGCATCTGGCTGATTACACTGACCCCGGGATTCCTGCAGCAAGGCTGGATGCACGCCAAGCTGACCCTGGTGGTGTTGCTGATCGGCTACCACCATATGTGCGGCGCGCAGGTCAAACGTTTCGCCCGTGGCGAGCAGGGCCGCAGCCATGTGTTCTATCGCTGGTTCAATGAAGTCCCGGTTCTGATCCTGTTGGCCATCGTCATTCTGGTCGTGGTCAAACCGTTCTGATCCCACGTTTGTCAGTGATGCATTCAACCCAAGACAAGGAAGCCGTGCATGGCCGAGCAGTTCAAGATCGTATTCGAAGGGCAGTTGCGAACGGGTGTGGACCTTGAAACTGCGCGCCTGAACCTGGCGCAGTTGTTCAAAAGCGATGTGTCGGGCATCGACCGGTTGTTCACCGGCAAGCCTGTTACCGTCAAGAAGGGCCTGACCCGGGATGACGCCCAGCGTTATCTCAAGGCGCTGAACGACGCCGGCGTAGAGGCACGCATCGAGTCCGAACAACCGGTGTCGTGGACGCTCGAGGAAATCGAGGAGCCTGCCCCGGCCAGACCGGCGTTCGAGCCAGCCCCGTCGCCTTACGCCCCACCTCGGGCAGCGGTGACCCAGAACTGGCCGGCAGAGGGTGAGTTGAAGGTGTTCACCGTGCAGGGGCGCATCGGCCGGCTGCGCTATCTGGCGTGGACCATGGTCCTGACCTTCGTCGCCATGCTGGCGGCAGCCCTGTGTTTCGGCGTGCTGAGCCTGTCGCTGGTCGCCGGCGGCTTGCTGGGTGCGGTACTGGTGCTGGCCTTCATCGTCGTGAGCATCATGATGGGCGCACAGCGTCTGCATGATGCCGGCTGGTCGGCCTGGCTGCTCTTGCTCAATCTGGTTCCCTTCGTTGGCAGCTTCTTTCCGATCCTGATGTGTGTCGTGCCCGGCAATGCAGGCCCCAACCGCTACGGTGCCCCGCCACCAAAGAACACCGGCGCTGTGAAAGTCCTCGCCACCCTGTGGCTGTTGTTCCTGGCCCTGATGTTCGTGGCAGGCCTGACCGGCGGGCTGCAGAAGGTCAAAAGCAAGGTAGAAGCCACGACGGACGAATACGAACAGACCCTGCCCTACGACGATGACGACGCTGCACAACCAACCGTGCCGGTAGACCCTGCAGACGCAGGCGACTCTTCCGACAACGAAGAAGATCAATAACTGACTGGCAGCAAGGACGCTGTCTCAACACTTGCAACACCTCATGGGAGACCTGCATGACCCGTTACGCCCTGGTCACCGGAGCATCCAGCGGTATCGGCCTTGCGATGGCCGAAGCGCTGGCTCGCCGTGGCCGCAATCTGATTCTGGTTTCTCGCCATAGGGACATGCTGGAGAGCATTGCCATCGAGTTCACTCAGCGCTTCGGCGTCGAGGTGCTGTTTCGCGCCTGCGATCTGGGCGAACCCCTGCGGCTCTCGGGCTTTCTGCTGGAACTGGAAGAGGGCGAGCGCCAGATCGATCTGCTGGTCAATTGCGCAGGCATCGGCAACAGCGGCCCGTTTCTGGCCCAGGAGTGGGCACAGGAACAGGACCTGCTGGACCTCAACGTGCTGGCCCTGACCCGCCTGTGCCACACGGTGGGCAACCTGATGGCGGTGCAAGGTGGGGGGCAGATCCTCAATGTTGCGTCGATCATGGGGTTCCAGCCGGGCCCGTGGATGAGCACCTATGCCGCCAGCAAAGCCTATGTGCTGCACTTTTCCGAAGGCCTTCGCGAGGAACTGAAGAAAACCGGCGTGAGAATCTCGGTGCTGTGCCCGGGCCCCACGCGCACGTCGTTCTTCCGCACCGCTCAGTTGAATGCCGACAAGTTCACCAGCGACAAGACCATGAGCGCCGAAGAGATCGCGCTGTATACCGTGCGTGCCCTGGACAAGAATCGCGCGATCATCGTGCCGGGCCTGCGTAATCGCCTCATGATCCGGATGCCCCGTCTGGCCGGGCGCTGGATGACGCGCAAGATCTGGGGCTCGATGCTCAAGTCGCGCACTTCGGCCTGATGCTCCGCGTTGCAAGAAACGACTGGGCGTGTTCGCGCGCGCTCAGTACACTCGCCCCACTGCCCCTGAAACGGAGAAACAAGGCTGTGACTACTCTGTTCACCAAGATCATCAACCGGGAAATCCCGGCAAAGATCATCTACGAAGACGATCAAGTGCTGGCGTTTCACGACATCGCCCCTCAGGCGCCGATCCACTTTCTGGTCATCCCGAAGAAACCGATCGCCACGCTTAACGACGTGACCGAAGAAGACAAGGGCCTGCTGGGCCACATCCTCTTCACCGCCCAGCGCCTGGCCAAGGAGCAGGGTTGCGAGGACGGTTTTCGCGTTGTGATGAACACCAACGAGAAAGGCGGGCAGACCGTCTATCACATTCACATGCACGTGCTGGGCAAGCGCCAGATGACCTGGCCGCCGGGCTGAGTCGGGCCCTACACCGGTTTTACCGACCCGCCGGGCGTCTATTGCGCGCCTGGGCGGGTTGACGCAGCACAAGCCTCGTCACAATGATTGAGGTAGACTGGCCGCCGTGGATTTATCCGGAGGTGCCCATGGCTACCGAACGTCACTACTCCCCTATCGATCGTTTTCTGTTGCAGGCCGACGCTGCGATGAAGACGCTGCTGCCTGCCAGCGCGCATTCCCATCGCCCCTCGCCCGCCATCGTCCAGCCCGACACCAAGCTGAGCGAAACCGACACCCGACACGTCGCCGGCCTGATGCGCATCAACCATACCGGCGAAGTCTGTGCCCAGGCGCTGTATCAGGGCCAGGCGCTGACCGCCAAGCTGCCTCATGTGCGCAAGGCGATGGAACATGCCGCCGAAGAAGAGATCGACCACCTGGTGTGGTGCGAGCAGCGCATCCGCCAACTGGGCAGCCACACCAGTGTGCTCAACCCGCTGTTTTACGGCATGTCGTTCGGGATCGGCGCTGTCGCCGGGCTGATCAGCGACAAGGTGAGCCTGGGTTTTGTGGCGGCGACTGAAGATCAGGTCTGCAAGCACCTGAACGAGCATCTGGAGCAACTGCCGCTGGAGGACGAAAAGTCCCGCGCGATTCTTGAACAGATGCGCACAGACGAAGAGCAACATGCCGAAGGCGCCATCCAGGCTGGCGGTTTCCGCTTCCCGGCACCGGTGAAGTTCGGCATGAGCATGCTGGCCAAGGTGATGACCAAGAGCACCTACCGTATCTGACAGTCCCCTGTAGCAGCACGGCTTGCCGGCGGGAGCGGTGTGTCAGACGGCACATTCGTCGCAGATACACCGCCCCGCCGGCAAGCCGTGCTGCTACGGGAGAACATCAATACCGACTTGGTGTATCAACCCAGCTCGATGATTTCATAGTCGTGGGTGATTTCCACGCCCGCGTTACCCAGCATGATCGACGCCGAGCAGTACTTCTCGGCGGACAGTTCGATGGCGCGCTTGACCTGGGTTTCCTTCAGGCCACGGCCCTTGACCACGAAGTGCAGGTGGATCTTGGTGAACACCTTCGGGTCTTCAGTGGCCCGCTCGGCTTCCAGGAAGGCTTCGCAGCTCTCGACCGGCTGGCGGGCTTTCTTCAGGATGCTGACCACGTCGAAGTTGCTGCAACCGCCCAGGCCGATCAGCACCATTTCCATTGGGCGCACGCCCAGGTTGCGACCGCCGCTCTCGGGCGGGCCGTCCATCACGACCACATGGCCGCTGCCCGACTCGCCGAGGAACATGGCCTCACCCGCCCACTGAATACGCGCTTTCATCCCCAGGACTCCGTACTTGAAATAAGAATGCTTGAAAAAAGGCGGCCAGCTTAGCACAGGGCAGAGATGTCACTGAGTGCGTCGGGAGATGCCGATTAGCGACACAAAAGTAGGAAATTTCGGAAAAATGGCGATTTGCCCCTCACTCGGGGCGATAAATCGGAAATACTGCCGATACCTATAAGAATGCCTCAGGGCGCAGTTTTTTACGGGATACAACCATGGTTGTCATGACCCCTCCGAACAAAGCCAAACTGGTCGACAAGCTCCTTCCCTACGCCCAGCGCAGACGTTGCCCGGCCAAGAGCAACATCATTTGCGCCGGCGAGGAATCCGAGTCTCTGTACCTGATTATCAAGGGCTCGGTGACGATCCTGATCGAGGACAGCGACGGCCGCGAAATGATCGTCGCGTACCTCAATGCCGGCGACTTCTTCGGCGAACTGGGTCTGTTCCATCCCCAGAGCACCGGCTCGCCGCGCAGCGCCTGGGTGCGCGCCAAGACTGAGTGCGAAGTCGCCGAAATCAGCTATGCAAAATTCCGCGAGCTGAGCCAGCACGATCCTGAACTGATGTACGCAATGGGCGGCCAGATGGCCGAGCGTCTGCGCAACACCACGCGCAAGGTCGGTGACCTGGCGTTTCTCGATGTCACGGGCCGGGTGGCGCGCAGCCTGCTGGACCTGTGCAAGCAGCCGGACGCGATGACTCACCCCGATGGCATGCAGATCAAGATCACCCGCCAGGAAATCGGGCGGATTGTGGGCTGCTCACGGGAAATGGTTGGGCGCGTGCTCAAGTCGCTGGAAGAGCAGAAGCTGGTTCACGTGCGCGGCAAGACCATGGTGGTATTCGGCACCCGCTGAATTCCGCTACAGCTGAGCGAACACCTGGGCGTAGCGCTCGGCCAGGCGGTTCAGGAAATCCGGCGCGGCGAACAATTCGTGAAGGGCGATGTGGCTGTCGGCGTTGCAACGCTGTTCCAGCTCGCACATCTGGTTGAAGCGGTTGACGGCGTCGACCATCTCCACACGTTCGTTATCCAGCAGCATCGCACCGTGGGCCAGCACCACCGGCCGCTGTCCGCCCTGGCTCTGGCGCCAGCGCTGGGCAGTCCCGACCATCTTGCGACCATCGAGATTGACGTTGAAGCGCCCATCGCAGAACGCGCCGGGAACCTCCCCCACAGACGCCGCGCCACCCAGCTCGCCCAACACATCGAGCATGGGCTGACACAGGCGCATGTAGGCGTTCTCGATGCGGTCGCGATCAGGGTCGGATTTGGGCTGGACGTAGACCAGCGCGACATTCACGGTGGCAGGGGACTGGGGAACCGGCTCGCCACCGCTTTCACGCAGCAGTACCGGCCAACCAATATCGGACAGGGTTTCGCTGGCTTCGCTGAAGCCTGGCAGGCGACTGAGCCTGCGCGGCATCACCAGCGCGTGATCGTTGGGGCGCCAGAACAGCACGCCGTAATCTGCATCCCCGGCACAGACAGAAGCCAGCAAGTCCTGCTCGGCCGCAAGGCCGGCTTCAACGCAGATGTCGATGACTTGTGTGCTCATGTCCAACTCCCCAATAGATTCACGTAGCAGCACGGCTTGCCGGCGGGAGCGGTGTGCCAGACAGCATATTCGTCACAGATACACCGCCCCCGCCGGCAAGCCGTGCTGCTACGAGGGCTGTATCAATCCAGCGTGCTGCCCTTGATCGCTGCGCCTTTTTCCGGGAAGAACAGGCGCTGCAGTTCCACGCCCGGTTTTTCAGCGCGCATGAAGGCTTCGCCCACCAGGAAGGAATACACCTCGTTGATTTCCATCAACTCGACGTCGGCGCGGTTGAGAATCCCGCTCTCGGTGATGACCAGGCGATCACGGGGGATGCGCGGCAGCAGGTCAAGCGTGGTTTCAAGGCTGACATCGAAGGTGTGCAGGTTGCGGTTGTTGATGCCGACCAGCGGGGTATCGAGGGTCTTGAGCGCCCGCTCCAGCTCATCGCCATCGTGCACTTCAACCAGAATGTCCAGGCCAACGCCTTTGGCGACCGATGCCAGCTCGGCCATTTTCACGTCGTCCAGTGCCGACACGATCAGCAAGATGCAGTCGGCGCCCAGCGCGCGTGCTTCAACCACCTGATACGGGTCGATCATGAAATCCTTGCGGATGACCGGCAGCGCACAGGCGCCACGGGCTTCTTTCAGGTACGCATCGGCGCCCTGGAAGAAATCGATGTCCGTCAGCACCGACAGGCAGGTCGCACCGCCCGCCTCGTAGCTCTTGGCGATCTCGGCCGGCTGGAAGTTCTCGCGAATCACGCCCTTGCTCGGCGAAGCCTTCTTGATTTCGGCGATGACCGCAGGCTGCTTGCGCTTGGCTTGCTCGATCAATGCCTGGGCGAAGCCGCGCGGCGCATCGGCGGTGCTGACCAGCGTTTCCAGCTCCGAGAGGCTGACGCTGGCACGACGCGCCGCGACTTCCTCGGCCTTGCGGGCAAGAATCTTTTCCAGAACCGTCGGCACACTCATCCTTCATTCTCCTGTTTGAATACTGCGGTGAAGGCGCCCAGCTCCTCGAGCTTTTCACGCGCCAGGCCCGTATGCAGCGCATCGTGGGCCAGCTCCACACCTTCTTTCAACGATGACGCAAGATCGGCGGCATAGAGCGCGGCGCCGGCGTTGAGCACGATCATTTCGGCGGCTTTCTGACCGTTTTCGGTCTTGCGGCGGCCCAGGGCATCACGAATCAGTTCAAGCGACTGCGCCGGGCTGTCCACCACCAGGCCAAACAGGCTCTGGCTCTTCATGCCCAGGTCTTCGGGTTGCACCCAGTATTCGGTGACTTCGCCGTTCTTTAGTTCAGCGACAAAAGTCGGCGCCGCCAGGCTGAATTCGTCCAGGCCGTCCTGGGAATGCACCACCAGCACGTGTTTGCTGCCCAGACGCAACAATACTTCCGCCAGCGGGCGGCACAGCGCCTGATTGAACACACCGACCACCTGATGCTTGACCCCAGCCGGGTTGGTCAGCGGGCCGAGCATGTTGAACAGGGTGCGCAGTCCCAGCTCCTTGCGTGGGCCGGCGGCGTGTTTCATCGCGCCGTGATGAGTCTGGGCGAACATGAAACCGATGCCGACGCTGTCGATGCAGCGCGCCACCTGGACTGGCGTCAGGTTCAGGTAGACCCCGGCGGCTTCCAGCAGATCGGCGCTGCCGCTCTTGCCCGACACCGCGCGGTTACCGTGCTTGGCCACCGTGCAACCGGCGGCGGCGATCACGAAGGATGCGGCGGTCGACACGTTGAAGATGTTTGCCCCGTCACCGCCTGTACCGACGATGTCGACGACGCGCTCCAGAGATTGAAGCTGGACCTGATCGGCCAGCTCGCGCATGACCGACACCGCACCGACGATTTCGTCGATGGTCTCGCTCTTCATGCGCATGCCCATCAGGAATGCGCCGATCTGCGCCTGAGTGCATTGTCCGGTCATGATTTCGCGCATGACGTCGCGCATTTCGTCGGTGGTCAGGTCCAGTTGATTCACAACCCGGGCCAGCGCCGTTTTGATATCCATTGCCATATCGAAGTGTCCTTAACCCTGACGAGTGCCGCCGGTCTGCTTGAGGAAGTTGGCGAACAGCTCGTGCCCCTGCTCGGAGAGAATCGACTCAGGGTGGAACTGCACCCCTTCGACGTTCAATGTCTTGTGGCGCAGGCCCATGATCTCATCGACGGAGCCGTCTTCGAGCTGGGTCCAGGCGGTCACTTCCAGACAGTCTGGCAAGGTCTCACGCTTGACCACCAAAGAGTGGTAACGGGTTACGGTCAGCGGGTGTTTCAGGCCTTCGAAGACGCCCTGGTCTTCGTGGATCAGATCGCTGGTCTTGCCGTGCATGACCTGGCGTGCGCGCACCACATCCCCACCAAATGCCTGGCCGATGGACTGGTGGCCCAGGCACACACCCAGCACCGGCAGCTTGCCGGCAAAGTGTTTGATGACGTCGATGGAGACGCCCGCCTCGTTCGGCGTGCACGGGCCCGGCGAAACCACGATGCGCTCGGGATTCAAAGCTTCGATTTCGGCAACGGTCATTTCGTCGTTGCGGATCACTTTAACGTCGGCGCCCAGTTCGCCCAGGTACTGCACGACGTTATAGGTAAAGGAGTCGTAGTTATCGATCATCAGCAGCATGGTGTGCTTAACCTCTTGAAATCACTGACCTTAATCAACCTCTCGAAAGTCGCACCCGCATTTGTGGCCACTGCGCTACGCAGGACGGGCGGCATGAACTTCGTGTCTGAGGCAGGGTGTTGCAGCGCCGGGCAGGCCGGCAAGGGGAAAGAGTCAGGCGCGCCAACGCCAGCGGGCGTGGGCCTTGATAACGCGCATCAAGAGTTTGCTGACAATTGTCACGGGAGGGTCTCATCTATACGTTCCGGGACATTAGCGTACCGAACCTGGCGAAGCAACCGCATTCTACGATAGAAAAACCTCACTTGATCTACTCAGAACGGCGAGGATTGCGCGGATCAGCATCCAGCGGCGCTGGCAGCAGGCGCGAAGTTCGCTCCCGCAAGCGGGGCGCGACAAAATCCAGGAAGGCCCGCAACTTGAGCGGCAGCGGCGTTTGCCCCTTGTGCACCAGGCTGACGGGCAAGGGTGCGGACTCGAAGGGCTCAAGGACGATGTTCAGCTTTTCATCACTCACCGCTTGCGCGACCTGGTAAGACAGCACGCGAATCAGCCCCACGCCCAGTACGGCGGCATCGATGGCGGCTTCTGCGGTATTGACCGTGAGCCGTGAATGAACAGCCACCGAGCGCTCTGACTTTCCGCCGCCGAACACCCAGGCACGCTTGGATTCCAGCACTTCGAAGGTAATGCAGTCGTGCCCGGCCAGATCCTCCGGCGTGGCCGGCATGCCCCGTTGCGCAAGGTACCCAGGGCTTGCACACACCACTCGGCGCACCTTGCCCACTTGCGTGGCCATGAGCGAGCTGTCTGGCAACTCACCAATCCGCACCGCGATATCGCCGTGCTCTTCCATCAGGTGCACCACACGATCAGTGAGCATCAGGCTCACGCTGATCTGCGGGTACTGCGCGAGAAACTCTGCCACCACCGGCACCACGTGCAAGCGTCCGAACACCACGGGGGCGGTGACCACCAGTTCGCCCTTGGGCGCGGCGTATTCGCCGGTCGCGGCGCGCTCGGCCTCGCCGATGTCCTCAAGTATCCGCTGGCAGGCCGCCATGTAGGAGGCCCCGGCCTCGGTCAATGAAAGCTGGCGGGTGGTCCGATGCAACAGGCGCGTGTTGAGGTGCGATTCCAGCTCCGCGACCTTGCGGCTGACCGTCGCCAGCGGCATGCCCAACCGGCGCGCGGCAGCCGAGAGGCTTCCCGCCTGGGCAACCGTGACGAAGATGGACATGGCGTCCAGGCGATTCATCGCGACTCTCTCAAATTCTGGAAGGATGATTCCCGATCTTAGGGAATTCTCTTTATAAATGCGACTGCGTAGGGTTGATCTCAATGACCGGTACACAGCATTGGGCTGCACATGCCGGGCGCCAGCCAACCTGAAGGAGGATGCGATGAGCAGCCTGCCCACTACACCCCACAGCGCACCTGACAGTGCCCCCGCCACAGCGTCGCGCAGCAAGATCGTCATGATGGCGATCATCGCGGGCGCCGTGATCACCAACCTTTACTGCGTGCAGCCAATACTGCCGTTGATTGGCGCGAGCCTTCAGATCGACCAGACCACTGTCGACATCGTCGCCGGCGCCGCCCTGCTCGGGTTCGCCTTTGGCTTGGCGATGCTGCTGCCCCTGGGGGATCGCTTCGACAGGCGCACCCTGGTGCTGGGGCAAATCATCGTCGCCATCGTCTTCGCACTAGCCGCCGCCGCATCGCCAAGCGTCTGGACACTGATAGCGGCGTCCTTCGGCCTGGGCGTGGTCGCCTGCGTTCCGCAGCAACTGGTGCCGTTCGCCGCCGTCATGTCACGACCCAGCGAGCGCGGGCGTTCGGTAGGCACGGTGGTCAGCGGCATCATGGTCGGCATCCTGCTGGGCCGCACACTGTCCGGCCTGATCGGGGAAGTCTATGGCTGGCGCGCGGTGTACGTCGTCGAAGCGGCGTTCATGGTGCCGGTGTTCATCGTTGCCGCCTCGTTGCTGCCTCGTGGCGTACCGACCACTCAACTGTCCTACGGCAAATTGCTGGCTTCGCTGTGGCCGCTGATGCGCGACAACAAGCCGATTCGCGATTCGATGGTGGTTCAGGCGCTACTGTGGGCGTGCTTCAACGCGTTCTGGGTCAACCTTGCCGCGCTGCTGAGTGAAGGCCCGCTGCATCTGGGCAGTGCCTGGGCCGGGGGCTTCGGGATCATCGGTGCCGCCGGCGCCCTTGCCGCATCGGCTGCAGGGCGCGCGTCTGATCGCTTCGGAACCCGGGCAGTGATTGCTGCCAGCATCGGCATTGTGACCCTGTCGTATCTGCTGCTCGCAGGGGCCGAGTCTTCGCTGATCTTCCTGGTGCTCGGGGTCATCGTGCTGGATATCGGCGTGCAGGCGGGGCTTGTCTCCAACCAGACTCGCGCTTTCGCCGTGGACCCAAAGGCCCAGGGGCGCATCAACAGCCTGTACATGACCGGCACCTTTTTCGTCGGCGCGCTGGGCACGGTCATCAGCGGCTGGCTCATGGCCCGTTTCGGCTGGCAGGGCGTCGTCACCTTTGGCATCGGGCTGGGAGTGCTGGCCGGGATCTACCACTGGATGGGAGCCTCAAGCGCCGCTGCAAAACAGCCGACCCCGAGCGCCTGAAGGAAGGCGCTCAACCCGAACTCAGAAACAGACCACAACATATATCGCCGTTTCGCTTCCTCTTGATTCCCGTTCTGGGAACTACAGTGTCCACCGTTCTGGTGGGCACTCTTTTTATCTGTTTGCGCCAGAGCGCACTTGATTAGGTTGCTAACTTTCACCCCGGTGAAAATCAACAACCGGGTGAAGACGCGCAGGGACTTATCGGATATATTTCCGGCCGCTTTGATAATGGCCGGCAAATAAAGAGTCAATAAAAACCATGTCCCGTAAAAAATACCTGGCGGCGTTCGCCTTCGTGTTGATCGCTGCAACTTCTGCCGCTTACAGCCTGCATCAACGCCCTGTATACAAAGAGCGGCTCCACCTGTGTTTGCCGCCGACGCCTGCAATGTCAAATATCCAGCGGCAGGAACCTACCAGCAGCATCATGGTTAGCGATCGGGTGCTGCTGCTGGCGCATTCGTCCTCTGAGATGCAGGTGACTGAAATCGCCCCCACGCCGGCCTCTGACACCCTGACGGTGTTCTACTCGGGCGATGGCGGCTGGCGTGATCTGGACAAGGAAATATCCGAGATCATGGGCGGTGCAGGTTATCCCGTCATCGGTGTAGATACGTTGCGTTATTACTGGAAGTATCGTTCTCCCGAAGAAAGTGCGGCCGATCTTACTGCCCTGATGGATAACTATCGGCAGCGCTGGGGTATCAAACATTTCGTATTGGCCGGCTATTCATTTGGCGCCGATGTATTGCCCGCTATTTATAATCGTCTGCAGGAAAAAGACAAGAACGCCGTCAGCAGCATCCTGTTATTAGCCTTCGCCCGCAAAGGCAGTTTTGAAATTCATCTGGATGGCTGGATCAAAGACAATAACAATGGCATCGAAACAGGATCCGAAATGGCCAAACTCCCGGCCAGCAAGGTGTTGTGCGTGTATGGCGTGAAAGAAAAGAAGAAAAGCGGCTGCACCGACACCACGATCGTGGGTGAGGTTATGCAACTACCGGGCAAGCATCACTTCGACCGCGACTACAACTCCCTGACATTGAAGTTGCTCGAAGCGATCAAGCACAGAAATACCACCGCTGTGCTTTGACAGATCGAGCGACGGCCTGCGGCGCTGATGGACGAGCGCCCGGGTTAACATCCGGAAAGTGCACTCTGTGATAGCCATTAGCCTTTACCTCATTGATCTTGTCCAGTCTGTGACATAGCGCCTGCCGGGTGATACATGACATGGCGCTATGTGTCGTAACTGCTACCTTCTCGTTCAGCACTAAAAAACAAGAAGGGACTTCTCAATGTTCAAAGCCACCCGGCACTGGCCATTTGCGGCCTGCCTGCTGTCACTCGCTTGCTCCTCGGCAATGGCCGCCTCCTCCCCCTATTCGACGATGATCGTGTTCGGTGACAGCCTGGCCGACGCCGGGCAGTTTCCCGATGCAGGCGGACCTCCGGGTTCCACGCTGCGCTTCACCAACCGCGTAGGTCCGACCTTTCAGAATGGCAGTGGCGAGGTCTTCGCCCTCAACTCCTCGACATTGCTGGGCGGTTTGCTTGGGGTCGCACCCGGCGACCTGCAAGCCTCGACCTCCCCGGTGCGCGCCGCCCAAGGCCTGGCCGACGGCAATAACTGGGCGGTCGGCGGGGACCGGACGGACCAGATCCTCGCCGCGATCACCACACAATCCCAGGTCGCCAACACCGACACCACGACCGGCGTGACCACGGTTTTCCGCAGCAGGCCAGGGTATCTGGTGGAAAACAACTTCCGCGCCGATCCGAACGCCCTTTACTACCTTACCGGTGGTGGCAATGACTTCCTGCAAGGCCGCGTGCTCAGCCCTGGCCAGGCGGCAAGCGCCGCCAACAACCTTGCCGATAGCGCGCAAGTGCTGTCACAGGCAGGGGCGCGTTACATCATGGTCTGGCTGCTGCCTGACATTGGCCAGACCCCCGCGGTGTTCGGCACACCGTTGCAAGTGCCATCGACGCTGCTCAGCGGGGTGTTCAACCAGCAACTGGTCAGCCGCTTGGGGCAGATCAACGCTGAGGTCATCCCACTTAACGTGCCCGGCCTGGTTCGCGAGGTGCTTCAGGAGCCGGCGCGTTACGGCCTGGCGGCTGAACAGAATCTGGTGGGCACCTGTTTCAGCGGCGACAGCTGCACGGCGAACAGCGTCTATGGGATCAATGGCCTCACGCCTGACCCGACCAGACTGCTGTTCAACGATGGCGTGCATCCCACCGTTGCGGGCCAGCGTCTGATCGCCGATTACGGTTACTCGATTCTCTCGGCGCCGTGGGAAATCACCCTGCTCCCGGAAATGGCCAACGGCACCTTGCGCGCGCAGCAGGATGAATTGCGCAGCCAGTGGCTGGCTGACTGGGGCAACTGGCAACAGGTCGGTGAATGGCGAGCCATTGTCGCCGGTGGCGGTCAGAAGCTCGACTTCGACGCGCAAAGCAATTCCGCAAGCGGCGACGGACATGGCTACAACCTGACGCTCGGTGGCAGCTACCGCTTTGCCGAAGACTGGCGCGCCGGTCTGGTGGCGGGCGCCTATCGGCAGACGCTGGAGGCCGGTCCCCGGGATTCGGACTACAAACTCAACAGTTACATCGCCACCGCTTTCGTGCAGTTTCAGGCAAATCATTGGTGGGCTGACCTGGCCGCCTCTGGCGGGAAACTGGACTACGACAACCTCAAGCGCAAATTCGCCCTGGGCGTGAGTGAAGGCGCGGAAAAAGGCGACACCGATGGCAACCTCTGGGCGCTCAGCGGACGGTTGGGTTATGACCTCGCGCAGCAGAGCAGCCGCTGGCATGTCTCGCCTTTCATCAGTGCTGACTATTCCCGCATCGAGGTCGATGGCTATTCGGAAAACAGCAACCGATCCACGGCGCTGAACTACGACGACCAGACCCGCCGGTCAAAGCGTCTGGGTGCGGGGTTGCAGGGCAAATTCGATATCACGCCGCAGACCCAGGTGTTCGGCGAGGTGGCCCATGAGCGCGAGTTCGACACCGATCAGCAGGACGTGACCATCGCCCTGAACAGCGTGCCGGGGGTGGATTTCAATCTGCAGGGGTATGAACCGCAGCGCAGCCTGAATCGGGCGAGCGTGGGGGTGAGCCAGAAACTGGCCCCGGACCTGACGTTGAGGGCCGGTTACAACTGGCGCAAGAATGATGACGTGACGCAGCAAGGGGTGAATCTGGCTGTGAGTCTGGATTTTTAATCCTGAAGGCTGACACAGCGGTCGCGGGCAAGCGCGCTCCTACAGTCCGGCGATGATCTTGTAGGAGCGCGCTTGCCCGCGATAGCGTCGTGTCAGGCAGTTAATGCGTCAATGACACACCGCGGTCGCGGGCAAGCGCGCTCCTACAGAAGGGATGGGGTCAGGCTTGGGGCTCTTGTTCCGCCAGCGCCACCGCGCGGAACATCGCGCGGCGTTTGTTCAGGGTTTCTTCCCACTCCAGGGCCGGCACCGAGTCGGCAACGATGCCGCCGCCGGCCTGAACGTGCAGTTCGCCGTTCTTGATCACCGCCGTGCGTATGGCAATGGCGGTGTCCATGTTGCCGTTCCACGCCAGGTAGCCCACCGCGCCACCGTAGACGCCACGCTTGACTGGCTCCAGCTCGTCGATGATTTCCATCGCACGAATCTTCGGCGCGCCCGACAGAGTGCCCGCCGGCAGGATCGCCCGCAGCGCGTCCATTGCCGTCAGCCCGCTTTTCAGCTGGCCGGTGACGTTGGAAACGATGTGCATCACGTTGGAATAACGCTCGATAACCATTTTCTCGGTCAGCTTCACCGAACCGATTTCCGAGACGCGGCCAGTGTCGTTGCGCCCCAGGTCGATCAGCATCAGGTGCTCGGCGATTTCCTTGTCGTCGGACAGCAGATCGACTTCCAGCGCGTGGTCCGCTTCTTCGGTCGCGCCACGCGGGCGGGTGCCGGCAATCGGGCGCACGGTAATCAGGTTGTCCTCGACGCGCACCAGCACTTCCGGCGAGCTGCCAACGACGTGGAAGTCGCCGAAGTTGAAGAAGTACATGTACGGCGTCGGGTTGAAGCAACGCAGCGCGCGGTACAGGTCGATTGGCGCGGCCTTGAAGTCGATGGACATGCGCTGCGACGGCACCACCTGCATGCAGTCGCCCGCCAGGATGTATTCCTTGATGGTGTCGACGGCTTTCTCGTAGTCGCCTTGGGTGAAGCTGGAACGGAACACCGGGTCAGCCGCTTGCGGACGAGTCAGGTCCAGGCCACGACGCGGAGTGATCGGCTGGCGCAGCTTCTCCATCAGTTGCTCCAGACGCGCCAGGCCACTTTCGTAGGCTTCGGGCTGCGCAGGATCGACCAGCACGATGGCGTGCATCTTGCCCGCCAGGTTGTCGAAGACCACGACCGCGTCGGAGACCATCAGCAGGATGTCCGGCACGCCCAGCGGGTCCGGGTTCGGGCATGCACCCAGACGCGGTTCCACATAACGCACGCAGTCATAGCCGAAGTAACCCACCAGCCCGCCATTGAAGCGCGGCAGGCCAGGAATGGTCGGGACGTTGTAGCGCGCCTTGAAGGTTTCCACGAACTCCAGCGGATCTTCGGCTTCCAGGCGTTCGATCTCGGTGCCGTCCTGGGTCACGCTGATGGTGTGCCCATGTACCCGCATCACGGTGCGGCATGGCAGGCCGATGATCGAGTAACGCCCCCACTTCTCGCCGCCTTGCACCGACTCCAGCAGGTAGGAGTTGGGCTGGTCGGCCAGCTTGAGGTAGATCGACAGCGGCGTGTCGAAGTCGGCCAGGGTTTCGTAGGCAAGCGGAATGCGGTTGTAGCCTTCAGCGGCCAAACGCAGGAATTCTTCGCGGGTCATGATGAGCAGCCTCGTGGTCTGAGGTAAAACGGTCAGGTGTGCAAACGCGCCGCGCAAGCGGCCAGAGTCAAGTCAGGCGCGCCAACGCCAGCGGGCCAGGGCCTTGATGACTTTCATCCAGAGTTTGCGGGTGACCACCACGATGGATTCTCTAAAGGAGGGAGATTGAACGTCGGGCAACGTTATCTCAGCCCCAAGATCTAAGCAACCCGGAATCAGTTTGCGCAAATCGTCGATCACCAGCGCAGGCGATTCCTCGGCGATCGGACGGCCGTGGTTGTAGCCGTAACTCAACGCGACACAGGCCACGCCAGCGGCTTTGGCGGCGAGCACGTCATTGCGCGAATCACCCACGAACAGCGATTGCGAACCTGGCGCGCCGGCCATTTTCATCACGAAAAACAGCGCAGCCGGGTCGGGCTTCTGCTGGGGCAGCGTGTCACCGCCGACGATCCAGCGGAAGAACCGGCCCAGTTTCATCTCATCCAGCAGCGGCGCGACGAAGCGCTCCGGCTTGTTGGTGATCAGGGCCATTTCCACGCCCTGCTTCTGCAGCCATTTCAGGGTTTCACGCACGCCGGGGTAGACCACGGTCAGCGAGTGATTGTCGCTGTAGGCTTCCATGAAGATGGCCAGCGCTTGTTCGGTCGAAGCTTCATCGACCGAGGAGTGATCCATGTCGTTGGCCAGCGCGCGGCGCACCAGCACCCGCACGCCGTTACCGATCCAGTTGCGCACCCGCTCGATACCGGCGGGTTCACGCCCCAGTTCGATCAGCGTCTTGTCCACGGCAGCAGCCAGATCCGGCACCGAGTCGATCAGCGTGCCATCCAGATCGAACATGATGAGTTTCGGCAGACGACCCGGAAACAGCTGCTCGAAGCCGCTCATCAGCGGGACAACGCCAGTTCTGCACGCATTTTTTCAATGACCTCTTTGTAGTCGGGCGCATTGAAGATAGCTGAACCTGCCACGAAGGTATCGGCACCAGCGGCGGCGATTTCGCGGATGTTGTTGACGTTGACCCCGCCGTCGATTTCCAGGCGGATGTCACGACCCGACGCATCGATCAACGCCCGCGCTTCGCGCAGTTTGTTGAGGGTGCCGGGGATGAATTTCTGGCCGCCGAAGCCTGGGTTGACGCTCATGAGCAGGATCATGTCGACCTTGTCCATGACGTATTCGAGCAGGTTCAGCGGGGTCGCCGGGTTGAACACCAGGCCCGACTTGCAACCGCCCTCGCGGATCAGTTGCAGGGAGCGGTCGATGTGCTGGGTCGCTTCCGGGTGAAAGGTGATGTAGGTCGCGCCAGCTTCGACGAAGTCGCCGATGATGCGATCGACCGGGCTGACCATCAGGTGCACATCGATGGGCGCGGTGATGCCGTACTTGCGCAGCGCCGAACAGACCATCGGACCGATGGTCAGGTTGGGCACGTAATGATTGTCCATGACGTCGAAGTGAACGATGTCGGCGCCGGCGGCCAGGACATTGTCGACTTCCTGGCCCAGACGGGCGAAATCGGCGGACAGAATCGACGGAGCAATAGCGAAGGGCTGCATGACGCACCTTTGTTGAGCGAAATCACGGTGGCGCGCATTGTACTCCAAGAGGCTGGAACGTGGCTTGTGTGGTGGATGAATGCGACGACACCCCAATACTCTGCGGGACCCGCAGCGACCGGCTGCGGGCAAGTGCATCAATCATGCGAACGACATCTTGTAGGAGCGCGCTTGCCCGCGAAAGCGTCGTGTCAGGCACCCTCTTAATGTCTGACACATCGCCATCGCGGGCAAGCGCGCTCCTACAGGTACCGGTCAGGTCACTCCACCACTGCGGTGCGCAATTTCTCGCTGCGTCCGCGCAGCCATTCCAGCACCAGCAACAGCACCACCGAGAAACCCACCAGCATGGTGGCTGCCGCGGCGATGGTGGGGCTCAGGTTTTCGCGGATACCGCTGAACATCTGCCGCGGCAAGGTCGCCTGCTCGGGGCCAGCGAGGAACAGCGTCACCACCACTTCGTCGAACGAGGTGGCAAAGGCGAACAGCGCACCGGAGATCACCCCCGGCGCAATCAGTGGCAGCGTCACGCGGCGGAAGGTGGTCACCGGTGAAGCGCCAAGGCTCGCCGCCGCACGCACCAGGTTGTAGTTGAACCCCTGCAGCGTGGCCGACACGGTGATGATCACGAACGGCACACCCAGCACTGCGTGCACCAGGATCAGCGAGGTGTAGCTGTTGCCCAGGCCCAGCGGGGCGAAGAACAGGTAGCTGGCGACACCAATGATGACCACCGGCACCACCATCGGCGAGATCACCAACGCCATCACCAGCGACTTGCCGGGGAAGTTGCTGCGCGTCAGGCCAATCGCTGCAAGCGTGCCGAAGCCCATGGCCAGCACCGTGGCGGCCGGGGCGACGATGAGGCTGTTCTTCAGCGAGCGCATCCACTCGGCCGAGTTGAAGAAGTCCTGATACCAGTGCAGCGAGAAACCCTGCAGCGGATAGACCAGGAAGCTGCCGGAGTTGAACGACAGCGGCACGATCACCAGCACCGGCAGCACCAGGAACAACAGAATCAGCCCGCACAGGATGCGCAGCGTGTAGTGCCAGACGCGCTCGACGGGCGAGGAATAAGGACTCAGCATGTTTCTCTCCTCAGCTCAGGCGCAGGCGGCTGGCGCCGACCAGCCAGCTATAGATCAGGTAAAGCACCACGGTCGCCAGCAACAGCAGGCCGCCCAGGGCCGTCGCCATGCCCCAGTTGATGCTGGTGTTGGTGTAGAACGCCACGAAGTAACTGACCATCTGATCGTTCGGGCTGCCCAGCAGCGCCGGGGTGATGTAGTAGCCGATGGCAAGGATGAACACCAGCAGACAGCCCGCACCGATCCCGGCGTAGGTCTGCGGGAAGTACACCCGCCAGAAGCTGGCGAAGGGGTTGCAGCCCAGGGAAATCGCGGCACGCATGTAGGTCGGCGAGATGCCTTTCATCACGCTGTAGATCGGCAGGATCATGAACGGCAGCATGATGTGGACCATCGAGATGTACACGCCGACCCGGTTGAATACCAGCTCCAGCGGCTTGTCGATAATGCCCATCGCCATCAGCGCGCCGTTGATCAGGCCACCCGATTGCAGCAAGACGATCCACGCGGCGACCCGCACCAGAATCGAGGTCCAGAACGGCAACAGCACGAGAATCATCAACAGGTTGCTCTGCCGCGCAGGCAGGTTCGCCAGCAGGTACGCCAGTGGGTAGGCCAGCAGCAGGCAGATCACGGTGATGACCAGGCCCATCCAGAAGGTGCGGGCGAAGACGTCGATGTAGATCGCTTGATCCGGGGTCGCGGGCGCCACTTCACCAAGGTCATCGATGCGGTGGTCGACAGCGGCCAGCAGGTAATAGGGGGTGAAGCTTGAGGTGTTGCGACGCACAGCCTGCCAGTACGCTGGATCGCCCCAACGTTCGTCGATGGCTTCCATGGCGTCTTTGTAGGAAGCAGGTTCTTCCTTGAAAGGGAGCGCGCGGGCAGTTTTCGCAAGCAGGCTGCGGTAGCCGGCCAGCTCCTGGTTCAGGCGTTTGGACAGATCGCCCAGGGCCTGGTTTTTGCGGGCATCGGCCAGGTCCTGGCTCGCGGCCTTGTACACCGCCTCAGGGGGCAGGCCTTTGCCGTCCCACTTGGACACTTCGACCACCGTGAGCGGCATGCCGCCAACCACTTCAGGGTTGCTCACGCTTTTGTAGAGCAGCGCCGCAATCGGCACCAGAAATACCAGCAGCAGGAAAATCGCCAATGGCGCGATCAACGCCTGAGCCTTCCAGCGGTTGACGCGCTCGGCACGGGCCAGGCGTTGCTTCAAGGTCGGGCTGGCGCCTTCAGTCAGGGGCACGGCGGTGGCCATAGCGAACTCCGAAAATCTTTGAACGAGGGGTGCGTCCCCTGCCCCGCCGCATAGGCAAGACAGGGGATAGAGCCGGGTAAATCAGCTTACTTGGCAGCCCAGGAGTTGAAACGCTGCTCCAGGTTTTCGCCGTTGTCGGTCCAGAAGCTCACGCTCAACTGCACCTGATCCTTGATGTTTTCAGGGGTGGTCGGCATGTTTTTCTGGTTGTCGGCGGTCAGCAGGCTGACAGCCTGGGAGTTGGCCGGGCCGTAGGCGATGTTCTCGGAGTAGGTCTTCTGCTGTTCAGGCTTGAGGGTGTAGGCCAGGAATTTCTTGGCTTCCTCGACGTTCTTCGCGCCCTTCGGAATCGCCCAGGAGTCGAAGTCGTAGACGCCGCCGGTCCAGACGATTTTCAGGTTGCTTTCTTTCTGCACGGCGGCGATACGGCCGTTGTAGGCCGAGCTCATCACGACATCACCCGATTGCAGGAATTGCGGCGGCTGGGCACCGGCTTCCCACCACTGGATGTTCGGCTTGAGTTCGTCGAGTTTCTTGAAGGCGCGGTCCTGGCCATCTTTGCTGGCGAGCACTTTGTAGACGTCTTTCGGCGCGACGCCGTCAGCCATCAGAGCGAATTCCAGGGTGTACTTGGCGCCTTTGCGCAGGCCACGTTTGCCCGGGAATTTCTTGGTGTCCCAGAAATCGACCCAGCTGGTCGGCGCGGTTTTCAGTTTGTCGGCGTTGTAGGCCAGCACGGTGGACCACACGAAGAAGCCCACGCCGCAGGTCTGGATGGCGCCCGGCACGTAGTCTTCTTTCTTGCCCAGGATGGCCGGATCGATCTCTTCGAACATGTCTTCGTCGCAACCGCGAGCCAGTTCCGGGGATTCGACTTCCACCAGATCGTAGGTCACGCTCTTGGTGTCGACCATGGCTTTGACCTTGGCCATCTCACCGTTGTATTCGCCGGCAATGATCTTGCCGCTGCCTGTCTTTTCCCATGGGGCGTAGAAGGCTTTTTCCTGCGCTGCCTTGTTCGCACCACCGAAGGAAATGACAGTCAGATCGGCGGCCATGGCTTGCGCCGCGCACATCATGCCGACCGATAAGGCGGTGAGCTTCAATGTCTTGAGCATTTGTTTTTCTCTCCACGAACGATTTGTGTAAGCGTTGGGGGCGATGGGTTCGCCTCTGGGTGCTTCTTTTGCGACTACAGCGTTTGAATCAATGCGCTTCCTGCAAAGGGTCCAGCGCGCGGGCGTGCTCGACCTGCCATCCAATGGGCACAACGTCGCCAACGCTCAACGCCGGGTCCAGCTCGGCGATGGGTTGCTTGACGAAGAAATCGGTTTTGCCAGCCACTTCCAGGCGCACCCGTACGTGGTCGCCCAGGTAGATGAACTCGGCCACGCGGCCAGAGAAACGGTTCACGCAACTCTCGCTGCGGCCGTTGAGGTTCACCCGCTCAGGGCGAATCGACAGGGTGACCGGGCTGCCCGGCGCACCGACGTTCACTGCCAGCGCCTCGACTTTTTCGCCACGGGTCAGGGCCACCTGGCAGCGGTCGCCGGTCTGGCTGAGCAAGGTGCCGTTGATGCGGTTGTTCTCGCCAATGAAGTTGGCGACGAAGGTGTTTTTCGGCTCTTCGTACAGGGTACGTGGCGGGGCGATCTGCTGGATTTCGCCCTGGTGGAATACGGCCACGCGGTCCGACATGGTCAGGGCTTCGCCCTGGTCGTGGGTCACGTAGACGACGGTGACGCCCAGGCGCTGGTGCAGGTGCTTGATCTCCATCTGCATGTGTTCACGCAGTTGTTTGTCCAGCGCGCCGAGAGGTTCGTCCATCAGCACCAGTTGCGGCTCGAACACCAGCGCACGGGCCAGGGCCACACGTTGCTGCTGGCCACCGGACATCTGCGCCGGGTAACGATGGGAAAGCGCGCCGAGCTGCACCATGTCCAGCGCCTTCTTCACTTTCTCGGCGACGTCGGTCTTGCTCATGCCACGCACCGACAGCGGGAACGCCAGGTTCTCGGCGACCGTCATGTGCGGGAACAGCGCGTAGTTCTGGAACACCATGCCGATGTCGCGCTTGTGCGGTGGCACGTTGTTTATCGAACGGCCAGCCAGCAAGATCTCGCCCGCGGTCGGGGTTTCGAACCCTGCGAGCATCATCAGGCTGGTGGTCTTGCCGGAACCCGAAGGCCCGAGCAGGGTGAGGAATTCGCCTTTGCGAATGTCCAGGTTGAGGTCTTTGACGATCAGAACTTCGCCGTCGTAGCTCTTCTGCACACCACGAAAGCTGACCAGAACATCACTCGCCCCAGCGCTAGAATCGACGTTGCTCATTACCCACACCCTTGTTTAATCAAACGTGGGAACAAGCCTAGATCAGCCTGAAAACCGCGCAAATCGGGGGGTAGGAGAGATTCGCCTAGGCGCGGTGGAAGACCTGGGGTAGGGATTGCCCTACACGGATGGCGGGGATAGGTATGTGGTCAAAGAGATGATTTTTGCCTGCTCCGGCCTCGTCGCGGGCAAGCGCGCTCCTACAGGGGGGGGGGGGGGGTTTTTTGTGGGGGGGGTGCCCCCGCCCCCCGTAAAAAAAAAAAACCAAGGTGGTTTTTTTTGAAGCCCCCAAAACAACCAATTGGT
>NZ_JBIVCV010000010.1:28366-156276 GCF_044746765.1 Pseudomonas sp. NPDC090203
GGGGGGGGTTTTTTTTTTTTTTTTTTTTTTTTTTTTTTGGGGGGGGGGGGGCGGGGGGGGGGGCGGGGCGCCCGCTGGGGGTTTTGGGGGGGTTTTTGGGGCCGCCCCCCCCCCCCCCGCGACAGCGATTCAACTCACATCGCAAGGGTCGTTTTTAGGCACGCCCTCAGACCAGCTTGTGCTCCATCGCGTACTTCACCAATTCAGCCAGCGACGTGATATTGAGCTTCTGCATCAACCGCGCCTTGTGGGTGCTGATGGTCTTGCTGCTCAGCGCCAGTTGCTGGGCGATGTCATTGACGTTGGCCCCTTGGGCGAGGCGTTCGAATACCGAAAACTCACGCTCGGACAACAACGAGTGCAGAGGCCGGCTGTCGGTCAGGCCCACCTCGAACACCATGCGGTCGGCCAGGTCAGGGTCGATGTAGCGCCCACCCGACGCCACCCGTCGGATCGCCGTCAGCAGCAGCGCGGGGTCGCTGTCTTTGGTGGCGTAGCCGGCGGCACCGATCTTCAGGGCGCGCGCGGCCATCTGCGCCTCATCGTGCATCGACAGCACCAGAATCGCTGGCGGATTGTTCAGCGCGCGAATCCGGGGAATCGCTTCCAGGCCGTTGACGCCGGGCATGGAGATATCCAGCAGCACCACTTCGCATTCGATATGACGCAGGGCCTCCAGAAGCTGTTCGCCATTCGCGGCCTCCCCCGCCACCTGAAGATCCTTGGCCAGGCCGATCAACTGCTTGATGCCCTCACGGACGATGGTGTGATCTTCGGCGACCAATACACGAATCACTGCACTTGCTCCTGCGCGACCTGTTCCAGCGGAATCTGGATACGCAAGGTTGTGCCTTCTCCCAGCGTGCTGTCCAGATGCAATCGTCCGCCCATGATCAGCACCCGCTCGCGCATGCCCACCAGACCAAACGACGCCGGGCGGTCCGCCGCCTGATCGAAGCCCTTGCCATCGTCCGCCACGCTCATGCACAGCACGCCCGCCTTGAGGCTCAGGTTCAGCTCGACCGAATGCGCCTCGGCATGCCGCATGACGTTGGTCAGCGCCTCCTGAAGAATGCGAAACAGGCCGATGGCCGTCGCATCGGCAAGCCTTGGCAGGTTGTCCGGCACCTGCACCAGACACGGAATCTGCGTGCGCGCCTCGAAGCGCCGGGCCTGCCACTCGATGGCGGACGCGATGCCCGCGTCCAGGATCGGCGGACGCAACGCCGTGGCCACGTCCCGCACCAGTTGGAACAGTTGGGCGATCAGGCGCTTCATGCTGTTGAGCCGCTCGCGCAATCCGGGATCAAGATCCGCGTAGGCCAGTTCGCACATGGAGGTTTCCAGCTTGAGCACGGTCAGCATCTGACCCAGCTCGTCGTGAACTTCCCGGGCGATGCGGGCCTTTTCCTCTTCCCGTACCGTTTCCAGGTGGGCCGACAACTCGCGCAACTGCTCGGCCAGCACCTGCAGGCGCGCCTCGCTTTCCTGCAATGCCGCCAGGGAACGTCGGCGCTCGGTGACGTCGGTGATGAATACCACCAGGTATTCAGCGGAGCGAAAGCGCAGGAAACTCAGGGAGACGTCAGCCGGGAGAATGCTGCCATCGGCGCGTACGCAATTGCTTTCGAAGTTCTGCGGCGCGTCGTCGCTGGCCCGGGCGTTCTTCCACAGGTTGAGCCAGCGGTCCATGTTCAGGCCCGGCTCGAAGTCGATCAACGGCCGGTCCACCACCCCGCCGCGCCCGTAGCCCAGCATGCTTTCGGCCGCCTGATTGGCGTAGCGCACGTGGCTGTCCCAGTTGACCCAGAGAATGCCCACGGTGCTCTGGTCGATGGAGAACTGCGCCAGACGCAGCGCCTCTTCGCCGGCCAGCCGCCTGGTGATGTCTTCGCGGGCGGCCAGCAACTCACGTTCGAGGGTCTGCTGCTGTTTGCGCTGCCAGTAGACAATCGCCGCGCTGGCCAGGAACAGCACCAGGAACAGCAGCGCGAGGTTCTTCCACAGCCCCGGCGACTCGCTGACCCGCGCGTACTTGGGCTGCAGCCACTGGGCATGCAATTGATCCAGATCCTTGGGGGCAATCGCGTTCAGCGCCTGGCTGATGATGTCGGCCAGTTCCGGCGCATCGCGTCGCGAGGCCACGCGCAACAGTTGCGGGAAGCCGATATCGCCCACCACCGCCAGATCGGCGAACTCGTTTTCCCGGGACAGGCGGCTGAGCTGGGCCTCATCGACCACGGCGTAGCGTGCCTGCTGGCTGAGCAGCAGTTGCAGGGCCTGGCGATCCAGCGGCACGCCCTGCAGATTCAGATGGGTGTAGTTGGAACGCAGGTAGTCAGCAGTCGCGCTGGGCATGCGCACGGCGATTCGCACCTGTTCGCCGAGCTTCTCAAGATCCACGGCGCCCGCACCGTCCCGCTCGCCCACGATCAGTTGCGGCACGCGCATGTAAGGGTCGGAAAACAGCCACATGCGCAGGCCCGCCGGGGTCTGGGTCAGGCCCGGGGCGAAATCGATCTGTCCCTCGGCGAGGGCTTTCTCAAGCTCGGCCTGATCGGAGAAGTTGCGCCACAGCAATTCGACCTGCAGGGTCCTGGCCATCAGGTTGACCAGATCCACGTTGGCCCCCGACAACACCTGCGCCCTGCGGTCGAACTGGGCATAGGGCGCCTGCAACACCAGGCCGACGCGCAGTTGTCCATGCTGGTTGAGCCAGTCACGCTGGGCGGCATTGAGCGGATCCGGCGGCGCGGGCGCCACGCCAGCCTGCGCCAGGCAGGACATGGCAATCAGCAGCACGCCCATCAAGAGCGCTCCCGGACAGCCGATAACCCGAAGGCACAGCACGCGGATTCTCAATCTGTCATCCCCACTTCCCTGAATCCTCGATCAATCATCTGGTGTGCATGGCGCCTGAAAGCGGGCGGCGCTACCCGGCCTGACAAACCGTCATCAACCCTTTAGGCTGCCAGAATTGTTTCTGGCCTTTGGAATATTCGATGTCCTACACCATTCGCGCAATGTTTCCCGCGATTTGCCTGACACTGATCTTACCTTGCTCGCAGATGACACTGGCGGCAGATCCAGCCCCGGCCAGCGGCGCGAAGCCTGAAGAAAAGGCGCCGGAACGTGCCGTGCTGCCATCACGCAGCCAGGAGGACTCACTGGCGCTGGAGCGGCGGATTCCTCAGATCGAACAGCAGCAGTTGCAGGCCGGCGATGAAAGTTTTCTGGCGTTGTGGAAGCCTGCCAACGTCGACGAGCCCAAGGGCGCGGTGGTGATCGTTCCTGGCGCGGGAGAGTCGGCGGACTGGCCCAACGCGGTCGGCCCACTGCGCAACAAACTGCCGGACGTGGGCTGGGCCAGCTTGAGCCTGACCCTTCCGGATGCTTACGAAGACGGCGTTTTCGCCCGGGCCGCCGAAGCGCCTGCCACCGACGACAAGGCCGCCGCTGACAAGGACAAGGCCAAAGCGCCGGACCCTGCGGCCAGCGCAGAAGCCGATGCTGCTGCGGCCGCCGCACAGGCTGCAGCCCAGGTGGAGCGGGACAAGGCGATTGCCGAGAAGATCTTCGCCCGCATCGACAGCGCCGTGACCTTCGCTCAACAGAACAAGGCCCATAGCGTGGTGCTGCTGGGACACGGAACGGGGGCCTATTGGGCAGCACGCTACATGAGCGAGCGACCTGCGCCGGCGGTGCAGAAACTGGTCATGGTGACGGCAGTGCAGACCAATCAGCAGACGCCAACGCTGCTGCAATTGCTGCCCACCCTCAAAGTGCCGACGGCGGACTTCGTCAACCGCGAACTGGCCGTGCCTCGGCAACAAGCCAAGGATCGCCTGGACGTGAGCAAACGCATCAAGAACGCCCGTTTCACCCAGGTCGCGCTCAACGCCATCCCCGGCAATACCGCAGGCGAGCAGGACCAGTTGTTCCGCCGGGTTCGCGGGTGGCTGGAGAGCGAATAAGCGCAACGCCGGTGAATCTCGCACCGTAGTAGTCCGGCTTGCCGGCGGGGGCGATCTTGAGGGCGCCTCGCCGGCAAGCCGGACTGCTACGGGGAGTGGGGTCGCTCACAAGTTTTCGGCACATCAGGCTGTAGGAGCGCGCTTGCCCGCGACGGCGGTGTGTCAGCCCGCTGATGAGGTGCAGGCAAAACCCCCATCGCGGGCAAGCGCGCTCCTACAATCAGGGATCAGCGGAACCCGCGGCGGTCGCGAATCACGGCGTAGGCGTTGTGCAGTTCGCGGGTTTTTTCGGTGGCGTCGCGCACCTGGGTCTGACTGGCGCCGGACCCTGCGATCTTGTCGGGATGGTGGCGACTGAGCAAACGCCGATACGCACGCTTGATCTGCGCCGGCTCCGAATCCGAGCGCACACCCAGCAGGCGCAACGCCTCCTGGTACTCCCCGCCACTGCTGGCAGGCGCACGGGTCCGTTGTTCATCCTCGGTAGCCGACAACGCTTCGACCCGCTCTGGCGTCCAGCCCAGCCACTTGCCCCACAGCACGATCAGACTGCGCTCGGCCCGTGAAGCCCTGCCGTCTGCCCACGCCATGCGCCAACTGGCGCGCAGCAAACCTTCGGCAGCATGGGGCTGGGTTTTCAGGCGATGCAGATGCACCTGCAGATTGTCGCGCCCATCCTTGCCACGATTGAACGCCGCAATCGCACGCCGCGTCGCCGCCTCGCTCAGGTCCAGGCGGCGCATTTCCACCCGGGCCTGCTGAATGTGACCGTCGACCACCCGGCCATCACTCTTGGCCACGCGCCCCAACAGGATGAACAGCAGCTCTTCATCCTGCGGAACGCTACGCCCTCGGGCGCGCTCCCACAGCTCCGCCAGGCTCTGCACATGCAGGCGCCGGTCCAGCGCCTGGCCGAGCAACGCGCCCAGCATGGCGCCCGGAATGCTGGCGATCGCATACCCGGTACCGCCGCCGATCACCGTGAATGGCCAAAGCATTTAGGACTTCACCGCAAGGATCTGCTCGACTTCCGCCAACCGCTCGTGGGTGCCGACATCCACCCAACGCCCGCTCAGGTGCTCACCGCTCACCTGCCCCTTGGCCATGGCGTCACGCAACAACGGCGCAAGCTTGAAAGCGCCCTCGCTGCATTCGGCAAACAGCTGCGGATGCAGGATGGCAATGCCGCTGTAGGTCAGGCGCGGCAAACTGGCGTCGTCCAGCACCTTGCCATCGACCAGCGCGAAATCGCCAGCCGGGTGATGCGCAGGATTATCCACCAGCACCAGATGCGCCAGGCCCTGAATGGGGCGGTTCAACCCGGCGAAATCACACTCGGTCCAGATGTCGCCATTGACCACCAGAAACGGCTCATCGCCCAGCAGTGGCAGCGCACGGAAGATGCCGCCACCGGTCTCCAGCGGTTCGCCTTCGGGCGAATAGCGGATGCTCAGGCCCAACTGCTCACCATCCCCCAGGTAATCTTCGATCTGCTGCCCGAGCCAGGCATGGTTGATGACCACATCGGTGAAGCCTGCGCGCTTGAGTGCGCGCAAGTGGTACTCGATCAGCGGCACGCCACCGGCGCGCACCAGCGGCTTGGGCGTGTGCAGGGTCAAGGGACGCAGGCGCTCGCCTTTGCCGGCGGCCAGAATCATCGCTTTCATGGGTTCCTCTTGGAAACAGTCTTCACATCCGTACCTTCAAAGCAGCAATTGATGCTCAGGCTTCTTGTTTTGGCTGGCCCAGGCTGGTCAGCAGGTTATTCAGTTCCACCAGCTCCGGCCGGCGAGCCAGCACGGCTTCTATATAAGAGAAGAAACGCGGGACATCGGCGACGTACCGCGGCTTGCCATCACGATGGCAAATGCGGGCAAAGATGCCGATTACCTTCAAGTGACGCTGAACCCCCATCAAATCACTGGCGCGGCGAAACTCCTGGAAATCATCCTGCACGGGAATGCCCAGTGCCACGGCCTTGTCCCAATACAGCTTGAGCCAACCCGCCACACGCTCTTCGGGCCAGCTCAGGAACGCATCCTTGAACAGGCAGGTGATGTCGTAGGTCACCGGGCCGTACACCGCATCCTGGAAATCCAGCACGCCGGGGTTGGGCTCGCTGAGCATCAGGTTTCGCGGCATGTAGTCGCGGTGAACCAGCACTTTGGGCTGCGCCAGGGCGTTCTCGATCAACAGTTCACTGACCCGCTGCCAACTGGCCTGCTGCGATGGGTCGAATTCCACACCCAGATGACGCTTCACGTACCACTCGGGAAAAAGCTCGAGCTCGCGGCGCAACAAGGCAACGTCGTAACTGGGCAGCGGTGCCTGCATCGGCAATTGCTGATAGGCAACCAGCGCGTCGATGGCATCGGCGAACAGTTGATCGGCATTTTGCTCATCGATCACATCCAGATAGGTTTTTCGCCCCAGATCATTGAGTAGCAAAAAGCCTTGATTCAGGTCTTCGGCATAAATTATCGGAACATTAATTCCCGATTCGCTCAATAAATGAGCGATATCCACGAACGGTTTGCAGTTTTCCTGAGGGGGCGGCGCATCCATCACAATAAAAGTGCGACCCTCGCCTTCCCAGCGGAAGTAACGACGGAAACTGGCGTCACTGCTGGCCGCAGTCAACGTGGCCGGGGGTACGGCGCCCCAGCCCTGTGCAGAAAACAATTTTGGCAGCTGCTCATCGAGCCAAACTTTCAGGTGTTGCAGGCGTACATCTTGATCTGGCATTGCAAGGGTCTCCGACGGCGCTAGCCGTCAAGCGGGTCATGCTTTATTATCCGACATCTTTTTCAGCCCATCGAGAGGCGTGCGGCCCCCCCGCGGGCAGATGGCGCGCAGGAAGCCCGGACTAATAAGATGGCATTGAAATCCCCCGCGTTTCGTAAAAAATTTCCGTTGCTGGTAACCGGCAGTTTGCTGGCGATGCAACCCCTGGCCACCCAGTACGTGGTTGCAGCTGAACAGTATGACTGCTCGGTGTCGGCAACAGGTTCCTGGGATTGCGCTCCAAAATCCAACGCAGCCCAGTTGCCTCCGCGGCCTGTGCACGACGCCAACAGCGTGTCGTCCAACAGCAGCACGGCGACTGAGAGCACAACGACCACCGAAAGCGGTGAAGTCGTGCCCAAGACGATGCTGGTCACCGAGGCCAAGGGCCGTGGCCTGAAATCGCGCAGCGCAGACTACAGCCATCTGGACTGGGTGCCACGCGAGAAGTTGACCGCTGCCCAACTGGCAGAGACCGGTCCTTACTGCTCCGGTGCCTACATCGAGCCTATTCGCCCTGGCATGGACGACAAGACCGCCAAGAGCGACGCGCCGACCTTCATCGGTGCCAAGGCCTCGCGCTACCAGCAGGAAGAACAGATCGCAACGCTGGCCGGTGACGTCGTCATGCGCCAGGGTTCGATGCAGGTCGAGTCCGACGAAGCCAGCCTGCACCAGGCCGAGAACCGTGGCGAGCTGAACGGCGATGTCCGTCTGCGCGACAACGGCGCCCTGATCGTGGGTGACCATGCTGAAATCCAGCTGGACACCGGCGAGGCGAAAGTCGACAACGCCGAGTACGTGCTGCACAAATCCAACGTGCGTGGTAACGCGCTGTACGCCCGTCGTGCAGAGAACGCGATCATCCGCCTCAAGGACGGTACGTACACCACGTGCGAACCGAACAGCAACGCCTGGACGGTCAAGGGCAACAACATCACCCTGAACCCGGCCACCGGCTTCGGTACCGCGACCAACGCAACCCTGCGCGTGAAGGACATTCCGATCCTCTACACGCCGTACATCTATTTCCCGATCGACGACCGTCGCCAGTCCGGCTTCCTGCCACCGACCATCGGTGCCAACAGCGACACCGGCTTCTCGTTGCTCACCCCGTACTACTTCAACCTGGCGCCTAACTACGACGCCACGTTGTACCCGACCTACATGGCCAAGCGCGGCCTGTTGCTCGAAGGCGAGTTCCGCTACCTGACCAAGAGCAGTGAAGGTCAGTTCGGTGCCGCTTACCTGAACGACGACAACGATGATCGCAAGCTGCAGTCCGATTACAAGGACACACGCTGGATGATCAACTGGCAGAACCGCAGCGGCCTGGATGAGCGCCTCACTGCCAAGGTCGACTACACCAGGGTCAGCGATCCTTACTACTTCAAGGATCTGAAAAGCGGTCAGGAAGGGGTCAGCACCCATGACTACCTGAACCAGCAAGGGGCTCTGGTCTACCGTGGCGACACCTACACCGCCGGGCTCAACGTCCAGCAGTACCAGTTGACCACAGTGACCCAGACCACGCCTTATGGCCGTCTGCCGCAACTGACCCTCAACGGTACGCTGCCGTACAACCCTGGCGGACTGCGATTCGGGTATGAATCCGAGCTGGTCCGGTTCGATCGTGACCTGCGCACTGGCCAGTACAGTGACGAAGACGGAATCTTGTCGAACCGACTGGACCGCTCCGTGTTCGGCATCGAACGCGCCAACGGCACCCGCCTGAACCTGGCGCCATCCATCAGCCTGCCGATGTCGGCGAGCTATGGTTACGTATTGCCGAAGCTGAAATACGTTTACACCAAGTACGATCTGGACCTGGATGGGCAGGGCAAGGCTGACCTGCTGACGGCCCGCAACCAGGGCGCCGGCTACCAGGAAAACTTCGACAGTGGCGTAGACCGCGCCGTGCCGATCTTCAGCGTGGACAGCGGCCTGTACTTCGACCGCAACACCAACTGGTTCGGCAAGAACTACCGCCAGACCCTGGAACCGCGTCTGTACTACCTCTACGTTCCGGAGAAGGATCAGAAAGACATCCCGATCTTCGACACGGGTGAAACCACGTTCAACTACGGTTCGCTGTTCCGCGACAACCGCTTTGTCGGCTCCGACCGCATCGGTGACGAGAACAAGCTGTCCCTGGGCGTGACCAACCGCTGGATCGAGGAAAACGGCTTCGAACGTCAGCGTTTCAGTATCGGCCAGGCGCTGTACTTCAAGGATCGCAAGGTTCAATTGCCGGGTATCGATGCAGACACCCGCAAGGACTCGCAATCCGACGTATCGCCGTATGCACTGGAATACGAATACCGCTTCAACCGTGACTGGCGTGCCACGTCGGACTTCAACTGGGACCCGGACAGCCGCAGCACCCGCTCCGGCAGCGCCATGGTTCACTACCAGCCTGAAGACGAGCCGGGCAAGATCATCAACGCAGGTTACCGGTACCGTAACGACCAGATCCGCTACGACCAGACCACCGGTCGCTGGACCGTGGGCGGCGGCGACGCGGTTCTGCCAGACGGCTCGGTCATCAAGGACTACTACAAGATCCAGCAGCACGACTTCTCGGTCATCTGGCCAGTCGTGCCGCAGTGGAGCGCCATTGCTCGTTGGCAGTTCGACTACAACCGCAACCGTACCCTCGAGGCCTTCGGTGGTTTCGAATACGACAACTGCTGCTGGAAGCTGCGTTTGATCAACCGCTACTGGGTTGACTACGACGAATCCACTCAAGAAGTTGCGAGCAACGAGAAAGGCGACCGCGGCATCTTCCTACAAATCGTGTTGAAGGGACTTGGCGGCGTTGTTGGCCAAAAAGTTGAAAGCTTCCTCGACAAAGGCATCCAAGGTTATCGTGAACGTGAAGACCAAGCTTTCTGATTGTCTGCGCCCGCTGATGCTGGGCGCGCTGCTCATCGGTACCGTAGCGCACGCTGAAGTGCGCTCCATCGACAAGGTTGTAGCCATCGTCGACAACGACGTGGTCATGCAAAGCCAGCTCGACCAACGCACCCGTGAAGTTCAGCAAACCATCGCCAAGCGCGGCCAGGGCGTCCCCCCGGCCAGCGCACTGGAATCCCAAGTCCTGGATCGTCTGATCCTGGAAAACCTGCAGTTGCAGATCGGCGAGCGCTCCGGCATTCGAATCACCGACGAAGAACTGAACCAGGCGGTCGGCACCATCGCTCAACGCAACAACATGAGCATCGAGCAGTTCAAGGCGGCGCTGGCCCACGACGGCCTGTCGTACAACACCGCCCGTGAGCAGATCCGCCGTGAAATGGTCATCAGCCGGGTGCGTCAGCGCCGGGTCGCCGAGCGTATCCAGGTGTCGGAACAGGAAGTGAAGAACTTCCTGGCTTCGGACCTGGGCAAGGCGCAGTTCTCCGAAGAATTCCACTTGGCCAACATCCTGATTCCTACCCCTGACAGCGCCTCTTCGGACCAGATCCAGGCAGCC
Organism: Pseudomonas sp. NPDC090203; assembly: GCF_044746765.1. Lineage (NCBI taxonomy): Bacteria > Pseudomonadati > Pseudomonadota > Gammaproteobacteria > Pseudomonadales > Pseudomonadaceae > Pseudomonas > Pseudomonas sp. NPDC090203. Next base: position 38,600 of record NZ_JBIVCV010000010.1, read on the forward strand.
GCGGTCAAGGCCAAGGACATCTACGGCAAGTTGCAGCAAGGCGCCAACTTCGAACAACTGGCGATCTCTTCCTCGGCCAGCGAAAGCGCTCTGGACGGCGGCGACATGGGCTGGCGTAAAGCCGCTCAACTGCCACCGCCATTCGGCGACATGCTCAACTCGATGAGCCCGGGCGAAGTGACACCTCCTGCCCGTACCCCAGGCGGTTTCATCATCCTCAAGTTGCTGGCAAAACGCGGCGGCGAGAATCAGACCCAGATGCGCGACGAAGTCCATGTTCGTCACATCCTGATCAAGCCAAGCGAAATCCGCAGCGAAGCTGAAACCAAGATGCTCGCGCAGCGCATCTACGACCGTATCCAGAATGGCGAAGACTTTGCAGAACTTGCGAAGAACTTCTCCGAAGACCCGGGTTCGGCGCTCAACGGCGGCGACATGAACTGGGTTGATCCGCGCACGCTGGTACCGGAATTCCGCGATGTGATGAACGAGACCCCGCAAGGTGTCGTTTCCAAGCCGTTCCAGACTCAATTCGGCTGGCACGTTCTGGAAGTGTTGGGCCGTCGTGCAACCGACAGCACCAACCAGGCTCGCGAGCAACAGGCCATGACCGTACTGCGTAACCGCAAATACGACGAAGAGCTGCAAACCTGGCTGCGTCAGATCCGCGACGAAGCCTATGTAGAAATCAAGCTCCCTGGCGCTGACCAGGCTGCCAAGTGAAACCCCAGCGTTTCGCCCTGACACCCGGCGAGCCCGCCGGCATTGGTCCTGACCTCTGCCTGCTGCTCGCCGCGCAGTCCCAGCCTCATCCCCTGATTGCCATCACCAGTTGCGACCTGCTCAACGAGCGGGCCGCGCAACTGGGCGTGGCCGTCAGCCTGATTCCCGTCACGCCGGATGCCTTTCCCGACCTGCCCGCCCCTGCCGGCAGTCTGTATGTGTGGGACACCCCGCTGGGTGCGCCTGTCATCACCGGGCAACTGGACAAGGCCAACGGCAGTTTCGTACTTGAAACCCTGACCCGCGCCGGGCAAGGCTGCATCGACGGCCAGTTCGCCGGAATGATTACCGCACCGGTGCACAAGGGCGTCATCAACGAAAGCGGCATCCCGTTCTCCGGGCATACCGAATTCCTGGCCGAACTGACCCACACCGAACAGGTGGTGATGATGCTCGCCACTGGCGATCTGCGGGTGGCACTGGTGACCACTCACCTGCCCCTGCGTGACATCGCCGATGCGATCACCCCGGACCGGCTGGAGCGCGTCACGCGCATTCTCCACGCTGACCTGGTCAACAAGTTCGGCATCGCCCATCCGCGCATTCTGGTCTGTGGCCTGAATCCGCACGCGGGCGAAGGCGGCCATCTGGGCCGCGAAGAAATCGACATCATCGAACCAACCCTGGAGCGTCTGCGCAGCGATGGCCTGGATTTGCGCGGCCCGCTGCCCGCCGACACTCTGTTTACCCCCAAATATCTGGAGCACTGCGACGCAGTGCTGGCGATGTACCACGACCAGGGCCTGCCCGTGCTCAAGTACAAAGGCTTCGGGGCCGCCGTCAACGTCACCCTTGGCCTGCCGATCATCCGCACATCCGTGGACCACGGCACGGCGCTGGACCTGGCAGGCAGCGGCAAGATCGACACCGGCAGCCTCAAGGTCGCGTTGCACACCGCCTATCAGATGGCCGAGACCCGTAAATGACCGAGCAATACCAACACAAGGCGCGCAAGCGCTTCGGCCAGAACTTCCTGCACGACGCAGGCGTTATCGACAAGATCCTGCGCTCGATCCGCGCCAAGGCCGAGGACCGCATGCTGGAAATCGGCCCGGGCCAGGGCGCCCTGACCGAAGGCCTGCTGAGCAGCGGCGCGCAACTGGACGTCGTCGAGCTGGACAAGGATCTGGTGCCGATCCTGATGCAGCAGTTCAGCCACCTGAGCAACTTCAACCTGCACCAGGGCGATGCGCTGAAGTTCGACTTCACCAGCCTGAACGCGGCCCCCAGCAGCCTGCGCGTGGTCGGTAACCTGCCGTATAACATTTCCACGCCGCTGATTTTCCATCTGCTGCAGAACGCCCACTTGATCCGCGACATGCACTTCATGCTGCAGAAAGAAGTGGTCGAGCGCCTGGCCGCAGGGCCTGGCGGTGGCGATTGGGGCCGTCTGTCGATCATGGTCCAGTACCACTGCCGCGTGGAGCATCTGTTCAACGTAGGCCCGGGCGCGTTCAACCCGCCGCCGAAAGTCGACTCGGCCATCGTGCGCCTGGTGCCGCACGAAACCCTGCCGCACCCGGCCAAGGATCACCGCGTGCTTGAGCGCGTGGTGCGCGAGGCGTTCAACCAGCGCCGCAAGACCCTGCGCAACACGCTCAAGGCGCTGCTCACCAGCGAGGAAATTTCCGAAGCTGGCGTAGACGGCAGCCTGCGCCCCGAGCAGCTGGATCTGGCTGCGTTCGTGCGCCTGGCTGACAAACTCAGCGACAAGCCTGTCGTCTGATACCTGCAAGGACATGTCCGGGGCCAAGCCGCCATTGGTTTTTTACCCGTGACATGTCCTAGACTGAACCCTTTCCGGGCTTTTCCGGCTTTTTCCGCTCCCGCTTTAAGGCCTCTCGCATGTCCGATCCTCGTTATCAGGTCGACGTCAGCGTCGTTACCCGCTTCCTCGCCGAACAGTCTCAGCCCGAGCAGAACCGCTTTGCGTTCGCGTACACCATCACCGTGCACAACAACGGTGAACTGCCTGCCAAGCTGCTGTCGCGTCACTGGGTGATCACCGACGGCGACGGCCATGTCGAAGAAGTTCGCGGCGAGGGCGTCGTGGGCCAGCAGCCGCTGATCCAGGCCGGAGAAAGCCACACCTACAGCAGCGGCACCGTGATGACGACCAAGGTCGGCAACATGCAGGGCACTTATCAGATGCTCGCCGAAGACGGCAAACGCTTCGACGCGGTCATCGCCCCCTTCCGGCTGGCGGTACCGGGGGCGCTTCACTGATGACGGTTTACGCGGTCGGCGATCTGCAAGGTTGCCTTGAACCTCTGAAATGCCTGCTGGAGCGCGTTTCGTTCGAACGTGGCAAAGACACACTCTGGCTGGTGGGCGACCTGGTCAATCGCGGTCCCCAGTCGCTGGAAACCCTGCGTTACCTCTATGCCATGCGCGACTCCGTGGTCTGCGTGCTGGGCAATCACGACCTGCACCTGCTGGCTGCCGGGCGCAACATCGAACGCCTGAAAAAGGGCGACACCCTGCGCGAAATCCTCGAAGCGCCCGATGCCAGGGACCTGCTCGACTGGCTGCGCCAGCAGAAGCTGCTGCACTACGACGCCGAGCGTGACATCGCCCTGGTGCACGCAGGGATCCCGCCGCAGTGGACCTTGAAGAAGGCCCTGCGCTGCGCCGAAGAAGTCGAAGAGGCCCTGCGCGACGACAACCTGTTCGAGCCGTTTCTGGATGGGATGTACGGCAACGAGCCGGCCAAGTGGGACAAGGACCTGCACGGCGTCACGCGGCTGCGGGTCATCACCAATTACTTCACGCGCATGCGCTTCTGCACCGCTGACGGCAAGCTGGACCTCAAGAGCAAGGAAGGCCTGGACAGCGCTCCAGATGGCTACCTGCCATGGTTCAGCCACAAGGATCGCAAGACCCGCGGCCTGAACATCATCTTCGGCCATTGGGCTGCCCTAGAAGGGCGATGCGAAGAGCCTGGCGTCTACGCCCTGGACACCGGCTGCGTGTGGGGCGGCAGGATGCGCATGCTCAACGTCGATACCCGACAGTTGATCCACTGCGACTGCGACGAGCGCGGCAACCTTGCCCCTTCAACATCCAGCAACCCTGGCACTGGCGACTCCATCGCAGCCCGGCGTTAGAATTCCCTTTTCCGTTCTCGAACCGTCGAGAACCCAACGGCCCAGGAGCCCACGCCATGACCGACTTCAAACGCATTCCGCCGGAGCAGGCCCAGGTCCTGCGTGAAAAAGGCGCGGTGCTGGTCGATGTTCGCGACGCACAGACGTTCGCCAGCAACCACATCCCCGACTCGCATCATCTGGACAATCATTCCATTGCCGATTTCATCCGCAATGCCGATCTCGACAAACCGCTCGTCGTCGTCTGCTACCACGGCAACTCCAGCCAGAGCGCCGCAGCCTATCTTGTAGGTCAGGGCTTCTCCGAGGTCTACAGCATGGATGGCGGTTTCGAACTGTGGAAAACCACTTTCCCCGCAGAAACCGCACAAGGCTGATTCGAAAATATTTTTTTGACGCCCGATCCCGCGTTCTACGCGGGCTCGCGCCCTCAACTGACGAACGGTAAGCCTGCCTTCACGCGCATTCCTTCTTTGTATGCGCGATTCCGATCTATCCTTACCTCAGGCCATCCGAATCAGGGGAGAGCCGGTACACCGGCGCGCGGGTCATCGGTAGCTACTTTTATGGTGTTTGGGGGGTAAATGGTTGTCGAGTGATCGGCGTCCATCCAACATCGACTGACGATCCGCCGCCGGCTCCACGTATCGAGCGAGGTGACGTCATGAGTATTTTTAGCCACTTCCAACAACGCTTTGAATCGACACGCCAGGAAGAGCTCTCGCTACAGGAGTACCTGGAGCTTTGCAAAACCGATCGCAGCGCATACGCCTCAGCCGCAGAGCGTCTTCTGATGGCCATTGGCGAGCCTGAGTTGTTCGACACCTCGACCAACTCCCGGCTATCACGAATCTTCTCCAACAAGGTCATCCGGCGCTATCCGGCGTTCGAGGATTTCCACGGCATGGAGGACTGCATCGAGCAAATCGTCTCGTACTTCCGCCATGCGGCCCAGGGCCTGGAAGAGAAGAAACAGATCCTTTACCTGCTCGGCCCTGTAGGCGGCGGCAAGTCGTCCCTGGCTGAAAAACTCAAACAGCTGGTCGAAAAAATACCTTTCTACGCCATCAAGGGCTCGCCGGTTTTCGAATCGCCCTTGGGCCTGTTCAAACCCACTGAAGACGGGACGATCCTCGAAGAGGACTACGGCATCCCGCGCCGCTACCTCAACACCATCATGTCGCCATGGGCGACCAAACGACTGGCCGAGTTCGGGGGCGACATCAGCCAGTTCAAGGTGGTCAAACTCTATCCGTCGATCCTCAACCAGATCGCCGTGGCCAAGACCGAACCTGGTGATGAAAACAACCAGGACATCTCGGCGCTCGTCGGCAAGGTCGACATCCGCAAGCTCGAGGAATACCCACAGAACGACGCCGATGCCTACAGCTACTCGGGCGCGCTGTGCCGGGCCAACCAGGGCCTGATGGAATTCGTGGAGATGTTCAAGGCGCCGATCAAGGTCCTGCACCCACTGCTCACCGCCACCCAGGAAGGTAACTACAACAGTACCGAAGGCCTGGGCGCGATCCCGTTCACCGGTATCCTGCTGGCCCACTCCAACGAATCGGAGTGGCACACCTTCCGCAACAACAAGAACAACGAAGCCTTCATCGACCGGATCTACATCGTCAAGGTGCCGTACTGCCTGCGCGTCAGCGACGAGATCAAGATCTACGACAAGCTTCTGTTCAACAGCTCGCTGGCCAAGGCCCATTGCGCGCCCGACACACTGAAAATGCTCGCTCAGTTCACTGTGCTGTCGCGCCTCAAGGAGCCTGAAAACTCGAACATCTACTCCAAGATGCGGGTCTACGACGGCGAGAACCTCAAGGACACCGATCCCAAGGCCAAGTCGATCCAGGAATATCGCGACAGCGCCGGCGTGGATGAAGGCATGAATGGCCTGTCCACCCGCTTTGCCTTCAAGATTCTGTCGAAAGTCTTCAACTTCGATCCGCACGAAGTGGCCGCCAACCCGGTTCACCTGCTGTACGTGCTGGAGCAGCAGATCGAGCAGGAACAGTTCCAGGCCGAAACCCGCGAGCGCTACCTGCGCTTCATCAAGGAATACCTGGCGCCGCGCTACATCGAATTCATCGGCAAGGAAATCCAGACGGCGTACCTGGAGTCCTACAGCGAGTACGGCCAGAACATCTTCGACCGCTATGTGCTCTACGCGGACTTCTGGATTCAGGATCAGGAGTATCGCGATCCGGAAACCGGGGAAATCCTCAACCGCGTGGCCCTGAACGAAGAACTGGAGAAGATCGAGAAACCCGCTGGCATCAGCAATCCGAAGGATTTCCGCAACGAGATCGTCAACTTCGTGCTGCGTGCCCGTGCCAACAACAACGGCAAGAACCCGACCTGGCTCAGCTACGAGAAGCTGCGCGTGGTGATCGAGAAGAAAATGTTCTCCAACACCGAGGATCTGCTGCCGGTCATCAGCTTCAACGCAAAAGCCAGCAAAGAGGATCAACAGAAGCACAACGACTTCGTTACCCGAATGGTCGAAAGGGGCTACACCGACAAACAGGTTCGCTTGCTCTCCGAGTGGTACCTGCGGGTCAGGAAATCCCAATAAGCAGCAACGAAGCAGCGACAAGTTGCAAGCTTCAAGCTGCAAGCCAAGAGCAATCCGGTGCGCTGGATAAGGCACCGGCATACTTGAGGCCTGCCGCTTGGGGCGGGTAATTTGCAATCAAACTTGCAGCTTGCGGCTTAAAGCTTGCAGCTCCCCGAAGGGGCCCCCTATGAGCTACGTGATCGACCGACGTCTCAATGGCAAGAACAAGAGCACGGTGAACCGGCAGCGTTTCCTGCGCCGCTACCGTGACCACATCAAGAAAGCAGTGGAAGAAGCCGTCAGCCGCCGCTCCATTACCGATATGGAGCACGGCGAACAGATCAGCATTCCCGGCCGCGACATCGACGAGCCGGTGCTTCACCACGGGCGCGGCGGCAAACAGACCGTCGTGCACCCCGGCAACAAAGAATTCACCACCGGTGAACACATCGCCCGCCCGCAAGGTGGCGGCGGTGGCAAAGGGCCTGGCAAGGCGAGCAATTCCGGCGAAGGCATGGACGAGTTCGTGTTCCAGATCACCCAGGAAGAATTCCTCGAATTCATGTTCGAAGACCTCGAACTGCCCAACCTGGTCAAACGCAACCTCAGCGGCACCGACACCTTCAAGACCGTGCGCGCGGGCATCAGCAACGAAGGCAACCCGTCACGCATCAATATCATTCGCACGCTGCGTTCGGCACACGCCCGCCGCATCGCGCTGTCTGGCAGCAGCCGGGCCAAACTCAAGGAAGTACTCGCCGAACTCGAGCGCCTGAAACGCGAGGAGCCAGACAACTTCGGCGACATCCAGGAGCTGGAAATCGAAGCCGAACGTCTGCAGGCACGGATCAAGCGCGTACCCTACCTGGACACTTTCGACCTCAAGTACAACCTGCTGGTCAAGCAACCCAACCCCAGCTCCAAGGCCGTCATGTTCTGCCTTATGGACGTCTCGGGCTCCATGACCCAGGCGACCAAGGACATCGCCAAGCGCTTCTTCATCCTGCTGTACCTGTTCCTGAAGCGGAACTACGACAAGATCGAAGTGGTGTTCATCCGCCATCACACCAGTGCGCGGGAAGTGGACGAAGAGGAGTTTTTCTATTCCCGGGAAACCGGCGGCACCATCGTCTCCAGCGCCCTGAAACTGATGCAGGAAATCATGGCCGAGCGCTACCCCACCAACGAGTGGAACATCTACGCAGCCCAGGCCTCGGACGGCGACAACTGGAACGACGACTCGCCCATCTGCCGCGACATTCTCATCAACCAGATCATGCCGTTCGTGCAGTACTACACTTACGTCGAAATCACCCCACGCGAGCATCAGGCGCTGTGGTTCGAATACGAGCGCATCGGCGAAGCCTTCGCCGACACGTTCGCCCAGCAGCAGCTGGTCTCTGCCGGTGACATCTATCCGGTATTCCGTGAACTCTTCCAGCGCAGGTTAGTGACATGACCGGTAGAGAGCAGAAACGCCAACCCCTTTCCACGGGTTCAGAGTGGACGTTCGAACTGATCCAGGCCTATGACCGGGAGATCAGCCGCATCGCCGAGCGTTATGCCCTGGACACCTACCCCAACCAGATCGAGGTGATCACCGCCGAGCAGATGATGGACGCCTATGCGTCGGTCGGCATGCCGCTGGGCTATCACCATTGGTCCTACGGCAAGCATTTCCTGAGCACCGAAAAATCCTACTCACGCGGGCAGATGGGTCTGGCCTACGAGATCGTCATCAACTCCGATCCGTGCATCGCTTATCTGATGGAAGAAAACACCATCTGCATGCAGGCCCTGGTCGTGGCCCATGCCTGCTATGGCCACAACAGCTTCTTCAAGGGCAATTACCTGTTCCGCACCTGGACCGACGCCAGCTCGATCATCGATTACCTGGTGTTCGCCAAGCAGTACATCATGCAATGCGAGGAGCGCCACGGCATCGACGCCGTCGAGGACCTGCTCGACTCCTGCCACGCGCTGATGAATTACGGCGTCGACCGCTACAAGCGCCCCTACCCTATCTCGGCCGAAGAAGAACGCCGCCGGCAGAAGGATCGGGAAGAGCATCTGCAGAAGCAGATCAACGATCTGTGGCGCACCATCCCGAAAAACGCCAACAAGAACGACAAGGAGGATTACTCGCGCTTCCCCGCAGAACCGCAGGAAAACATCCTCTATTTCATTGAAAAGCACGCGCCCTTGCTGGAGCCATGGCAGCGTGAAGTGGTGCGCATCGTGCGCAAGATCGCGCAGTATTTTTATCCACAGCGCCAGACCCAAGTCATGAACGAAGGCTGGGCGACGTTCTGGCACTACACCTTGATGAATGATTTGTACGACGAAGGCCTGGTCACTGACGGATTCATGCTCGAATTCTTGCAGTCCCACACCAGCGTGGTGTTCCAGCCCGGCTTCGACAGCCCGTACTACAGCGGGATCAACCCCTACACCCTGGGCTTTGCGATGTACCAGGACATCCGCCGCATGTGCGAACACCCAACCGAAGAGGATCGCCGCTGGTTCCCCGAACTTGCTGGCACAGACTGGCTCACTGCCGTGAAGTTCGCCATGAGCAGCTTCAAGGACGAGAGCTTCATCCTGCAGTACCTGTCACCCAAGGTCATTCGTGACCTGAAGCTGTTCAGCATCCTGGATGACGACCAGAAAGACGATCTGCTGGTGCCTGCCATCCATGACGAAACCGGCTACAGAACCATTAGAGAGACTCTGGCCGCCCAGTACAATCTGGGCAATCGTGAACCCAACGTTCAGATCTACAGCATCGACCGTCGGGGCGACCGCTCCCTGACCCTGCGCCACCAGCAGCATGACCGCAAACCGCTGGGCGACTCCACCGACGAGGTGCTCAAACACCTGCATCGCCTGTGGGGTTTCGATATCCATCTGGAAACGCTCCAGGGCGACCAGATCATGAAAGTCCACCACGTGCCACCGAGAAGCGAACACGCTGACAGTGAATATCCCCGGCTCGACCTCGCGGTCGTTCACCTTTAGGGGATAACGCAATTGCCGCCTCCGCACGCGTGACATTAGGTTTATCCTGTCGCGCTTACGGAGGCTTTTTTTATGCAGATCTATAAAGTTGGCGGCGCCGTGCGTGATCGCCTGCTGGGCAAACCTGTGGCTGACACTGACTGGGTGGTCGTCGGTGCGACAACCGACGAGATGCTCATCAAGGGCTATCGGCCGGTCGGAACAGACTTCCCGGTATTTCTGCACCCGCTGACCGGTGAGGAATATGCCCTGGCCCGTACCGAGCGCAAGACCGCTCCGGGCTATGGCGGATTCGTGTTTCACGCAGACCCTGAAGTCACGCTCGAAGAGGATCTGATCCGCCGCGACCTGACCATCAATGCCATTGCAGAAGACAAGGACGGCCACCTGACCGATCCCTTCCATGGCCAGCGTGATCTTGAACTGCGCATTTTGCGTCACGTATCGCCGGCGTTCGAAGAAGATCCCCTTCGTGTCTTGCGGGTTGCGCGCTTCGCTGCCCGCTATGCCCCTGACGGTTTCACCATCGCGCCTGAGACCCTGGACCTGATGCGCAGGCTCTGCGGCTCGGGCGAACTGCAGGCCTTGACGCCCGAGCGCAGCTGGAAGGAAATTTCCCGCGCCTTGATGGAAAAAGAGCCTCAGGTGTTCATCCAGGTCCTGCGTGACTGCGGGGCGCTCAAGGTGCTGATGCCGGAGATCGACACCCTGTTCGGCATCCCTCAGCCTGAAGCCCATCACCCTGAAATTGATACCGGCCTGCATGTGCTGAGCGTTCTGCATCAGGCGGCGCTGCATGAACAACCCTTGAGCGTGCGCTGGGCCTGCCTGCTCCATGACTTGGGCAAGGGCCTGACGCCCGAAGAAGAATGGCCTCGGCATATCGCCCATGAGCACAAAGGGCTCAAGGCGATCAAGGCGGTTAACCTTCGCTTCAAGGTGCCAAGGGATTGCCAGGAACTGGCGCTGCTAGTTGGCCAGTATCACACCCATGGCCACCGTGCCCTGGAGCTTAAGCCATCGACGCTGCTCGACCTGCTGCAGAGCTTCGACGTCTATCGCCGGCCACAGCGCTTCGAGGAGTTTATCGTTTCCTGCGAGATGGACGCCCGGGGGCGTAAGGGATTCGAAGACCGCAGTTATCCACAGGCGCAGTACCTGCGCGGCGCCGCCGAGGCCGCCCGGCAAGTCGCGGTGCAGCCGTTGCTCGACCAGGGTTTTCAAGGACAGGAGCTGGGTGAAGCGCTCAAACGCGAGCGGCTGGATACCCTGACGGCCTACAAGGCCTCATACCAACCCTGAGATACCCCCGTAGCAGCACGGCTTGCCGGCGGGGGCGGTGTATCAGTCGATTCATCTGTGACAGACACACCGCCCCCGCCGGCAAGCCGTGCTGCTACGGGTCAGTGGGTGATCAACAACGCCTCTGGCGTCAGTTGATCACCGCGCCATTCGAACGCCACTGGCCACAACTGCTGATCGATCTGCGTATCAGCCCACAACCGCGCAAACGGCACACCCACCCCCGGGTGCAAACGTTCCGGCGCAATCAGCGACAGCGGCCACAACACGAACGCATTCTTCAGAATCTCGGCCCGCGGGAGCACCAGTCCGTCGAAATTGCCGACATGTTCGTCGAACAGCAGCACATCGATATCCAGCGGCAAGCCTTTGCGATCCGGCGCATACCGGCCGTTATCGGCCTCGATGAACTTCAAGCGGCGGTCCAGTTCGATCAGCGGCAAGTCCGTGAGCGCCGACACCACCAGATTGAAGAACGGCCCGCTCTTGATTCCCACCGGATGGCTCTCGAACACCGGCGAGCAGCTCATGTCAGTGAGAAAGCCGGCCAGTGCATCGAGCCCGGCGCACAGGTGCTGCTCGCGGTCGATATTGCTGCCCAGGCCCAGGAAAATCCGTGTCAGCGACATCCGCGCTCGATCTCCACACCCACGCCCTTGGCGGCTGGAACGGCGCCCGGCTTGGTCAGCTTGAGGTGCATCCAGGGAATGTTGAACTCGCTCATCAGCACCTCGCACAGGCGCTCGGCGAAGGTCTCGACCAGTTCGAACTTCGAAACTTCGGCAAACGCCTGAATACGGGCAGAAACGCTGGCGTAGTCGAGCGCCTTGCTCAGGTCGTCACCGGCTGCCGCAGGGCGGTTGTCCCAGGCAAAACTCAGGTCCAGACGCAGGCACTGGCGAATGCTGCGTTCCCAGTCGTAGGCGCCGATCACCGTGTCGACTTCCAGACCCTCAATGAAAACTCTGTCCAAGCCTTTCTCTCCGTTGCACGACAAGGGCGCGATGCGCCGTTAGAATCAAGCCATCCTCGCCCGGAATGGTTAGCATGTTTTGGTCACTGGCGATCGTCGCCTACCTGCTCGGCTCACTGTCCTTCGCCATCCTGCTCAGCCGCATCACCGGCAGTCCGGACCCGCGCGCCAGCGGTTCAGGCAACGCCGGCGCTACCAACATGCTGCGCCTGGCGGGCAAGAAGCTCGCGATCCTGACCCTGATCGGCGACGTCTGCAAAGGGCTTTTGCCCGTGCTGCTCGCCAGCTGGATCGGACTGGATCCTCGTCAACAGGCCTGGATCGGCGTTTGCGCCGTTCTGGGGCACCTGTTTCCGCTGTACTTCCGCTTCCGTGGCGGCAAGGGTGTTGCCACCGCTGCCGGCATGCTGCTGGGACTCTACTTCCCCGCCGCCTTGCTGGCCATCGCCGCCTGGCTGCTGACGTTCTACCTGACCCGCACCAGCTCACTGGCTTCGTTGATCGCAACGCCGCTGACCCTGCCACTACTGGCCTGGCAGCAACCCCACGCACTGGTGCCGATGAGCGTGCTGACCTTGCTGATCGTCTGGCGACATCGCGGCAATTTACGCGACCTGTTCGCCGGGCGCGAACGGCATTTTTAATCCCATAAGCTGAAAAAGGCTCATTCGAGCCTTTTTCGTCGACCAGCCCCTGCATTACAGGCCCGGCAATTGCTCCATCGGCCAACGGGCCTGGACGATAATGCTCAGGTCTTCCTTCTGGCCCGCCTGCAAACGCTGGCAACCGGCGAACGCGATCATCGCGCCGTTATCGGTGCAGAACTCGGGCCGTGCGTAATACACATTGCCGCCCAGGCCGTCGAGCATCTGCTCCAGCGAAGCGCGCAACGCACGGTTGGCACTCACACCGCCGGCGATCACCAGACGCTTGAGGCCGGTCTGCTTCAGGGCGCGCTTGCACTTGATGGTGAGAGTCTCCACCACCGCCTGCTGGAAGGCCAGCGCGATGTCGCAACGGGTCTGCTCGCTGTCGTCTCCAGCACTCTGGCACTGCTGCCAGGTGTTCAGGGCGGAGGTTTTCAGGCCGCTGAAGCTGAAAGTCAGGCCCGGACGGTCGGTCATTGGCCGCGGGAAGGTGAAACGCCCCTCGACGCCCTTGAGTGCCAGACGGGAGATTTCCGGGCCACCCGGATAATTCAGGCCCATCATTTTTGCGGTCTTGTCGAAAGCTTCGCCGGCGGCGTCATCCAGGGTCTCGCCCAACAGCTCGTAATGGCCGATGCCATCGACACGAACCAGTTGGGTATGGCCACCGGAAACCAACAAAGCGACGAACGGAAACTCTGGCGGCGTTTCTTCCAGCATCGGCGCCAGAAGATGCCCTTCCATGTGGTGTACACCCAGCGCCGGAATGTCCCAGGCGAAGGCCAGCGCCTGGGCGCAGGAAGCCCCCACCAGCAGCGCGCCGACCAGGCCCGGGCCTGCGGTGTAGGCGATGGCGTCGATCTCGGTGGCCGCGCAGTCGGCTTCGGCCAGCACTTGCCGGATCAGCGGCAGCATGCGTTTGACGTGATCGCGCGAGGCAAGCTCGGGCACCACCCCGCCGTAGACACGGTGCAGGTCGATCTGACTGAACAATGCATCGGCGAGCAGGCCACGTTCGCTGTCGTACAGCGCAACGCCGGTTTCGTCGCAAGAGGTTTCCAGACCCAGTACTAACATGGGATACGCCTTGTTGAGGCCAAATTCGAAGGCGCGCATAATAGTCGCCGCTCATGCCTGCGACCAGCGGTTTTCGATCAGAGGCTTTGCATTCCTCGCGACAAGGGGTTAACATCCGCAACCCTTAAAAACCGACGTACTTAGTGCAAGCGTTGCACGAGGCGTTGACCCCGGTAATGAATGAAGGTAGCTCTGGATGCCAGCCGTCAAAGTTAAAGAGAACGAACCCTTCGACGTAGCTCTGCGTCGTTTCAAGCGCTCCTGCGAAAAAGCCGGTGTTCTGGCTGAAGTTCGTAGCCGCGAATTTTACGAGAAGCCGACTTCTGAGCGTAAGCGCAAGGCAGCTGCTGCTGTCAAACGTCACGCCAAGAAAGTACAGCGCGAACAGCGCCGCGCCGTTCGTCTGTACTAATACAGACGTTCGTCGCAAGCTTCTGCCTCGCCCGGCCCACAAGCCGGGCTGCCGGCAGTTGCAGTTTTAGCCTCACGCTACACAGACCGAGGCTGTCGACGCCGCAGATGCGACCTAGACACACTCCGTCGAACTCTTCCTGCCTGCTTCAGGCATCGCTGGCCGGTCTACACTGACCGAGCAACCGTCGTTACGCTTTGGATTCGCCACGATCGTTCTGGCGGGGCGCCTGATGATGAGAACGCCATGGCCGGACTGATCCCTCAAGGTTTTATTGACGACCTCCTGAACCGCACCGACATCGTCGATGTTGTCAGCTCACGCGTTCAATTAAAGAAAACCGGCAAGAACTTCAGCGCCTGCTGTCCTTTCCACAAGGAAAAGACACCGTCGTTCAGTGTCAGCCCCGACAAACAGTTCTATTACTGCTTTGGCTGTGGCGCAGGTGGCAACGCCCTCGGCTTCATCATGGACCACGACAACCTGGATTTCCCCCAGGCCGTCGAAGATCTTGCCAAAGCCGCCGGCATGGAAGTACCCCGCGAACAGGGCGTACGCGGCCAAAAGCCCCGGCAACCCGTTGATTCGCCGCTTTACCCGTTATTGACCGCCGCCGCCGATTTCTACCGTGCCGCGCTGAAAAGCCATCCGACACGAAAATCCGCAGTGGACTACCTCAAAGGCCGTGGCCTTTCGGGGGAGATTGCCCGCGACTTCGGCCTGGGGTTCGCCCCGCCGGGCTGGGACAACCTCTACAAGCACCTGAGCAGCGACACCCTTCAGCAGAAGGCCATGATCGATGCCGGCCTGCTGATCGAAAATGCCGAAACCGGCAAACGCTACGACCGCTTCCGCGACCGGGTGATGTTTCCCATTCGCGACTCGCGCGGCCGGGTGATCGCCTTTGGCGGCCGCGTACTGGGCGACGACAAGCCCAAATACCTGAACTCGCCGGAAACACCGGTGTTTCACAAGGGTCAGGAACTGTACGGGCTGTTCGAAGCACGCAAACACAATCGCAACCTCGACGAGATCATCGTTGTCGAAGGTTACATGGACGTCATCGCACTGGCCCAACAAGGCCTGCGCAATGCCGTCGCGACACTGGGCACCGCAACCAGCGAAGAGCATTTGAAGCGCCTGTACCGCGTAGTGCCCAACGTGCTGTTCTGTTTCGACGGTGACCAGGCAGGGCGAAACGCGGCCTGGCGAGCGCTGGAAGCTACACTTTCAAGCTTGCAGGATGGTCGTCGCGCGCGGTTCCTGTTTTTGCCCGAGGGCGAAGACCCGGACACCCTGGTGCGCGCCGAAGGCACCGATGCGTTCAAGGCAAGGATCAACCAGCACGCACAGCCGCTGGCCGATTACTTCTTCGAGCAGTTGACCAAGGAAGCGGACCCGCGCTCGCTGGAAGGCAAGGCGCACATGGTCACCCTGGCCGCACCGCTGATCGAGAAAGTACCGGGTGCCAACCTGCGCGAACTGATGCGTCGGCGCCTCAAGGAAATCACCGGGCTGGATACCGCAGCGGTCAATCAGTTGGTGCAGAGCGCACCACCTGAGGCTCCGCCGGCATACGACCCGGGCTTCGACTACGACTCGGTGCCCGATTACGGCGATTACCAGCCGCATGACGCCTACGAGCCGCAGCAGGAATGGACACCGCAGGCACCGGGTGGCCAGAAGAAGAAATGGGAAAACAAGCCGTGGGAAAAGGGCAAGAAGTGGGACAAGAACGGCAAGCGGCCGGATTTTGAACCTCGCGCCCCGCGTACCCCGGCCACGGTCGAGCCACCGACACTGACGGCACTCAGGACCTTGCTGCACCATCCTGACCTGTCGCAGAAAGTGGAAGATACCAGCCATTTCGCAGCCGAAGACAACGTTTACTCGCAATTGCTGGTGGCGTTGCTGGAAGCCTTGCAGAAAAACCCGAAGCTGCGATCGCTGCAACTGATCGCACGCTGGCACGGGACCGATCAGGGACGATTATTACGACAACTGGCGGAAAAGGAATGGCTGATCTCGGCCGATAACCTTGAACAACAGTTTTTCGACACTATAACTAGCTTGTCTGCCCGCCAACGCGAGCGAAGCCTGGATCAGTTAATCAGGAAGGAACGGCAGTCAGGGTTGAGCGCGGACGAAAAAGTTCAGCTACTCAACCTGTTAAATCGCAAAGTTCCTGCACAAACCCCGACCTCAACTGGCGCGTGAGGTCCTAGCTCGGGTATAATCCTCGGCTTGTTTTTTGCCCGCCAAGACCTTCAGTGGATAGGGTGTTATGTCCGGAAAAGCGCAACAGCAGTCTCGCCTCAAAGAGTTGATCAGCCGTGGTCGTGAGCAGGGTTACCTGACTTACGCGGAGGTCAACGACCACCTGCCGGAGGATATTTCAGATCCGGAACAGGTGGAAGACATCATCCGCATGATTAACGACATGGGGATCAACGTATTCGAGAGCGCTCCGGATGCGGACGCCCTTCTGTTGGCTGAAGCCGACACCGACGAGGCAGCCGCTGAAGAAGCAGCCGCAGCGTTGGCGGCCGTCGAAACCGACATCGGTCGCACAACCGACCCGGTGCGCATGTACATGCGCGAAATGGGTACGGTCGAGCTTCTGACACGCGAAGGCGAAATCGAAATCGCCAAGCGTATCGAGGAAGGCATCCGTGAAGTGATGGGCGCCATCGCGCACTTCCCTGGCACGGTCGAGCACATTCTCTCCGAGTATGATCGCGTTACCAGCGAAGGCGGTCGGCTGTCCGACGTCCTGAGCGGTTACATCGACCCGGACGACGGCATCGCGCCGCCTGCCGAAGCGCCGATCCCTGTCGATCAGAAAGCCGCCAAGGCTGACGATTCCGACGATGACGACGAAGAATCCGCCGACGGAGATGACGAGGAAGAGGCCGAAAGCGGCCCGGATCCTGTCATCGCCGCACAGCGCTTCGGTGCAGTCTCCGATCAGATGGCGATCACCCTCAAGGCCCTGAAAAAGCACGGTCGTGGCAGCAAGCAGGCCAACGACGAGCTGCTGGCTCTGGCCGAGCTGTTCATGCCGATCAAACTGGTACCCAAGCAGTTTGAAAACCTGGTCGAGACCGTTCGCAGTGCCCTGGAGCGTCTGCGCGCCCAGGAACGCGCCATCATGCAACTGTGCGTTCGTGATGCCCGCATGCCGCGCGCCGACTTCCTGCGCCAGTTCCCTGGCAACGAAGTCGACCAGAGCTGGACCGACGCACTGGCCAAAGGCAAGAGCAAATACGCCGAAGCCATTGGTCGCCTGCAAGCCGACATCCAGCGTTGCCAGCAGAAGCTGACCGCACTGGAAGAAGAAACCGGCCTGACCGTCCTGGAAATCAAGGACATCAACCGTCGCATGTCGATCGGCGAGGCCAAGGCCCGTCGCGCGAAGAAAGAGATGGTTGAGGCGAACCTGCGTCTGGTGATCTCGATCGCCAAGAAGTACACCAACCGCGGCCTGCAGTTCCTGGACCTGATCCAGGAAGGCAACATCGGCCTGATGAAGGCGGTGGACAAGTTCGAATACCGTCGTGGTTACAAGTTCTCGACCTATGCCACCTGGTGGATCCGTCAGGCGATCACTCGCTCGATCGCCGACCAGGCACGCACCATCCGTATTCCGGTGCACATGATCGAGACGATCAACAAGCTCAACCGCATTTCCCGCCAGATGTTGCAGGAAATGGGTCGCGAACCGACCCCGGAAGAGCTGGGTGAGCGCATGGAGATGCCTGAGGACAAGATCCGCAAGGTTCTGAAGATCGCCAAAGAGCCGATCTCCATGGAAACCCCGATCGGTGACGACGAAGATTCGCATCTGGGTGACTTCATCGAAGACTCGACCATGCAGTCGCCAATCGATGTGGCAACCGTCGAGAGCCTCAAGGAAGCGACTCGCGAAGTCCTCTCGGGCCTGACCGCCCGTGAAGCCAAGGTGCTGCGCATGCGCTTCGGCATCGACATGAATACCGACCACACCCTGGAGGAAGTCGGTAAGCAGTTCGATGTAACCCGTGAGCGTATTCGTCAGATCGAGGCCAAGGCCCTGCGCAAATTGCGTCACCCGACCAGAAGCGAACACCTGCGTTCGTTCCTGGACGAGTAAGCAAACGCTGCGTCACGCTGCATTACAAGAACCCCGGCCCATGCCGGGGTTTTTGCATTTCAGGGAATCGGATTTTTGGCAGTATGCCAGTGGCTATCAGCGAGGCTACACTCGACTCATTCTCAACGCTGAAACCTTTTGAGGCCTGCCATGTTTCGGATGCCGGCCATTGTTTTCTTGTGCTTGATGGGGTCGACGACAGTCGACGCGCAGGTGCTCCCTCAAGGGGAAACCTGGCAGGGCGTGCACGGGGACTCAATGCAGAGTAAGGAAGCTGCACTGCCCGACATCGAACGAGCTCCCACCTCGCAGCGCGATGACGTGGGCGCGGGTCTTTCGAACATGGACGACGCGCTGCACACGGCGCTGGCCGCAAATGAAGCGCCGTACCCCGATAGCCCCTCGCCTTCCGCTGGAGAGCCCGGCAGATTCTGGCGCGACTTCGTACTCTATGGCCTTCCGGGCCTGCTTCTGCTGTCCACCGTACTGGCGGTCATGGTGCGCATCAACCGCCGGCTCAGCTCGGAAATCTCCCGGCGCGTAGCCCTGGAACAAGAGCTTCGCAGCAGCGAATACCACTACCGCGGCATGATCGAGAGCCTATCGGCCATTGCCTGGGAAGCCAACACCCACGATTTCTCCTACAGCTACGTCTCGCCACACGCCGAGAACCTGCTGGGCTATCCGCTTCACCAGTGGCGCAGGCACGGTTTCTGGCGCGGCATCGTCCACCCCGCCGATGTGGACCGCGCAGAAGGCTTCTGCCATCAGGAGATCGCCCAGGGCAACGACCACAGCCTCGATTACCGAGTCATCGCTGCCGATGGCCGGGTGGTCTGGGTACGCGACATCGTCAGCCTCATCAGCTATGGCCATGAGCCTGTCATGCGCGGCCTGATGATCGACATCAGCGAAGCCAAGCAGACCGAAGAGGCCCTGCGCCGCTCCGAAGGCAAGTTCGCGTCGGTATTCGCCCAGTGTCCGGACATTCTGGTGATCGCCCGGCTGTCGGACGGCCGCTTCCTGGAGGCCAACCAGGCCTTCGTCGAACAGATCGGCCTGGCGCCCGACCAGGTGATTGGCAAGACCCCGAGCGAGCTGGACATCTGGGGCATCCCGGACATCGGCAGCAGCCTGCTGCAGCGCCTGCAAAAAGGCAGCATCCGCAACCTGGAAATGCCCTTCCGCCGCAGCAATGGCCGCACCTTCACCGGCCTGCTGTCTGCCGAGCCGTTCGACTTGGACTCCACCCCCGCCGTCGTTCTTGTGGTGCGTGACATCACCCCGCTCAAGGAGGCGCAACAGCAACTGCAGTTGTCCGAAGAGAAATTCGCCAAGGCCTTCCACTCCTCACCCGATGGCATGCTGATCACCCGGCAAAGCGACGGCCTGCTGGTGGAAATCAACGACGGCTTCAGCCGCATCACCGGCTACCACAGCTCGCTGTCCCTTGATCGCTCAACCCTTGACCTGGGCATCTGGGTCGACCTCAACGAGCGCCAGCAGCTGCTGGAGCAGCTCAATCGCGACGGGTTCGTGAAGGACTTCCCCAGCCACATTCGTCGCAGGGACGGTCAGGTCAGGCTGTGTGAAATTTCCTCGCGCCCACTGCCCATCGGCGGTGAAGACTGCATGCTGACCATCGCCCGGGATATCACCGAACGGCACCAGATGCAGGAAAAACTGCAACTGGCCGCAACCGTGTTCGAGAGCACGGCAGAGGGCGTTCTGATCACCGACACCCGCCAGCGCATCAACGCCGTCAACCGCGCCTTCAGCGAAATCACCGGCTACAGCGAAGGCGAGACCATCGGCCAGACCCCTCGCCTGCTCGCCTCCGGCCTGCACGACAGCGCCTTCTACGCAGCCATGTGGTACCAACTGACGGCCGAGGGGCACTGGCAGGGGGAAATCAGCAACCGGCGCAAAAACGGCGAGATCTACCCTGCCTGGCTGACCATCAGCGCCGTGCGCAACCGCGACAAGTTCATCACCCACTTCGTCGCGGTGTTTGCAGACATTTCCAGCCTCAAGCAAGCCCAGGCCCGACTGGACTACCAGGCCCACCATGACCCACTGACCGGCCTGCCAAACCGCACCCTGTTCGAGAGCCGGTTGCATGCCGCCCTGAACCACAGCCGGGATGCGCACAGCTTGGGCGCGGTGCTGTTTCTCGACCTGGACCGCTTCAAGCACATCAACGACAGCCTCGGGCATCCGGTGGGTGACCTGCTGCTCAAAGGCATCGCCCATCGCCTCAAAGAGAACCTGCGGGACATCGACACCGTGGCGCGCCTGGGCGGCGATGAATTCATCATCCTGCTGCCTGGACTGCAAACCGCCCACGATGCAGAAACCATCGCCACCAAACTGCTGCACAGCTTCTCGGCGCCCTTCCAGGCGGGCGAGCACGAGTTCTTCATCAGCACCAGCATCGGCACCGCGCTGTTCCCGACCGACGGCTCGGACGTCGCCACCATCATCAAGAACGCCGACGCCGCGATGTACCGCTCCAAAGCCAAGGGCCGCAACCGCGTCGAAAGCTACACCCGCGACCTGACCGCCCAGGCCAGCGAGCGCGTGGCCCTGGAACACGAACTGCGCCGCGCCATCGAACGCAACGAATTCACACTTTCCTACCAGCCCAAGGTCAGCCTTCTGACACAGAGACTGGTCGGAGCCGAGGCACTGATTCGCTGGAGCCACCCCACTTTCGGAGAAGTCCCACCCGAGCGCTTCATTCCCCTGGCCGAAGAGAACGGCATGATCCTGCAGATCGGCGAGTGGGTGCTGGAACAGGCCTGCCAGCAACTGCACCGCTGGAACCAGACCTACGACATCTTCGGCCCGCTCTCGGTCAACCTGGCAGGTGCCCAATTGCGCCAGCCGAACCTGGTCAACCGCATCGAGCAACTGCTCAATCAGTACCAACTGCAACCGGGCTGCCTGCAACTGGAGATCACCGAAAACTTCATCATGTCCCAAACCGAAGAAGCATTGTCCGTCCTGCATCGCCTGAAAAAACTCGGCGTGCAACTGGCCATCGACGACTTCGGCACCGGCTACTCCTCGCTCAGCTACCTCAAGCGACTGCCGCTGGACATCCTGAAAATCGACCAGTCCTTCGTCCGCGGCCTGCCCGACGACCCCCACGACGCCGCCATCGTCCGCGCCATCATCGCCCTGGGCCGCAGCATGCAACTGACCGTCATCGCCGAAGGCGTTGAAACCATCGAGCAGCAGCAATTCCTCGCCGACGAAGGCTGCGAACAGATACAGGGCTACATCGTCAGCCTGCCCCTGCGCCCCGATGAATTTTGCGCGACGTTTCTTCGTATGACACTTTCGGACTTTTCGGATAGCCCGGCACGCAAACCATCGTTATAATCCGCGGCCAGACTGGGGGCCTATAGCTCAGTTGGTTAGAGCAGAGGACTCATAATCCTTTGGTCCACGGTTCGAGTCCGTGTGGGCCCACCACCTTTGAAAGCCGCGCATTGCGCGGCTTTTTTTCGCCCCGATACCCGGTTGAGGACCACCCCATGCCTCTACAAAACCGCGTCACCCCAACCTCACAACTCTGCGCCAACACCAGCCGCGGCACCTTCATGGGCAATCGTGGCCTGCTGCACAACGAGCACCGGCAGATCACTCGCCACTGGGCGCTGGAGCGGTGGATTACCTGCGTGCTGGAGTTCAAGGGTGTGCGGCGTCAGGTGATGTCGCCGGGGCGTTATACCGAGTTGTTCTTTCTTGATGAGGCCACGAGCTACGCGGCCGGGCATCGGCCGTGCAGCTATTGCCGCCGTGCATCCTACAAACATTTTCAGACGCTTTGGGCACAGGTGTTTCCCGAAACGGATCGATCCGCCGTCGGCATTGACCGGGTCCTGCATGGGGAGCGGTTGAACGCTGACGGCAGCCAGCGGACCTGGCGGGCAAGGTTGGGAAGTTTGCCGGACGGGACGATGATCGAGGCTGACGGCCAGGCCATTCTGGTGTGGCGGGGCAAGCAGTGGCGCTGGTCGTTTGAAGGGTACGAGCCCCTTCGCGAAAAGATGTCGCCGGACGAACAGGTCGTCGTGCTGACACCGGAACACGTGGTGCAGCTGTTCCGCGCAGGATTGTCAGCCGATCTGGTTGTGCACCGTTCAGCCGCAGGCGACGCTTAAATCTCCCGGCATCCGTCGCGGCTTATACTGAGCTTGCGGTAACGAGCCAGGGTGCTGGCGCGGCCGGCCTCCAGCGCTTGCAAGAACAGCTCGGGCTGGTCCATGGGTAGGGTTTTCAACTCACTCACATCACGCTCCCACCACTGGCTGGCCAGCAGGCGTTCGATGATGTCCGGCGCGTGGCGATAGCGGATGATCTTCGCCGGAAAGCCCGCGACGATGGCGTACGGCGGCACATCCTGGGTGACCACGGCGCGAGTCGCGATGATGGCGCCAGTTCCCACAGTGACGCCTTCCATGATCATGGCGCTGTGGCCGATCCAGACGTCATGGCCAATGACGGCCAGTTCGGTTGGCGCGGTATAGGTCAGTGGCGAGTCGGTGTACTGGAAGGGGTGCGAACTGGTCCAGTCGCTGGGATGGGTGTATTTCTCCTGGCCGATGTAGACATCCGAGGCGATAGAACAGAAACGTCCGATGGACGACACCAGCGACAGGTGCGTTCCGCTGCGAATGTAGGTGTGGGCCCCGATTTCGACGTGACCTGTGCGCAACTCTAAATGTCCCAGTTCGACGTGATCCTCGATGACCAGCTCACAGCGCTTGCTCAACGACGGCAAACCACCGGCCAGCTTGGCGCCGCGTTTTCTGATCCAGCGTTTCCAGTACAGATCTTTCAGGTATTGCAATTGGTTATTCCTCGTCGCTCGGCCAGCGGACCTGTCATGTCGCCAGCCTACCAGAAGCTCTGGGCCGGCCGTTTGCTAGTTATCCGGATACATTCGCCACTTTCAGGGTCTGTTACCCCATGAATATCCTCTCCCTGCCCGCCTTTCTGCGCCCGCTGCTGCGTCCTTTGCTGGACCCATACCGCCGCTATCTGTACGCGCGCTACATTCACGCCGGTCGCATCGTGGTCGGCCTGATCGTGTCGATTCTGCTGACCACCGGCATTCATCTGCCCCACGGCGAATGGGCGTCGGTCACGATGCTGATCGTGATCGGCGGATTGCAGCATCACGGCAATATCGGCAAGAAGTCGGTGGAGCGGGCCTATGGCACCCTGATCGGCGCGGCGCTCGGGTTGATGGTGGTGGCGCAGCAGATGTACCTGGGCATGCCGTTGCTGACGTACTGCATCATGGCGCTGATCTGCGGGTTCTTCGCCTATCACGCCATCGGCAAGGGCGGTTACACGGCGCTGCTCTCGGCCATTACGCTGTTCATCGTCGCGGGCCATGGCGACAACCCGATCACCGATGGGCTGTGGCGCACTGTGGATATCCTGATCGGCATCGTGCTGGCCCTGGCGTTCTCTTTCGCCCTGCCGCTGTACGCGGTGTACTCGTGGCGCTACAACCTGGCCAAGGGTTTGCGCAATTGCGCCAAGGTGTACGAACGCATTTGCAGCGGGCAGTCGATCACGGCTGACGAGCATCTGAAACTGACGGCCAAGCTCAACGCAACGATGCTGCAGTTAAGGTCGCTGATGCCATCGGTGTCCAAGGAAGTGAGGATCTCGGCGGTGGAGCTGGACGCGATTCAGGGGCATTTCCGGATGTGTCTGAGCACCCTGGAAATTCTTTCCAATCTTCGCCCGTTGGACATGGGGGCGACCGGCCTGGACGCCGAACAACGGCGTATCCGGCGCATGCTGATCGGCATGGCTCGCGCGTTGCAAAGCGGCGCGACAGAGCGCCTGAAGCGGCCGACCGAATCTTTGTCGGTGGGTCCGGAAGCGCCTGCAGCCTCGGCTGAAATGCTGGGTTATCAGTTGATGAACCGGCAGTTGGCCTTGAACCTCGAAGGGCTGCAACAGCGTCTGGCGAAGACGGCGAGGAAGTGGAAGATCTGATTCCGAGCTCGCCGCCTCTAGCCGTTCGCCTATGAGGTGATGGCGACCTTCAAAACGTCGACGCCGGCAAACCGGACTGCTACGGGGTTGAGGTGAAGCACCAAACGTGTCTCTGACCGAAGCTGTAGGAGCGCGCTTGCCCGCGATGAGGCCGGGACATTCATACACATCTGCATCGCCTGATAGACCCAATCGCGGGCAAGCGCGCTCCTACAGGTGTGCGCTGATCTTGAGGGTCTCCTCGCCGGCAAGCCGGACTGCTACGGGGTTGAGGTGAAGCCCCAAGCGTGTCTCTGACCGACGCTGTAGGAGCGCGCTTGCCCGTGATGAGGCCGGGACTTTCAAACACATCTGCATCGCCTGATAGACCCAATCGCGGGCAAGCGCGCTCCTACAGATGTGCGCTGATCTTGAGGGCTTCCCCGCCGGCAAGCCGTGCTGCTACGGGATCGGGGGAGGCGCGAATCTTCGTGACAACCAAATCCCCGTAGCAGCCGGGCTTGCCCGCGGGAGCGATCTTGAGCACGCCTCCGCCAGCAGGCAGCGTCCTCAGTAAACCGAAGGCACCACCATGTTGCGCGGCACGGGGGCGCGCAGGTAGTTGGCGTTGTATTCGCGCTCCGGCAGGATCACCTGCGGCGCCTCGACTTCACCACGCGGGATCTGCTCCAGCAAATGATGGATGCAGTTGAGCCGCGCGCGTTTCTTGTCGTCGGCCTCCACGATCCACCACGGCGCCACGTCGGTGTGCGAGCGGGTGAGCATTTCTTCCTTGGCGCGTGTGTAGTCTTCCCAGCGACGGCGCGATTCCAGGTCCATCGGCGAGAGCTTCCACTGTTTCAGCGGATCGTGGATGCGCATCAGGAACCGGCGATACTGCTCGTCATCGGTGATCGAGAACCAGTATTTGATGAGAATGATGCCCGAGCGCACCAGCATCTTTTCGAACTCGGGAACGGTGCGGAAAAACTCTTCGTATTCTTCGTTATCGCAGAACCCCATGACCCGCTCGACGCCCGCGCGGTTGTACCAGCTACGGTCGAACAGCACCATTTCGCCCGCCGCCGGAAGGTGCGAAACGTAGCGCTGGAAGTACCACTGGGTGCGCTCGCGCTCGCTCGGTGCGGTCAGCGCGGCGACTCGGCAGACCCGAGGATTGAGGCGCTGGGTGATGCGCTTGATCGCGCCGCCCTTGCCCGCCGCGTCACGGCCTTCGAACAACACGACCACCTTGAGCTTCTGGCTGACCACCCAATCCTGCAGCTTGACCAGCTCGCCTTGCAGGCGCAGCAGTTCGCGGAAATACACGCGACGGTCGATGCCTTTAGGGACTTCCTCACCCAGGTCCGCAAGCAGACCGTCAAGACGTGCGTCGTCGTATTCCATCTCCAGTTCTTCGTCGAAGCTGTCGAGGATGTCGGCTTGGATGTAGCGGGCGGTTTCGGAAATATCCAGACTCATGAGAGGGCTCCCAGCGTGGATTCAGAGGGTCAGGGAGCCGATTTAGACATGCCGGGAGTGACAGCTGAATGACAAAGCGGTGACAGCAGGGAAAAGTCCTACAAATATTGGGGAAACAGCCTACGAACGCCAGTAAACGCAGGTCCTTTGGCGCTCAGGCGTCTGCAGTTTCCACCGAGATCTGCTGCATCGCCTTGAACGGCGCCAGCAACGACTCATCCGCCTCACCGGAGGTGATCAGCGTCCACTCGCGCTCGATGGGGGTCCAGTGTTGCTGGCGGGCGCGACCCAGCTTGTCTACATCCGCCAGCACGAACACCTGGGCGGCGCGCTTGATGATGCACTCCTTGAGATAGGCCTGCTGATCACTGGCTTCGCAGAGCCCGAACTCCGCCACCACGCCGTCCGCGCCCAGGAACGCCTTGTCCACGCTCAAGCGGCTGAGGGTCAGCTCGGCCAGCGGGCCCAGGGTGCTCATGCTCGAACCGCGCAGGTCACCGCCGATCAACGTCAGACGAATTCCCGGTGCGTTGGCCAGGGTCATCACTGCCAGCAGGTTATTGGTCACCACGTGTACGTTCTGCCGCGAGCACAGGTGCAAGGCCAGCGCCGCGCAGGTGGTGCCGCCATCGAGCAGCACGGTGTCACCCTCTTCGACATGCATCGCCGCCGCCTTGGCGATGGCGTCTTTCTGGTCGCGCTGGGCGGACTTGCGTTCCTCCAGCGAGGCTTCCGGCTCATGCACGCCGATCAGCGCAGTGGCACCACCATGGGTGCGCACCAGGTGGCGCTGCTTGGCGAGCATGGTCAGGTCGCGCCGCACCGTCGCCTCCGACACACCCAGGGCAGCGCTCAATTGCTCGACGTTGGTGTCGCGGGCGCGAACCAGTTCGAGAATGGCGCGGTGACGGTCGGTGGCTTTCATGGGTGGCCTCGTGGGGGGAAGGCCGCTGATCTTACACGACCGGGCCACACGTCCTCACCCCCGCCGCGTCGCCAGCTCGGCGCCCTGGCGCAGGGCTTCGAGCAGGCTGCGCTCGTCCGCGATGCCTTTACCGGCGATGTCGAACGCGGTGCCGTGGTCGACCGAGGTACGAATCACTTCCAGGCCCACCGTGACATTGACGCCCGCTTCCAGGCCCAGCACCTTGACCGGGCCATGACCCTGGTCGTGGTACATCGCTACCACCAGGTCGAAATCGCCCCGGCCAGCGCGGAAGAACAGGGTGTCTGCCGGCAGCGGGCCGGTCACGTCCAGACCTTGCTCCTGCAACAGTTTGACCGCCGGAATGATCTTCTCTTCTTCCTCGCCATAACCGAACAGGCCGTTCTCGCCCGCATGCGGGTTGATGCCGCATACGCCGATGCGTGGCCGGGCAATGCCGGACTTGATGAGCGTGGCATTGCCGCGTTCGATGGTGCGCTGGACCAGGCCCGGCTCGATCTTGCGGATCGCATCGATGATGCCGATGTGAGTGGTCACGTGAATGACCCGCAGTTGCGGCGCCACCAGCATCATCGACACTTCGTCGACATTGGTCAGGTGGGCCAGCATCTCGGTG
This sequence comes from Pseudomonas sp. NPDC090203, assembly GCF_044746765.1. NCBI lineage: Bacteria > Pseudomonadati > Pseudomonadota > Gammaproteobacteria > Pseudomonadales > Pseudomonadaceae > Pseudomonas > Pseudomonas sp. NPDC090203. Next base: position 65,670 of record NZ_JBIVCV010000010.1, read on the forward strand.
TGGCCGGGGTATTTGTGGCCACCGGCATGCAGTGCTTCCTTGTTCAGCGGCGCGGTGCAGATCGCGTCGATCTCGCCGGCTTCGGCCAGCTTCACCGCACGGGCGATGTACTGGTAGGCGCCGTCGCCGGCAATGGGTGACAACTCGCCAAAAGGCAGGTCGGCCGGGATCAGGTTCAGGTCGATGCAATCCACCACGCCCTTTTCGTACAGGGCCTGGGAGGCGTCGTCGATACGGCGGATCTTCAGGCTGCCCTTGACGATTTCATTGGCCAGCTCCAAACGCCCGGCATCGCCAATCACCAGCGGTCGGCACTGCTGATACACCACGTCGTGGGCGAGGCTCTTGACGATGCACTCAGGACCGACGCCAGTCGCGTCGCCCATGGTGATACCGATGACTGGCAAATAATTACTCATGATTCTTACCTTGTAGAGCAGGATTCGTTACAAGACCTGCGGACGATTCCACAGGCGCTACAGCGTTGTTCATATGCAGCCAGGCGGCGTAGAGCGCGTGATCGGTGCCGAACGCTCCGGCCTTGGTCACCACGCCCGGACGATGACCGTCCCGGCTTGCGATCGGGCGGCCAAAGGCAACACCCGCTTCGATTTCACAGAGCAATTGCAGGCTGCCGATCCCCACCGCGCCGAGCATGGCGCGGGCAGTTTCGCCACCGGTGGCCACCAGCCCGCCGACATGGGCGAAATGCGGCCGGACCAGCGCGGCCAGCAGCGTCGAAAGGCGCGCACCTTCGGCCGGATCGAATGCGTCGTCACGGCCGATGCGCAGCAGCAGATCTTCGCCGCGACGCAAACATTGGCCGATGCGCATTTCCCAACCAGCCCAGTCCGCATGGGCCATGCCGTGACGCAACACGGCAGGCGGGACAATCAATTCACCGATGCCGGAGCGCTCCTTGAGCAGCGCGCACTGGCGTTCGGAAACGCTGGACAGGCTGCCGACCAGAACCAGCGTCGGCGCGAACTTCTCAGGGGCTTGTGCAGGAACAGCCACCTGCTCAGACAGCGCAGCGATTTCCCGCGCCAGCCCGCCGGATCCGACCCAGAACAGCGCCAGCGCCTCAGTCATCTGCAGGGTAACGCTGGCCAAAATATGCAGATCGGCGGTGGTCTGCGCATCGACGATCAAGGCTTCGACGCCACTGCCGGCGATTTCGGCAATGTGCCTGACCAATGCAATGGAATCGCCTCGCAGCAGTTCAAGGTTCAGCTTCGCAGTGCGCAGGCCCTCACCCTCGAGCATCGAGGCGATGTCTGCCGAACGCTCGGCATGTTCCAGCTTCCAGGTGTCAGTGGTTTCCAGCGGCTGACCATTGACCAGCACCCGGCCCTCAAGAGTGGTGCGCCCGGTGGCAGGAAATGCCGGCGCGACAATCGCAAGGCCCGCCTGGGGTTGCAGGGCAGCGACTTCAGCCGCCCAGTTGCCGCGCAAGGTCGAATCGATCTTCTTGTACAGGTGCTGCCGGGGCCGGCGCAGCACTTGCCATGCCGACAGCGTGCGCTGACCTGCTGCATCGGCAGACAGGCGGCGGGTGTCGGTGTCGATGGCAACCACGCTGGCATCGCCGGTGTCGTGGGACGCATCGAGGGTCACCACCGTGCTCATCCCGGCGCCGGCGAAGGCAATTGCGCAGTCCGCCGCGCCCGACAGATCATCGGCAATGATCAGCAATGTCATCTCACCGCCTCCTGCTGCGCATTGACCTTCACCTGTTTTGCAGCGTGACGCTCTTTGTGACGCTTGGCGACGGACGCCGTAAGAATCGGCGACAGAACAGCCGTGACCACCACACAAGCGGCCACCAGCAGAGTCGCGGAATTCGCGGCCTCCGTATAGACAGGGTTAGCCGCGGCCACCAGCGCCGGCACTGCAGCAGCGTTACCCGCCGTGTTGGCGGCCGCCATCCCGGCAACACCGGTGCCGCCCGTGGCACGGTCGACGAAGTACAGCGGAATACCCGTCAGCACCACCACGGCCAGGCCCAGGCCGATGCCCAGCAGGCCGGCCTGCCAGACCTTGTGCAGGTCCAGGCTGGCACCCAGCGCCAGGGCGAAGAAGGGAATCATCACCGGCACGGCCTTGGCCAGGAAGTCGCGCATTTCGCGGTCCAGGTTACCCAGCAACATGCCCAGCATCAGTGGCAGGATCGCCCCCACCAGCGTCGGCCATGGGAAGGCCGCCAGGCCCGCAACGCCGAGGGTGACCATGGTCAGGAACGGGCCGGACTCCAGCGACATGACCGAGTAGGCGCCCACGTCTTCGGAACGCCCGTACTGGCCCATCAGCGCCATGTACAGACCACCGTTGGTGTCGTTCATCGCCGCCACGACAGCCAGCGTCGACAGCCCGGCGAACACCCCGGAACTGATCGGCTGCTCGCCCAGGAAGTGACCCATGACCACGCCAATCACCATGGCAGTGCCGACCTTGGTGGCAAACAGCACCCCGCCTTTCTTCAGCAGGTAAGGCGTGGCCTTGACGTCGATGCTCGCGCCCATGCACACATAGAACACCGCCAGGATCGGCAGCGAACCGGTGAACAGCGCATTGGTGAAGGAGCCGAAGAACTTCGGCATGTCAGGCAGAAACGTCGCGATCAGCGAGCCGATGAGCAACGGCACGATCATCATGCCGCCGGGTACACGTTCGATGGTGCGTTTGATTGGAATCTGGGCCACGGGAATACTCCTTATTTTTATGGTTGCAGCAATGGGTGTGGTGCAGGCGCTAAACACTCAAATCTGCGCGAAATGATCATCTTTGTGATCGATTTGCTCAGGCGAGCTTATGCCAATCAAAATAAATGCGCAATTCGATCAATAAAATGTTCATTTCGCGCAGACGAGCGGAGAAACAAGCACGCAGCTGCGCGCCACGAGGCGCAGGTCGGACACAAATCCCGGTAGCGGGTAATATTGCCCGCTTGCTGATGGAGATTCTCTTGTCCGACACCCGCCCTCCCGCTCTCGACGAAATCGATCGCCAGTTGATCGCGGCCCTGCAGATCAACGCTCGCGAGCCCGTCGCCAATCTGGCCCGGCAGTTGGGGATCGCACGTACCACTGTCACCTCTCGCCTGGCGCGCCTGGAGAAAACCCGAATCATCACCGGCTACGGCGTGCGCCTGAGCCAGCGGGTCGTCGATGGCGGCCTGCAGGCGTATGTCGGGATCACCGTGCAGCCTCGTTCGGGCAAGGAAGTGTTGCGGCGTTTGAGCGCGCTGGCGCAGGTTCAGCAGTTGTGCGCGGTCAGTGGCGAATTCGACTACGTGGCCTGGCTGCGCACCGATTCACCCGAACAGCTGGACCAGTTGCTGGACCTGATCGGCAGCGTCGACGGCGTGGAAAAGACCACCACCTCGATCATCCTCAGCAGCAAGATCGATCGCGGGCAGCCGGTCTGACCAAAAAGTTCGTCATTTTGACTGATTTATCTACACAACGACGACACTCTGCGTCTTATTAACGTCTCAACTGTTATCTAGACTTTCCTTTTCGCGCCACAGTCGAACAAGGTCAGTCCATGAAGAACAATCGCCACCCCGCCGACGGCAAAAAACCGATCACGATTTTCGGTCCGGACTTTCCGTTCGCCTTTGACGACTGGATCGAACACCCGGCCGGTCTGGGCAGCATTCCCCAGGAAAATCACGGCAAGGAAGTGGCCATCGTCGGCGCCGGTATCGCGGGGTTGGTCGCGGCTTACGAGTTGATGAAACTGGGCCTCAAGCCTGTCGTCTACGAAGCCTCGAAAATGGGCGGCCGCCTGCGCTCGCAGCAATTCGAAGGCGCCGAAGGCATCATTGCCGAGCTGGGCGGCATGCGCTTCCCGGTGTCCTCCACGGCGTTCTACCACTACGTCGACAAACTGGGTCTTGAATCAAAACCCTTCCCCAACCCGCTGACCGCAGCCTCTGGCAGCACTGTCATCGACCTGGAAGGCGCTACCCACTACGCACAGAAACTGTCGGACTTGCCTGCGCTGTTTCAGGAAGTGGCTGACGCCTGGGCCGATGCGCTGGAAGATGGCGCGCAGTTCGCCGACATTCAGCAAGCCATCCGCGACCGCGACGTGCCGCGCCTAAAGGAACTGTGGGACAAGCTGGTGCCGCTGTGGGACGACCGCACTTTCTACGATTTCGTCGCCACCTCAAAAGCCTTCGCCAAGCTGTCGTTCTATCACCGCGAAGTGTTCGGCCAGGTCGGTTTCGGCACCGGCGGCTGGGACTCGGACTTCCCCAACTCGATGCTGGAAATCTTTCGCGTGGTAATGACCAACTGCGACGATCACCAGCACCTCATCGTCGGCGGCGTCGAGCAAGTGCCGCTGGGGATCTGGCGTCACGCGCCGGAGCGGTGCGCTCACTGGCCGGAAGGCACCAGCCTCGCGACCCTGCACCACGGCGCGCCGCGTACCGGGGTCAAGCGCATTGCCCGCTCAGCCGACGGCCAGTTTGCCGTCACCGATAACTGGGGTGACACCCGGCATTACGACGCTGTGCTCGCCACCTGCCAGAGCTGGCTGCTGACCACCCAGATCGAATGCGAAGAGTCGCTGTTCTCGCAGAAGATGTGGATGGCCCTGGACCGTACCCGCTACATGCAGTCGTCGAAAACCTTTGTCATGGTCGATCGCCCGTTCTGGAAGGACAAGGACCCGGAAACCGGCCGCGACCTGATGAGCATGACCCTGACCGACCGCCTGACCCGCGGCACCTACCTGTTCGACAACGGCACCTACGCCAATGGCACCGAGAAGCCGGGCGTGATTTGTCTGTCGTACTCATGGATGAGCGATGCGCTGAAAATGCTGCCGCATCCGGTGGAAAAGCGCGTCAGCCTGGCCTTGGGCGCGCTGAAAAAGATCTACCCGAAGGTAGATATCGCCGCGCGCATCATCGGAGATCCGATCACGGTGTCGTGGGAAGCCGACCCGCATTTCCTTGGTGCCTTCAAGGGTGCACTGCCGGGGCACTACCGCTACAACCAGCGGATGTATGCGCACTTCATGCAGAAGGACATGCCTGACGATCAGCGCGGCATTTTCATCGCCGGCGACGACGTGTCATGGACGCCCGCCTGGGTCGAGGGCGCAGTGCAGACCTCGCTCAATGCGGTGTGGGGCATCATGACCCACTTCGGCGGCAAGACCCACGCCGAGAACCCGGGACCGGGTGACGTTTTCCACGAAATCGGCCCGGTCGTGTTGCCGGAATAAGAGGCTCTCCATGCGCGTCGCTTTGTATCAATGCCCACCCCTGCCGCTGGACATCAGCGGCAACCTGCAGCGCCTGAATACCCAGGCGATCGAAGCGGCGGCCCAAGGCGCTGCGCTGCTGGTCTGCCCGGAGATGTTTCTCAGTGGCTACAACATCGGCGCGCAGGCCGCACGTTCACTGGCCCAGCGCAGCGATGGCCCGGCGGCACAAGCCATCGCCACCATCACCCAGGCGACTGGCGTAGCGATTCTGTATGGCTATCCGGAGCTGGGCGAGAACGATCAGGTCTTCAACTCGGTGCAGTTGATCGACGCCAAAGGTGCACGCCTCTGCAATTACCGTAAGACACATCTCTACGGTGAGCTGGACAAGTCGATGTTCAGTGCAGGAGAGGAGCATTTTCCGGTGGTGGAATTCGACGGCTGGAAGCTGGGTTTCCTGATCTGCTATGACGTGGAATTTCCCGAGAACACCCGGCGGCTGGCGCTGGAAGGCGTGAACCTGATTCTGGTGCCGACCGCCAACATGGAGCCGTACGATTTTGTCGCCGAAGTCACCGTGCGTGCGCGCGCGTTCGAAAACCAGTGCTATCTGGTTTACGCCAACTATTGCGGCAGTGAAGGCCCGATTCATTACTGCGGACTGAGCAGCATTTGTGCGCCGGACGGCAAGCAGGTCGGGCTGGCGGGGCACGAGGAAGCCCTGGTGATGGCGGATCTGGATCGGCAGGTCATGAGCGAATCCCAAGCGATCAACACCTACTTCAATGACCGACGCCCCGGTTTCTATTCAGGGCTGAGCAAACCCTGAGTAGCACCTCACCCGTAGCAGCACGGCTTGCCGGCGGGAGTGGTGTGTCAGTCACTGCATTAATTACTGACACACCGCCCCCGCCGGCAAGCCGTGCTGCTACGGACCGCTGTATACATGCCGCCTGTTCTGTAATCCGCTAGCATGACCCTTCACTCTCCTACGCGACTGCGAAAATCGTCATGCCTGCACCCGATGCAACCACCCACCGCTCCCTGACCCTGCCCAACGGCCTGCGGGTGGAGCTGTGCTGTGCGCCGCGCCTGAAGCGTTCTGCAGCGGCACTGCGGGTGGCGGCGGGCAGCCATGATGTGGCGTCGCAATGGCCGGGGTTGGCGCACTTCCTCGAGCATCTGTTCTTTCTCGGCACGGAGCGATTTCCTGCCGATCAGAAGCTGATGGCCTACGTTCAGCGTCATGGCGGGCAACTCAACGCCAGCACTCGCGAACGCACTACCGACTTTTTCTTCGAGCTGGCGCCTGCTGCATTCGCCGGAGGTCTTGCGCGGCTGTGCGAAATGCTCGCGCATCCTCGTATGACGCTGGACGATCAGTTGCGGGAAAGGGAAGTGTTGCACGCAGAATTCATCGCCTGGTCGCGGGATGCCGCATCACGGGAACAGCTCAAGCGCTTGCAGCCGTTGTCGCCTCTGCACCCCTTGCGCGGATTCCACGCTGGTAATCGCTTCAGCTTGCCGGTCCCGCGTCAGGCATTTCAGCAGGCGCTGCGGGATTTTTATCGCACCTTCTATCAGGCCGGCCAGATGACCTTGAGCCTGGCCGGGCCGCAGCCGCTGGATGAGTTGGAGGCTCTGGCGCGGGCCCATGGCGGGTATTTCACAAAGGGCAGTCGGGTGGAGCAACAGATGCCCCCGGCGCTGCTGGATGGCCAGCGCGAATACAAGGCCGATACCGATCAGCGTCAGATTCATCTGATGTTCCCGTGCGAAGGGCTGCCCGAGGGGCACGAACAGACGGCGGCCTTTCTCTGCACGTGGATGAACAATACGCAACCGGGCGGGCTGGTGGCGCAATTGCGGGAGCGGGGGGTGATCGACTCGTTGAAGGCTCAGGTGGTGTATGAGTTCGCGGAGCAGGTGTTGCTGGAAGTTGAGGTCGCGCTTTCGGACGCCGTCGCGGGCAAGCGCGCTCCTACAGAAAATCGCGCACACCCTGTAGGAGCGCGCTTGCCCGCGACAACGCCAGACCAGGCAACACAGATCCAAAGCCTGATATGCCACTGGCTGACATTCTTCAAAACCCACTACCACAAACTCCTCGGCGAGCACGCGCGCCTGGAACAACGTCGCCTCGCCGTCAGCACCGCCCTGCCCCTGGCCCGGCACTACAGCGCCCAGCCAACGGACTTGAACGATAACGCGATCGACGCCCTTCTCGACCAGCTCACAGCCCAGGTCAATTTGCCATCCACGGCCTTGGGCGAGATCAACTGGCGCTTGCCTGAGGCCAACCCGTTCCTGCGCGCGCCATCCACGCCGATCAGCACCGCCATTACGCTGCCTGCCATGACCTTCAGCGGCGCCCTGCCGACGACAGGCGAGGGTGCCCTCTATCTGCGCTGGACGCTACCCGCGCCGCAGCCGATGCTGCACCGAATGCTCAACGCCAGCCTCAAGGCCCTGAGCGCAGATGCCCAACAGGCAGGCGTCACGCTGGCATTCACGGCCTACGGCAACTATTGGCAACTCAAATTGAGTGGCCTGGCCGAACCTGTACCGGCCGTGCTGGAAAAAGCGCTGCAATTGCTCTCACGTCCCGACGAGCAAACCCTGGCGAGATACGGTCAGCCGCTGACAGAACCCGCCCCCATTCCAATCCGTCAGTTGCTCGCCACCCTTGCTGATCACTTTTTGAACAGTACGCTTACCACGGAAACCAACGACCTGCAGAGCGTCTGGGCCAGCTCGCGCTGGATCGGGTTCGCCACAGGGGTCGGCCCCGCGCTGAACCACACCCTGCAACAGGTGCCCGGCAACCCGGATAACGCGCCGATAGAACCGGCTGGGCAGATCCCAGGCCAGCGCTGGCGCAGCGAGCCGTCGGACTCTTCTGAAAATGCCGTGCTGCTTTTCTACCCAACGCCTTCAAACAGCACCGAGGATGAAGCCATCTGGCGGCTATTCGCCCATCTGGTTCAGGCGCCGTTCTACCAACGTCTTCGGGTGGAAATGCAACTGGGCTACGCAGTTTTCAGCGGTTTCCGACAGATTGCCGGGCAAGGCGGGCTGTTGTTTGGCGTGCAATCTCCCAGCGCCGACGTTGAACAACTGGTAGGACACATCGAGACATTCCTGCAAACCTTGCCTGAGCTGGTCGCGCAAGCAGACCTGCCTGCGGAGCTCGGAACGCTGGCCGGCCAGATGGACCTTGGCGCCATGGAAATCCCCGCAGCGGCCGAGCTTCTCTGGCAGGCGCACCTGTGCGGGCACCCCCAGGATTACCTCGAGCGGCTGCAACATTCGTTTGCACATTTGACCCCAGCGATGCTGCGGGATGCCGCCAGTCGGATAGCGCTACCTCAGACGGCCCGCCTTTGCCTGGCAAACCGCCCTAACCCACGCGTCTAGCTGGCTGCAGCGAACCCATCGTTGCCTGATCTGTAAAAATCTTTATCGGATATTTCATCATTGAGTCGGCGTTATTTTTAGTAACATAGCTGCCTAAGCATTTGAACGTCTCCTCTCGTAGGTGTACTAAAGATGTACCCACCCACCGTTGCATTAACCCAGAAGGAGTCTTTTATGTGGACTAAACCTGCTTACACTGATCTGCGCATCGGCTTTGAAGTAACCATGTACTTCGCAAGCCGTTAATGTTTGCGCGGTGACAAGCCTCGGTTCGCCGGGGCTTTTTTGTTCCAGCACTCAAGATTTTTCTGGCCCGGCAGGCGGCCAATCGGCACGGAGTATCCATGCACATCCAGATTCTCGGCTCCGCTGCAGGCGGCGGTTTCCCCCAATGGAACTGCAACTGCGTCAATTGCGCAGGCTTTCGTGACGGCAGCCTGCGGGCACATGCTCGCACTCAGTCATCCATTGCCCTGTCAGATGACGGCGTGAATTGGGTACTGTGCAACGCCTCCCCCGACATCCGGGCGCAACTGCAAGGCTTTGCCCCCATGCAGCCCAATCGCGGCCTGCGCGACACCGGCATCAGCGCGATCATCCTGATGGACAGCCAGATCGACCACACCACGGGGCTTTTGAGCCTGCGCGAGGGTTGCCCGCATCAGGTGTGGTGTACCGACATGGTCCATGAAGACCTGACCACCGGCTTCCCGCTGTTCAACATGCTCAAGCACTGGAACGGTGGCCTTGTGTGGAACCGCATCGAACTGAAAGGCAGCTTCGTGATTCCGGCTTGCCCGAACCTGCGCTTTACGCCGTTTCCTCTGCGCAGCGCGGCGCCGCCCTACTCGCCGCACCGATTCGACCCACACCCGGGCGATAACATCGGGCTGATGGTCGAAGACCTCAGGACCGGCGGCAAGCTGTTCTACGCGCCGGGCCTGGGCAAGGTCGATGATGCCCTCATGGAGAAAATGAGCGGCGCCGACTGCTTGCTGGTGGACGGCACGATGTGGGACGACGACGAGATGAAGCGGCGCGGCGTGGGCACGCGCACCGGGACCGAAATGGGCCACCTGGCGCAGAATGGCCCGGGCGGAATGCTCGAAGTGCTGGAAAAGCTGCCACGCCAGCGCAAGGTGCTGATCCACATCAACAACACCAACCCGATCCTCGACGAAGACTCGCCCGAGCGCGCGGAACTGGCCCGCCGCGAAGTCGAAGTGGCCTTCGATGGCATGAGTATCGAGCTTTAAGGAGCCGACATGACCGAACGCGCTGCAATGTCTCCCGCCGAATTCGAACAGGCCCTCCGTGCCAAGGGCGCGTATTACCACATCTATCACCCGTATCACGTGGCGATGTATGAGGGCCGCGCCACTCGCGAGCAGATTCAGGGCTGGGTCGCCAATCGCTTCTATTACCAGGTGAACATTCCCCTGAAAGACGCGGCAATTCTGGCCAACTGTCCGGATCGCGAGATTCGTCGCGAGTGGATTCAGCGCCTGCTCGACCACGACGGCGCCCCCGGTGAAGACGGCGGCATCGAAGCCTGGTTGCGCCTGGGCCAGGCGGTCGGTCTGGACCCTGACCAACTGCGCTCGCAGGAATTGGTACTGCCAGGCGTAAGATTCGCTGTCGATGCCTATGTGAATTTCGCCCGGCGCGCCAACTGGCAGGAAGCGGCTAGCAGCTCCCTGACCGAACTGTTCGCCCCGCAGATCCACCAGTCCCGCCTCGACAGCTGGCCGCAGCATTACCCATGGATCGACCCGGCCGGCTACGAATACTTCCGCACCCGGCTAGGCCAGGCACGACGCGACGTGGAGCATGGTCTGGCGATCACGCTGGAGCACTACACGACCTGGGAAGGCCAGCAGCGCATGCTGGAAATTCTGCAGTTCAAACTCGACATTTTGTGGAGCATGCTCGATGCCATGAGCATGGCTTACGAGCTGAACCGACCGCCCTATCACAGCGTCACTGACCAGCGCGTCTGGCACAAAGGTATCGAGCTATGAGCTTCAATCGCGAACACGTCCCCACTTGGCGCCGTGGCTACCGCTTCCAGTTCGAACCGGCGCAGAATGGCCATGTGCTGCTGTACCCGGAAGGCATGATCAAGCTCAACGAGAGCGCCGCTGAAATTGGCGGCCTGATCGACGGCAAACGCAGCGTCGGTGCGATCATTGCCCTACTGGACGAGAAATTCCCCGGCGTTCCCGAGCTTGGCAGCGATGTCGAGCAATTCATGGAGGTCGCGCGTGCAGAACACTGGATCGAGCTTGCCTGACGCTGCAACCCAAGCCCCCGCGTCCGGCGAATCCAAGGTGCACATCCCGCCCACGCCCCCGGTCGGGCTGCCGCTGTGGCTGCTCGCGGAATTGACCTACCGCTGCCCACTGCAATGTCCGTACTGCTCCAATCCGCTGGACTTCGCCAGGCAGGGGCAGGAGCTGACAACCGAACAGTGGTTCAAGGTCATGGCCGAAGCCCGGCAAATGGGCGCGGCGCAAATCGGCTTTTCCGGCGGTGAGCCGCTGGTGCGCCAGGATCTTTCGCTATTGATCGCCGAAGCGCGGCGGCTGGGGTTTTACACCAACCTCATCACCTCCGGCATTGGCCTGACCGAGCAGAAAATCATCGATTTCAAGGAAGCCGGCCTGGACCACATCCAGATCAGCTTCCAGGCCAGCGACGAGCAAGTGAACAACATGCTCGCAGGCTCAAAAAAAGCCTTCGCCCAGAAGCTGGAAATGGCCCGTGCGGTGAAAAAGCACGGCTATCCGATGGTGCTCAACTTCGTGACCCACCGGCACAATATCGACCGCATCGACAAGATCATCGAGCTGTGTGTGGCGCTGGAGGCGGACTTCGTAGAATTGGCGACTTGCCAGTTCTACGGCTGGGCGCACCTGAACCGCGTCGGCCTTCTGCCGACCAAGGATCAACTGGTGCGCGCCGAACGCATCACCAACGAATACCGGGAGAAGCTTGCCGCCGAGAATCATCCGGTGAAGCTGATTTTCGTCACACCCGACTATTACGAAGAGCGCCCGAAAGCCTGCATGAACGGCTGGGGCAACCTGTTCCTGACCGTCACGCCGGATGGCACCGCCCTGCCCTGCCACGGCGCGCGGCAGATGCCGATCCAGTTCCCCAATGTGCGTGATCACAGCATGCAACACATCTGGTATGACTCTTTCGGCTTCAATCGCTTTCGCGGTTACGAATGGATGCCCGAGCCGTGCCGCTCCTGCGATGAAAAGGAAAAGGATTTCGGCGGCTGCCGTTGCCAGGCCTTCATGCTGACGGGCGATGCCAGCAACGCGGACCCTGTGTGCAGCAAATCACAGCACCACGGGCTGATCACCCAAGCCCGCGACGAAGCCGAGTATGCTAGCCAGACCATCGAGCAACTGGCTTTTCGCAATGAACGAAACTCACGACTCATCGCCAAATCCTGATCTGTTCTCTGCCGCCCAGGCTGTGGCGGCAGGCGTCGATTTTTCCGAGCTGAGCGTCAGCGCCGCCGGCCTCTTCTGGATCGAATTTCGCCCGCAGGATGCCGCCTCGCGCATCTGGCGCTGGAGCAACGGCCTCACCTCCTGCCTGACGCCCGAAGGTTTCAGCGTCCGCACCCGGGTCTACGAGTACGGCGGCGGGTCGTTCTGCCTGACTGACGGCGCGCTGGTGTTCGTCAACGAGGCCGACCAGCAGCTCTACCTCCAGGCGTTTGACTCCATCACCCCGCAGCCACTGACCCAGGGTGACAGGCGCTTTGCCGACCTGAGCGCGGCCCGCGGCCAGGTGTTCGCCGTGGAAGAGGATCAGGACACGCACCGTCTGGTGAGCATTGACCTGGCAGATGGCAGGCGTGAAGTGCTGGCCGAGGGTGCGGACTTTTATGCGGCACCCACCCTGAGCCCCGACGGCGAGCGGCTGGTGTGGATCGAGTGGTGGCGCCCGCACCAGCCCTGGACTTCGACGCGGCTGTTGAGTGTCGAGCGTCTGGCTGATGGTACGTGGGGACGCGCGCACTGCCTGGCGGGCGGGCTGGGGCTCGAAGCGTTGCAGCAACCGCGTTTCGACGAGCAAGGCACGCTGTATTGCATTACCGACCGGGGCGGGTTTTGGCAGCCCTGGGTCGAGACACTGGACGGCTTCAAGGCCCTGCCCGCCGCCAAGGCCGATCACGCGGACGCTCCTTGGCAAATGGGCGCTTCGAGCTGGCTGCCGACTGGTAATAATGGCTATCTGGCCACCTGGTCGGAGAATGGCGTTGGTGTGCTTGGCCTGCACAGGACTGACGGCTCGGTGGACGATTTCAGCGGCGATTACAACCGTTTTCGTAGCCTGGCGATGGATGATCAGTACATTTACTGCATCGCTGCGTCGGCAGTCAGCCTTGCGGCCGTGATCGCCATCAATCGACAGGACAAAACCGTCCAGTTGCTGGCAGGCGGGGTCACGCCCCTGCCCGCCGAGCGTATCAGCCGCCCGCAGACCTTGCGCTATCCAAGCGGCTCGGGCGAGGCACACGGCTACTTCTATCCGGTCATGAACGGCGACGCGAAACCGCCACTGGTGGTGTTCGTCCATGGCGGGCCGACCTCAGCCTGCTACCCGGTGCTGGACCCGCGCATCCAGTTCTGGACCCAGCGCGGGTTTGCCGTGGCCGACCTCAACTATCGCGGCAGCACCGGTTACGGCCGGGCGTATCGGCAGGCGCTGTTTCTGGAGTGGGGCGCGGTGGACGTCGAAGACGCCTGCGCCGTGGTCGGGCATCTGGCCGAACGCGGGCTGATCGACCCTAGCCAGGCCTTCATCCGTGGCAGCAGCGCGGGTGGATACACGACGCTCTGTGCGCTGGCGTTCAAGGATGTGTTTCGTGCAGGTGCCAGCTTGTATGGCGTGAGCGACCCGCTGGCCCTGGCCGAAGCGACCCACAAGTTCGAGGCGGATTATCTGGACTGGCTGATCGGCGATCCGGACATCGACATGGCGCGCTACAAAGAACGCACGCCGCTGTTACATGCTGACAGAATCAAGGTGCCGGTGATCTTCTTTCAGGGCGAGCTGGACGCGGTGGTCGTCCCCGCCCAGACCCGCGACATGCTCGAAGCGATGAGGGAACGGGGCATTCCGGCAGAAGGCCACTTTTACCCTGAAGAACGCCACGGTTTCCGCAAGGCCGAGAACCTTGCCCATGCGCTGGAAAGCGAATGGGCGTTTTATCGCAAGGTGATCGACAGCTGAGAAACCCGGACCGTAGCAGTCCGACTTGCCGGCGTGGCGGATTCAAGATCGCTCCCGCCGGCAAGCCGTGCTGCTACGAAGCGTTCGCCGAAAATCGCTGAATGGTCACCTCTCATCCCGTAGTAGTCCGGCTTGCCGGCGTGGCGGATTTAAAATCGCAATCGCTGGCAAGCCGGATGAAGACAGGGAAATCCAGGCGACGCTCTTACTTACGGCTGGCAATGATGTAGACCGCGTGGATGATCCCCGGGAAATAACCCAGCAGCGTCAGCAGAATATTCAGCCAGAACGCACCGCCGAATCCGACTTGCAGGAACACGCCCAGGGGTGGCAGCAGGATGGCGACGATGATGCGAATGATGTCCATGGGTGAAGCTCCTGATCGATAAGAGGCCTGTATGGCCCACACAGCTAATCGACCCTGGCGCGTTGGCGGGGTTCAACATCGCATGTCATCAAGCCATCACCCCGGAAAAAAAGCGCCCCGCTCCCAGAGATCCGGTGCGGGGCGAGGCGTACAAAACGCAAGACGGTATTCGGTTATGCAAACAGGCCGTGCAAAGCCTGGATATACGGCGCTGCCTTGGGTTGAGGTCTGGGCGCGGGCCTTGGCGCATGGTGGGAAACCGGCTCCGGCACAAAGCCCGGCAACCTGTCGAGATCAGCCGTGCAGGCATGGCCGCGCACCAGCAACGCCGCGCTGCGGGGGCTGCAATTGGAATGGTCGCCCAGCACCACGATATCGGCGCTGATGCCATAGGCCTCTTCGCACAGCAACCCGCCCTGCTGCCCGGTCGAGCCGCGGGCATCATTGAGAATCAGCAGGATGTTCAGCTCGTGGCACAGCGTGGCCACACCTTGCACATAAGCCTGAAAGGCAGGTGTCACGACGCTCTGCCCCTGGAACGGCTCAAGCACGATGGCAACAGTGGCGGAATCGACAGCCGCATCCACCGCAGCCAGGTCATTGAACGGCACCTTAAAACAGTCCGAAACCATCGACTCGATCAGCCCGTCGAAGCGTCCGCCGCTGGCGAGGACCACGCCACACTTGCCGCGCCGATGCCGCTGACCCCATTTGCGGGCCAGCGTCATCGCTCCCGCACAAGCGTCGGATTCACTGGCGAACAGGCCGGCTTCGTCACAGCCGGTGCGAAGGCGCAGACGCTGCAGAGGCGATAGAAGCGAGTGACCCAAACCCTGATCCGGATTTTTCGCTTTACCTATGTAAACACCCTTGGCACCAGCACTTGTCATCGCGTGTTATCGCTCTGTAACCCTCGTGAGTTGCGCGTAGACTAAGGGCCATCAGCCGAAACGACCATTTCGATTTTCCAGCCATTTCGATAAGTATTGCTTATGGATTTCCGCCAACTGCGTTATTTCGTCGCGGTCTACGAAGAGGGCCATGTAGGACGCGCTGCCGAGCGCCTTTCGCTCTCACAACCTGCGCTCTCCCAGCAGATCCGCCTGCTTGAGCACAGCCTGGACGTCAGCCTCTTTGAACGCAGCAGCAAACGCCTGCTGCCGACGCTGGCCGCGCACACCCTCTACAACCACGCGGTGCCGCTGCTCGAAGGCATGCAGCGGGCGCGGGATGCGCTGCGCAACTTCAAGGGCCAGTCCCAGCGCACCCTGGCCATCGGTGTGATGCAGACCGTGCATTCAAGTCTGGTGCCGCAAATGCTCGAACACGTGCGCAAGGCCCAGCCGCATCTGGTGGTGCAGATCTATGAATTGAGCGCGATGGAGATCGAGCGCCGCCTGCTCAACGGCTCGCTCGACATCGGCATCAGTTACCTGCCGCCGCGTCAGCCGGGTTTGCACGGCATGTTGCTGTACGAAGACGAACTCAAGCTGGTCATCCCGGCCAGTCATCCGCTGCGTGAATTCAAGAAGGTGTCGATGAGCCAGGCGGCGGAGATGCCGATGCTGTTGCTGGGCGAAGAGTTTCAGGTGCGGCAGATCTGGCAGAGCCAACTGGCCAACCTCGGTCGCCGCCCCCATGTGCAGGCCGAGCTGAACAACATGGCGGGCATTCTCGACAGCCTCACCCACATGAAGCTTGCGACGGTGTTGCCCGGGCGGGCGCAGAATATTCAGGAAGATGTCGAGCTCTTGTGGAAGCCGTTGAGCGAACCGCGGGTGCCGCTGCAGATTGGCCTGGTGTATCGGGATGCACAAAGACAGCAGGCGACTCTGGAGTTGCTCAAGTCGGTGCTCGATGAGGTGGAGAATCCCAAACCCCCACCGTTTGCAGGGACCTGAGCAGAGGCGAGATTTTGCAGGGCGCAGATAAAAGAAAACCCCGCCTAAGCGAGGTTTTCCAGACTGTTTCCCTGTGACTTCCCTTTCTTCCCGCCGTCCTGGCAGGTATTCCCTACGTGTCCATGTTATCTGTTTGCGCATCCTGCGCGACGTCCATGTGTGTAGATTAAACTTGGATCCGATTCCGCGATAGAGCTAAATGCCAGCACGTCGTGTAAGCAAATGCTTACACGAGCGCGACGGACTCAGAACTGCGCTGCGTCCAGCAGATACAGGGATTCGCTGCCGGCTTTCACCGACGCCGCAAGCGATTGAATTCGCGGCAAAAGACGCGCGAAGTAGAAACGTGCGGTGCCCATCTTGCTGGCATAGAAATCTTCCTGCGCCTCTTTGCCCAACGCCGCTTTTGCCGACATCGCCCACATGTAGGCGTAAGCCACATAACCGAACACGTGCAGATACTCGACAGAAGCCGCGCCGATCTCGTTTGGATTGCTGCGCGCACGGTCCAGAACCCAGTCGGTCAATTCATCGAGGGTGGTGAGAGCGGTGCCCAGCGGCTTGGTGAACTCACCCAGAGTCGCGTCGGATGCATCGATGAACTGACGCACTTCGTCACTGAACAATCTGTAGAAAGCCCCGCCGCTGGCGACGACCTTGCGCCCCATCAGATCCAGCGCCTGGATGCCGTTGGTGCCTTCGTAAATCTGGGTAATGCGCACATCGCGCACCAGTTGCTCCTGGCCCCATTCACGAATGTAGCCGTGGCCGCCGAACACTTGCTGGCCGTGAACGGTGGTTTCCAGCCCGACATCGGTCAAGAATGCTTTGGCCACCGGCGTCAGCAGCGCCACCAGCGAATCGGCGCGCTGACGGGTATCGGCGTCATCGCTGTACTTGGCGGTGTCCAGTTGCATCGCCACGTAGGTCGAGAACGCACGGCCGCCTTCGTTCAGCGCCTTCATGGTCAGCAGCATACGGCGCACGTCGGGGTGCACGATGATCGGGTCGGCGATGGTGTCTTTGGACTGGGCACCGGTAGGCGCACGGCTTTGCAGACGGTCGCGGGCGTATTCGATGGCGTTCTGGTACGAACGCTCGCCCGATGCCAGGCCCTGAATGCCGACGCCCAGGCGCTCGTAGTTCATCATGGTGAACATCGCCGCCAGGCCCTTGTTCGGCTCGCCGATCAGGTAGCCTTCTGCCTGATCGAAGTTCATCACGCAGGTGGCAGAGGCCTGGATGCCCATCTTGTGTTCGATGGAGCCGCAGGAGACGGTGTTGCGCGCGCCCAGGCTGCCGTCGTCATTGACCAGGAATTTCGGCACCAGGAACAGCGAAATACCTTTCGGGCCCGCCGGCGCGTCCGGCAGTTTTGCCAGCACCAGGTGGATGATGTTTTCGGTGAGGTCGTGCTCGCCGCCGGTGATGAAAATCTTGGTGCCGCTGATCCTGTAGGCGCCGTCGGTCTGCGGCTCGGCCTTGGTGCGGATGATGCCCAGGTCCGTGCCGGCGTGGGCTTCGGTCAGGCACATGGAACCGGCCCAGATGCCGGCATACATGTTGGGCAGGAACTTGGTTTTGAGCGCTTCGCTGGCATGGGTGTTGATCGACACGCAGGCGCCGGAGGTCAGCATCGGGTACAGGCCGAAAGCCAGGCTCGACGAGTTGACCATCTCCTCGACCTGCGCCGAAACGGCCTTGGGCATGCCCATGCCACCGAACTCGGGGTTGCCGCCCACACCGACCCAGCCGCCTTCGGCATAGGTCTTGTAGGCCTGGACGAAACCGGCCGGCGTGGTCACGGCGGTGTCCTTCCAGTGACAGCCTTCTTCATCGGCGGCGCGGCTCAGGGGCGCGACGGACTTGCTGGTGACCTTGCCCGCTTCCTCAAGAATGGCCTCGACGGTTTCGGCATCCACCACCTCGGCCAATTCAGGCAGCGTGGCCCAGAGGGAGGAGATGTCGAATACTTCATTGAGGACGAAGCGCATATCGCGCAGCGGCGCTTTGTAGTCAGCCATGGCAAACCTCGCAAACAGCAGCAGATAACCCGGGAAAAGACATCGCTTTCATCTTGCGACGTCAATGTGTCAGTTGATCCCGAGTGTACAGGAACACCATTTGCGACACATAGGGTCAAGTCATGACCATTTATCTATTTATAGTCACAGGTAAATGACGCAAATCGGTACGCCTCCACCCGTCGGTGGAGGCCTGTGATTTACATGTGGAAGGCGGGGGCTCAGCTGGCGGCAGCCATTCGCACGGCGCCGCGCTTGTTGGTCTGGCCGTGGGCGACCACGCAGTTGCGGCCTGCGCCTTTGGCGGCATAGAGCGCCTGGTCGGCGGCCTTGAGCACTTCTTCGGGGTTGCGGTGTTCGGGCTGACGCTCGGCCACGCCCATGCTTACGGTGACCGACACGGTCGAGGCCTGGGACCCGGCGCGGCGCTGACGGCCTTGCTGGTCATCCTGCGGGCGGTTCTCCTGGTTGCGCAGATGGATCGCGTACACCGCAATGGTTTCGCGAATCGCCTCCAGGTGCGGCATGCACTCTTCCAGCGTCTTGCCCGCGAACACGATGGCGAATTCCTCACCGCCATAGCGGTAGGCGCGCCCGCCGCCGTTGGTGATCTTCGACAGTTTGCTGGCCACCAGCCGCAGCACTTGGTCGCCGACGTCATGGCCGTGGGTGTCGTTGAATTTCTTGAAGTGGTCGACGTCGCTCATCGCCAGCACATAGTTGCGACCCAGACGCTGCATCCGCTCGTTGAGCGCGCGGCGCCCAGGCAGGCCGGTCAGCTCATCGCGGAAGGCCATCTGGTAGGCCTCGTGAGCCACCGCCGAAGCGAGCATCAACATCACCTGGCTGCACATGATGTTCAGGGTGAACGGCAGGATGAAGGTCTTGGGCAATGCCCAGAACAGGCCGAGCAAGCCCACCAGTTGCGCGGCATGCAGCGGGCGCGGCTTGCGCACGTACTGGAAGATCAGCACACCGAAGGCAATCATGAAGGTCGCGTAGGACAACTGGATCAGGCTCATCCACTCGCCATGCAGCGCTGGCCAGCGGATATCGGCGAGCCACGCCAGCAGGCTTTCCGGGAAGCTCTGCTCAAGGCCCAGAGCCACGCTGCCAACGGCGACGAATACCGCCAGCCGGGCCACCAGATCCTGGAACAGATGGGTGCGTTCTTCCCAGGCGGCGTACAGCGCGTACATCACCGGCAGCAACAGGCAACAGAGGTGGAAGATCACGGCGGCGTCTTCACGCACCTTGCCGTTGTCGCGGTAGAAATCGGTCTGGGTGTCGAGCAGATAGTACGCGACGTACACCGTAATCATCAGGAACAGTTCGCGCTGGCGTTTGTACACGCCGCAGTACGCACCGCCGAGCAGAAGCACCAGGGTGGGCAGTACGTTGAAGAGCGAGGTGAAGAACACGTTCAGGTCTTTCACGTAGGCAGCCGCGAGGCCGGCGAGCAGCAACCCCAATGACGGTAAAAAATGGCTGAGACGTGCGGCGGATGGGCGCTGCAAGAGGACTATCTCCTACCCGTGTGAAGCGAGTTCAAATCAAATGGCATTGTGCCTGTATCGGCCACCCGGCAGATTTGATGAGGAGAAATTGTGATTTGGGTCACTGTTTTTTTGCGTTCCAGCCTCACGGCATCGGAGGCAGGCTCGAGGGCGACCCGCCGGCAAGCCGTGCTGCTACGGGGGATCCGGTCGTTCACAAGATCGGGACCACTCCGAATCCGTAGCAGCACGGCTTGCCGGCGGGGGCGATCTTGCGGGCACAAAAAAGCCGCTGGTCCCGGAGGACTGGCGGCCTTGAGGTAAAAGCCGGCGGTGGCTTAGTAAGCCAGGCCGAAGTGCTCTTCGTTCATGTCCATCAGGTTATTGGCACCCGACAGCATGGCCGCAACGTGGGTGCGGGTGCGTGGCAGGATGCGCTGGAAGTAGAAGCGCGCGGTCTGCAACTTGGCGGTGTAGAAGGCTTCTTCGGTGGTACCGGCGGCCAGTTTCTCGGCAGCCAGGCGCGCCATGTCGGCCCAGAAGTAGGCCAGGCAGGCATAACCCGAGAACATCAGGTAATCCACCGAGGCGGCACCCACTTCTTCACGATCCTTCATGGCAGCCATGCCGACCTTCATGGTCAGTTCGCCCCACTCCTTGTTCAGTGCAGCCAAGGGTGCAACGAACTCGCTGACCGCTTCGTTGCCTTCCTGCGCCTGGCAGAACTTGTGCACGATCTTGGTGAAGCCCTTGAGCGCTTCGCCTTGAGTCATCAGCACTTTACGGCCCAGCAGATCCAGCGCCTGAACGCCGGTGGTGCCTTCGTACAGCATCGAAATACGGCTGTCGCGAACGTTCTGCTCCATGCCCCACTCGGCGATGAAGCCGTGGCCGCCGTAGATCTGCACGCCGTGGTTGGCGGACTCGAAGCCGACTTCAGTCATGAAAGCCTTGGCGATCGGGGTCATGAACGCCAGCAGGCCATCGGCTTGCTTCTTGGCTTCGGCGTCTTCGCTGTACTTGACGATATCGACCTGCTTGGCGGTGAAGTACACCATCGCACGAGTACCCTCGGCGAAGGCCTTCATGGTCAGCAGCATGCGACGCACATCAGGGTGAACGATGATTGGGTCAGCGGCTTTGTCCGGCGCTTTCGGGCCAGTCAGAGAGCGCATCTGCAGACGCTCGCGAGCGTATTTCAGACCACCCTGGAAGCCGATCTCGGCGTGAGCCAGGCCTTGCAGCGCGGTGCCCAGGCGTGCGGTGTTCATGAAGGTGAACATGCAGTTCAGGCCCTTGTTCGGCGGGCCGATCAGGAAGCCAGTGGCGCTGTCGAAGTTCATCACGCAAGTGGCGTTGCCGTGGATGCCCATCTTGTGTTCCAGCGAACCGCAGCTCACTGCGTTGCGCTCGCCCGCGCTGCCATCGGCTGCCGGCAGGAATTTCGGAACGATGAACAGCGAGATGCCTTTGGTGCCCGCAGGTGCATCGGGCAGGCGGGCCAGCACGATGTGGACGATGTTATCGGCCATGTCGTGTTCGCCAGCGGAAATGAAGATCTTGGTGCCGGAAACCTTGTACGAGCCATCAGCCTGAGGCTCGGCCTTGGTGCGCAGCATGCCCAGGTCAGTACCGCAGTGAGGTTCGGTCAGGCACATGGTGCCGGTCCATTCACCCGAGACCAGTTTGGTCAGGTAGGCCTCTTGCTGCTCAGGGGTGCCGTGCTCGGAGATGGTGTTCATCGCGCCATGGGACAGGCCCGGGTACATGCCCCACGACCAGTTGGCTTCGCCGACCATTTCGCTGACCGCCAGACCCAGCGACTCAGGCAGGCCCTGACCGCCATGGGCGACGTCATGGGCCAGGCTTGGCCAGCCGCCTTCGACGAACTGCTTGTAGGCTTCCTTGAAACCGGTCGGGGTTTTGACGCCGGACTCGCTCCAGGTGCAGCCTTCGGTGTCACCGACGCGGTTCAGCGGGGCCAGCACCTGCTCACAGAACTTGGCGCCTTCCTCGAGAATGGCGTCGACCATGTCAGGCGTGGCGTCCTGGCAAGCTGGCAGACTCTGATAGTGCGCTTCGTAGCCGAGCAGTTCGTCACGAACGAAGCGAATATCACGCAAGGGGGCCTTGTAGTCCGGCATAGCGATAAACCTCTGCTGATGAATCCTGGAATTGGATGACCGTCCGGTCACTGTGGGGGGCTCGCCCCGGCCCTCGAGATTTGGATTTTGTTCGAGGGTCAAACAGGTGTTTGAAACATACGTTTACGCCCAAACCTTGTCAAGGGTGCGTCGTGAACCTTTCATCCGGGGCGCACAAAACGTCATCCAGCTGCATGCCCGCCAGCTCGAAAAAAAGCATCGGGCAGCCAGGTTGAGTCTAGTTGAGTGAGGCGTCTGGAACGGGCGCGTGAAGGCCGCGATTCGGGCGCGTGATAGGGCGTTATTCAGGAAGGGTGTTGCAGGATATGACGTGCGCCGCAGCGCACGTGCAACAGAGGTGTCGCGAGGGAAATCGGGTGATCAGGCGTAGGTATCGATCAGGGTGCCGAGCATTTCGTCGCTGGCCTTCTCGACCTTGACGCCCGCCTGGACCTGAATCTTGCCTTGGGTCAGTTCCACGACGTTGGTCGCCATGTCCGAACGCTGCGGGCGATCCACCGAGCGCAGGCGCTCAAGCTGGAAATCCGAAGACTGGCTGCGACCTGACACTTCCGTGGCCGGGCTGGCCAACTGGGTGGCGGCCTGATCGACACGGTTCTGCCCGACCTGAATTGCACTCAGGCCCGGATACAGCGTGTTGTTCAGTGAAATCTGCATGTCCAAATCCTCTGTTCATAAAGCGAACAGCCAGCATTGAAACAGACGAGGCTTGAAAACGCCCGTCAAAAACAATAATGGCATCGGGCCTGCTAATAGAGCCGGCCCTGAATCGGCCGTGAAACGTTACTGCGTGGCGACCGGTGACATCTTGTGCCTGAAAACGGTGCAGCCCGACACAGTCCGAAACCTCACCTTAACCGGTCAGGCCCCGCTCTGCCTCACTGCAAGCCCCGAACTGTGCAGTGGCGCACATCCTGCATCCTGTGTTGAAGTGCTCATCCATGGATCTGTCGTCGAACGCCCCATGCGCCCAAAGGAACTGAAACACTGGACCAGCGGCATCGCTCATCTTCTCGACCTGTCGGGAGGCGCTGCGCGTCTGGGCGGCTTGAGCCACTGGCTGAAACAGATCGCTCCGGTCGATCACTTCGTGTTGTTCATCTACGAGGGCAACCATCGCCCCCTGGCGCTGTTCGACACGTTTGCGCCGGACAAGCGCAAGATCTACGTCGACGATTACCAGTGTGGCCCTTACCTGCTTGACCCCTTCTACCTCGCCTGCACCCGCAGGCAGCCACCGGGGCTGTGGCGTTTGCGCCAGTTCGCGCCGGACCATTTCTACCTCAGCGAGTATTACCTGGCGTATTACCAGCAGACCGGGCTGGCCGAGGAAGTGGCGTTTTTCGTCGATCTGGGCGGTGACGCCATGGCGGTGTTGTCGCTGATGCGCGCCACGGCCAGCTCGGCGTTCAGCCGGGACGAACTGCAATTGATGGAATGCGCGCAGCCGATTGTCGAGCAAGTCATCACCGAGGCCTGGGGGCAGCATCGGGCGCGCCAGCCTCGCTCGCCACAGGATCTGGACTACAAGGTTCACGCGGCTTTCGATCACTTTGGCGATCACATTCTTACCGGGCGGGAGCAGGAGATCGTGCGTTTGCTGTTGCGCGGCCACTCCAGTGCGTCGGTGGCCGAGCAACTGGTGATCAGTCCTGGCACGGTGAAGATCCATCGCAAGAACATCTACGCCAAGCTTGGCATTGGCAGCCAGGCGGAGCTGTTGGGGTTGTTCATTCGCGAACTGACCGGGCCGGATATCGCCGCCACTGCCTGAACCGATCCCGTAGGAGCGCGCTCGCCGGCGATTGCGGTGTGTCAGGCACCGTGGGTACGTCTGACGCTACGCCGTCGCGGGCAAGCGCGCTCCTACAGGTGAGTGGTACGCCGCCTCTATCCCCCAAGGGATATATACAGCCCGAAACCGCGATTGTTAGTTTGGCCTCCATCGCAGCGAACCCTGCACTGGAATGCGAGAGCCTCTGATGAACGACAGTCGCCATGAAAACGATATCGAGTTCTGCAACGTCGAGAAGCACTACGGCAATCTGAAGGCCGTGAACAACCTGAGTTTTCAGGTCAAGCGCGGCACCTTTCACTCTTTTCTCGGCGGCTCGGGCTGCGGCAAGACCACCACCCTGCGCATGATTGCAGGCTTCGATCAGCCGACCCTTGGCGAAGTGCGGCTGGCGGGCAAAAACGTGGCGGGTGTGCCGGCCTATCAGCGTCCGGTGAACATGGTGTTCCAGCACTACGCGCTGTTCCCGCACATGACCGTCTCGCAGAACATCGCC
This sequence comes from Pseudomonas sp. NPDC090203, assembly GCF_044746765.1. NCBI lineage: Bacteria > Pseudomonadati > Pseudomonadota > Gammaproteobacteria > Pseudomonadales > Pseudomonadaceae > Pseudomonas > Pseudomonas sp. NPDC090203. Next base: position 89,813 of record NZ_JBIVCV010000010.1, read on the forward strand.
TACGGCCTGCGCTACCTCACCCCGCGCCCGGACAAGAAAGAACAGCAACGCCGCGCCGACGAAGCGCTGGAAATGGTGCGCCTGTCGGGCCTGGGCCATCGCAAGCCGAGCGAGCTGTCGGGCGGCCAGCAGCAACGTGTGGCATTGGCCCGCGCGCTGGTGAACAAGCCCACCGTGCTGCTGCTCGACGAACCTCTGGCAGCGCTGGATCGCAAGCTGCGCAAGGAGATGCAGTCCGAGCTGCTGCGCCTGCAACGGGAGGTCGGCATCACTTTCGTGCTGGTCACCCACGATCAGGAAGAAGCCCTGTCGATGAGCGACAGCATCAGCGTGATGCACAGCGGCTCGATCATCCAGACCGCCTCCCCCGAACAACTCTATGAAGCCCCCGCCACCCGCTACGTGGCCGACTTCATCGGCGAATCCAACCTGTTCAACGGCACGGTGCGCCAGGTGCAGGGCAATTCGGCCTTGCTGCGCACCGAACAGGGCATCGAATTGAGCAGCCCGCTGACGCCAAACGGCGCGGCCTTGAGCGCCAACACCGAAGGCTGCATCGCGGTGCGCCCGGAGCTGATCGACATCGCCGCCCGCGGCAGCCTGCAAGGTCGCGACGTGACGCTGGAAGGTTGCGTCGAGGACCGCATTTACCTGGGCAACATCACCGAATACCGGGTCCGCACCCAGCCGTTCGGCATCGTCTGCGTGCGAGTGCCGCGCCAGCACGGTTCAGGCGCACAAGGCGGTTTCGACACAACAGGTTTCGAGCACGGCGCGGCAGTCCAGGTGGGCTGGAACAACGCCAGCGGCCTGGCGATGGCCTTGTAACGGACAACGCGCTTCACACCATTTAACAAACGGGGAGAATGCCATGGACCAGAAAACCTTTATCAAGACGATGCGCAGCTGGCAGAACGGCTCGATCACCCGCCGCGACTTCCTCGGCCGCACCGGCCTTGGCATCGCGGCAGCAGTGGTCGCCACTAACATGCCGGGCCTTCTGGCCGGCAGCTCCAGCGCCAGCGCGTTCGGCGCCGAACAGAACATCGGCGACCGCCTGGGCCTGGCTACCTGGCCGAACTATCACAGCCAGGACAACCTCGATAACTTCGCCAAGACCACCGGCGCGCGGGTGTCCATGAGCGTGTTCGGCTCCAACGAGGAGATGCTCGCCAAGCTGCAGGCAGGTGGCAGCGGCTGGGACGTGCTGGTGCCGACCAACTACACCATCAGCACCTACGTGAAACTGGGCCTGATCGAACCGCTGGACCTGTCGCGCATTCCCAACTTCGACGCCGCAGCCTTCCAGGAAAAATTCATGGCCCAGGGCACGGTCGATGGCAAGGTCTACGCCGTGCCGAAAAACTGGGGCACCACCGGCATGGCCTATGACAGCGCCAAGCTCAAGGCCAAACCGGCGTCGTGGAAAGAGTTCTGGGCAGTCGCCAAGGACCAGGCCGATGGCCGCGCCATGGTTCACGACTACCAACTGACCGCCATCGGCAACGCGCTGAAATCCTTCGGCTACAGCTTCAACTCGCTAGACCCGAAAGAGCTGGCCGACGCCGAAAAGCTGCTGATCGAGGTCAAGCCGCACCTGTTCGCCATCAACTCCGACATCCAGCCGTCGATGCGCAGCGGCGACGCGATTCTGGCGATGTCCTGGACCGGCGATGCCTCGCAACTGCATCGCGACATTCCGTCGATGGTCTACGCGCTGGGCAGCGAAGGTGGCGAGCTGTGGAGCGACTTCTTCGCGATCCCGAAAAGCGCCGAGCACAAGGATGCGTCCTACGCCTTCATCAACTACCTGCTCGACCCGCAGCACAACAAGCTGGAAGTCCTGAGCCACGGCTACCCGAGCGGCGACAAGCGCGTCGACGCCCTGCTGCCCAAGGAGATGCTCAACGACCCGATCATGTACCCGGCCGCCGAGCACCTGAGCCCGCTGGAGTTCGGCGCGGCGGCAACGCTGACCAGCCCGGCCCGCGCCGAACTGATGGCGCGCTTCAAGTCCGCCTGATTGAACGCCACGACACACCGACATGAGCCATAAGGAACCGCACATGGATGCCGTCATCACCCCCGATGCACGCCGCGCCGCAGCCGGCGCGAGCGATGCGGACAGCGAGCGCGCGCAGACCCGGCGACGCAGCCTGGGCCGACGCATCACGCTGCTGATGTTGTTGCCGTCCACCCTGTGGTTCCTGCTGCTTCTGGTGATGCCGCTGGTGATCATCCTGGTCTTCAGCTTTGGTGAGCGCAGTGCCGTCGGCGGCTACGCCGGTGGCCTGACGCTGGCCAACTACCTGAACCTTGGCTCCCGCGCCGCAGCGTTTGGCAACACACTGGTGCTGGCGCCGCTGGGCACGCTGGTGTGCTTGGTGGCGGCCTATCCGCTGGCGTACTTTCTGGCGGTCAAGGCGGGCAAGAATCGTTCGTTGCTGCTGACGCTGGTGATCGTGCCGTTCTGGACCAGCTTCCTGATTCGCACCTACGCCTGGATTTTCATCCTCAGCGGCAAGGGCATTCCTGCATTGCTGGCCAGTGTCGGACTGGATGACGTGCGGCTGATCAACACCCCGTATGCGGTACTGATCGGCATCGTCTACGGCTACCTCCCGCTGATGGTATTTCCCATTTACGTAAGCCTGGAAAAGCTCGACAAACGCCTGCTGGAAGCCTCGGCGGACCTGGGCGCCAGTGCCTTCGAGAGCTTCCGGCGGATCACCCTGCCGCTCTCGGCGCCGGGCATCATTACCGGGGTGATGCTGGTGTTCATCCTGTTGATGGGCGAGTTCCTGATTCCCGCCGTGCTCGGCGGCGGCAAGGTGTTCTTCGTCGGCAACGCGCTAGTGGACCTGTTCCTGCAATCGCGCAACTGGCCGTTCGGCAGTGCCCTTGCAATGACGCTGGTGGCGATGATGCTGGTCATCATCGGCGTCTATCTCAAACTGGTGGCCCGCTACGGCGGCAAGCCTGGCGAAGGAGCGCTCTGACATGTGGCTGCGCACCTACTCGACGTCGCTGTACCTGTTTCTTTACCTGCCCATCGCGCTGATCATGCTGTTCAGTTTCAACGCCGGGCGCAGCGGGCTGGCCTTCGAATGCTGCTCGGTGCAGTGGTTCGGCCGGGCATTCAGCAACCCTTTCATCATGGAAGCCTTGGGCAACAGCGCGCTGATCGCCACCTGTTCGGCGGTGCTGGCAACCCTGTTCGGCACCCTGGCGGTATTCGGCCTGCAACGCGCGGGCAAGAAGGTTCGGCTGATGTTCGATGCCCTGACCTACTGCGCAATCATCATTCCCGGCATCGTCATCGGCATCTCGACGCTGATCGCCTTCATCAGCCTGTTCGACATCCTCAACCCGCTGCTGGCACAACTGGCGCCGAGCCTGCCGAAGCTGAACATGGGCTTTTTCACCGTGGTCGCCGCGCATTCGCTGTTCACCATGGCGCTGGTCATGGTGATCGTGCGCAGCCGCGTCGACTCCCTCGACAAGGCCTTGCAGGAAGCCTCCGCCGACCTCTACGCACCGCCGCTGGAAACCTTCTGGCGCGTGACGCTGCCGCAGATAACGCCCGCAATCATGGCCGGGTTCCTGCTGGCTTTCACCTTCAGCTTCGACGATTTCATCATCGCCTTCTTCGTGGCAGGCCCCGAGACGACGCTTCCGATCTACATCTTCTCGTCGATCCGCCGCGGCGTGACACCGGAAATCAATGCCGTTTCGACCGTGATCATCTGCGCTTCGCTGGCGCTGCTGTTCACCTCCCGTTACCTGCAGAATCGCCGCACAGGAGCCTCACATGCGTGATCAGTTGTACATCAACGGCGAGTGGGTCAGCCCCGACCTGGGCGGCTACCTGGACGTGATCGACCCGGCGACCGAGCAGCCGCTGCAACGGGTGGCGGCCGGCACCGAGGAGGACATCGACCATGCCGTGCGCGCGGCGCGCCGGGCCTTCGACAATGACTGGGGGCAGACCACCGGCGCCGAACGGGCGGTATGGCTGGAAGCGCTGGCCGATGAGTTGCAAGGCGCGCAGGACGACATCGCCACCCTGGAAGTGCGCGACAACGGCAAGCCGCTGCCCGAGGCGCAATGGGACATCGGCGACGCAATTGCCTGCTTTCGCTACTATGCAGGCCTTGCCCGGGAGCTGGATGGTCGTCAGGACAAGCCGCTGGCGTTGCCCGACGAGCGCTTTCGCTGCCGTATCCGCCTGGAGCCGATTGGCGTCGCAGGACAGATCATCCCCTGGAACTACCCGCTGCTGATGGCCGCCTGGAAGGTCGCCCCCGCGCTGGCGGCCGGTGCCAGCGTGGTGCTCAAGCCATCGGAGCTGACCCCCCTCACGGCCCTGGAACTGGCCGGCGCCGCAGACCGTATCGGCCTGCCCGCAGGCGTGCTCAATGTCGTTACCGGGCTCGGGGCAGATGCTGGCAGCCCACTGACACTGCACCCCGGCGTCGACAAGCTGGCCTTTACCGGCAGCGTGCCCACTGGCGCGAAAATCATGTCGGCGGCGGCCAGCGACATCAAGAACATCAGCCTGGAGTTGGGCGGTAAATCGGCCTTCATCGTGTTCGACGACGCCGACGTCGAGGCGGCGGTGGAGTGGATTCTGTTCGGGATTTTCTGGAATCAGGGCCAGGTGTGCAGCGCTACCTCGCGGCTGTTGGTGCAGGAGAGCATCGCGCCCCGGCTGATCGAACGGCTGGTCGAGGAGACGCGCAAGATCACCATTGGCCAGGGGCTGGAGCCTGGCGTGCTGCTCGGCCCGCTGGTCAGTCGCGGGCAATACGAAAAGGTCCTGGGTTTCATCGATCAGGGCAAGGCCAGCGGCGCGAAACTGCTGACCGGGGGCAAGCGGCCCGCGCACCTTGAGCGCGGGTATTTCATGGAGCCTGCGATTTTCGACGAACCTGGGCACAACAGCATCATCTGGCGCGAGGAGATCTTCGGCCCGGTGCTGTGCATCAAGCGTTTCAAGGACGAAGAACAGGCTGTGCAGATGGCCAACGCCAGCCGTTTCGGCCTGGCCGCCGCCGTAATGAGCGCCGACCCGCAACGGGCGACACGGGTGGCCAATCGGCTGAGGGCGGGTATCGTCTGGGTCAACTGCTCACAGCCGACCTTCGTCGAAGCGCCCTGGGGCGGCATGAAACACAGCGGGATCGGCCGGGAGCTGGGGCAGTGGGGACTGGATAACTATCTGGAGGTCAAGCAGGTGACGGAGTACGTCGGTGAGCAGCCTTGGGGGTGGTATATCAAGTAAATGCCGCACCACATCCCGTAGCAGCACGGCTTGCCGGCGGGAGCGGTGTGTCAGTCAACTCATGTGTGACAGACAAACCGCTCCCGCCGGCAAGCCGTGCTGCTACGGTCGGTATCAACGATCATCACGGTCGGCGTGATGTGCTTTTAGTCCAGCAACTCCAGATGCAAATGCTCGGCGATCATTTCCGGCGTGGCTTTCTTCATGTGCGGCACCCGGCCCAGGCAAGGCGCGGGCAAGCGCTCGGCAAGGGTGGCGAGGTTTTCTTCCAGACGCGAAGTCTTCGGGTCGATGATGTTGGCCACCCAGCCCGCCAGTTGCAGCCCGTCGTTGGCGATGGCTTCGGCCGACAGCAGCGCATGGCTGATGCAACCCAGGCGCACGCCCACCACCAGAATCACCGGCAAGCCCAGGGCAATCGCCAGGTCCGACAGGTTGGCCTGATCCGCCAGAGGCACGCGCCAGCCGCCCGCACCTTCAATCAGGGTGAAGTCGGCCTGCTTGTCGAGGATGTGGCGCATCGGCCCGAGCAGCGACTGCACCGTCAGCGCAACGCCCGCCTCTCGCGCCGCCAGGTGCGGGGCAATGGGCGGCTCGAAGGCCACCGGGTTGACCTCGTTGTAGGTCAATTCAATCGAACTCTCAGCGCGCAACGCCACCGCATCGGGGTTGCGCAGGCCCTTGGGCTTGACGTCACAGCCCGACGCCACGGGTTTTCCCGCCGCCGTGCTCAGCCCCGCCGAGCGCGCCGCGTACAACAGCCCCGTGGCAATGGTGGTCTTGCCCACATCGGTATCGGTTCCCGCGATGAAATACGCAGCACTCATCTTGGCGACCATCCATTCAGATATTTCAAAGCTGTTGCCTACTCACTATAGCGCCCACACGAACAGCGCTCGCAAAACGGGTCATTTTTTAAACAGCGGCCGGTTTTTCCAGCACGGCGTAAACCACTTGATAGGTCGCAGGCAGGCCTTTCTCCTGCCGAAACGCCTCATAAGCTTCAATCAACGCCTGAATCCGCGCCCGACCAGTCAAACCGCCTGGTCGCCCGGGATTGATATTGTGCGCACCCAGTGCCTTGAGTTCATGGGTCAGGCTGCGCACATCCGGGTAATACAAAACGTGGGGCAGCACTTGCAGGCTACGCACCTGCAGCCCGCTGTCGGCACAGAGGCGCTGGTAGTCGTCGAACTCGCGGAAACGGTTGACGTGAACCAGACCATCCACCGCCTGCCAGCTGTCGCGCAGCTCGTACAAGGTGCCGACGCACAGGCTCGCGAAACCGAATACGCCACCAGGTTTGAGGACGCGCCGGGCCTCGCTCAGTACGGCGGCTAAGTCCGAGCACCACTGCACCGCAAGGCTTGAGAACATCAGTTCCACGCTGCCATCGGCCAATGGCAGATGCTCCGCGTCACCGGCCACGTAATGCTGCGCGCCTCCCAGCGGGCGAGCGTGGTTGAGCATGCCTTCGGCGATGTCCAGCGCGATGCCTTGGCTGCTCGGGAAATTCTGCGCCAGCACCCGGCTGAAATACCCGGTGCCGCTGCCCAGATCGAGCCAGCGTTCAGGCACGACATCAGCCGGCAGGCGCGACATCAACTCGCTGCCCACCGCTCGCTGCAATTCAGCGACGCTGTCGTAACTGGCCGCTGCCTTGGAAAAGGACGCCGCCACCTGACGCTTGTCTGGCAGATGGCTCTGGGTTGTCGCCTGTTGCTGTTTCACAGCTTTGAGCACCGCACAGTGGGAAAGATCAGTCATCACCGGACTCATGTAGAAACGCCTGGACCGCCGCAGCCACGCCGTGAGGGTTTTCCAGGATGAAGGCGTGGCTGGCCTGCTCGATCACGCCGACTTCGACATCAGGCAGCAGATTGAGCAGATCGGCACTCGCTTCTGCCGGAACCAGTGCATCGAGACCGCCGAACAGGTGCAGTTGCGGGCCGCGATAGGCCTGCAGCGCGGCACGGGTGTCCAGTTGCTCCAGCAGTTTGAGGCCCTCGATCAGGCCCTGGCTCGTGCCATGGGGCGCACCGGCCTTGAGTTGGCGCGACAGTGCGCGCGGTTCTTCGGCGCCCTGAACGCACAGCAGGCTGAAGCGCTTGAGGGTGGCGTCGGGGTCGGATTTGCACCCGGCAATGAACGCGTCGAAATCGGTCTGGGGCATCGCGCTTAGCCAGTCTCCTCGTGCGACGAAGCACAGGTTACTGGCAAAGGTCACCAGCCCGCAGCTGCGCTCGCCGCGCCTTGCAGCCAGTTCGGCGGCCAGCATGCCACCCAGGGACCAGCCGCCCAGCCAGACGTTGTCCGGCAGGGTGGCATCCAGCTCGTCGAGCCAGTCGTCGAGATTGTCGGTGTCCATGTCCGGCAGCGGCTCGATCTCGACCCGCAGATGCTCGTCCAGCCCACGCAGCGCCGCCGCCAGCGGCTCAAGGGGCGATACGCCCAGGCCCCAGCCCGGCAGCAGGATCAATTGGTCACGCATGGTGTGCCTCCACCGATTCACTTTCCCCCAGCAGCGGATAGCACTGCTCCAGTGTTTGCAACAATAGCCGCACCTGGGCTTCGCTGTGGGCCGCGGACAAGGTCACGCGCAAACGCGCACTGCCTGCAGGCACGGTGGGCGGGCGGATCGCGGTGACCATCAAGCCGCGCTCGCGCAGCATCTGCGACAGGCGCAGGGCACGGTCGCTGCTGCCGATGAGGATCGGCTGGATCGGCGTGAAGCTGTCCATCAACTCGAGGCCAATCGCTTGTGCGCCCTCGCGGAATTGCTTGATCAGCGCCTGCAAATGCTCGCGCCGCCAGTGTTCGGTGCGCAGCAGTTCGAGGCTTTTCAACGTCGCGCAGGCCAAGGCTGGGGGCTGGCTGGTGGTGTAGATATAGGGACGGGCGAACTGAATCAGCGTCTCGATCAACTCCTCGCTGCCCGCCACGAATGCGCCTGCGGTACCGAAGGATTTGCCAAGCGTGCCGATCAGCACCGGCACCTCTTCCATGCTCAAACCGAAGTGCTCGACGATCCCTGCGCCGTTCGCGCCCAAAGGGCCGAAGCCATGGGCGTCGTCGACCATCAGCCAGGCGTTTTTCGCCTTGGCGACCTTGGCCAGCGCAGGCAGGTCAGCGATGTCGCCGTCCATGCTGAACACACCGTCGGTCACCACCAGCGTATCGCCCACGGCCTTTTCCAGCCGGGTGTTCAGGCTGTCGGGATCGTTGTGCAGATAACGGGAAAAACGCGCGCCGCTGAGCAGGCCCGCATCCAGCAGCGAGGCGTGGTTGAGGCGATCTTCCAGCACGGTATCGCCCTGCCCCACCAATGCCGTGACCGCGCCGAGGTTGGCCATGTAGCCATTGGAAAACAGCAAGGCGCGGGGGCGACCGGTGAAATCGGCCAGGGCTTCTTCGAGTGCGTGGTGCGGGGTGCTGTGGCCGATCACCAGATGCGAAGCCCCGCCACCCACGCCCCAGCGTTCGGCGCCGGCCTGCCAGGCCTTGATCACGTCGGGATGGTTGGCCAGGCCCATGTAGTCGTTGTTGCAGAAAGCCAGCAACCGCTTGCCATCGACCACCACTTCAGGGCCCTGCGGGCTCTCGAGCAGCGGGCGTTGACGGTAGAGATGTTCGGCACGACGGGCAGCGAGACGTGCGCTCAGATCGAATGACATGCAGGCCTCGGGAAATTCCAATGTACGTTGTAGGAGCGCGCTTGCCCGCGACCGCGATGTGTCTGTGACGGATGTGCGACTGACACGCCGCCGTCGCGGGCAAGCGCGCTCCTACAAGGGGGCTGTGTGATTTCAGACAGCCGCGTCGTAAAACATCTCGCTGCTCTGCTGTTCGATCAGCGCCTGCTCGATGGCCGCCTGGTGCACTTCATCGGAATGCTCTTCGCGCGCTTCGGGCTGGATGCCCAGACGCGAGAACAACAGCATGTCCTTGTCGGCCTGCGGGTTGGCGGTGGTCAGCAGCTTGTCGCCGTAGAAAATCGAGTTGGCACCGGCGAAGAACGCCAGGGCCTGCATCTGGTCATTCATGGCCTCGCGACCTGCCGACAGACGCACGTGGGACTGCGGCATCAGGATGCGCGCCACCGCCAGCATGCGAATGAAATCGAACGGATCGACGTCTTCGGCATTGGCCAGCGGAGTACCGGCAACCTTGACCAGCATGTTGATCGGCACCGACTCAGGGTGCTCAGGCAGGTTGGCCAACTGGATCAGCAGGTTGGCACGGTCGTCCAGCGACTCGCCCATGCCCAGGATGCCGCCGGAGCAGATCTTCATGCCCGCATCGCGCACGTAGGCCAGGGTCTGCAGACGCTCGCTGTAGGTGCGGGTGGTGATGATGCTGGTGTAGAAATCCGGCGAGGTGTCGAGGTTGTGGTTGTAGTAGTCCAGGCCGGCATCAGCCAGGGCCTTGGTCTGATCAAGGTCGAGCTTGCCCAGGGTCATGCAGGTTTCCAGGCCCATGGCCTTCACGCCCTTGACCATCTCCAGCACGTACGGCATGTCTTTGGCCGACGGATGCTTCCAGGCGGCGCCCATGCAGAAACGGGTCGAACCGATGGCCTTGGCCCGTGCGGCTTCTTCCAGCACCTGCTGGACCTGCATCAGTTTTTCTTTCTCAAGGCCGGTGTTGTAGTGACCGGACTGAGGGCAGTACTTGCAGTCTTCGGGGCAGGCGCCGGTCTTGATCGACAGCAGGGTCGAGACCTGAACGCGGTTGGCGTCGAAGTGAGCGCGATGCACGGTTTGCGCCTGAAACAGCAGGTCATTGAAGGGCTGTGTAAACAGCGCCCTGACTTCGGCTAAGGTCCAGTCGTGACGCAAAGTGGCATTGATGCTGGCGCTCATGGGCGGCTCCTTGATGTATTTGGCGACTACCCGGGCGGTTTGGCTCACTCGGCAAAACCATAAAGTCCACAGGCGCAACACGGATGTTCGGCATATTTAAGGAAGCGGCATGCGCTGTCAACCTCGCAACGGGCATCAGGTTTACATCTGGTTAAAAAACGTACAGATGTGTCTGCTGTGCGACGAACAGACCGATTCCATCAGCCCGATCTGCACCCCATGCGAGAGCGAGCTTCCCTGGCTCATCGACCCTTGCGAGTGCTGCGCACTGCCCATGCCGATGTCAGGGCTGACCTGCGCGCAATGCACCCGCCAGCCGCCGGCCTTCAATGAAGTCATCGTGCCGTGGCAGTACGACTTCCCCATCGACGCGCTGGTCACACGCTTCAAGCACCAGGGCAAGTGGCCGCTGGGGCGATTGCTCACCGAGTTGCTCGCGCAAAACCTGCTGCACCGCTTTGAAGAAGGCCTGCAACCGCCGGACGTGCTGATCCCGGTGCCGCTTTCCAGCAAGAGAATGCGCGAGCGCGGTTACAACCAGGCGGCAATGATTGCTCACTGGCTAGGCCAGGCGCTGAAACTTCCAGTGAATGAAAGGCTGATAAAACGCGTCAAGGAAACCCCGGCCCAGCAAGGCCTGGACGCCAAGGCCCGCAAGCGCAACCTGCAGGGCGCGTTCGCCTTGACCGGGCCCTCGACCGTGACAGACCTGCACATCGCCCTGATCGACGACGTTCTCACCACCGGCTCTACCGCCGATGCATTGGCCAGGTTGTTGATTCAGGCGGGTGCAAGGCGAGTAGACGTGTACTGCCTGGCGCGTACGCCCAAGCCTGGTGACTGAGGGCCCTGTAGGAGCGCGCTTGCCCGCGATTGCGCCACTTCAGCCGGCCTATCTGTGGCAGGCGGACTGCGGTCGCGGGCAAGCGCGCTCCTACAATACCTGCGGACCGTAGATTCATTTTTGCCTTAAACTCCTACGCCACCCCTTCCAGAAAAATCTGCCCGACATGTCCCTACCCCCTTCCCTCACCCAACACATGGTCCGCCGGCCGCATCGCATTGCGCTGTTGCAGCACATCGCCGAGCAGGGTTCGATCACCCGGGCGGCGAAGAGCGCGGGGTTGAGTTACAAGGCGGCGTGGGATGCCATCGATGAGCTGAACAACCTGGCGCAGAAGCCGTTGGTCGAGCGCAGTGTGGGCGGCCGTGGCGGCGGCGGTGCGAAGCTTTCCCAGGAAGGCGAGCGGGTGTTGCAGCTTTATCAGCGTCTACAGGCGCTTCAGGCCCAGTTGCTGGAAAGCCCTGAGGAATCCGGCGATCTGGCGCTGCTCAGTCGCTTGATGTTGCGCACCAGCGCGCGCAATCAGTTGCATGGCCAGGTGGTGGATATCACAGCCTTCGGGCGCAATGACATGATCGGTATGCAACTGTCCGGCGGGCTTGAGATTCAGGCGCAGATCACCCATGACAGCACACTGCGCCTCGGGCTTGAAGCAGGCACCGACGTGTTCGCGCTGATCAAGGCTGGCTGGCTGGAATTGCTCGCTCCGGGTCAGCCCGCAACAACTGGACACAATTGTCTGGACGGCAAAATCGATGAAATTCTCGATGCGGACGATGGCCCGAGCGAGGTCAGAATCGTCCTGCCCAGTGGCCAGAAGCTCTGTGCGCTGGCCGAGGCCGATCACCTCGGGGCCTTGAAACTCAAGGTGGGCGGCGATGTTCAGGTGCAGTTCGCGCCGTCCAACGTGCTCATTGGCACGCCGCTTTAGCATCTGCAAACGGCCAGAAAGCAGGCCAATGGCCGTCATGAGGCAGACACAATAACGTCATCCGGGCTGAATAAGGTTTGCGGCAAAAACCGCAGGAAGCCCGTGATGAAACTACTCGAAGAAAACCAGTCGACCGACCTCGAAACACTGGTGCAACAGAACAGCGTGGGCATGACCCGCCGAGGCTTCATCAGCGCGGGGGCCCTGTGCGGTGCCGCGATGTTCATGGGCGGCAACCTGCTCAGCCGCAGCGTAATGGCTGCCAGTGTGAGCGCCGGCAACAGCGCCTTGCTGGGTTTCGACAGCATTCCTGCCGCCACCGCCGACAGCATCAGCCTGCCACCGGGCTACAAGTCTTCTGTTCTGATCAGTTGGGGCCAGCCGCTGCACGCGGGCGGTCCGGCGTTCGACCCGAGCGGCATGGGCACGGCCAAGGCCCAGGAGCTGCAGTTCGGCGACAACAACGACGGCATGAGCCTGTTCACCTTCCCTGGCGATAACGCCAACACCGCCACCCGCGCGCTGATAGCGATCAACAACGAATACACCAACTACCGCTACCTGTTCGACCACGGCAAGGATCCGCAATCCGCCGACGACGTGCACAAGGCCTTGGCCAGCGAAGGCGTTTCGGTGATCGAAGTGAAGCGCGAAGGGGACCAGTGGAAGTTCGTGCAAGGCTCCAAATACAACCGCCGCATTCACGGCAACTCGCCGATTCACCTGAGCGGCCCCGCAGCTGGTCATGAGTGGCTCAAGACCGCTGCCGACAAAACCGGCAAGACCGTTCTCGGCACCTTCCAGAACTGCGCCAACGGCAAGACGCCCTGGGGCACTTATCTGACGTGCGAAGAGAACTTCACCGACTGCTTCGGCAGCAGCGATCCTGCACAGAAGTTCGACGCAGCCGCCAAGCGCTACGGAGTGGTCGCCACCAGCAAGGAAGTGAACTGGCACCCGCACAACGAACGCTTTGACGTGGCGAAGAACCCCAACGAGTTCAACCGCCACGGTTGGGTGGTGGAAATCGACCCGTTCGACCCCAAATCCACGCCGGTCAAGCGCACGGCACTGGGCCGCTTCAAACACGAGAACGCCGCGCTGACTGAAACCAAGGATGGCCGCGTCGTGGTTTACATGGGCGACGACGAACGTGGCGAGTTCATCTACAAGTTCATCAGCCGCGACAAGGTCAACCACAAGAACCCCAAGGCCAACCGCGACATCCTCGACCACGGCACCCTTTATGTGGCGCAGTTCGATAACGGCGACAGCAACCCCGATCACCCCAAGGGGCAAGGGAAGTGGATCGAGCTGACACACGGCAAGAACGGCATCGATGCCTCGAGCGGCTTTGCCAACCAGGCTGAAGTGCTGATTCATGCGCGCCTGGCCGCCAGCGTGGTCAAGGCCACACGCATGGATCGCCCGGAGTGGATCGTGGTCAGCCCCAAGGATGGCCAGGTCTACTGCACGCTGACCAACAACGCCAAGCGCGGTGAGGACGGTCAGCCGGTGGGCGGCCCCAACCCACGTGAAAAGAACCAGTACGGGCAGATTCTGCGCTGGCAGGAAAAGGGCTCGGATGCGGCGTCCATGGACTTCGCCTGGGATCTGTTCGTCGTGGCCGGCAACCCCACGGCGCACGCCGGAAAACCCCAGGCAGGTTCCAGCAATATCACGCCACAGAACATGTTTAACAGCCCGGACGGCCTGGGTTTCGACAAGGCCGGGCGGTTGTGGATTCTCACCGATGGCGATTACTCCAACGCCGGCGACTTCGCGGGCATGGGCAACAACCAGATGCTCTGCGCGGACCCGGCCAGCGGTGAGATCCGCCGTTTCATGGTGGGCCCTGTGGGTTGTGAGGTGACCGGCATCAGCTTCGCGCCGGATCAGAAGGCACTGTTCGTCGGCATCCAGCACCCCGGCGAGAAAGGCGGCTCGACCTTCCCCGAGCATCTGCCTGACGGCAAGCCGAGGTCTTCGGTGATGGTGATTACCCGGGAGGATGGCGGGATCATCGGCGCTTGACGTAAGCCGCCCCTGTAGGAGCGCGCTTGCCCGCGACAGCTATCAGCCTGTGCCGCATGGGTTGGCTGACACGACGCATTCGCGGGCAAGCGCGCTCCTACAACTGCAAGGCTGACCATCAGATGTGTGTCAGCCATTCCCCGCCTGAGTTACCATGACTGGCCCGACGCGGCAGCCTGCTGCGCGCAGGAGTAAGCATGGCCCACCCGTTTGCAACACTCACCCCTGACCTGGTGCTGGACGCTGTCGAAAGCATCGGTTTCATCAGCGACGCGCGCATTCTGGCGCTCAACAGCTACGAGAACCGCGTCTATCAGGTCGGCATCGACGACGGCCAGCCGCTGATCGCCAAGTTCTACCGCCCCGAGCGCTGGACCAACGAAGCCATCCTTGAAGAACACAGCTTCACCGCCGAGCTTGCCGAGGTGGAAATCCCTGTCGTCGCGCCCCTCGAACACAACGGCCAGACCCTCTTCGAGCACCAGGGCTTTCGCTTCACCCTGTTCCCCCGGCGCGGCGGGCGAGCGCCAGAGCCGGGCAATCTCGACCAGTTGTATCGCCTGGGCCAGTTGCTCGGCCGCATGCACGCCGTGGGCGCCACCCGCCCGTTCGAGCACCGCGAAGCGCTGGGCGTGCAGAACTTTGGGCACAATTCGCTCAACTATTTGCTGGAAAACGACGTCATTCCCCGCAGCCTGCTCCCGGCCTACGAATCGGTAGCCAAGGATCTGCTCAAACGTGTGGAAGATGCCTACGCCAACACCCCGCATCAGAACATCCGCATGCACGGCGACTGCCATCCCGGCAACATGATGACCCGCGACGAGATCTTTCATATCGTCGACCTGGACGACTGCCGCATGGGCCCGGCGGTGCAGGACATCTGGATGATGCTCGCTGGCGATCGTCAGGATTGCCTGAGTCAGTTGTCGGAATTGATGGATGGCTATAACGAATTCCACGATTTCAATCCGCGCGAGCTGGCGTTGATCGAGCCACTGCGGGCGCTGCGCCTGATGCATTACAGCGCCTGGCTGGCGCGCCGCTGGGACGACCCGGCGTTCCCGCACAGTTTTTCCTGGTTCGGCACCGAACGGTATTGGGGCGACCAGGTACTGGCGCTGCGCGAGCAACTGGCAGCGCTGAACGAGGAGCCCTTGAAGCTGTTTTGACCCCGCATTGATGCGGTCCGTAGCAGCACGGCTTGCCGAAGGACCACCCATGCAAGCTGCCAACCCGCGTCGCGGGTACATTCTGGGCCTGACTGCCTACATCATCTGGGGATTGTTCCCGATCTACTTCAAGCTGCTTTCTTCCGTACCGGCGCTGGAAATCATCGTCAACCGGGCCATCTGGTCGGCGATTTCCGGCTCGCTTCTGCTGCTGGTGTGGAAACACCCCGGCTGGTGGCGCGAGCTGCGGGACAACCCGCAACGGCTGGCGATCCTGGCCGGCAGCGGTTCATTGATCGCCGCCAACTGGCTGATCTATGTCTGGGCGGTGAACAATAATCACATGGTCGAGGCCAGCCTGGGTTACTTCATCAACCCGCTGATCAACGTGATGCTGGGTATGGTCCTGCTGCGCGAACGACTGCGGCCGCTGCAATGGGCGGCGGTGATACTGGCGTTGGTGGGCGTGGCGCAACAGGTCTGGCAGGTCGGCAGCCTGCCTTGGATTTCGCTGGCACTGGCCTTCAGCTTCGGCTTCTACGGACTGATCCGCAAAAAGGCGCCGGTGGCGGCGTTGCCGGGGCTGGTGGTGGAAACCTGGATTCTGGTGCCACTGGCCATTGGCTGGTTGCTGTTCAATCCCATGGCCCACAGCGCGCAGCCCGAGTTCTGGAGCACCACCGAAGCACTGTGGCTGGCGGCTGCCGGCCCGGTCACCCTGGTGCCACTGGTGTGTTTCAACGCGGCTGCACGGCACCTGCCTTATGCGACGCTGGGTTTCTTGCAGTACATCGCGCCGACGCTTGTGCTGTCACTGGCGGTGCTGATGTTCGGCGAACACATGCCGGCCGCAACCAAGGTGACTTTCGGTTTCATCTGGGCGGGCCTGATCATCTACAGCGTCGATGCCTGGCTGACCACCCGCCGCCGTGCATGAAACCCCGGGCCGGCGATCACTCGTCGGCCCGCAACTTCAACTCCACCATCAAGTCATCGGCCAGGGTTTCCAGGCGCTTCTGCAACACATCCAGCGATAACGTCAGCGGTAGTCCCAGCGTGGCATTGGCCCGGAACAGCGGCTCGCTGCTCATCGGCGCAGGCTCGACGTTGGTCACCAACTGCTCGACGTTCACCCCCTGCTCGGTCAACAGGCGCGTGACATCCCGCACGATCCCTGGCCGGTCATTGCCCACCAGTTCCATGCTGATCGGCTTCCAGCTGCACGACGTCTCGATGCCGATTTCCGCGAATTGCACGCGAATGCCGTGCTTCGACAACCCCTCCAGCGCATCACGCAGTTGTTCATGGGCCTCGGCGGGTACGCCCACGCGCAGAATCCCGGCGAACTGCCCGGCCATGTGAGTCATGCGGCTTTCCAGCCAATTGCCACCGTGATTTGCAATGGTTGCCGCGATCTGTTCGACCTGCCCCGGTTTGTCAGGGGCAAATACAGTGACGATGAGATGGTCCACGGTCGAATCCTCTTCTTGTGCATGTCCGCAGGCTGCAAGGCGTGCCTGCGCGGCTGTCGGGCAAGTATAGGCAAGCTCCCCGACGTCGCCTGACTGCTTCCTGCGGAAACATTTTGTGTACCATTTTCAGAATTCTCTGGAACAATTCATGAACTTTTTGAGAACATCCGTAACCGTGGTGTGACCATTTGTGAAAATCCAGTCGATTGGTGACATATTTAGTCTGATTCTCACACCGCAACTCATCATGTAGTATTCCGCCGCGTTCACTACATAAACGTTGTAACGATGCCTGACCCAGCATCGCCATTCATTGAAACCTGCTGTGCACGTCGCTTCGTGTTCAGGGATTGCAGCCCCGGCCCAGCCGCCAGCGATGGCATGTTCTGGCAAGGGCGAGTGGCGATGTCGATGGCTTTAACAAGATTGTGCCCGTGATCGAGGCGCAGATAGCTGAGCAGAGTGAGGCAAGCAATGACTGAACACGTTCAAGTCGGTGGCCTTAAGGTCGCCAAAGTCCTGCTGGATTTCGTGAACAACGAAGCCATTCCCGGAACCGGCATTCAAGCCGAGGCCTTCTGGGCCGGTGCCGACAAGCTCATCCACGAGCTGGCACCGAAGAACAAAGCCCTGCTCGCCAAACGTGATGACTTGCAGGCGCGTATCGACGCCTGGCACCAGTCCAATGCCGGCAAGGCCCACGACGCCTCGGCATACAAGGCTTTCCTGCAGGAAATCGGTTATCTGCTGCCAGAAGCAGCGGACTTCCACGTGACGACGCAAAACGTCGATGAAGAAATCGCCACCATGGCCGGCCCGCAACTGGTCGTGCCGGTGATGAACGCCCGTTTCGCCCTCAACGCGTCTAACGCCCGCTGGGGTTCGCTGTACGACGCGCTGTACGGCACCGATGCCATCAGCGAAGAAGGCGGCGCCGAAAAAGACAAAGGCTACAACAAGGTTCGCGGTGACAAGGTCATCGCCTTCGCCCGCGCCTTCCTCGACGACGCCGCGCCACTGGCTGCTGGCTCCCACGTCGATTCCACCAGCTACAAGATCGTCGATGGCGTGCTGATCGTCGGCTTGAAAGGCGGCAGCAACACCGGCCTGCGTGACGACGCACAGCTGATCGGTTTTCAGGGCGACGCTTCGGCGCCGACTGCCATCCTGCTCAAGCACAACGGCCTGCACTTCGAGATTCAGATCGACGCCACAAGCCCCGTCGGCCAGACCGACGCCGCGGGTGTGAAAGACGTGCTGATGGAAGCTGCGCTGACCACCATCATGGACTGCGAAGACTCCATCGCCGCCGTAGACGCCGACGACAAGGTGGTGGTCTACCGCAACTGGCTGGGCCTGATGAAGGGCGACCTGTCCGAGGAAGTCTCCAAGGGCGGCGCGAGCTTCACCCGCACCATGAACCCGGACCGCGTATACACCTCGCCAAAAGGCGAAGCGGTGACGCTGCACGGCCGTTCGCTGCTGTTCGTGCGCAACGTCGGTCACCTGATGACCATCGACGCGATCCTCGACAATCAGGGCAATGAAGTGCCGGAAGGCATTCTCGACGGCCTGCTGACCAGCCTGGCGGCGATCCACAACCTCAAGGGCAATACCTCGCGCGCCAACAGCCGCAAGGCTTCGCTGTACATCGTCAAGCCGAAGATGCACGGCCCGGAAGAAGCGGCGTTCACCAACGAGCTGTTCGGTCGCATCGAAGACGTGCTGAGCCTGCCGCGCAACACGCTGAAAGTCGGGATCATGGACGAGGAACGCCGCACCACGGTCAACCTCAAGGCCTGTATCAAGGCGGCCAGCGAGCGCGTGGTGTTCATCAACACCGGTTTCCTGGACCGCACCGGCGATGAAATCCACACCTCCATGGAAGCCGGTCCCGTGGTACGCAAGGCGCAGATGAAAGCCGAGAAGTGGATCGGCGCCTACGAAAACTCCAACGTCGATATCGGTCTCAAGTGCGGCCTGCAAGGTCGTGCGCAGATCGGCAAAGGCATGTGGGCCATGCCGGACCTGATGGCCGCGATGCTGGAACAGAAGATCGCCCACCCGCTGGCCGGGGCCAACACCGCCTGGGTGCCGTCGCCGACCGCAGCCGCACTGCACGCCCTGCATTACCACAAGGTCGACGTGTTTGCCCGCCAGGCCGAATTGGCCCAGCGTGCGCCGGCTTCGGTCGATGACATCCTGACCATCCCGCTGGCGCCGAACACCAACTGGACGCCTGAAGAGATCCAGAACGAACTGGACAACAATTCCCAGGGCATCCTCGGTTACGTGGTGCGCTGGATCGACCAGGGCGTGGGTTGCTCGAAAGTGCCGGACATCAACGATGTCGGCCTGATGGAAGACCGCGCCACGCTGCGTATTTCCAGCCAGCACATCGCCAACTGGCTGCGTCACGGCGTGGTCAACGAGCAGCAAGTGATGGAAAGCCTCAAGCGCATGGCGCCGGTGGTGGACCGCCAGAACGCCAGCGACTCGCTGTATCGCCCGCTGGCGCCGGACTTCGACAGCAACATCGCCTTCCAGGCGGCGGTCGAACTGGTGATCGAAGGCACCAAACAGCCAAACGGCTACACGGAGCCGGTGCTGCACCGCCGCCGTCGTGAGTTCAAGGCGAAGAACGGCCTGTAAATCGGCCGGGAAAACAAAAAAATGGCGGTGTGTCCCGGGACACACCGCCTTTTTTTGCATCCACCGTTTCTGTGGATTTGCACGTTCCCGTAGCAGCACGGCTTGCCGGCGGGAGCGGTGTGTCAGGAAACTCATCATCGGCTGACACACCGCCCCCGCCGGCAAGCCGTGCTGCTACGGGAGAAGAACAAGCCTATTCAACTCATCCCCAGTTCCCGCTTCACCAGGCACACCAACTGCTTGGTATTGATCGGCTTGAGCAGGAAATCCAGCACGCTCAGGTGCATCGCATCGATGGCATCGCGCACATGGGCGTCGCCTGAGACGATGATGATCGGCAGCGCTGCGCGATCGGAGTCGCGCACCCGGCGAATCAGGTCCAGCCCGTCGCACGGCGCCATGCGCAGATCGGTGATCAGCAAGGCAATTGACGGTCGGGTTTCCAGCAGATGCATCGCGCTGGTGCCGCCGGCTGCGGTGATGCAGCTGATGTCGTTGAGACTGAGGATTTCGGCCAGTATTTCCCGCGCATCCTTGTCATCGTCGACGATCAGCACCCGTTGTGGTGATTGCGACTGCGGCGCCAGCATGACCTCATTGAGGGCATCGCGCTCTTCATCACTCAAAATGTCGTGATCGAACATACCCGTCTCATCTTCCTGTCGACTCTCATTCCGACAGCGCAAACACAATGCGTGCGCTGCACACTACGTCGGCGTCATGCCAGGCCAGGACGGCCTTCGTCGAGGTTAAGCGAAGCACTCCAACGACTTTCCATCACCTAAGACTTACGTCCAATGGGCACTGCCCGATAAGCGGTCGACCATGGCGCTATAAAAACAAGTGGTACCGGTCATGAGCAAAGCCGACGCTTTTACCCAGGCAGGCAAGACAGCCGTGTTGCAGAACATTCACGGCACGATGCAATTTCTGCAAAAATTCCCGCCATTCAATCAGATGGAGAACGCCCATCTGGCCTATCTGGTTGAACAGTGCCAGCTACGTTTCTACGCTACGCATGAGAGCATCATCAGGCCTGGCGATGGGCCAGTAGAGCACTTTTATATCGTCAAACAGGGCCGCGTCGTGGGCGAACGCCCGCATACGGCCAAGGGCGGCACCGAAACCACCTTTGAAATCACCACCGGCGAGTGTTTCCCCCTTGCCGCACTGCTGGGCGAACGCGCCACCCGCACCGAGCATCTGGCGGCCGAAGACACCTTTTGCCTGCAACTGAACAAGCAGGCGTTCATCAAGCTGTTCGCCCTCTCCAGCACCTTTCGCGATTTCGCCCTGCGCGGCGTCAGCAGCCTGCTGGAACAGGTGAACCAACAGGTCAAGCAGAAGGCTGCGCTGACACTCGGCACGCAATATTCGTTGAATACGCGACTGGGCGAACTGGCCATGCGTCACCCCGTGACCTGCTCGCCCCAGACCCCGCTGCGCGAGGCCGTGCGGCAGATGGACGAGCAACAGGTCGGCAGCATCGTGATCGTCGATGAGGCGAAGGCGCCGCTGGGCATCTTCACCCTGCGCGACCTGCGCCAGGTGGTGGCGGACGTCAACGCCGACTTCGGCCAGCCCATCGAACGCAGCATGATCCAGGCGCCGTTTTACCTGAGCCCCGACGCCAGCGCGTTCGATGCAGCGATCGCCATGACTGAGCGGCACATCGCCCACGTCTGCCTGGTCGAGGATCAGCGCCTGTGCGGCGTGGTGTCCGAGCGCGACCTGTTTTCCCTGCAACGGGTGGATCTGGTGCACCTGGCCCGGACCATCCGCAACGCGCCGCGCATCGAATCCCTGAGCAACCTGCGCGGCGACATCGTGCAACTGGTGGACCGCATGCTTGCCCACGGCGCCTCATCGACGCAGATCACCCACATCATCACCCTGCTCAACGACCACATGGTTTGCCGGGTGATCGAGCTGACGCTGCAAGAGAAAGGCGACCCCGGCATCCCGTTCAGCTGGCTGTGCTTCGGCAGCGAAGGCCGCCGCGAACAGACGCTGCACACCGATCAGGACAACGGCATCCTGTTCGAAGCCAAGGATGCTGCCGAAGCCGCCGAGATTCGCGGCAAGCTGCTGCCCATCGCCGAGCGCATCAACCAGAGCCTGGCCCAATGCGGCTTTACCCTGTGCAAGGGCGGGATCATGGCCAGCAATCCTGAGCTGTGCCTGTCGCGCCTGGAGTGGGCGCGGCGCTTCAGCGCGTTCATTCGTGAGGCGACGCCGGAGAACCTGCTGTCGTCGAGCATCTATTTCGACCTGCGAGTGGTCTGGGGCGACGAGAGCGGTGGCGAACAATTGCGCCATAGCATTCTGGCGCAGGTCGCCGACAACCGGCTTTTCCAGCGCATGATGGCCGACAACGCCTTGCGCCAGCGTCCGCCGGTAGGGCGCTTCAAGGATTTCGTGGTGGCACGCAAGGGCAGCGAGAAAGACACCCTGGACCTCAAGACCCAGGGCCTGACGCCCTTTGTCGATGGCGCCCGCCTGCTGGCGCTGGCCAACGGCGTGACCGCCAACAACACCCTTGAACGGTTGCGCCAACTGGTGGCCAAAGAAGTCATCGACCGGCAGGACGGCGCAGCCTATGAGGAGGCCTATCACTTCATTCAGCAGACGCGCATGCAGCAGCACCAGCAGCAGAGCCGTCAGAACCTGCCCTATTCCAACCGCATCGACCCGGACGTGCTCAACCACCTGGACCGCCGGATCCTGCGTGAATCGTTCCGCCAGGCACAGCGTCTGCAAACCAGCCTGACCCTGCGTTATCAACTTTATGCGACCCGATCATGAACCTGTTTCAATGGCTCAAGCCCAACCGACCCGCCAAGGGCGCGGACCTCACCGCCGAGCAACTGCTGCGCCTGAGCCAGTTGCCACGCGCGAGCGCCTTGGGCGGGCATCCGTTGCGCCAGCAACGCTGGGTGATGCTGGACCTTGAAACAAGTGGCCTGAACATGAACCGCGACCAGGTGCTGTCCATCGGCGCCGTGGTCATCGAGGACGGCGCCATCGATCTGGGGCAGCAGTTCGAACGCACCCTCTCACGGCCCGACCACAAACTCGGCCCCAGCGTGCTGATCCACGGCCTGGGCCCCAGCGCGATTGCCGCAGGCAGCGAGCCGGTGGAGGCCTTGCTGGATTTCATGGAGTTCGTCGGGGACAGCCCGCTGCTGGCGTTTCATGCGCCGTTCGATCAGCACATGCTGGGGCGTGCCTTGAAGGAAAGCCTGGGTTATCGCCTGCAACACCCGTTTCTCGACGTGGCCGAGATCGCCCCGCTGCTCTGCCCGCAAGCCTGCCTGCGGCAGGCGGGGCTGGATGACTGGACCGCATTCTTCGGCCTGCACGCCGGCGAGCGCCACAACGCCAGCGCCGATGCCTTGGTGACCGCAGAACTGGCGCTGATCCTGTTCAGCCATGCCAGGCGCCAGGACATGGACAGCCCGCTGCAACTGGAGCAAGCCTTGGGCAAATGGCGCCGCCGGCAGCAGTCGCATTCGTTCTGAGCCACATCGATTAATCCGCTGTTCGTAGCAGCACGGCTTGCCGGCGGGGGCGGTGTGTCAGCCAATGATGGGTTGACTGACACACCGCCCCGCCGGCAAGCCGTGCTGCTACGGGGCCAATATTTCCTTGAGTAACCGTTCAGCTACTTCCTGTAACGACCAATTGCCAGCATTTGAACGCTCTGACACAATCGCGAATAATTCTCGTTAGTTACTTTGTTCTCTTCGGTGCGTACGTGTCGTCCATTCAAAGTCATCAGCAACAGCTTGTCGGAACGCTCTATCGCGACCATCGCAGCTGGTTGCTCGCATGGCTACGCCGCAACGTCGCCTGTCCTCATCGCGCCGAGGACTTGAGCCAGGACACCTTCGTACGCCTGCTGGGGCGGGATCAACTGGCCGAGCCGCGCGAACCCCGGGCGTTTCTGGTTCAGGTGGCCAAGGGTCTGTTGTTCGACTATTTCCGCCGCGCCGCACTGGAACAGGCCTACCTCAACGAATTGATGCTGATCCCGGAGGCGGAACAACCTTCGCTCGAAGAACAGCAACTCATTACCGAAGACCTGAAGGCCATCGACCGGATGCTCGGCAAACTGTCGAGCAAGGCACGGGCAGCCTTCCTTTATAACCGTCTCGACGGCCTGAGCCACGGCGAAATCGCCGAGAAGATCGGCGTGTCCGTGCCCCGCGTGCGCCAGTACCTGGCCCAGGGCATGCGCCAGTGCTACATCGCGCTGTACGGCGAGCCGACATGAGCATCAGCACGCGCCCGGTTTCATCGCAGGTACTGGATGCCGCCATCGCCTGGCAGTTGTGCCTGGATTGCGGCCAGGGCAGCGACACTGACCGCGAAGAGTTTGCCAAATGGTACGCCGCCAGCGAAGAGCACGCACGCGCCTGGTTGCAGTTGGGCATGGTCGACCAGCGTTTCGTGGGCACCACCGGCCCCGCCCGTTCGGCGTTGCTGCGTTCGCGCGATGGCGTGGGCCGGCAGATGCGCAAGCTCGGGCGCGGCGTCGCCGGTTTCGCCGTGGCTCTAGGCCTGACGCTGCTCGCGGGGGAACGCTACCTGCCCGTCAGCTACTGGCTGGCGGACCAACGCACCGCCACTGGCGAGCAACGCACCATTCGCCTGTCGGACAACACCCTGGTCCGCCTTAATACCCACAGCGCGCTGGATGTGCGATTCGATGACAAACAACGTCGGATCATCCTTCAGGAAGGCGAAATCTTCGTCGAAACCGGCAGCCACGACGACCCGCGCCCTTTCATCGTTGAAACCGATGAAGGACAGATGCGCGCATTGGGTACGAAATTTCTGGTCAAGAGAAGGGACGACGGGACGCTGTTGAGCGTGTTGCAATCGGCGGTGGCGGCCCACCCGCAGGCGGCCGGCAACGAAATGATCCTGCATGAAGGCCAGCAGATGCTGATCCAGCGTCACAGCCTGGGGCCGATGCTGGCTCTCGATCCCGGCGCCGACGCCTGGACCCGCGGGATGCTGGTGGTCGACAACGCGGCGCTCAAGGATGTGATCGCGGAGCTTGGCCGTTATCGCTCCGGCTATCTTGGGGTCGCTTCGGACGTTGCCGACTTGCGCATCACCGGCAGTTTCCCGCTCAACGATACTGACCTCGCCCTCAAGGCTTTGATGCCGACGCTGCCTGTAGCCATCGAGCAGCGCACCCACTGGTGGGTCACGGTGATTGCCAGCGACGTGAAGCAAACCCACAAGCTTTAAGCCCCCCCTGTAGCAGCACGGCTTGCCGGCGGGGGCGGTGTATCAGCCACACATGTTTTGCCTGACACACCGCCCCCGCCGGCAAGCCGTGCTGCTACGGGATGGTGGGTAGATTCTTAAATTGTAAATCTAAATTATTTTCGATTAGACCCTATCACTTTTCAAATCTCGTCCGGCACATAGGCATTGAGAACACTATCCACTCAGGAGCCCGCCCATGTCCCGCACGCTTCAAACCCTTCTGCGACCGAGCCTGCTGGCCGTCGCCGTCGCACTCGCCGCACCGCTGGCCAGCTCGCAGGTCCTGGCGGCCTCCCAGGCTTCCAGCGTTCGCGCCTACAACCTGCCGGCGGCGCCGCTGTCCACCACCCTGACCCAGATCGCAAGCCAGGCTGGCATCGCGCTGTCGCTGGACCCGGCACTGGCCGCTGGCCGTACGTCGGCGCCGGTTCAGGGGCAGTTCGACGCACCGGGGGCAATGGCCCAGGCACTGCGCGGCACAGGGCTGCAACTGAGCCAGACCACAGCAGGCACATACGGCCTGGTTCCGGCGCCCGAAGGTGTGATGGCACTGCCGGAGACCAGCATTCAGGGGCGCCAGGACAACATTGAAAGTGCGTGGGGGCCGGCCGAGGGTTATGCCGCAGGTCGTACCGCAGCGGGCACCAAGACCGACACCGCGCTGGCCGAAGCACCGCGCTCGATTTCCGTGGCCACCCGCGAGCAAATGCAGGATCGCGCAGTACAGAACCTGGACGACGCCGTTCGTTACATGCCCGGGGTCGTCGCCAGCAGCTACGGCAGCGACAGCCGCGCCGAATGGCTGAAGATCCGCGGCTTCGAGCCAACGCAATTCCTCGACGGCCTGCCGCTGCCCAAAGGCGCCTACGTGATGCCGAAGATGGAAACCTGGGACCTGGAGCGCGTCGCCGTACTGCGCGGCCCTGCTTCCTCGGTTTACGGCCAGACGCCACCGGGCGGCTTGGTGGACATGGTCAGCCGACGTCCGCAGGCTGAAGCCAGCCACGAAGTGCAGGTCCAGGTGGGCAGCTACAACCGCAAGCAGATCAGCTTCGACAGCACCGGCAAGATCGATGACGCCGACAATTTCGAATACCGCGTCAGTGGCGTGGTCCGTGACAGCGGCACCACTGTCGATCACATCGACGACAAGCGCTACAACATCGCTCCCAGCCTGACCTGGAACATCGATCCGGACACCAAGCTGACGTTCCTCAGCATGTTCACCCGTGACGATACGGGCGCAACGAGCCAGTTCCTGCCGTTGCAGGGCACTCGCCTGTCCACGCCGGCGGGCAAGGTCGGTGCTCACGAGAACCTGGGCGATCCGGACTGGGAATTCTACGACAGGACCTATTACTCGCTGGGCTACGCCTTCGAGCATCGAATCAACGATGTCTGGCAGTTCCGCCAGAACCTGCGTTACACCAAGAGCGACCTGTCGTTCCAGACCATTACTTCGGGCGGCAGTGCCTTCGCCGTTGCTGACGACGGGACCCTTTCCCGTGGCGCCAACGTGGTCAACGAGGACATCAGCCAGTTCGCGTTCGACAACAACTTCGAAGCCAACTTCGACACCGGCGTGATCAAGCACAAACTGTTGCTGGGTGCTGACTATCAGCGCGTCAACCACAACTACAAATGGCTGTTCGGCTCGGCGCCCGACGGCAACATCATCACCCACCCGTACGGTCTGGACTTCAGCAACGTCAACTATTTCGCGTTCCAGAACTACAACCAGAAGACCGACAACTTCGGTGCCTACATCCAGGACCAGATGGAGCTGGATCAATGGCGCCTGACACTGGGCGGCCGCCAGGACCTGCTCAAGACCAAGACGCGCTTCTACAACCTGGCCGACGACCGCGACGAGCGAACCGACAGCGCCTTCACCGGCAACGCCGCGCTGAGCTATGTGTTCGATTCCGGCTTCACGCCGTACATTTCCTATGCCGAGTCGTTCCAGGCCGAGCAAGGCGGCGCTGCAGACGTTCAGAGCGGCCAGAGCAACGCGTTCAAGCCCGGTACCGGCAAGCAGTATGAAGCAGGCATCAAATACCAGCCGCCAGGCACCAATCTGCTGTTCTCCGCTGCCGCATACGAGCTGACCCGCCGCGACATCGTGCTCAGTGACACCTTCGGCACTTCACGCCCGTTGGGCGAAGCCAAGGTTCGCGGCTTTGAGCTGGAAGCGGTGGGCAACGTCACCGAAGAGCTGAAAGTCACCGCGTCGTACACCTACGCCAACAGCAAGATGACCAAGGTCACCGACCCGCTGGACAAAAACCGTCCGCTGCCGCTGACGCCGGAAAACGCAGCCTCGGTCTGGGCTGACTACACCTTCCACACCGGCCTGCTCGATGGCTTCGGCCTGGGCTTCGGCGCGCGTTACATCGGCGAGACCGACAACGTCGCGATTGGCAGCCTGGGTTTCGTGCGTGACAAGGACGATGGACACAGCCCCGCCTACACCGTCTATGACGCAGCAGTTCATTACGACTTGGGCCGCATGAACAGCTCGCTCAAGGGCGTCACCGTTGCGGTCAACGCCAACAACGTGTTCGACAAGGAATACCTGTCCACCTGCGACGGCTTCTATTGCTACTTCGGGGATCGCCGCAACGTGCTCGCCAGCGTGAACTACAAATGGTAATCGTTTAAACTCCCAGTGCTGAAAACAAGGGCCGCTCGCAACAGCGGCCCTTTTTGCTTTCGCTCACCGGTACCTCGCACCATGAAAAGCCAAACCATTCGCCGCTGGTCGTTCATCCACACCTGGAGCAGCCTGATCTGCACGGTGTTCCTGTTGATTCTGTGCATCACCGGCTTGCCGCTGGTGTTCCATCACGAAATCGAGCACATGCTCGGGGACGCCCCGGAACTCAAGGAAATGCCCGCAAACACGCCGCGCATGGACCTTCAACAGCTGGTCAAGGCCGCCGAAGCCCATCGCCCTGGCGAGGTGGTGCAATACTTTGGCTGGGATGAAGACGAAGCCAACGGCGTCTACGCGTTCATGGGCAAGACCGCCGGCGGTGACCCCAACGACACCCACACCTTCATGCTTGACCAGCGCACCGGAGAGGCGGTTGAAACGCCCTCGGCCAACGGCGGCTTCATGATGGTCATGCTGCGTCTGCACGTGGACATGTACGCAGGCCTGCCCGGAAAGCTGCTTCTGGCCTTCATGGGGCTGCTTTTTGTATTAGCGATTGTTTCCGGTGTGGTGCTGTATTCGCCCTTCATGCGCCGGCTGGATTTCGCCACCGTGCGGCCGAACAAATCGAACCGCGTGCGCTGGCTCGACCTGCACAACCTGATCGGCGTCGTCACGCTGACCTGGGCCTTCGTGGTCGGCCTTACCGGCGTGCTCAACGCCTGCGCGGACCTGGTGATCGCCCAATGGCGCAATGACTCGCTGGCGGCGGTGGTCGCCACCTACAAGGACGCGCCGCCGCTGACCGAACGCGCACCCGCATCGCGCCTGCTGGACATCGCCCAAGCCACGGTGCCGGGCGCCGAGCCCTCGTTCATTGCCTTCCCCGGTTCGCGCTTTTCCAGCGAACACCATTACGCCGTGTTCATGAAAGGCGATACCCACCTGACATCCCATCTGCTGACACCGGTGCTGATCGACGCCACCGACCTGAAAGTCACCGCCATCGTCAGCAGCCCGTGGTACATGGATGCGCTGCTGCTCTCGCAACCCCTGCACTTCGGTGATTACGGCGGCATGCCGATGAAGATCCTGTGGGGCGTGCTGGATGTGCTGACCATTATCGTATTGGGCAGTGGCGTCTACCTGTGGGTGGTGCGGCGCAAGGCGGCCGCCACCGTGAAGATTGCACAGACGGCGGAGGCGGCATGACCCGACACAAGAAGCACTCCGGGTTCTGGAAAACCTTCGCCAAGCCGACCTGGATTGCGCTGTTGATGGCCGTGGGTCTGTTCGCCGCGTTGCTGGGCGATGACGGCTGGGACGTGCTGTCGTGGATCGGCATGGGCATCCCGGCGTGGCTGAGCATCAAGGGGTTGATGGTTCGGCGTCAGGCTTGAGGCAAGCGGCAGTGCAGATTGCATCGAGCGATGTTGCAGGGCATTGCGCCGCTGACTAGTCTAGGGGCCAGTCCGTCCAGAGGAATGTCCATGTCTGCCCCTAGCATGACGCTGTATTACAACACCGCTTCGCCATTCGCGCGCAAGGTGCTGGTTCTGCTACACGAAACAGGACAGACCGCACGGGTCGAACTCAAGCCGGTCACCGTCACCCCGGTTGCCCCCGACGCGGCGGTGTGCCACGAAAACCCCTGCGGCAAGATTCCGGCACTGTGCCTGGCCGACAACAACGTGATCCACGACAGCCGGGTCATTCTCGACTATCTGGACCACCAGCACGTTGGCAACCCGCTGATTCCCCATGACGGCTCCGCCCGCTGGAGACGCCTGACCCTGGCATCGCTGGCCGACGCGGTGCTCGATGCGGCCCTGCTGATGCGTTATGAGACCTTCCTGCGCCCGGAAGAAAAGCGCTGGGGCGAGTGGATGGACAGCCAGGGCGAGAAGATTGCCCGCTCCCTGGCCTATTTCGAAGCCGAAGCGGTGACCGAATTGAGCTCCAATTTCGACATCGCCTCGATCAGCGTCGCCTGCGCCCTGGGCTACCTGGACTTCCGCCAACCCAACCTGGGCTGGCGCAGCAGCTATCCACGGCTGGCGAGCTGGTATCGCGAAGTCAGCGAACGTCCGTCGATGCTGGAAACGCAACCGCCGGCCTGAACACCGAATCTTCGGCACACCCGGAACCCGTAGCAGCACGGCTTGCCGGCGGGGGCGGTGTGTCAGTCACAGATGAGTTGCCTGATACACCGCTCCCGCCGGCAAGCCGTGCTGCTACGGGACGCGGTAGGCCCAATCCTTTAACAGTCGGGCTTGTCGGCGGTGTAGCGGCGCGCAGGGTTAACCGCCGCGCCGAACTCGCGCAGGGCCTTGGCGCCAATCAGCAGCGGATAGTTGAAGTGGCTGCGGTCCACCAGGTTGACCTCGACGGTGCGCTTCTCGTTGCCCAGGCACAGTTCCAGATCCACCACTGGACGCTTGGTCGGGTCTACCGGCTCGTCCTCGTCTTCCCCATCGGCGCGCCCCTTGATCCGGCTGATGCGCGACACCTTGTGCTCGTAGACCTTGCTGTCGGCATCCTTGGTCGCCAGACGGAAGCGGACCCAGTCATCGCCATCACGCTTGAACAGCTCGATATCCTTGGCCGACAAGGACGCGGTGAGTGCGCCAGTGTCCATCTTGGCCTTGAAGGTTTCGCCAAACTCGGAAACCTGAATGTATTCGTAGCGGCCATACAGCGTCGGTTCGGCGGCCATCACAGGCAACGCCAGCAGAGACAGAAGCGCCAGAAGGGATTTCACGTGACAGGTTCCTCGTTATGGATGGACGTTGCACAGGCCCGATTTTAGACCGCAACTTTGCGCA
This sequence comes from Pseudomonas sp. NPDC090203, assembly GCF_044746765.1. NCBI lineage: Bacteria > Pseudomonadati > Pseudomonadota > Gammaproteobacteria > Pseudomonadales > Pseudomonadaceae > Pseudomonas > Pseudomonas sp. NPDC090203. The sequence continues at coordinate 119,828 of NZ_JBIVCV010000010.1, forward strand.
TCGTTCGGTCACTAATACAGATCATCAGGCTACATGTAACCGGGTGAAACATTTGTCAGCGACAGTCGGATTTGGTTGTAACGAAAGACCTGCTTATCATTGCCCGCCCTCCTCATGACCACGAGTGATATATGCGTCACCTGCTCACCGGAATTGCCGTCACGCTACTGTTGCTGCTCAACACCCTGGTGCTGTTCGGCCCGCTGATGGTCTTCGCGCTGCTCAAGCTGGTGTTCCAGAGCGAATTGCGTGACCGCTGCTCCCACGCGGTGATGTGGATCGCCGAGACCTGGAGCGAGATCAACAAGCTGATCTTCAAGCTGTGCCTGCCCACCCGCTGGGAAATCCGCGGCGCGGATGGCCTGCGTGGCGACACGTCTTATCTGGTAGTGAGCAATCATCAATCCTGGGTGGACATCCCGGCGCTGGTACAGACGCTCAACCGCCGCACGCCGTTCTTCAAGTTTTTCCTCAAGAAGGAACTGATCTGGGTGCCGTTTCTGGGGCTGGCCTGGTGGGCGCTGGATTACCCGTTCATGAAGCGCTACACCAAGGCGTTCCTGGCCAAGAACCCGGAACTCAAGGGCAAGGATCTGGAAATCACCAAAGAGGCCTGCGAGCTGTTCAAGCGCCAGCCGGTGACCGTGGTGAATTATCTGGAAGGCACCCGGTTCACCGAGGCCAAGAAAGTCGAGCAGGATTCGCCCTACAGCCACCTGCTGCGGCCCAAGGCCGGCGGCGTGGCCTTTGTACTGGCGGCGATGGGCGAACAACTCGATGCCGTGCTCGACGTCACCGTGGTGTATCCGCAGCAGAGAATTCCAGGATTCTGGGACCTGATTTCAGGCCAGGTGCCGCGCGTCATCATTGACATCAAGACCCGCGAACTCGACCCCGCGCTGTGGCAGGGCGATTACGAGAATGACCCGGTGTTTCGCGAGTATGTACAGGACTGGGTCAACCGGCTGTGGGCCGAAAAGAACGCCCGCATCCAGACCCTGCGCGCAGAGCCCTGACACCGCCCCTGTAGGAGCGCGCTTGCCCGCGACAGCGTCATGCAAGCCCATGATGAGTCGCCTGACACACCGCCGTCGCGGGCAAGCGCGCTCCTACAAGATCATTTCGCGCCCCACACTCCGCTCAGCGCCTGCAACGCCGAACCACTGGCGCCCTGCTGCCCCAGGTACTGCAGGATCACCGGCACAAACTGCCCGACCATGCCACTGTCCATGCCCAGTGCGCTGAACGCCTTGTTCACGTCACCCATGCTCTGCACGTTGCCCAGCGCGCTGTTGATCGCCGAGTTGCTGCCACCGGAACCGCCCAGCATGCCGCCCAGACCACCCAGGCTGCCCAGCGCCGAGGTGCCTGACAACTGATCCAGCCCCGGCACCGCCTGGCTCAACTGCGAATAGTCATTGCCGGCCAGCTTGTTTTTCGCCAACCCCAGCAACGCGCCCGTACCGCCGACTGCCTGTTGCGGCGTGACATTCAATTGCGTACCCAGCGTGTTGAGCAAGCCAGCAGCCTCAGGCGCCGCAGTAGCCTTCTGCTGCCCGCCCGTGGCGCCGGAAACAGCGTTCGCCGCATCGTTCAGGTTGAACGCGAAGACCGGCGTCGCCGCCAGCGCCATCAACGTCGCCAGCACAGCACCGCGCGTGTTTTTCATCGAGACAGTCATCACAATCACCTTGTATGTGCACAAACCGGCAGGGCCGGGTCAACGCCTGTTTGACCGTGCCTTGAAGATTAGTTCCTGTGGTGTTTCCCGGATAACGCCCATAAAAAACCGGGGCACTCAGGCCCCGGTTTCTTTGACACTGTGTTGATTTATGCCGCGCTGAAGGTCTTGTGCGGGTCGATCACGAATTTCTTCGGTACGCCTGCGTCGAACTCGCCGTAACCGCGTGGCGCGTCGTCGAGGCTGATGACTTCCACGCCCACGACGTCGGCAATGTTGATGCGGTCCCACATGATGGCTTGCATCAGTTGGCGGTTGTACTTCATCACAGGCGTTTGGCCGGTGTGGAAGCTGTGGGATTTCGCCCAGCCCAGGCCGAAACGAATGCTCAGGCTGCCCATTTTCGCGGCAGCGTCTACAGCGCCCGGATCTTCGGTGACGTACAGGCCAGGGATACCGATCTTGCCCGCCACGCGAACCACGCCCATCAACGAGTTGAGCACGGTAGCCGGTGCTTCGGCCTTCACGCCTGCATGGCCATGACCACGGGCTTCGAAGCCCACGGCGTCGACGGCGCAGTCCACTTCAGGCTCGCCCAGGAGCGCGGCGATCTGCTCGTGCAGCGGGGTGTCCTTGGACAGGTCGGCGATTTCGAAGCCCTGAGCCTTGGCGTGGGCCAGGCGCACAGGGTTGACGTCACCCACAATCACCACGGCCGCGCCCAGCAGGCGAGCGGAAGCAGCGGCCGCCAGGCCGACAGGACCGGCGCCGGCGACGTACACCGAGCTACCCGGGCCAACGCCCGCGGTCACGGCACCGTGGTAACCGGTGGGCAGGATGTCGGAGAGGCAGGTCAGGTCGCGGATCTTTTCCATCGCGCGGTCGCGATCCGGCAGCTTGAGCAGGTTGAAGTCAGCGTAAGGGACCAGCACGTATTCGGCCTGGCCACCGACCCAGTCACCCATGTCCACGTAGCCGTAGGCACCACCGGCACGAGCCGGGTTGACGGTCAGGCAGACGCCTGTGTGTTGCTCTTTGCACGAACGGCACAGGCCGCACGCGACGTTGAAGGGAACGGAAACCAGGTCACCGATTTTCAGGTTTTCGACGCCGGAACCCATTTCGATCACTTCACCGGTGATCTCGTGACCCAGCACCAGGCCGACCTGGGCAGTGGTGCGGCCGCGCACCATGTGTTGGTCCGAGCCGCAGATGTTGGTGGAGACCACGCGCAGGATGACGCCATGCTCGATCTTGCGACCGCGTGGGTCCTGCATTTTTGGATAGTCGATCTTTTGTACTTCGACCTTGCCTGCGCCGAGATACACCACACCACGATTACCAGACATGCTTTTCACCTCGCTGAATTGTTTTTATGGATACAGCTGTGTAGCGGAGAAATGCGTTGCTTGGTGTTGCTGCAACGCATTGGTTGCTCTGGATTTCGAATACGTTCGTCGCACCCTGTAGGAGCGCGCTTGCCCGCGACAGCGGTGTGTCAGCCGGCGCGGAGTCGATGACGCACCGCCGTCGCGGGCAAGCGCGCTCCTACAGGTCAAAGGACAACAGTCCTGTTGGCGTTAAGGAACACCCGCCGTTCAATGTGATACCCCACCGCCCGCGCCAGCGTCAGGCCTTCGATGTCGCGGCCTTTGGCGATCAGGTCTTCGGGGTAGTGACTGTGGTCCACCACCTCGACGCCCTGGGCGATGATCGGGCCTTCGTCCAGATCGTTGTTGATGTAATGCGCCGTCGCACCGACCAGCTTCACGCCCTTGTTGTAGGCCTGGTGGTACGGCTTGGCACCCTTGAAGCCCGGCAGCAGCGAGTGATGAATGTTGATCGCCTTGCCATCGAGCTTGCGGCACAGCTCCGGCGACAGCACCTGCATGTAACGGGCAAGTACCACAAGCTCGGCACCGGACTCCTCGATCACGTTCCACACCTTCGCTTCCTGCGCCGGCTTGTCGTTGGGGTCGAGGGGGAAATGGTAGTAGGGAATTTCGTGCCAGCGAGCCAGCGGTTCGAGATCGGGGTGGTTGGACACCACGGCGACCACGTCCATGGCCAGTTGGTTGATGCGCTGACGGTACAGAAGGTCGTTCAGGCAGTGATCGGCCTTGGAGACCATGATGACCACTTTCGGCCGATAGTTCGGCGCTGTCAGCTCGAAGTTCATGCCAAAGCTTTCGGCACGCTCGCTCAGGCCTGCGCGGAACGAGGACTCGTCGAAGCCATCGGGCTGACGGAATTCGACACGAATGAAAAAGCGGCTGGAGAGCCGGTCATCGAACGAGTGGTGCTCGGTGACGTAGCAGCCCTGCTCGAACAGAAACCGCGTCACCGCATCCACCGTGCCCAGCACGCTGGGGCAGTCGGCGGTCAGAATCCAGGTATCGGGGGCGCGGCTCATGGGGTGTTGCTCCTGTTGTCAGACGTTTGCACAAGCATTGTAGGAGCGCGCTTGCCCGCGACAGGGTCGGTCCATTCAACATCATGGGTGAATGACACAACGCCGTCGCGGGCAAGCGCGCTCCTACAGGGTTAGGCCGCGACGCCCAGGCCGTACTCGGCGCTGGCATCCTGCAGCCACAACCACCAGTAATCGGCGAAGCTGCGGCGGATCAGCAGTTCCCAGGTTTCTTCACCGGTACGGCGGATCACCAGTTGCGATTTGGCGAAGACGGTGCCGACGGCCTTGCCCACGGGGAAGTTGCTTGGGTGTACGTCGTAGCTGGTGGATTTCATCAGCACGTCGCGCACGTTCGGCCCGGTCAGTTCCAGAATCGACTGGCCGCCGGACACGTTGACCACCTGGATGTGCAGGCCGGCCAGCGCTTCACGCAGCTTCTGCTCGACGGCGAATTCTTCGCCGGTCGGAACGATCAGCAGCCACTCGTCCGGGCCCATCCACTGGATAGAACTGTCGCCGCTGGAGACCAGCGTCAACGCGGCAGGCAGTTCCATGCCCAGCGCCTTGTGAACACCGGCAGCAAACGCCGGATCATGGGCATCGCCACGAATGGTCAGGTGGCCCAGCAGTTTTTTCTCGCGCAGCACCACACCCGGGTTGGTGCGGCCCTTGCCGACCAGGCTTTTCAGATCGGCGTGAAACAGAGGCGACTCGACTTTGGCGTCGGTCGTTGGCCGCTGTTGGTAAACGTTGGCTGTGGTCATAGAGCACCTGTTTTGAATTCTGTTGTGTTGCCGGAGCGCCTCACTGTAGGAGCGCGCTTGCCCGCGATGCGTTGAATCAGCTACATCAATGGCGATTGACACACCGCAATCGCGGGCAAGCGCGCTCCTACAGGTTAGAACCGTGGAGCGAGCTTGCTCACTATTTACTCCACGTTCTGCCGGTCACCCTTCGGATCGAAGAACACCGAGGAAACGATTTCCGCCTCGATCACGCTGCCATCCGCCTGGGGCGAGAACACACGTTCGCCCATGCGCTTGAGACCACCCTTGACCACGCCCATGGCGAACGAGTAACCCAGCGAGTTCGCCGCGTAGCTCGAGGTCACGTGACCGACCATGGTCATCGGGATCGATTGCTTCGGATCGAATACCAGTTGCGCACCTTCCGGCAGCCACTTGTTCGGATCGACCGGCTTGAGGCCGACCAGTTGCTTGCGATCCTCACGCACGCAGTCTTCACGGCTCATGCCACGCTGGCCGATCCACGAGAACGGTTTGGTGCGACCGACACACCAGCCCATGTTCAGGTCGTCCGGGGTCATCGAGCCGTCGGTATCCTGGCCGACGATGATGAAGCCCTTCTCGGCCCGCAGTACGTGCATGGTTTCGGTGCCGTACGGGGTCAGGTTGTACTTCTTGCCCGCCTCGGCGATTTTTTCCAGGACACCCATGGCGTAGTCCGCCTGGATGTTCACTTCGTAGGAAAGCTCACCGGTGAAGGAAATCCGGAACACGCGAGCCGGTACGCCACCGACCAGACCTTCTTTCCAGGTCATGAACGGGAAGGCTTCACGATCCAGGTCGATGTCGGTCACTTCGCTGAGCAGCTTGCGGCTGTTCGGGCCCGACAGGGTCAGGGTCGCGTAGTGGTCGGTCACGGAGGTGAAGTACACCTTCAGGTCCGGCCATTCGGTCTGCTGATAGATTTCCAGCCATTGCAGCACGCGTGCAGCGCCGCCAGTGGTGGTGGTCATGATGAAGTGGTTGTCGGCGACGCAGGCGGTTACACCGTCGTCGAAGACCATGCCGTCTTCTTTACACATCAGGCCGTAGCGCGCCTTGCCCACATCCAGCTTGGTCCAGGCGTTGGTGTAGATTCGGTTCAGGAACTCGCGTGCATCCGGGCCCTGGATGTCGATCTTGCCCAGGGTCGAGGCGTCCAGCAGGCCGACGCTGTCGCGCACGGCTTTGCATTCGCGGCGCACGGCTGCGTGGATGTCTTCACCGGCTTTCGGGAAGTACCAAGGACGTTTCCACTGACCGACGTCTTCGAACTCGGCGCCGTTCTTGACGTGCCAGGCGTGCAGCGCGGTGAAGCGCACAGGCTCGAAGATGTGACCGCAGTGACGACCGGCTACCGCGCCGAAGGTCACCGGCGTGTAGTTCGGGCGGAACATGGTGGTGCCCATCTCAGGGATGGTGACGTTCAGCGAGCGGGCCGCGATGGCCAGACCGTTGACGTTGCCCAGCTTGCCCTGATCAGTGCCAAAGCCCAGCGCGGTGTAGCGTTTTACGTGTTCGACCGACTCGAAGCCTTCGCGGGTCGCCAGTTCGATGGCGGCAGCGGTGACGTCGTTCTGCAGGTCGACGAATTGTTTCGGCGCGCGGGAAGTGCCCTTCTCGTGCGGCACCTGGAACATCGCCAGGGTCGCTTCTTCCACGCGGCTCAGAGCCTTTGGAATCACACCTTCCACAGGCTGGAAGCCGGCTTCGGACGCTGCACGAACACCGCCTTCGAAACCGTCGGCCAGTGCATCGCCCAGTGGGTAAACACCGTTGATGCCGCCGACACATACGCGTTTCTGAGGCGCTTCACCCGGTACGAAACCGAGGATGTCTTCACGCCAGACCGGCTTGCCGCCCAAGTGGGACGCCAGGTGAACGATCGGGCTGTAACCGCCGGAACTGGCAACCAGGTCGCAGTCCAGCCACTCGCCATTGCTGGTGACCTTGTGTGCACGCACGTCGATGGCCGCCACACGGGCACCGGTGACGCGCTTGCTGCCACGGGCTTCGATGACCGCGCTGCCGGTCAGGATGCGAATGCCTTTGGCACGCGATTCTTCAACCAGCGCACCACGTGGGTTGTGGCGTGCATCGGCCACGGCCACCACTTGCAGGCCGGCATCGAGCCAGTCCAGCGCCACGCGGTAGGCGTAGTCGTTGTTGGTGGACAGCACCAGCTTCTTGCCCGGTGCCACGCCGTAACGGCGAACGTAAGTCGAAACGGCACCGGCCAGCATGTTGCCCGGTACGTCGTTGTTGCCGTAGACCAGCGGACGCTCGTGAGTACCGGTCGCCAGTACCACGCGCTTGGCGCGGACGCGGTGCATGCGCTGACGCACCTGGCCGATCGGTGCACGGTCGCCGAGGTGATCGGTCAGACGCTCGTGGATGGTCAGGAAGTTGTGGTCGTGGTAGCCGTTCACTGTGGCGCGTGGCAGCAGCACCACGTTCTTCAAGCCTTTGAGCTCGGCAACGACGGTGGCTACCCACTCAGCGGCGGGCTTGCCGTCCAGGCTTTCGCGGGAATCGAGCAGGCTGCCGCCGAACTCTTCCTGTTCGTCCGCCACGATCACGCGGGCGCCGCTGCGCGCAGCTGCCAGTGCCGCCGCCAGACCCGCAGGACCTGCGCCGACCACCAGCACGTCGGCGTGGTGGTTCATGTTGTCGTAGGTGTCCGGATCGTTCTCGGTCGGCGAGCGACCAAGACCTGCGGCCTTGCGAATGTACTTCTCGTAGGTCATCCAGAACGATTGCGGGTACATGAAGGTTTTGTAGTAGAAGCCCGGTGGCATCAGCTTGCCGCCGACCTTGCCGAGAATCCCCATCATGTCGGTGTTCACGCTCGGCCAGCCGTTGGTGCTGGTGGCGACCAGGCCCGAGTACAGCGCTTGTTGCGTGGCGCGCACGTTCGGGATCTGGGTGGCTTCGGTCGCGCCGATCTGCAGTACCGCGTTCGGCTCTTCGGAGCCTGCCGCGAAGATGCCGCGAGGACGCGAGTATTTGAAGCTGCGGCCGATGATGTCGACGCCGTTGGCCAGCAGGGCTGCGGCCAGGGTGTCGCCTTCAAAGCCCTGGTAAGTCTGGCCGTTGAAGCTGAAGTTCAGGACCTTGCTGCGGTCGATGCGGCCGCCATTGGGCAGACGATTGGACTGGCTCATGCTTTATCTCCCTTCCCGACGGCTGGAACCGGGTTCACGAACTGCGGTTTGGTGCCAATCAGATAGGTCTCGAGAATTTCGTAAGTCACGGTGTCACGCGTGGCGTTGAAGTACTGACGGCAACCGGCAGCGTGAATCCACAGCTCGTGGTGCAGACCGCGCGGGTTGTCGCGGAAGAACATGTAGTCGCCCCACTGCTCGTCGGTGCAGGCAGCAGGGTCCAGTGGACGCGGAATGTGAGCCTGACCCGAACCGTGGAATTCCTCTTCGGAGCGCAGTTCGCCACAGTGAGGACAGAAGATGTGCAACATAGGAAATTCTCCTGTTAGTGGGCGACCGCGGCAGCGCCGTGTTCGTCGATGAGTGCGCCGTTGTGGAAACGGTCGATTGAGAAAGGTTTGGCCAGCGGATGCATTTCGCCTTTCGCCAGACTCGCCGCGAAAACGTTGCCCGAGCCCGGTGTAGCCTTGAAGCCACCGGTGCCCCAACCGCAGTTGAAGAACATGTTCGGTACTGGCGTCTTGGAGATGATCGGGCAAGCGTCCGGCGTGGTGTCGACGATGCCGCCCCACTGGCGGTTCATGCGCACGCGGGACAGCACCGGGAACATCTCGACGATGGCCTGGATGGTGTGTTCGATCACCGGGTAGGAACCGCGCTGACCATAGCCGACCCAGCCATCGATACCGGCGCCGATCACCAGGTCGCCTTTGTCGGACTGGCTGATGTAGCCGTGAACGGCGTTGGACATGATGACGCTGTCGATGATTGGCTTGATCGGCTCGGACACCAGCGCTTGCAGCGGGTGCGACTCGACCGGCAGGCGGAAGCCCGCGAGCTTGGCCATGTGGCCGGAGTTACCGGCGGTCACCACACCGACGCGCTTGGCGCCGATGAAGCCCTTGTTGGTTTCAACGCCGACGCACACGCCGTTTTCCTTGCGGAAACCCGTGACTTCGGTCTGCTGGATCAGGTCCACGCCCAGGGCGTCAGCGGCGCGGGCAAAGCCCCAGGCCACGGCGTCGTGACGGGCAACGCCACCGCGACGTTGAACGGTCGCGCCGATGATCGGGTAACGGGTGTTCTTCGAGCAGTCCAGGTACGGAATTTCTTCAGCCACCTGTTTGCCGTTGAGCAGTTCGCCATCGACGCCGTTCAGGCGGTTGGCGCTGACACGACGCTCGGAGTCACGCATGTCCTGCAGGGTGTGGCACAAGTTGTACACACCGCGCTGGGAGAACATGACGTTGTAGTTCAGGTCCTGGGACAGGCCTTCCCACAGTTTCATCGCGTGTTCGTACAGGTGGGCCGATTCGTCCCACAGGTAGTTGGAGCGCACGATGGTGGTGTTACGGGCGGTGTTGCCGCCGCCCAGCCAGCCTTTCTCGACCACGGCCACGTTGGTGATGCCGTGCTCCTTGGCCAGGTAGTAAGCAGTCGCCAGACCGTGACCGCCACCGCCAACGATGACCACGTCGTAGACCTTCTTAGGGGTCGGCGTGCGCCACATGCGCTGCCAGTTTTCATGGTGGCTGAGGGAGTGTTTGAAGAGGCCGAAGCCCGAATAGTGTTGCATGGTGCTACTCCTGACTCAGCGGTAAACCGGGAAATCGGCGCACAGGGCGGCAACCTGGCTGGCAACATTGGCCTCGACATCGGCATCGCCGAGGTTGTCGAGAATGTCGCAGATCCAGCCAGCCAGCGTCGTGCATTGAGCGACTTTGAAACCGCGGGTGGTGACGGCCGGGGTGCCGATACGCAGGCCCGAGGTCACGAATGGCGATTGTGGGTCGTTCGGTACGGCGTTCTTGTTCACGGTGATGTGCGAACGGCCCAGAGCGGCGTCGGCATCCTTACCAGTCAGGCCCTGACGGATCAGGCTGACCAGGAACAGGTGGTTGTCGGTACCGCCGGACACCACGTCGTAACCGCGATCGATGAACACCTGGGCCATGGCCTGGGCGTTGTCGATCACTTGTTGTTGATAAGCCTTGAAACCTGGCTCCATCGCTTCCTTGAAGCACACGGCCTTGCCTGCGATGACGTGCATCAGCGGACCGCCCTGAGCGCCGGGGAATACAGCGGCGTTCAGTTTCTTTTCGATTTCTTCGTTGGACTTGGCCAGGATCAGGCCACCACGTGGACCGCGCAGGGTCTTGTGGGTGGTGGTGGTGACCACGTCGGCGTACGGCAGCGGGTTCGGGTACAGGCCAGCGGCAACCAGACCGGCTACGTGGGCCATGTCGACGAACAGCAGCGCCCCGACCTTGTCAGCGATGGCGCGGAAGCGTGGGAAATCCAGAGTCTTGGAGTAAGCCGAGAAGCCGGCAACGATCATCTTAGGCTTGTGCTCTACCGCCAGGCGCTCGACTTCGTCGTAGTCGATCAGGCCGGTGGTGGTGTCGATGCCGTACTGAACAGCGTTGTAGAGCTTGCCCGAGGACGACACTTTGGCGCCGTGGGTCAGGTGGCCACCGTGGGCCAGGCTCATGCCCAGGATGGTGTCGCCGGCTTGCAGCAGGGCCAGGTAAACGGCGCTGTTGGCCGAGGAACCGGAGTGCGGCTGCACGTTGGCGTAATCGGCGCCGAACAGCTGCTTGGCGCGGTCGATGGCCAGTTGCTCGACCTTGTCGACGTGCTCGCAGCCACCGTAGTAGCGCTTGCCCGGGTAGCCTTCGGCGTATTTGTTGGTCAGGCCGCTGCCCTGCGCCTGCATGACGCGCTTGCTGGTGTAGTTTTCCGAGGCGATCAGCTCGATGTGATCTTCCTGACGTTGATCTTCGGCATTCATCGCTGCCAACAGTGCATCGTCATAACCCTGGATCTGGTCTTGCTTGCTGAACATCGCGGTTCTCCCAGCGGCGGCGCGGCGCCTGATTGTCAGTAGGACTTGTGGACTGTCCTTTGAAAGCGATGGTAGGGCCGACGCAGACAGGCTAGATGCCTACGCACGCCACGCAAAGGCGCGTTTACGACATGGTTTTGCAGGGAGGGGGGAATGCAGGGTTTGACATGACACCTGTAGGAGCGCGCTTGCCCGCGAAAACGTTGTATCAGGCGGGTTCTACGCCTCTGACACACCGCCATCGCGGGCAAGCGCGCTCCTACGCAGGGATGTGTTGAAACAAAAATCCCCGGTCAATGCCGGGGATTTTAGAGTGACGAATGTCGCAATCAGACAGATTTTCCAGGCAGCAATCCGTCGGCCCTGAACATCCCGCGAATCCCGCGCACCGCCTGACGAATGCGATCCTGGTTCTCGATCAGGGCGAAACGCACGTGATCGTCGCCGTATTCACCAAAACCGACACCCGGCGACACACACACCTTGGCCTCGGCCAGCAGCTTCTTGGCGAACTCCAGTGAGCCCAGATGCGCGTACGCCTCAGGGATCTTGGCCCAGACATACATCGAGGCTTTGGGGTTTTCGACCATCCAGCCCAGTTCATGCAGGCCTTTTACTAGCACGTTGCGACGCTGGCGGTATTGCTCGGCGATGTCGAGCACGCATTGCTGGTCGCCTTCCAGCGCGGCAATGGCGGCCACTTGCAGCGGGGTGAAGGTGCCGTAGTCGTGGTAGCTCTTGATCCGCGCCAGTGCGTTGACCAGCTCGGGATTCCCGACCATGAAGCCGATCCGCCAGCCCGCCATGTTGTAGCTCTTGGACAGGGTGAAGAACTCCACCGCGATATCCTTGGCGCCCGGCACCTGCATGATCGACGGGGCTTTCCAGCCGTCGTAGACGATGTCGGCGTAGGCCAGGTCGTGAACCACCAGCACGTCGTACTGCTTGGCCAGCGCGACGACGCGCTCGAAGAAGTCCAGTTCGACGCACTGGGCGGTCGGGTTGGACGGAAAGCCCAGGATCATCATCTTCGGCTTGGGGATCGAGCCGCGAATGGCCTTTTCCAGTTCGGCGAAGAAGTCCACGCCCGGAATCAGCGGCACCGAACGCACCTGCGCCCCGGCAATCACCGCGCCGTAGATGTGGATTGGGTAACTGGGATTGGGCACCAGCACTGTGTCGCCCTGATCGAGGGTGGCGAGCATCAGGTGCGCCAGGCCCTCTTTCGAGCCGATGGTGACGATGGCTTCGGTTTCAGGGTCGATGTCGACCTCGTAACGTTTTTTGTACCAGCTTGAGATCGCCCGACGCAGACGCGGGATGCCACGCGAAGTCGAGTAGCCGTGAGTGTCTTCACGTTGGGCGACGGTGACCAGTTTTTCGACGATGTGCGGCGGCGTTGCCCCATCGGGGTTGCCCATGCTCAGGTCGATGATGTCCTCACCACGACGACGAGCGGCCATTTTAAGCTCGGCAGTGATGTTGAACACGTAAGGGGGGAGTCGATCGATGCGCGCAAAGCGGCGCGGCGAACCTTGGTCTGCCATGGAGGCCTCTAAAAGACGTAAGCGCCCGGAACCGTCCGAGCGACGTTGGCCACTGCGGTGGCCTGGTGCGGAAGATAAAGGCGGGGACGGCGGTTTGTCTACAGCGTTTTTTTCAACACCACAGCGCCCTGTAGGAGCGCGCTTGCCCGCGACTGTGATGGATCAGAGACAACCCTGGACCTGACACACCGCAATCGTCCGGATGCGGCCCAGACCAAGCGCGCTCCTACAGGATCAGCATGCGCAGGCAATACAGGGCAAGAAAATGCAGCGGATAAATCAGGTAGGCCCATTTACGCATCGGCCATACCCCGAACCCAGGCTTGCTGCGCAGCAGCGCCAGTCCCAACCAGGGCCCGAGCAGACAAGCGACCAGCGCGCCGATTGAGATAGGGTCGCCCCAGAGCATGCCGTCGATGATCCTGGACCACTCATTACTCAACAGGCAGACGATCCCCGGCACCACCGCCAGCCACAACGAACCGCGCAACACCAACACAAAAGCGGCCGGCAACAGGACCCCGAACGCGCCGAACATCCAATGCGGCGCAAACGCGACACCCAGTCCCAGCGCGACGATGCCCATGGCTCGCACCGACCACGTACGAGCGACCGCCCCCTGCGCCACCAGCAACCCCAGCACCAGGGTCGGCAGCACGTTGAGCGTGGTCACCTCACCTGCCATGTACAGGCGATAAGGCAGTTCGGCAATCAGCGAAAACACCGCAAGCCACGCCAGATATTTCCAGCTCACACCGGCCTGAGGGGCGCGATCCATGCCGCGCCGCACGTTCACCGCGATCGCCAGGCAAAACCACGCGAACGCCAGACGCCCCGGCACGTACAGCCAATCTGCAGACCAACCGACGTAACGCAAGTGGTCCAGCACCATGCTCAGCATCGCCAGCCACTTGAGCACGTCCAGTGCCCGGTCACGCAAAGGGCGGGTACTCGCCGTGGTCTCGCTCATGTCCTCACTCATCTGATGAATTTTCTGACGCAAGAATGCATGACCAAACCATGGAATGTTCGTTACAGTCGCAGCCTTCGACTACAGGGAACCGGCCATGTCAGACCAAAGCCAGCAGTTTGCCAGCGACAACTATTCGGGAATCTGCCCGGAAGCCTGGGCGGCCATGGAACAAGCGAACCACGGCCATCAACGCGCCTATGGCGATGATCAGTGGACAGCACGCGCCGCCGATCAATTCCGTCAGCTGTTCGAAACCGATTGTGAAGTGTTCTTCGCCTTCAACGGCACGGCGGCCAACTCCCTGGCCCTGTCGTCGTTGTGCCAGAGCTACCACAGCGTCATCTGCTCCGAAACCGCCCACGTCGAGACCGACGAATGCGGCGCGCCGGAGTTCTTCTCAAACGGCTCCAAGCTGCTGACCGCACGCAGCGAGAACGGCAAGCTGACGCCCGAATCGATCCGCGAAGTGGCGCTCAAGCGTGCCGACATCCATTACCCCAAACCGCGGGTCGTGACCCTTACCCAGGCGACCGAGGTGGGCAGCGTCTACCTGCCTGAAGAACTCAAGGCCATCAGCGACACCTGCAAGGAACTGGGCCTGAACCTGCACATGGACGGCGCCCGCTTCGCCAACGCCTGTGCGTACCTGGGTTGCACACCGGCGGAGTTGACCTGGAAGGCCGGCATCGATGTGCTGTGCTTTGGTGGCACCAAGAACGGCATGGCGGTGGGTGAGGCGATCCTGTTCTTCAACCACAAGCTGGCTGAAGACTTCGACTACCGCTGCAAACAGGCAGGGCAACTGGCGTCGAAGATGCGTTTCCTGTCGGCGCCGTGGGTCGGCCTGCTGGAAAACGACGCCTGGCTCAAACATGCCCGCCACGCCAACAGCTGCGCGCAGTTGCTGGCCGAACTGGTGAAGGATATTCCGGGGGTTGAGCTGATGTTCCCGGTGCAGGCCAACGGCGTGTTCCTGCAACTGTCGGAAGCGGCGATTGCGGCACTGACCGCCAAGGGCTGGCGGTTCTACACCTTCATCGGCAGCGGCGGCGCGCGGTTCATGTGCTCCTGGGACACCGAAGAAGCCCGCGTGCGCGAGCTGGCAGCGGACATCCGCCTGGTGATGGGGGCTTGAGGACAGAAGTACACCACTGTAGGAGCGCGCTTGCCCGCGACGGCGTCGGTGAATCCAACAAATTCATCGCCTGAAACACCGCTGTCGTCCGGATGCGGCCCAGACCAAGCGCGCTCCTACATGAGCAACACCTCACCCCTGCGCAATCACCTTCTCGATCACCTCGACCGTCGCATTGACCTTTTCCTCGTAAACGCTCAGCTCTGCGGCATGCTGCTGTTTGAGTTCGATCTGCTTCGAGCACAGGTTCAGCGCCGCCAGCACCAGCAGGCGGTCGCCGATCAGGGTCGGGTAGCTGCGCTTGGTCTCGGACAATGCCGCCTTGAGCATGACCACGGCATCCATCAAGGTCTGCTCCTGACCCTCGGGTGCCTTGATCGTGTAATCGTTGCCCAGAATGGAAATGACCTTGGTGGTGTCGCGGTCGATAATCATGCGCCGACCGCGCTGACGCTGGTGGCACGGTCAACCAGCGCCTGAATGCGGGCTGCGGTAGCGCCTTGCTTTTCTTCCTGCTCCAGCAGGCTCAACTGCAGGCTGTCGTTGTCATCCCTGGCCTTTCGCAACTCGTCAGTGAGTTGCGCGTTCGAGTTCTGCAATTCCTGGTTCTGCTGCACCAGGTCTGCAACGAGCTTTTCCAACTGGCTTAGGGATGCTTCCAACATTTTGATTTCTCAGGCAAATTTCAAGGGCGCGTACGATAAAGAAAAGAGACTTCGGCTACCAGTGAAATCAGGGCATTTACGCCACAACACCGACCTTGCAAGCACTTCGTTCACTTCAACGGCACAAACGCATAACGGACCTGATTGACTGCGTTTTGGCCGTCTTGTTCCTGCTGTTCGTCAGATCGGCCCCCTGCGACACAAGCGCACAGGTATGGACCAACGGGTTCAAGTCTGGGAAGACGCGACCGATAAGTCATGCATCTCTGACCATTCTCCCCCTCGCCTCGCATGGATTGCGGCCTTTCTGGAACCGTCATGTCCCTACGTAATATGAACATCGCGCCCCGCGCATTCCTCGGTTTTTCCATCATCGGCTTGTTGATGCTGGTGCTGGGTGTCTTCGCTCTGATGCAAATGAGCAAGATCAACGACGCCACCGAAACCATGGCCACCAACAGCATGCCCAGCATCAAGTCGCTGGACAAACTGACCGAAGGCAGCATTCGCCTGCGCGTGCTGTCGTACCGCCTGATGCTCAATCGCGAGCCTGAAACCCTGGCCAAGACCGTCGAACTGCTGGCCATGCGCAACAGGCAGATCGAAGAAGCTCGCGCCATCTACGTCAAGCTGATCGCAGCGCCCGAGGAGCAGGCCGCGTACGACCAGTACGTCAGGCTGCTCAACGAGTACCGCGGGCTCGAAGACCGCATGAAGTCCCTGAGTAACGCCAACAAGCTGGACGAACTGGCAACCCTGCTCGGCGCTGACCTGCAAACCAACTCCGACCAGATGAACACCGTCCTCGGCAAGCTGGTGGAGATCAACACCCAGCAGCTCAATGACACCAACAAGATGGCGTCGGACCAGTATTCGACCGCCTTCACCATGGTCGTGACCCTGCTCATCATTGCCACTGCACTGACCCTGCTGTTCGCCTGGCTGCTGACCAACAGCATTACCCGTCCGATTGCAGCGGCACTGAACGCTGCCGAAGAAATTGCCGAAGGCGACCTGACCCGCACCATCCAGGTCGATGGCACCGACGAAGCTGGCCGACTGCTGACCGCCATGCTGAAAATGCAGTCCAAGCTGCGCGACACGCTGCAACGCATTTCCGGATCCGCCACCCAGTTGGCCTCGGCCGCAGAAGAACTGAACGCGGTGACCGACGAAAGCGCCCGGGGCCTGTCGCAGCAGAACAACGAGATCGAGCAGGCAGCGACTGCGGTCAACGAAATGACCAGCGCCGTGGAAGAAGTGGCACGCAACGCCGTGAGCACGTCCGAAGCCTCGCAGAACGCCACCACCTCGGCCAGCGATGGTCGTGACCTGGTCCAGGAAACCGTCAGCGCCATCGAGCGCATGAGCGGCGACGTGCAAAGCACCGCCACCCTGATCGGCAACCTGGCCGATGAATCCCGCGACATCGGCAAGGTGCTGGACGTGATCCGCGGCCTGGCCGACCAGACCAACCTGCTGGCCCTCAACGCTGCCATCGAAGCGGCGCGCGCGGGTGAAGCCGGCCGTGGCTTTGCCGTGGTCGCCGACGAAGTTCGCGCCCTGGCGCACCGCACCCAGCAGTCGACCAGCGAGATCGAGCGCATGATCGGCAGCATTCAGGGTGGCACCGAGCAAGCCGTGAACTCCATGCGCAGCAGCACCGAACGCGCAGAATCCACCCTGAGCATCGCCAAAGGCGCGGGCCTTGCGCTGGATACCATTAACAACGCGGTGGTGGAAATCAACGAACGCAACCTGGTCATTGCCAGCGCTGCGGAAGAACAGGCCCAAGTGGCCCGCGAAGTGGACCGCAACCTGGTCAACATCCGTGACCTGTCGACCCAGTCGGCCACCGGTGCCAACCAGACCAGCGCAGCGAGCAACGAGCTGTCGCGCCTGGCGGTGGATTTGAACGGGATGGTGGCGCGCTTCCGTTTGTGAATGGGTTCCAAATCCAGAAAGGGAATGCTGCTCATCGCGGCATTCCTGACCTCTGGAACCAAGGAAGCCACCGTTACAATTTGCTGAAACCTCAAAGTTGACCTCCTTACGGAGGCCCATATAATCCAGCGCAACACACCCGCCAAGCCTAGGTTGACCTGGTCAGCACGCTCAAATCGCGCGGGTTTTTTTTGCCTGGAGAAAATGGCATGAGGCCATTCGATAAACCCGCCCTCAGCGTAGATCAGCAACTGGAACTGCTGAAGAAGCGCGGCCTGCACATCGCGAATGAAAAAAAGGCGATGTCTTTGCTGGAGGTGGTCACGCTGTTCCGGCTCAGTCCATACATGCGTCCATTTCAGGAAACACGCCCTGACCACGCGTTCAAGCCTGGTTCAAGCTTGAAAGATATCGTGGAGGTCTATCGCTTCGACTCTTCATTACGCAGCCTCGTCATGGAGGCAATAGAAAAAGTCGAAGTGGCCGTGCGCGCAGCCATCAACAACCATTTAAGTCCCAGGCTCGGTTCAGGCTGGATAGCCGACCCGAAGTCGTTTCAGTCATCCTATGCTCATGGCGAGCTCTTGCGCCCACTGCGGCTTAAGCTCGCCGACGAGGCAAGAAAGCTGGAGCGCGAACGCGTCCGAAACCGGCGCAACGAACTCTCTGAGCAGGCGACTCAACAACACATGGAGAACCGCGCTCGCGATAACTACTTCCGCTTTTATGGCGCAACCTATAGTGCGCCGCAGCTGCCGCCTGCGTGGGCAATGCTTGAGGAAATGAGCCTTGGGACGGTCTCGACCCTTTTCAGGGCCCTCGCCAGAAGCCGCGACAAGAAAGCCATCGCATCGCGGTTCAAACTGCCTTTTGAAGTACTGCAGTCTTGGTTGCACACGCTAACGTTCATCCGCAACTGCTGCGCCCATCACTCACGCCTGTGGAACAGAGAGCTGCCCGTTCGCCCGTCACTGCCCAAAAGCTGGGCGCTATTGGCGGCTTGCCACAACCAGCCTCAGCCATCACAGCGGCTGTACGTGGTATTCACCATGCTTGCTTACCTGACGGATCTGATCAGCCCGGATACTCAGTGGAAGGCCCGAGCACTGAAGATGCTGAGAGATCAGGACGCCTCAAAACTGAGGCCGATGGGATTCCCGGTTGGTTGGTCAGCCCAGGAACAGTGGAATTAGGTCCGTGGCATGGAACAGTCCGACTTACCGGCGGCAGCGCCTTCGAAATCGCCACCGCCGGCAAGCCATGCTGCTACACGCTTATCAATACTCGATCCGCACATCCCCTTTCGGCACGCTGCAGCACGACAGGATGTAACCCTCTTCCACGTCGTCGTCGGTGATCCCGCCGTTGTGCTCCATCTCCACCTCCCCGCTCAGCTTCATCACCTTGCAGGTCCCGCAGATCCCCATGCCGCAGGCTTTCGGAATCATCAGGCCAAGCTTGGCTGCAGCGGCGTGAACGGTTTCGCCCGGCGCCACGCGGATGCTCTTGCCGGTGTCGGTGAATTCCACCTGATGCAACTCGGCAACGTCGATTTCCGGTGCGTCGGCGGCCTGCTCGGCATGCTCCACGGCGTCTGCACGAGCCTCCGGAGGCGTCGCGCCGAAAGATTCCTCGTGGTACTGCGCCATGTTGAAACCGTTGGCTTCCAGCAGGCGCTTGACCGCGTTCATGTACGGCGTCGGGCCGCAGCAGAACACCTCACGCTCCATGAAGTCCGGCGCCATAAGCTCAAGCATCTTCTGGTTCAGGTAACCGCGATAACCCGCCCACGGCTCACCCAGACCATGCTTCTCGCACACGATGTGCAGCGAGAAGTTGTTGATGCGCGACGCCATCTGCTCCAGCTCGCGGTGATAGATGATGTCCTTGGGCGAACGTGAGCTGTGGACGAACACCATGTCGACGTTGGCGTTGGTGTCGTAGTACCAGCGCGCCATGGACATCACCGGCGTGATACCGACACCGCCGCTGAGGTACAGAATCTTCGGGTTCGGGAAGTCGATGGCGTTGAACAAACCCACCGGCCCGTGCACGGCCAGCTCCTGGCCTTCGTGAAGGGTGTCGTGCAGCCAGTTGGACACCTTGCCGCCCGGCACACGCTTGATGGTGATCGAGAAGCTGTATGGCACCGATGGCGAGCTGGAAATGGTGTAGGAGCGCATGGTCGGCACGCCGTCGATTTCCAGCTCCAGGGTGACGAACTGACCCGGCTTGAAAAAGAACAGGATCGGCTGATCGGCCATGAAGCAAAAGGTGCGCACGTCCCAGGTTTCCTGGATCACTTTTACGACCCGCACAAGGTGGCGGCCATTGGCCCAAGTCTGCGTGTTGACCGGGCTGAGGAAACTCTGGGACATACTCACTCTCCACGGCCGACTGTCGGCCTCTTATGGTGGCGATTCTGCGTAACGCGAGAACGGCCTATTTACCTATCAGCGACATTCACATACTTATGGCGACCAGGCCCGGTCTATAGGGGTTGCGTAGTCGTCAACGGAATCGGCCATGTCGCCCATGGATAAGGTTCACGTCGCGCCCCACTCCACACTCGCGGCTAAATCGATACACATTTTTTACTCATAAAGCCTGAGCGACAGAAAATACCGTCGCCTCGCGTGCCAGACACACAACACAACCGTAATTGGCCACATTCGTAGATTGCTGAAAGCGCAATCTGAGGACTTGAAAGATGGACGTCACCGCAACTCTGAGCCTGGGCGATCCGCTGGAACCCGCACGCAAGGCAACCGCCGAAATGCTGCAGACTCGTGAGCGTACTTATTCGCTGCCGCAGCCTTTCTACAGCGATGAGCGGCTGTTTGAAATCGACATGCAGGAAATCTTTCAAAAGGAATGGCTGATCGCGGGCATGACCTGCGAGATTCCGGCCAAGGGCAACTTCATGACCCTGCAGATCGGCAAGAACCCGATCCTGGTCGTACGCTCGCCAGATGGCACGGTCAACGCGTTCCACAACGTCTGCCGCCATCGCGGCTCGCGTCTGTGTACCAAGGAAAAAGGCAAGGTCGCCAAACTGGTGTGCCCATACCACCAGTGGACCTACGAGCTCGACGGCCGCCTGCTGTACGCGGGTACCGAAATGGGCGCTGACTTCGACATGAAGGAATTCAGCCTCAAGCCTGTGCACTGCAAGGTGTCCGGCGGCTACATCTTCATCAGCCTGGCGACCAATCCGCCGGCCATCGACGAGTTCCTGCAGACCCTGAACCACTACATGGAACCGTACGACATGGAAAACACCAAGGTGGCGGTGCAAACCACCTTGATGGAAAAGGCCAACTGGAAGCTGGTGCTGGAAAACAACCGCGAGTGCTACCACTGCAACGGTTCTCACCCTGAACTGCTGAACACCCTGCTGGAGTGGGACGACACCAACGATCCCCGCGCCGACCAGAAATTCAAGGATCACGTCGCCGAATCGGCCGCGGCGTGGGAAGCCGAAAAGATTCCCTACCTGCACAAGAGCTTCGGCCTGCGTAACCGCATCGTGCGCATGCCACTGCTCAAAGGCACCGTGTCCATGACCATGGACGGCAAGCAAGGCAGCAAGAAGCTCATGGGCCGCATCCAGAACCCGGACCTGGGCTCGATGCGCATCCTGCACCTGCCGCACTCCTGGAACCACTGCATGGGCGACCACGTGATCGTGTTCACCGTGTGGCCGATCAGCGCCCAGGAAACCATGGTCACCACCAAGTGGCTGGTGCACAAGGACGCTGTCGAAGGCGTGGACTACGACGTCGCCCGCCTGCGCGAAGTCTGGGACGCCACCAACGACCAGGACCGTCGCCTGGCCGAAGAAAACCAGCGCGGCATCAACTCCGTCGCCTACCAGCCAGGCCCGTACTCGAAAACCTACGAGTTCGGCGTGGTCAACTTCATCGACTGGTACAGCGCCAAGCTCCTGGAGAACATGGGGGCCGAGCCTGCGCCTTATCTGAAGGGGGTGGCGGTTAACCACGAGTAAGGTCCAACTGCAGCGCTTGTTCTAACGTCATCGCGGGCAAGCGCGCTCCTACAGACATCGAACTGTAGGAGCGCGCTTGCCCGCGATGCGTTCATGAGCTGAAATCCGAATATTGGTCAGAAAACGCTCAACCCTGCTCCACACCACCCCCGCCGCCCCCGCCGCCCCTCTGCAGCATCCACAAACAACTTATCCACAGCACAACCCACAGCAATTGTGGGGAAGTCGAATTTCGCCTGTGTAAAAAGTCAGAAAAAACCGTGACTTATTTATCCTGGCGTGGGCTGGAAATGGCTGATCAATATTTGAACAAAGCTCTGTAAGCCACGATTATAGCGGGATGCAGAAGAGCGCAAACACCTTATCCACAGAACCGCCAACAGAGAATGTGCGCAACTCGTCAAGATACGCGAGCATCTGTGGAAAAGCTTATGTCGCGCCGAAATTCAGGCTCATACGATGCACATTCGTCAGAGAAACGTTGCACTGATCAAAATTTGAACAAACCTTTGAAAGCCCCGGTTTACCTTGCTCTCAGAGGAAAGCGAACATCTTATCCACATAGCCGCGCACAGAGAATGTGGGCAAAAAATCTGAGTCTGGACCAGGTACTGTGGAGAAAAAGCCTTTAGAAACCGCTAGATAGGGTGGTTGTTTTTTGATCGATCGCGTGTAAGCCACGCCATACGCGGCTCGCACCAATGGCCGAACAGTTTATCCACAGGTGGATCAACAGCGATTGTGGGTATGTGGATTGATTAAGGGCAGAAGATTCGGAAGCGTCTGACATCGCTGCAAATCCAAGGACCGTAAACTCCCGCTAGCACAACTCTCCTGACTGGAAGGATTCAATCATGAAAAACAGAGCCCACTTCTCACGAGACGTCGTCTTGAGAGCCAATGCCCAACTGATCGAGCACGGAGGCCGCCCTGCGAAGCTTCCACGAGAGCTGTTGGGTGTCGTCACCTTCCGCCCCAGAACCATCGATGAGATCAACACCGCCTTTGCCACTGCGTACGCAAGGCTGCGCGAGACTGAGTTTGCATGACCAAAGCGAACTACAACCATATCTATAACGCGTTGGTCGCGGACGATAACGACATCGTTGGCAAGCTCGCCTATTCGCAATACAAGCGTCAGAAAATCGAATACATACTGGCATTCAAGGAAAAGCACGGAGAACTCCCGAAAGACGCCGACCTTGCCGCGTTCCACGATATGAGCAACAACGTGTCAGTTCTTGAGAGCTACCGGAGCCAGGCAGCGCAGCTGGCGGTGGATTTTCTGAAAGCATCCCTCGCTGATGAAACAAGGGAGATGGAAGACATGTACGCCGCAAAAGCCAGCCACGAGATACGATCCGCGCGACCTGGCTTCTGGACTGGCGTATCACAGAGCGTCATTGGCTCGGCATGCTTCATCATGCTGCTTGGCTGCCTTGTCTTCTTCACCTGGAGCTTGAAACAAGGGCCTCGTCAGGTCATCGAGCAAGTATTCGACGTGATGATTGTCGATGCTGCCACCACTCGGTCGGCGATGGAGACAGATGACCCAAAGTCTTGAACGGGAGATACACCCAGTTCCCACATCGCCTCACGGCGTGCCGACGATAGCGATGTCGAGAACGCCCCCGCCGGCAAGCCATGCTGCTACGGGGGATGGGGGTTGTCATTGATGTGGGTACGGACGCCGATCCGTAGCAGCACGGCTTGCCGGCGGGAGCGGCGTTGAGGGCGCGGCGAGGGGTTAGCGAACCACCCCTTCCTCCACCAGGAGCTTCAAAATCGCCGCAGCGCCTTCCTGGGGGCTAACCCCTTTGAGCACTTGCCCGCCGCCGCCACTGGCCTTGGCCGTTGCAGCCTTCATCCGGTCAGCGCCGCTTTTGGCCTTGATGACCTTCAGGCGTTTTGGCCGAGGTTTGGCGGCTGTCAGTTCGGCGCCTGTGAATAACTCATCGATGGTGACTTCGATCTGTTCCACATCCAGCGTGCCGCGCTGTGCAGGGCCGTAGGCGCTCTGGCGGGGTTTGGGGGCGGCGTTGTCCACAGTGGCGAGGAAAGGCAGGCGAACCTTGAGGCGACGCCGTTGGCCGCGTGGCAGGGCCTGAAGGACCTGGGCGGATCCACCGCTGATGGATTCGACTTCAGCCATGCCCACCACCAGCGGCCAGCCGAGTTTTTCGGCCAGCAGGTAGGGCAACATGCCCGAACCTTCGCCAGTCTCGGCCTGGGTGCCAGCAAGCACCAGCTGCACGCCGGACTCACGAATGTAATCGGCCAGCCCCGGCAGCGCATCGGCGCCTCCGGGCTGATCGAGCACGTGCAACTCTTTCAGGCCCATGCCCAGATAAGCCCGCAGTGCAGGCTCCTCCGCATTGCCAGCGTGGAGCACGTGCAAGTTATCCCCAGCCAGTTGCAGGCCCAGTTCGACCGCACGGGCGTCCTGTTCCGCACGGCGTGGACGACCGGAAGTCGGGTGCGCACCCACAGACACGAGGCTGATAACGTGCAAGGCGGCTTTATCCACAGGCAGTTTTTTGTCAGGCTGCATCGCGTTTTCCCTCGTTCCGGTACGCTTCAACGGCCTCGATCAGCGCCTTGAGCACGTCTGCGCTTTCGCCAATCACCGACAAATCAGCACGTTTGATCATGTCGCACGTCGGATCCAGGTTGATCGCCACAACTTTGTCGCAGGCCCCGATGCCTTGTAAGTGCTGGATCGCCCCCGAGATACCCACAGCCACGTAGACACGCGCCGTGACCCAGGTGCCCGATGCGCCGACCTGGCGATCACGGGT
This sequence comes from Pseudomonas sp. NPDC090203, assembly GCF_044746765.1. Lineage (NCBI taxonomy): Bacteria > Pseudomonadati > Pseudomonadota > Gammaproteobacteria > Pseudomonadales > Pseudomonadaceae > Pseudomonas > Pseudomonas sp. NPDC090203. The sequence continues at coordinate 143,787 of NZ_JBIVCV010000010.1, forward strand.
CATGAAGCCGTCGTCCACGGCAACGCGGGATGCGCCTTCAGTGGCGCCCAACGCAGCGGCCGTGCGGTGGAACAGTTCCCAGTCCTTGACGCCATTGCCGCCCGAGAAGATGAACTCCGCTTCGGCCATGGGGATAAGTGCCGGATCGACCGCCACCGCGCCCAGATCCTCGATACGCGCCAGGCTGCGCGCGATGCCTGTGGACAACTCCACCGGCAACGCTTCGTGGCGGGTTTCGCTCACGGGTTCGGCACATTCAGCGGCTGCCAGGATCAAGCGCGAAACCGGACGCGACAGATCTTGCTGCCCGGCCCCTGCCCGACCTGTCGCCTGTGCGTCTTTGACCTGCCAGACGCGCGTCGCCGGGCGTTCACCGATGCTCGCGGCAAAGCGGCGGCCCAGTTCGCCACCACCGGTACGGCTGTCAGGTAGCAACCAGTGACGTGGGTCGAACTGGTTATCCACAGCCCGCAGCCCCTGTACGCGCTGTTCAGGGGAGTAACCGCTGAACTCGCTGCCCTCCAGGACCAGCAGCCGATCGACACCGGCGGTGTCGAACGCCGACTCCTTGTGCTCGCCGAACACCACGGCCAGTACCGCACCGTCTTTGCCCGCCAACCCATGGGCCAGGCCCAGCAGATCGCGGTCGTGGCTGCTCAGGCGGCCGCCGACCATGTCAGGCACCACGGCGATGTAGAACGCAGGCTCGGCAACCTGATGCAGTGGCAATTGCACTTCAACCGAGGCAGAGCGCTTGACCGAGCCGCCCTGTTGCGCGCCACTGCGGTCGATACGCTTGATGCCGTTGGGGCCGATGAAACCGGCGCCGTGGACGTTCTTGCGAATGATGCCGTTAGGCCCCATCCAGCTCGCCTGTTGCGGCTGCATGGCGGCATGCAGCGGGTGCAGGCGGTTGCGGGCGATCCACTCGGCACGAGGGTCGCGGCGGATAATGTCGCTCATCAGTGCGCCTCCGCAGGTTCACGTTTGACAGGAGCCGGCTTGGCGGGCGCTGCCTCTTCAAGCAGGGCGTCGGCCACCAGTTCAGCGATGTCCTTGATCATCGGGCGAGGTTCGACCACACCTTCGAGCATTGCCGTGCACTGTGGACAACCCACGGCCACAAGCTCGGCACCGGTTTCGCGGATGTCTTCCATACGCATGTCGGGGATACGCTGCTTGCCCGGAATATCGGTGATCGGCGCGCCGCCACCGCCACCGCAGCAGCGGGAACGGAAACCGGAACGCTGCATTTCCTTGACCTCGATCCCCAATGCCTTGAGCACGTCGCGCGGCGCTTCATATTCGCCGTTGTAGCGGCCCAGGTAGCATGGGTCGTGGTAGGTCACGCTGGAGCCTTTGTGCTGGCCCAGGTTCAACGCGCCCTCACCGATCAGCTCGGCCATGTAGGTGCTGTGATGCTGCACCAGGTATTCGCCGCCAAAGGCGCCGTACTCGTTTTTCAAGACGTGGAAGCTGTGCGGGTCGCAGGTCACGATGCGTTTGAAGCTGTATTTGGACATTGTCTGGATATTGCGCTTGGCGAGCATCTGGAAGGTCGCTTCGTCACCCAGGCGACGGGCCACGTCACCGCTGTCACGTTCTTCCAGGCCCAGCACGGCGAAGTCCACTTGAGCGGCTTTCAGTACTTTGACGAAGGCGCGCAAGGTGCGCTGGTTGCGCATGTCGAAGGCACCATCGCCTACCCAGAACAGCACGTCGGCTGTTTTCTTTTCGCTCAGCAGGCTGAGGTTCAGGTCCGCAGCCCAGTTCAGACGGCCGCCCGGTGCAAAGCCGCCCGGGTTGTCGGTGGCGATGAGGTTTTCCAGGACTTCGGCGCCCTTGTTCGGGGTCGCGCCTTTTTCCAGGGTCAGGTGACGGCGCATGTCGACGATGGCGTCCACGTGCTCGATCATCATCGGGCACTCTTCCACGCAGGCGCGGCAGGTCGTGCACGACCACAGGGTTTCGGCATCGACCAGACCATTGACGATCGGTTGATGCGGGTTGCCGCCGTGCTCCCCGACAGGTTTGCCGGGATAGGGGCTGCCGGCGAATTTGGCATCGGTGCCGCCGGCCAGGCCGACGACCATGTCCTGAATCAGTTTTTTCGGGTTCAGTGGCTGGCCTGCAGCGAACGCTGGGCACGCGGCCTCGCATTTACCGCACTGCACGCAGGCGTCGAAGCCCAGCAGCTGGTTCCAGGTGAAGTCCTTGGGCTTTTCCACACCCAGCGGCGCGGTCGGATCAGCCAGATCCAGCGGCTTGAGGCCGGTGGAGCGGCCGCCGCCAAAACGCTCGGCGCGGCGGTGCCAGGCCAGGTGCAGGGCACCGGCGAAGGCGTGTTTCATCGGCCCGCCCCAGGTCATGCCGAAGAACAGCTCGGACACACCCCACAGCACGCCGATCCCCAGGATCACTGCCAGCAACCAGCCGCCGAAGTTTTCCGGAAGGATCCCGGCCACCGGCAGGGTCACCAGGAAGAACGAGGCCGAGAACGCCAGCAGGCTTTTCGGCAGGCGCATCCACGGGCCTTTGGACAGGCGGCTCGGCGGGTTGCGACGACGCAGATAAACGAAGATCGCACCGACGAACATCACCGCCGACATCAGCAGCAGCGCATAGCCGAGGATGCGGTTATGCAGGCCGAAACCATGCACCAGAATCGCCAGGATGATCGACGCCACCGCGCCACCGGCCGTGGCCACGTGGGTGTTGGCGATGTATTTGTCACGCGCCACCACGTGGTGCAGATCGACCATGTAGCGCTTTGGCATGGCCAGCAGGCCGCCGAGCAGATCGACCTTGGAGGCGCGCCCGTTGCGCCACATGGCGACCCGCCGCAAGGCGCCCAGAACCGCGAGGCCCAGGGCTGCGAACAGCAGGATTGGAAGAAGGGTGTTCAACATCGAGGTGCCCTCGAGCTACAAGCTTCAAGCTACAAGCGGCAAGCAAAAGCCGGTCACCCATTGCTCTTGCTTGCAGCTCGAAGCTTGCAGCTTGTGGCTGATCTTAGAAGTCTTTGCAAAGCCGCAGTGCGTCGTAGATCGCGGCGTGGGTGTTACGCTGCGCCACGCAGTCGCCGATGCGGAACAGCAGGTAGCCGTCACCGGACTGGCTCAACGATGGCTGAGGCTGGATCGCGAACAGGGCGTCGATGTCGATCTGGCCCTTGTTGCGCGAACCGTCCTTGAGGCCGTAGTACAGCTCTTCGTCAGGACGCACGCCGTTCTCGATGACCACCTGGTCGATCACCCGCTCCTCTTTGGCGCCGGTGTATTCGTTTTCCAGCACCGCCACCAGCTTGTCGCCTTCGCGGTAGACCTTCTCCAGCATCATGTCGCCGGTCATGATGATTTCTTTCGGGTACATGCTGCGGTAGTACGTCGGGAACGACGTACCGCCCATGGCCACACCCGGCTTGATGTCATCGGTGACGATCTCGACCTGGCTGCCCTTGTCGGCCATGAAGTCGGCCACGGACATCCCGGTGAACTCGCAAATGGTGTCGTAGACCAGCACGTTCTTGGCCGGTGCAACCTTGCCGTCCAGCACGTCCCAGCTGCTGACCACCAGGCCTTCTGCCGCGCCCCAGTGCTCGTTCTGCTCGATGAACGGATGACCGCCCACCGCCAGCACCACCACATCCGGACGCAGGTCCCTGATGGTCGCGATGTCAGCCGCAGTGCCCAGGCGCAGATCGACCTTAAGGCGAGCCAACTCCAGCTGATACCAGCGGGTGATACCGGCAATCTGATCACGCTGCGGCGCTTTCGAGGCCGTGGTGATCTGGCCGCCAATGGCGTCTTTTTTCTCGAACAGGGTCACGTCATGGCCGCGTTCAGCGGAGACACGTGCAGCTTCCATCCCCGCAGGGCCGGCACCGACGATCACCACTTTGCGCTTCACGCCGGTGGTTTTCTCGATGATGTGCGGCACGCCCATGTATTCACGGGAAGTCGCGGCGTTCTGGATGCACAGCACGTCCAGACCCTGGTACTGGCGGTCGATGCAGTAGTTGGCACCGACGCACTGACGAATCTGGTCAACCTGGCCCATCTTGATCTTGGTGATCAGGTGCGGGTCGGCGATGTGCGCGCGGGTCATGCCGACCATGTCGACGTAACCGCCTTCCAGAATACGGGTGGCCTGGTTCGGGTCCTTGATGTTCTGCGCGTGCAGAACCGGCGCCTTGACCACTTCCTTGATACCGGCCGCCAAGTGCAGGAACGGCTCCGGTGGATAACTCATGTTGGGGATAACGTTGGCCAGGGTGTTGTGCGTGTCGCAACCCGAGCCCACCACACCGATGAAATCGATCATGCCGGTCTGGTCGTAATACTTGGCGATCTCTTTCATGTCTTCATGGCTGAGACCGTCCGGGTGGAATTCGTCACCGCAGATACGCAGGCCCACACAGAAGTCAGGACCGACTTCCTTGCGCACAGCCTTGATCACTTCCAGGCCGAAGCGCATGCGGTTCTCGAAGCTGCCGCCCCATTCGTCAGTACGCTTGTTGACGCGCGGGCTCCAGAACTGGTCGATCATGTGCTGGTGCACGGCCGACAATTCCACGCCGTCCAGGCCACCGGCCTTGGCACGGGCGGCGGCGCTTGCGTAGTTGCCGATCACGCGCCAGATCTCTTCCGGCTCGATGGTCTTGCAGGTGGCGCGGTGCACAGGCTCGCGGATGCCCGATGGCGACATCAGGGTCGGCCAATGGTCGCCGTCCCAGCGGGAGCGACGGCCCATGTGGGTAATCTGAATCATGATCTTGGCGCCGTGCTTGTGCATGGCGTCGGCCAGATTCTGGAAATGCGGGATGATGTTGTCGGTGGCCAGGTTGACCGATTTCCACCAGCTTTGCGGGCTGTCGATGGCCACGCTGGAGGAGCCGCCACAAATGGCCAGGCCGATGCCGCCTTTGGCTTTCTCCTCGTAATACTTCACATACCGGTCGGTGGTCATGCCACCGTCAGTGGCATAGACCTCGGCGTGTGCGGTACTGAGGACGCGGTTGCGGATTGTCAGTTTGCCGATTTGAATCGGCTGAAACATTGCTTCGAAAGCCATCTCACGGTCCTCGGCTTACAACGGTTTTACGACGAACAGGCCATCTTCGTGGCCCTCTTCCGATCCGCCGTAGACCTGCTCGGCCACCGTGCGAACGGAGCTGCCTTTGGCAGCGAGAATCTGGTCCATGGCACCGGCGAACCAGCCCGTGAACATGTAGTCGACCTTGCGACCGACCTTGCCGTACACATAAACGAAGGCCGAGTGCTCCAGCTTCACGCTGCAGGTGCCTTTATCCAGGTCGATATCCTGGATCTTGAACAGACCCCAGCCACGCTGGGACAGACGGTTCATGTAGTGCTCGAACACCGCGACGCCTTCCAGGCCATGGCACTCGGCTTCCTTCTCGCACCAGTGCCAGGCGGATTTGTAACCGGCCTTGTAGAGAATCTCGGCGTAGGCGTCAGCCCCCAGAACTTCCTCGATGCCCATGTGGTTGTTGACGAAGAAATGACGCGGCACGTACAGCATTGGCAGGGCGTCGGAAGTCCAGACACCGGTCTCGCTGTCGACTTCGATAGGCAATTGCGGGGCGATCTTGGCCATGGAAACTTAACTCCAGAAAATTTTGTTGGATGCCCCCTCCACGGACGGGAGAGGGAAAAGTGTGTGATCTAGGGCTTATTCGCCCCAGACATCCGCTAATACACGAACCCAGTTTTCGCCCATGATCTTGCGTACAACGCGCTCCGAATGGCCGCGTTTGAGCAGGGTTTCGGTCAGGTTCGGGAATTCGCCGACGGTGCGAATGCCCAGCGGGTTGATGATCTTGCCGAAGCTGGTCAGGCGGCGGGCGTAGCCCTTGTCGTGGGTCAGGTATTCGAAGAAGTCCTGGCCGTGGCCTTGGGTGAAGTCAGTGCCGATACCGATGGCGTCTTCGCCGACGATGTTCATCACGTATTCGATGGCTTCGGCGTAGTCGTCGATGGTCGAATCGATGCCCTTGGCCAGGAACGGCGCGAACATGGTCACGCCGACGAAACCGCCGTGGTCGGCGATGAATTTCAGTTCAGCGTCGGATTTGTTGCGCGGGTGTTCCTTGAGACCCGAAGGCAGGCAGTGCGAGTAGGTCACTGGCTTCTTGGATTCGAGGATCACTTCCTCGGATGTCTTGGAACCGACGTGGGACAGGTCGCACATGACGCCGACGCGGTTCATTTCCGCGACGATTTCACGACCGAAGCCCGACAGGCCGCCGTCGCGCTCGTAGCAACCGGTGCCGACCAGGTTCTGGGTGTTGTAGCACATCTGCACGATGCCCACGCCCAGCTGCTTGAAGATCTCGACGTAGCCGATCTGGTCTTCGTAGGCATGGGCGTTCTGGAAGCCGAAGAGGATGCCGGTCTTGCCCAGCTCCTTGGCCTTGCGGATGTCGGCGGTGTTGCGAACCTGCATGACCAGGTCGCTGTTTTCGCGAATCAGTTTCTGGCTGGAGGCGATGCTGTTGACGGTCTGCTGAAACCCTTCCCAAACCGACACGGTGCAGTTGGCCATGGTCAGGCCGCCTTTGCGCATGTCTTCGAACAGCTCACGGTTCCATTTGGCGATAATCAGACCGTCGATAACGATGCTGTCGGCGTGCAATTCGGCTGGGCTCATCAGGCTGTCCCCTATAGGTTGTTCGTGCGCCGAAACGTCTGCCGGCGCTTTGGGGCCAGCATATGCCTGCGGGTCGGATGAGCCGGATGCAAAAACGACAAGGGAATTGCCGAAAGCGTCAAGAAACGACAAACGACGACTGCGGGCGTCTGCCACCTGCGTTTGATAACTGTTCTTTGCCGCGCGCATGGGCGAGAATTCCCCGCATCACTGAATCGGGAAACCCCAATGAAGACGATTTTTCTGGCTCTGGCTCTATTCGCGACAGGCGCTCACGCAGCGGCCAACCCGGACGCGACCCCTTGCGACGGCGTGGACGAAGACAAACAGACTCTGGAATGTTCGGTGTACAGCCGCGACACCGCGGTCAAGCTGCTGGACGAGAACTTCCAGAACCTGCTGGAGCGGGTGAACGTGCAGTTTGGCGCAAACAAGGCGCAATCGGACGAATTCGCCGGCAAGCTCAAGACCGCCCAGGACGCCTGGAAGAAACTGCGCGACGCCGACTGCGCCGTGGAAGTCTTCCCGGCCAAGCCCGGCACCAAGGAATTCAACATCGGCCAGAACGACTGCCTGGCGCGGATGAGCGACGAGCGCTCCGAGTACCTGGAAAGCATTGCGCAGTCTGAATGAGATACCCTGACGCCTTTTACAGGCTCAAGGTCAGCACATGAATATCTGCGGCGTAGACATCAAAGGCAGCGAAGCCATCTTCGCTGTCGCCACTCGCGCATCCGGCGCGCTTGAATCGCTGCCACTGGCCATCAAGAAGATCGCCCTGGAAGACGATGACGAAGCGGACAACGTCAAGGCGTTCGCCCGGCAGATCGCGACCTTCGTGCGCGAAAACGCCATCACCCACATCGCCATCAAGAAGCGCAGCAAGAAAGGCGAGTTCGCCGGCGGCCCGACCACCTTCAAGATCGAAACGGTCTTTCAACTGCTGGAAGACTGCGAAGTGGTGCTGCTGTCACCCCAGACCCTCACGGCCCAGGCCAAGAAACACAACATCGAACCGCCCGCCTCGCTGAACAAGTATCAGCATGATGCGTACAAGGCGGCGTGCGCAGCCTTGATGAAAACCACAAAATAACCCCGCTGTAGGAGCGCGCTTGCCCGCGACGGCGGTGTGCCAGCCCGAAAATACTTCACTGACACACCGCCCCCGCCGGCAAGCCGTGCTGCTACGGTCCTCTGCGCTGCCTCAGCCACTCGCCGAACGCCTTGTCTTCCAACGCATAGGCGCCGCGACTGGATTTCCAGACCAGCTCTTTGTCACGCAGCGAATCGATCGCCGCCTGAATGGTCTGCGTCCCGGGCACCACCTCGCTGCCCAACGTCTCCAGCGCCTTGCCTACCGCCAACACCGTTGCATCGGAGAACGGCGCAAAGGGCTGGTTGTCATGTGCGCGATCAGCCATGACCTCCAGAACCCCGCGCTGCGGGGGCGTCAGCGCGTTATAGGCACTCTCGAACTCCTCCCAGACACCTGCGCGCAGCGATTGCGCGCTGTTACGCAGCAACTCGCCGAGGTTTTCCGCCTCCCCCAGTTCAAGGGCGACATCGCCGATAATCGAGCGCAGCATTTCCGGGCGGCGCCCCACCAGGTCGAACGCGGCATCGATATCGGCTGCAGAAAACTGGTTGTCTTGCGCCAGATGGCTGTTCAAATGAGCGGTGTAAGCCTTGGTGAAGTCCTTCCCCAGCAAGGGAAACGGCGTGATGCTCGACCCGTAGAACGGCTGGTTCTTGTTCAGCACCAGATGCGCCAGCTTGTCGCGGTTGGAGCCTGTGAGGACCAGCCGTAATCCACCAATGCCCCGCTCCACCCCTTGATTGAGCTCATCGCGTGCAGCCTTCAGCGCGAACATCGCATTGACGCCCGCCTCACTGGTCAGCGCGTGCTGGGCCTCGTCAATGATCAGCACGATCATTTTCTGCGCAGCGCTGTGCAGCAACTCCAGAGCCTGGGTCAGGGTGGAGCCGACAGGCAACTGCGGTTTGCTGAAATCCCAGGACAAGGTGCGCAGGAAATTGAGCTTTTCGATACCCGCTGACTTGGCGAGCTTGCGGACGCCTTTCTCAAAAGGCACCAGCGCGGCCGCAATCGCTGCGCTGATTAGGTCGGCGGGGTCTTTTTCCCGATCAGCCCACAGGTCGACATACACCGGCAGCCAGTCCTGCTTGAGGCATTGAGGTACCAGGTCCTCGCGCAAAAACGTGCTCTTTCCGGTCCGCCGGGGTGCCGCGAGAAACAGGCCGGAGGAGTAATCGTGCAAGCCCTCGCCGATCAGCCCCTGCGCGATGGTGAGCGCAAGGCTGTCGCGTCTGAATACAAAGCCGGTGCGCTTTGCCATGATTTATACCCAATTATTGCCAGGACCATAATTTATAGTCGCGAGTATAATTGACCATAATCGGGAATCAAACCACCTTCGGCTCCCGTGCCACCCGCCCGCGATCTTCCCTGGGGCAGACCACAAACCGCGCCTTGTAGCTGCGGGTGAAGTATGACGGCGATTCGAAACCGCAGGCGATGCTGACTTCCAGCACACTCATGTCGCTCTGGCGCAGCAGTTGGCGGGCTTTTTCCAGGCGCAGGCCGAGGTAGAAGTTGCTGGGTGTGTCGTTCAGGTGCAAACGAAACAGGCGCTCCAACTGACGGCGTGTCACCTGAATGCCCTCGGCCAGTTCCAGCGTGCTCAGGGGCGGCTCGGTGTGCTGTTCCATCACGCCGATCACCTGCACCAGCTTCTTGTTGTTGATGCCGTAGCGCGTGGCGATCTGCATGCGCTGGTGGTCCTTGCGCTGGCGGATGCGGCCGAGCACGAACTGTTCGGACACCTTGATCGCCAGGTCCGGGCCGTGGGCCTGGCCGATCAGGTCGAGCATCAGGTCGATGGACGCCGTGCCCCCTGCCGAACTGATGCGGCGGCGATCGATTTCGAACAGCTCCTGAGTCGCCTGCAGTGTCGGGTAGGTTTCCTTGAAAGCGTCCAGCGCCTCCCAGTGCAGGGTCAGGCGATAGCCCTCCAACAACCCGGCTTCGGCCAGCACGAAGCTGCCAGTGTCGATGGCGCCCAGGGTCACGCCCTCAAGATCGAGCCTTCGCAGCCAGTGCTCGAGGGTCGAGGTGTAGAACTTGAGCGGGTCCACACTGCCCATGACGCACAGCGTCGCGCCCTTCTTCAGCGGCTCCAGCGCCGCATCGGCGTTGACCGACATGCCGTTGCTGGCAATCACCGGCCCGCCATCGATGCTCAGCACATGCCAGCGATACAGCTCGCCGCCGAAACGATTGGCCACACGCAACGGCTCCAGCGCCGAAACGAAGCCCATCATGGAGAAGCCGGGCATGAGCAGAAAGTAGAAATCCTGGGACATCGTCGAGAAATCCTTGAGAGCGCCGCTTGCCCTGTAGGAGCGCGCTTGCCCGCGATGCGTTCAATCAGGCACTCATCGATGTCTGACACGACGCCGTCGCGGGCAAGCGCGCTCCTACGGGCTCGATGAACATGAGATACGCCTGTTCAGACAACGAGGCAACAGCACAGGTCGCTACCGTGCAAGAGCTTGTCGCCGCTGTGCGTTTTGAGGGGCCTTGGCCTGCGTAGCTTTGCACCTCAAAAGCGGGTGGCAAAAACCCGCCTCTCACACGCCCTGGCCTGCAAGGAACCTTACACATGAATCACGACGTCATCATCACCTGCGCACTCACCGGTGCTGGCGACACGACCGGGAAAAGCCATCTGGTCCCGATCACCCCGAAACAGATCGCTGCCGCCGCCGTCGAGGCCGCCAAGGCGGGCGCCACCGTGGTGCATTGCCACGTGCGTGATCCGCAGACCGGCAAGTTCAGCCGTGACGTCGAGTTGTACCGCGAAACCATGGATCGCATCCGCGAGGCCGACATCGACATCATCGTCAACCTGACCGCAGGCATGGGTGGCGACCTTGAAATCGGCCCGGGCGAGCGTCCGACCGACTTCGGCCCGAACACCGATCTGGTGGGCCCGCTGGCTCGCCTGGCCCACGTCGAAGCGCTGCTGCCGGAAATCTGCACGCTGGACTGCGGCACCCTGAACTTCGGCGACGGCGACACCATTTACGTATCGACCCCGGCGCAACTGCGTGCAGGTGCCAAGCGCATTCAGGAACTGGGCGTGAAGGCCGAGCTTGAGATCTTCGACACCGGCCACCTGTGGTTCGCCAAGCAGATGATGAAAGAAGGTCTGCTGGACAACCCGCTGTTCCAGCTGTGCCTGGGCATCCCGTGGGGCGCGCCGGCGGACACCACCACCATGAAGGCCATGGTCGACAACCTGCCGGCGGACGTGGTCTGGGCCGGTTTCGGCATCGGCCGCATGCAAATGCCGATGGCGGCGCAAGCGGTGCTGCTGGGCGGCAACGTGCGGGTCGGCCTGGAAGACAACATCTGGCTGGACAAGGGCGTGCTGGCGAGCAACGGCGCGCTGGTCGAACGCGCCAGTGAAATCCTCAGCCGCATGGGCGCACGGGTCATGACCCCGGCTGAAGGCCGCGTGAAGATGGGGCTGAAGAAGCGTTTCTGATTGCCAACCTAACACCTCCCTGTAGGAGCGCGCTTGCCCGCGAATGCCATTTGCCAGTGCCGATGGTGTCGGCTGACGCACCGCAGTCGCGGGCAAGCGCGCTCCTACGAAGATTTCGCGAATTCTCTTGAGTGCACGACATGACCTTCATCACCGAAATCAAAACCTTCGCTGCTCTGGGCAGCGGTGTCATCGGCAGCGGCTGGGTTTCCCGTGCCCTGGCCAACGGCCTGGATGTGATCGCCTGGGACCCGGCGCCAGGGGCCGAAGCCGCGCTGCGTCAGCGTGTCGCCAAGGCCTGGCCGGCGCTGGAACAGAAAGGCCTGGCAGCAGGCGCTTCGCAGGATCGCCTGCGTTTCGTGGCGACCATCGAAGAGTGCGTGCGTGACGCTGACTTCATTCAGGAAAGCGCCCCTGAGCGGCTGGAGCTCAAGCTCGACCTGCACAGCAAGATCAGCGCTGCGGCCAAGCCCAACGCCTTGATCGGCTCCAGCACCTCGGGCCTGCTGCCTTCCGAGTTCTACGAAAGCGCCACGCATCCCGAGCGCTGCGTGGTCGGTCACCCGTTCAACCCGGTGTACCTGCTGCCGCTGGTGGAAGTGGTCGGCGGCAAGAACACCGCCCCAGAAGCCGTTCAAGCGGCGATCAAGGTTTACGAATCACTGGGCATGCGCGCCCTGCACGTGCGCAAGGAAGTGCCCGGCTTCATCGCCGACCGTCTGCTCGAAGCGCTGTGGCGCGAGGCGCTGCATCTGGTCAACGATGGCGTGGCAACCACCGGTGAGATCGACGATGCAATCCGCTTCGGCGCAGGCCTGCGCTGGTCGTTCATGGGCACCTTCCTGACCTACACCCTGGCGGGCGGCGATGCGGGCATGCGTCACTTCATGGCGCAGTTCGGGCCGGCGCTGCAATTGCCGTGGACCTACCTGCCAGCACCTGAACTGACAAACAAACTGATCGACGACGTGGTCGAGGGCACCAGCGAACAGCTCGGCACCCACAGCATCGCGGCGCTGGAACGCTATCGCGATGACTGCCTGCTGGCGGTGCTAGAGGCGGTGAAGAAGACCAAGCAGAAGCATGGGATGGCGTTCGAGGACTGATCCCTGACCTCGTTGTTCGAACCGACGCTGTCGCGGGGGAGCGCCCCCCGCACGGGGGAACGCAAACACAGTATGTGGGCGCGTGGCCGCCGCGCGGGCCCGGCCGCCCCGGCCGGGACAACCCCCTGTTACCCGGGACGG
>NZ_JBIVCV010000010.1:156286-268173 GCF_044746765.1 Pseudomonas sp. NPDC090203
TTGGTTGGGTTTTGTTGTTTTTCCCCTTCTTGTTTGTTTCCCCCGCGGGGGGGGGGGGGCACCGCGCCCACCAACATTAAAACCATTGCTTTGTTGGGCCCCCCCCCCCCCGCGACGAGGCCCGTCCGGCCCATCCAGGAACTACAGACTGAATCCGGTAACGACTATGCCCGCTCTGACCACCTACAAAACCCCGATCCTCCAGGACTGGGTCGACTACAACGGCCACCTGCGCGATGCGTTCTATCTGCTGATCTTCAGCTACGCCACCGATGCCTTCATGGACCGAATCGGGCTGGCCAGCGACGACCGGGACGCCAGCGGCAACTCGCTGTTCACACTGGAAGCACACATCAATTACCTGCACGAGGTGAAGCTCGGCGAAGAGGTCGAGGTTCGTACGCAGATCGTCGCCCATGACCTCAAACGGGTTCAGCTCTATCACAGCCTGTACAAGGCAGGCGGCGATGAGGAGCTGGCGGCCAGCGACCAGATGTTGCTGCACGTCGATCTGGCGGCAGGCCCGAAATCCGCACCATTCAGCGAGCATTCACTGGAAGCCCTACGGGTGCTCACCGAAGCGCAGCACGACCAACCGGCCCCGGCCTACACCGGTCGCACCATCGGTTTGCCGAAAAAGTAGCAGCACGGCCTACCGGCGGGAGCGATCCTGAGGGCGCCCCGCCGGCAAGCCGGACTGCTACAGACCAGCTACGCAGCCACACGCTTCCCAGGCACAGAAGGCGCCACACTGACGCCCGGTTCGTCATCCAGCTTGATGAACATCGCCAGCACCGGCCCCAGCAACACCACCACTATCGAAGCCGAAAACGCCGCCATCCAGTTGGTCCCCGTCACATCCAGTAGCCAGCCGATCACCACCGGCGACACCGCCCCGGCCACTGCCATGCCGAAAAAGGTGCAGGCGCTCGATGTCGCGGAATGCTCATGGGACACCTCGGTGCCGATCACCCACAGCGGCGAGTCGGCCAGCTCCGAGCAGAAGAACGAAAAGCTCAAGCCCGCTGCGCAGATGTAGATGTTTTGCGTGAACATGAGCGGGATGAGCCCGATGATCGACGCCAGAAAGCCAAAGATGATCAAGTCCCTGCGCGAGCGCAGCTTGTTGCCCGTCACTTTGAAGCGCCAGTCCGAGAGCATCCCGCCGACGGCTGTTCCGACGGTCCCGCCTAAAAGCACGAATGTGGAAAACAGCGCAGTTTTCGACAGATCCATGCCGTAACGCTGTGTGAAAAACGACGGAATCCAGTTCAGAAAGAACCACAACACCCAGCCATGACAGAAACAGGTCGCAGCAGCCGGCCAGACCTTGCGCAGCATCGTCGGCCAGTGCACCGGCGTCGGTGCGCGAACGGGCTCCATGACGACCGCTTCGACCTGCTTCTTCGACTCGCCGAGAATGAAATACATGGCGAACATGTAGATCAGGGTCAGCACGCCCAGGATGATGAACGCCATGCGCCAGGAGAACTGCAGGATCAGAAAGGTCACGATCAGCGGCGCCAGGGCGTTGGCCAGCCGCCCGGACGCATGCATCACGCCTTGAGCAGTGCCGCGCTGGGTGATCGGAATGGCCCGCGCGATCATGCGTGCGGCGGTTGGATAGATCGGCGCTTCACCTACGCCCACCACGAATCGGGCGATGACCAGCACGACCAACCCACTGACCAGGCCTGTGGCAATGGTCGCCACTGACCAGATCACGCCATACAACAGCATTGCCTTGCGTGAACCGATGCGGTCGCTGAGCCAGCCGCCGGGGATCATGAAGCAACTGTAGGCCACCGCGAAGGCCGAGAACATCATGCCCAGGTTGGTGTTGCTGAAGCCCAGTTCCTTGCTGATGGTGGGAGCGGCGACCGCCAGGTTGGTGCGGTCGACGTACATGATGAAAGCCATCACGCAAAGCAACACGAAGGTCAGTGTCGCCCTGCGCTTTTGCGCATGAGTCGGTAACATTTTTTCCACCTGTTCTTGTCTTTATCGTGGAACGAGCGGTCCTCCCGGCGTGGGTCAGACCGCTCGCGTCGCTACTGCATACGGCTGCGACTTACTTGAAGAAGCCCTGCAACACCTCGTAGGTCTCGTCGGGGCATTCTTCCTGCAGGTAATGACCTGAGGGCACGGTGGCCGTCTGCACGATGTTGGTCGCGTAACGGCCCCAGACTTCTGCGGCGTTGTGGTTGCGACCCACGCCGCCCTTCTCACCCCACACAATCAACGATGGCGTGTGGACCTTGCGCCCTGCCTCGAAGTCGGCGGTGTCCATGTCCAGATCGATCCCGAAGGTCGCCCGGTAGTCTTCGCACATGGCGTGAGTGGTGGCCGGGTTCTTGATGCAGCGAATGTAATCGGCCAGCGCCTCGGGACCGAAGAAGCTGGTGCCCTGCGCGGTTTTGGAGAGTTTGCGCAGGATGAAGAACTCGGGGTCCATGTCCATCATCCGCTCAGGCGTCGGGTAATCCTGAGCCATGAAGAACCAGTGCCAGGAAAACTTGCCCCACTGCCGGGTGACGTTGTTGAGCAAGTGATGCTGCGGCAGCATGTCGACAAAGCCTGCTTTGAGCACCTTTTCCGGGTGATCCAGGCACATGCGATGCAACACGCGGGCGCCGCGGTCATGGCCTGCGGCGTTGAACTGCTCGAAGCCCAGCGACTGCATGACCTCGACCTGATCCTGCGCCATGGCGCGGAACGAATACTCGGAATGGTCGCCCCCGCCTTCGGGTTTGGAGCTGTCGCCGTAGCCGCGCAGGTCGGTGCAGACGACGGTGAAATCCCTGGCCAAGCGCGGTGCGATCTTGTGCCAGGACAGGTGATTGAACGGGTTGCCGTGCATCAGCAACAGGGGTGGACCTTCGCCGCCCACAACCGTGACGATCTCGGCGCCGCTGGTTTTGACGGTTGTTTTGGTGAAATTCTCGAACATATCGCCAGCCTCTTTATCGGTTTTATTCTTGAGTACGAACGTCCTTTACCAACCGGGTGAATTCCCTGTCCTTATGCGGTGGCCACCTCGCGCTTGAGCTTGCGGGCGGCGGCGTTGTCCGTGGCCACGCGAAAGGCTGCGGCCATCGCGCCCACGTCCGCCTTGCCGGTGCCGACGATGTCGTAGGCCACGCCATGGGCGGGGGTCGCGTAGACCGTTTTCAAACCGCCGGTCAGGGTCACGCCTTGGGAGAAGCCGAGCAGCTTGGTCGCGATCTGGCCCTGGTCGTGGTACATGATCACCACCGCGTCGAAATCGCCGTTGCGCGCCTTGATGAACACGGTGTCGGAGGGGAATGGCCCCTCGCTGGCCAAGCCCCTGGCGCGCAGCTTTTCCAGGGTCGGGCGGATGATCGTGATCTCTTCGTCTCCGAACAGGCCGTTCTCGCCGTTGTGCGGGTTGAGCGCGGCAACGCCAATGCGCGGGGTGGGATTGCCGAGCGCCTTCAAGGTGTCGTGAGCCAGTTGCAGTGCGCCCTCGATGCGATCCGGCTGGACCATATCGACGGCTTTGCGCAAGGCAACATGGGACGTGACACGAAAGGTGGAAAACTGCGGGATGATGTTCACTTCGCCGAAATAGCCGACATGATCGGTCCAGGCAGCAAACATCTGATGCTCGTCGTGGTAATTCCAGCCGCCGCGATGCAGGCCTGCCTTGTTCAGCGGTGCGAAGCAGATGCCGTCCAGTTCGCCAGCCAGTGCCAGGTCAGTCATCACTTTCAGGGTTTCGCCAGTCAGGCGGCCGGATTCGGCGTTGACCTGACCGCGCTCGAACAACGAAGGGTCAATGTTGTGCAGGTCCAGCAGGGGGACCGCTTCGCTGCTGTGATCGGCGTCGCTCAAGGTCGGGATGACGGTGTAGGGAATTGTCAGGCCTGCATCGCGCATCCCCAGCTTCAGGACACGCTCGTCGCCGATGATCACCACGTCAGCCCGCTCACGCGCCTGGGGTGTCGACAACAGCTTGACCACCAGCTCCGGGCCGATGCCTGTGACATCACCGAGCATAAGTCCAATCAAAGGCTTCATCAGGTGTTCTCCGGTCGGGTTTTGTTTTTGTAGTGATCCCCATCCTAGTCCTGCGCCCGTTCGCAACAACGTGCAAAACGTGGCCGGGCAATTCACGGAGTGTGGTTTTGAGCTCACTCCCACTTGTCCAGGTAACAGCGAGGGGCAGACATTCAATGGTCAAATCCCGGGCACAAAAAAGCCCGCATCGCTGCGGGCTCTTTCCTGTCGATAAACCGATCAAATAATGATCAGTTGACCTTGGCGTTCAACTCGCCTTTGGCGTAACGCTCGAACATGCGCTCCAGGGAGATCGGTTTGATCTTCGAAGCGTTGCCTGCGGTGCCGAAAGCTTCGTAACGGGCGATGCAGACGTCGCGCATGGCCGAAACGGTCTTGGCCAGGTATTTGCGCGGGTCGAACTCGCTCGGGTTCTTGGCCATGAATTCGCGGATGGCACCGGTGGACGCCAGACGCAGGTCAGTGTCGATGTTGACCTTGCGCACGCCGTGCTTGATGCCTTCGACGATTTCCTCGACCGGCACGCCGTAGGTTTCCTTGATGTCGCCGCCGAACTCATTGATGATTTTCAGCCATTCCTGAGGAACGGACGAAGAACCGTGCATCACCAGGTGGGTGTTCGGAATGCGTTTGTGGATTTCCTTGATGCGCTCGATCGCCAGGATGTCGCCGGTAGGCGGCTTGGTGAACTTGTAAGCACCGTGGCTGGTGCCGATGGCGATGGCCAGGGCATCAACGTTGGTCTTCTTCACGAAGTCAGCGGCTTCTTCAGGGTCGGTCAGCATCTGGCTGTGATCCAGCACGCCTTCGGCGCCAACGCCGTCTTCTTCGCCGGCCATGCCGGTTTCCAGCGAGCCCAGAACACCCAGCTCACCTTCTACCGAAACGCCGCAGGCGTGGGCCATGGCGACTACGCGCTGGGTCACGTCAACGTTGTATTCGTAGGTGGTCGGGGTCTTGCCGTCGACGCCCAGCGAGCCGTCCATCATCACCGAGCTGAAGCCCAGTTGCATGGAGCGCTGGCAGATGTCAGGGCTGGTGCCGTGGTCCTGGTGCATGACCACCGGGATGTGCGGGAATTCTTCGATTGCCGCCAGGATCAGGTGACGCAGGAACGGGGCGCCTGCGTATTTACGCGCACCGGCCGAAGCCTGAACGATCACCGGGGAATCGGTCTTGTCGGCCGCTTCCATAATGGCGCGCATCTGTTCCAGGTTGTTCACGTTGAATGCCGGAACGCCATAACCGAATTCGGCTGCGTGGTCCAACATCTGGCGCATGCTGATAAGTGCCATTGTCTGTCTCTCTCCCGGTAGGGTCGTTAATCGCGTGTGCCTGCCGTAACGGCAGCTCTTCAAATTATAGGGGCGCACGGCAAAGGCGGCGCCCGGTGTTGCATCGTTCGAACCGCCAGGTGCCTTATGGCGCCTTGCAGCCGCGACCGATCAAATCGTTGGTAGCGTCCCAGTAGACCAGGCCTTCGCTGCCTTTGTTGTCGAACGCCAGTACGCCGTTGCTGTAAAGCGCGCCGGAAGCACCGGGCGCTGCCTGCAAGCGGAACACCTGCTCGCTCTGGTTCAGGCGTACATCGACCTCTTTCTTCGCAGGGTCGGCGTAGCGCCAGTAAACCTCGGCCTTGCTGTCACAGACCCAGTGGGTCCAGGCAGCGGCCGGTTCGGAAGCCTTCATGCTGGCACAACCGCCCAGCAGCATCAGTGTCGCAAGGGCAATCAAGCCTTTCATTACCACTCCTGGATCCCCTGCCGGACGCGACTCGCGTCAACGCCCGGTAAGTCTGGGGCCGTTCTGTTTCAGATGCACCCTGGCGCCGTCAGTTCAGATTCAGCGACAGGCTACAGGTCCCACGGCGGGCATGAAATCGTACTTTTCCCAGACTTCAGGACCGCCACGCTTGTAAACGATCGGTACGGTTTCAGCCTGCCAGCCAGCCTGATAGCAGCTGACCTGAAGCTGTTCCGGCGCGCCGTTGAGCGCCGTCTGGGCTTCAGGCTTGCTTGCGCAGCCGACCAGCAAACCCGCCATGATTAACAGCGGTAATGGCTTGACCATGTCATTCCCCTTCACCACGGCCTGATAATCAGGCCTTGGCGCGTTGTTCCAGAACTTCCACGGCAGGCAATACCTTGCCCTCGACGAACTCGAGGAACGCGCCGCCACCGGTGGAGATGTAGGAGATTTTCTCGCCCACAGCGTATTTGTCGATGGCTGCCAGAGTATCGCCGCCACCGGCGATGGAGAATGCCGAGCTGTCGGCAATCGCCTGGGCCAGCACTTTGGTGCCATTGCCGAACTGGTCGAATTCGAACACGCCGACCGGGCCGTTCCACAGGATAGTCCTGGAAGATTTCAACAAGTCGGCGAAGTGCTCGGCGGTTTTCGGACCGATGTCCAGAATCATGTCGTCGTCGGCCACGTCGGCGATCAGTTTGACAGTGGCTTCTGCATCCTGGGCGAATGCCTTGGCAACCACAACGTCAACCGGCAGCGGCACGCTGACCTTGGCGGCGATGGCGCGGGCGGTGTCCAGCAGGTCTGGCTCGTACAGCGACTTGCCGACCTTGTGGCCAGCAGCGGCCAGGAAGGTGTTGGCGATGCCGCCACCGACGATCAACTGGTCGCACTTCTCGCTCAGGCTGTTGAGCACGTCCAGCTTGGTGGAGACCTTGGAGCCGGCAACGATGGCGGCCATTGGCTTGGCCGGGTTGCCCAGGGCCTTGCCCAGTGCTTCCAGCTCGGCGGCCAGCAGCGGGCCTGCAGCCGCGACCTTGGCGAATTTGGCGACGCCGTGGGTCGAGCCCTCGGCGCGGTGAGCGGTGCCGAAAGCGTCCATCACGAAGACGTCGCAGAGAGCGGCGTACTTCTGCGCCAGCTCGTCGGCGTTCTTTTTCTCGCCCTTGTTGAAGCGCACGTTTTCGAACAGCACGATGTCGCCGGCCTTGACCTCGACGCCGTCCAGATACTCGGCGATGAGCGGTACTTCGCGACCCAGGGCCTTGCTCAGGTAATCGGCCACAGGCTTGAGGCTGTTCTCGGCGGAGAACTCGCCTTCGGTCGGGCGACCCAGGTGCGAGCAGACCATGACAGCCGCGCCTTTCTCCAGCGCCAGCTTGATGGTCGGAAGCGATGCCAGGATGCGTGCGTCGCTGGTGACGACACCATCCTTGACCGGAACGTTGAGGTCTTCGCGGATCAGTACGCGCTTACCTTGCAGATCGAGGTCGGTCATCTTCAACACGGTCATGAGGTGTTCCTGTGTTTATTACTGTTGTTTGTTGATGCTGCGCAGATAGTGATCGGCGACATCCAGCATTCGATTGGCAAAACCCCATTCGTTGTCGAACCACGCCAGCACGTTGACCAGCCTTGGACCGGAAACCCGGGTCTGGCTGGCATCGATGATGGCCGAATGAGGGTCGTGGTTGAAATCACAACTGGCGTGCGGCAATTCGGTGTATGCCAGCAGGCCTTTTAGCGGGCCGCTTGTGGCAGCCTCGCGCAGAATCCGGTTGATCTCGACCGCGTCGGTGTCACGCCTGACCTGCATCGTGATGTCCAGGCATGAGACGTTCACCGTCGGCACACGAACTGCTTTGGCCTGAATTCGGCCGGCAAGTTCCGGGAGCAGCCGCTCGATGCCGCGCGCCAGACCAGTGGACACCGGGATGATCGACTGGAAAGCCGAACGCGTGCGTCGCAGATCCTCGTGATGATAGGCGTCAATCACGGGCTGGTCGTTCATCGCCGAGTGAATCGTGGTGATGGTGATGTAATCCAGGCCCAGCTCGCGGTTGAGCAGGTCCAGCAACGGCACGCTGCAGTTGGTGGTGCAGGACGCAGCGGACACCAGCAGCTCGTCACCGGTCAGCTTCTGCTGATTGATGCCGTACACGATGGTGGCGTCGACATCCGCCTCGCTCGCCATCGGATGGGAGAACAGCACACGGGGTGCGCGGGCCGCCAGGAAGCGCTCGCCGTCGGCGCGGGTGTGATAGACACCCGAGCACTCGATCACCAGATCGACGTCCAGTTCGTTCCAGTCGATGCCTTCCGGCGTCTCGCTGCGGAACACTTTGATGACGTGATCGTTGATGTGCAGAAAATCGCCTTCGACCCGCACTTCGCCGGGAAACCGGCCGTGTGTGGAGTCAAAGCGCGTCAGGTATTCGAGACTGGCCATGTCGGCCAGATCGTTGATCGCCACCACTTCAAAGCCCGCCTTCGCCCCTCGCTCGCACAGCGCGCGCAGCACGCAGCGGCCGATCCGACCGTAACCATTGAGGGCAACTTTGTAAGGGCGTGACTCTGGCATGGGGGTTCTCAAAAGCTTGAGTGGTAGAGAACCTGTAGGAGCGCGCTTGGCCTGGGCCGCACCCGGACGATTGCGACATGTCAGTGACACCTGTGGTGGATGACACGACGCAATCGCGGGCAAGCGCGCTCCTACAAGGGGGCGCGCGTCGGTTACTCGTCTTCCAGCAGCTCTTCAGCCGTGCTGATGACGTTCTCCAGCGTGAAGCCGAACTCTTCGAACAGCGCAGGCGCAGGGGCCGACTCGCCGAAGGTGGTCATGCCGATCACGCGGCCTTCCAGACCGACGTACTTGTACCAGTAGTCGGCGTGAGCAGCCTCGATGGCGATACGCGCACTGACTTCCAGCGGCAGGACCGACTGCTTGTACAGCGCGTCCTGGCTTTCGAAGACGCTGGTGCACGGCATGGAAACCACACGTACGTTCTTGCCGTCGGCCGTCAGTTTGTCGAACGCCTGAACGGCCAGGCCGACTTCCGAACCGGTAGCGATCAGGATCAGGTCAGGCTCGCCGTTGCAGTCACGCAGCACGTAGCCACCACGGTTGATGTTCTCCAGTTGCAGCGCATCGCGTGCCTGGTGAGGCAGGTTCTGGCGGGAGAAGATCAGGGCCGAAGGACCGTCGTTGCGCTCGATGGCGTGTTTCCAGGCCACTGCCGACTCCACGGCATCGGCCGGGCGCCAGGTGTCCAGGTTCGGCGTGGAACGCAGGCTGGTCAGTTGCTCGATCGGCTGGTGAGTCGGGCCGTCTTCGCCCAGGCCGATGGAGTCGTGGGTGAACACGTAGATCACACGCTTTTTCATCAGCGAGGACATGCGCACCGCGTTGCGGGCGTATTCCATGAAGATCAGGAAGGTCGCGCCGTATGGCACGAAGCCGCCATGCAGGGCGATGCCGTTCATGATCGCGCCCATGCCGAACTCACGCACACCGTAGTGCAGGTAGTTGCCGCTGGCGTCTTCGCCGGTGATGGACTTGCAGCCTTTCCAGATGGTCAGGTTCGAACCTGCCAGGTCAGCCGAGCCGCCGAGGAACTCGGGCAGCAGCGGGCCGAAGGCGCTCAGGGCGTTCTGGCTGGCTTTACGGCTGGCGATGGTTTCGCCCTTGGCGTTGACTTCAGCCACGTAGGCAGCGGATTTCTCGGCGAAGTCAGCTGGCAACTCGCCGCTCATGCGACGGACCAGCTCGTTGGCCAGCTCAGGGAAAGCAGCGGAGTAGGCAGCGAAACGCTGGTCCCACTCGGCCTCGGCCGCCAGGCCTTTTTCCTTGGCGTCCCACTCTTTGTAGATGTCGGCCGGGATTTCGAACGGGCCGTGAGTCCACTTGAGCGCAGCGCGGGTCAGGGCGATTTCGTCGTTGCCCAGCGGAGCGCCGTGGCACTCTTCCTTGCCCTGCTTGTTCGGCGAGCCGAAACCGATGGTGGTCTTGCAGCAGATCAGGGTCGGCTTGTCGCTCTTGCGAGCGGTTTCGATGGCGGTCTTGATCTCGTCGGCGTCATGGCCGTCGACGTTGCGGATCACCAGCCAGCCGTAGGATTCGAAGCGCTTTGGCGTGTCATCGGTGAACCAGCCTTCGACTTCGCCATCGATGGAGATGCCGTTGTCGTCATAGAAGGCGATCAGCTTGTTCAGGCGCAGGGTACCGGCCAACGAAGCGACTTCGTGGGAAATACCTTCCATCATGCAGCCATCACCCATGAACACGTAGGTGTGGTGGTCGACGATGCTGTGGCCAGGACGGTTGAACTGTGCGGCGAGCGTCTTCTCGGCGGCAGCGAAACCGACGGCGTTGGCGAAACCCTGGCCCAGCGGGCCGGTGGTGGTTTCAACGCCCGGGGTGTAGCCGTATTCAGGGTGGCCCGGGGTGCGGCTGTGCAGTTGACGGAAGTTCTTCAGGTCGTCGATCGACAGGTCGTAGCCGGTCAGGTGCAGCAGCGAGTAGATCAGCATCGAGCCGTGGCCGTTGGACAGGATGAACCGGTCACGGTCGGCGAACAGCGGGTTGCTCGGGTTGTGTTTCAGATAATCGCGCCACAGGACTTCAGCGATATCCGCCATGCCCATAGGGGCTCCTGGGTGGCCGCTGTTGGCCTTTTGCACGGCATCCATGCTGAGGGCACGAATGGCATTGGCACGCTCACGACGGCTGGGCATCGCTGATCTCCTGGGGCAAAGAAGTGGGATCTGAAAAAGGCGGCCATTTTCCCTCAGGCACTGCCTTGGGGGCAATGACAGATACATCCCGAAGCACGATTTTCCTGCCTTGCAGGCGATATTTCTTCACTCGCAAGGGACTTGCGCCCGCAAACGGCGCAATCACGGCGTCAGCCCGTCGCCACCCATCGACCAATATCAAAACTTTTTGATATTGCCCTTGCAGCATCCCGGATCGGTATCTAGACTGCCAGCCCTATGAGTATTCCTGCGTCCGCCATCAGCCCCGAGCAAAGCGATGAACTGGCTGCCTTGTGCAAGGCCGGCGGCGACCCGCTGCGCCTGAACGTGCTGCGCGCGCTGTCCAACGATTCGTTCGGCGTGCTGGAACTGGCGCAGATCTTCGCCATTGGCCAGTCCGGCATGAGTCATCACCTCAAGGTGCTGGCCCAGGCGGACCTGGTGGCAACTCGCCGGGAAGGCAACGCGATCTTCTATCGCCGCGCCCTGCCCCACACCGATTTATTCGGCGGCAAGCTGCACGCGGCACTGCTTGAAGAGGTCGATGAGCTGACGCTTCCCGACGATGTCCAGGCCCGTATCGGCCTGGTCCATCGCCAACGCGCCAACGCCAGCCAGGACTTTTTCGCACGGACCGCAGAGAAATTTCGTGCCCAGCAGGACCTGATCGCAGGACTGCCGCAATACCGCGACAGCCTGCTGTCGCTGCTGGACAAACTGAGTTTCGAGGCAGGCGCCACGGCCGTTGAAGTCGGGCCCGGTGACGGCGGTTTCCTGCCGGACTTGGCGCAGCGCTTCGGGCATGTCACAGGGCTGGACAACAGCCCCGCCATGCTCGATCTGGCGCGAGACATCTGCACGCGCAAGGCGCTGGATAATGTCGAGCTGAAACTGGCCGATGCATTGACCGACGCTAATGTTTCGGCTGACTGCGTCGTCTTGAATATGGTGCTTCATCATTTTGCGGCGCCGGCCGAAGCACTCAAACAACTGGCCAACCTGTTGCGACCGGGCGCAAGCCTCTTGGTGACAGAGTTGTGCAGCCACGACCAGAGCTGGGCAAAGGAAGCCTGTGGCGATCTCTGGTTGGGTTTCGAACAGGAAGACCTGGCCCGCTGGGCCATCGCTGCGGGGCTGGTCCCCGGAGAAAGTCTGTACATAGGTTTACGTAATGGTTTCCAGATCCAGGTCCGCCACTTTCAGCGACCGGCTGGCGACACTCACCATCGGTAACACAGGAAAATTGTCGAGATGAGCGAATACTCCCTTTTCACCTCCGAGTCCGTGTCCGAAGGGCATCCGGACAAAATCGCCGACCAGATCTCCGATGCGGTGCTGGACGCCATCATTACCCAAGACAAACACGCCCGTGTGGCCGTGGAAACCCTGGTCAAGACCGGCGTAGCCATCGTGGCAGGCGAAGTCACCACCAGCGCCTGGGTTGATCTGGAGCAGATCGTTCGCGACGTGATCAGCGGCATCGGCTACACCAGCTCCGACGTCGGCTTCGACGGCGCGACCTGCAGCGTGATGAACATCATCGGCAAGCAGTCCCCTGACATCAACCAGGGCGTTGACCGCGCCAAGCCTGAAGATCAGGGCGCTGGCGACCAGGGCCTGATGTTCGGCTACGCCAGCAACGAAACTCCAGAGCTGATGCCTGCGCCAATCGCGTTCTCGCACCAGTTGGTCAAGCGCCAGGCTGAAGCCCGTAAATCCGGCCTGCTGCCTTGGCTGCGCCCGGACGCCAAATCCCAGGTCACCTGCCGCTATGAGAACGGCATCGTGGTCGGTATCGACGCCATCGTGCTGTCGACCCAGCACAACCCGGATGTGTCTTACAACGACCTGCGCGACGGCGTGATGGAACTGATCGTCAAGCACGTGCTGCCAGCCGAGCTGCTGCACAAGGACACCCAGTTCCACATCAACCCGACTGGCCAGTTCATCATCGGTGGCCCGGTGGGCGACTGTGGCCTGACCGGCCGCAAGATCATCGTCGACAGCTACGGCGGCATGGCCCGTCACGGCGGCGGCGCGTTCTCCGGCAAGGATCCATCCAAGGTTGACCGTTCGGCTGCCTACGCCGGTCGTTACGTGGCCAAGAACATCGTTGCCGCTGGCCTGGCCGAGCGCTGCGAGATTCAGGTTTCCTACGCCATCGGCGTCGCGCAACCGACTTCGATCTCGCTGAACACCTTCGGCACCGGCAAGATCAGCGATGACAAGATCATCCAGCTGGTACGCGAGCACTTCGACCTGCGTCCGTACGCAATCACCAAGATGCTCGACCTGCTGCACCCGATGTACCAGGACACCGCAGCCTACGGCCACTTCGGCCGCACGCCGGAAACCAAGACCGTGGGCGAAGACACCTTCTCCACGTTCACCTGGGAGAAAACCGACCGCGCTGCCGCCCTGCGCGCTGCTGCAGGCCTGTAATACGGGTTAGCGGTTGTTGTAAGAAAAAGCCCCTGGCGATGAGAGTCGTCAGGGGCTTTTTCGTGGGTGTCACCCCCTGCGTGCCACCAGCAGGAACGAGGCGGCGCTGGCCAGCAAGCCTGCGCAGATCCTGTTGAACAGCCGCTTGCCGCTGGGCTTGGCGAACAGCCGCCGGGCATACACGCCCATATAGCAGTACAGGGCGATGGCAACGCACTCCAGTGCCAGGAACATCGCACCCAACTGTGCGAACTGTGTGGTGATCACCCCGGAACGATCGACGAACTGCGGCAAGAACGCAGTAAACAGAAGGATCGCCTTGGGATTGCCGATGGCCACCAGAAACTCTTGCCGCGCCAGACGCCCTACCCCGACCGAGCCCGCCGCCTCATCCACAGGCGAATCCCCATTGGCGCGCCAGAGTTGCACCGTCAGATAGAACAGGTAGGCGGCGCCAACGATCTTGATCGCGTGAAACAGCAGTTCGGAGGTGTGCAGCACTGCCGCCAGCCCCACCGCCGCCAGGGCAATCATGATCGCGAATGCCAGCAGCCGCCCAAGGCCACCGCTGCACGCCCGCATGAATCCGTAGCGTGAGGCATTGCTGATCGACAGCAGGTTGTTCGGACCGGGTGCCATGTTCAGGGCGAAGCAGGCAGGGATAAAGACCAGGAGTGTCGACAGGTTCACGGAGAATCTCCTTGTTGTTTTCTGACACACATAAGAGACCCCATTCTGCACCCTCGCCGAATCGGCTCAAGGGACAGCCAGGCAGCGAAAACGGCCCCAACTGTACCGGCAGCCGAAAAAGCCTGTAACCAGACTGCCGGGCAAGCCTGGCGCCGAAACCTTAGCCTGACTGCCCACTCGTTCAGGCAAGGATGCTTCGATGCTGCGTTACCTGTGCTTCATGGTCGGTGGGCTGATCGCCCTTTCAGTCAGCTTCGCCAATGCCCAGCCCTGCCCCGAGTGGCCCGGGGGTCGGGCCGAGAGTGAAATCCGCTCACTGCAGCAACAGATCGAGCGCTGGGACGATGCCTATCATCGCGAGGGCGTCTCGCTGGTGGCCGACGAGCTTTACGACCAGGCCGTGCAGCGGTTGGGCAAGCTGCGCAAGTGTTTTGACCAACAGGCACCCAAGGACGAAAACCCGCTCAAGACTGCGACAGGCCCGATACTGCATCCTATCCCCCACACAGGTTTGAACAAGCTGCCCGACGAACACGCCGTGCAGGCCTGGATGAGCGGGCGGAGCGACCTGTGGATTCAGCCGAAAGTGGACGGGGTTGCGGTCACTCTGGTCTACGAGAAAGGCAAGCTGGCCAGGCTCATCAGCCGTGGCGACGGCGTCAGCGGGCAGGACTGGACCGGGCACGCCCATCAGATCCAGGCGATTCCGCCCTCGTTGGCGTGGGAATCGACACTGGTGCTGCAAGGCGAGCTGTACTGGAATCTGCCCGATCACAAGCAGGCCGAAGCCGGCAGCGCCAATGCTCGCAGCAAGGTCGCTGGCCTGCTCGCGCGCAAGGCGATCAGCGAAGAGGAAGGCGCGCAGGTTGGGCTGTTCGTCTGGGACTGGCCAGAGGGGCCGGCGGGCATGCGCGAGCGTATGGCCGGACTGCACGCGCTTGGCTTCACCGACAGCCAGCGCTTCAGCGAACCGGTATCAGGCATCACCCAGGCCAAAAGCTGGCGTGAGTTCTGGTACACCCACGCCCTGCCCTTTGCCTCCGATGGCGTCGTGATTCGAGAAGGCCAGCGCCCGCCTGCGGAGCGCTGGCGGGCCAGGGCGCCTTACTGGATTGCGGCGTGGAAATATCCGCTTGCACAAATACTGGCGCAGGTGCGAAGCGTTCATTTCAACGTCGGACGCAGCGGAAAGATCACGCCGGTGCTGGAGCTCGAACCGCTGACACTGGATGACCGAAACGTCAGCCGGGTGAGCGTCGGCTCGTTCAAACGCTGGGAGACGCTGGACATCCGCCCCGGCGATCAGGTCGCCATCAGCCTTGCAGGGCTGACGATCCCGCGCCTGGACGGCGTCGTCACCCGCAGCGATGAGCGCACCCCGTTGACCATCCCCAACACCGCCGACTATCACGCGCTCAGTTGCTGGCAGCCGGTTTCTGGTTGTGAAAGCCAGTTCCGCGAGCGACTCAAGTGGCTCGGTGGCAAGCAGGGCCTGGCCATGACCGGTGTAGGACCGGGCACTTGGGACAAGCTGATCGAGGCCGGAAAAATCAACGGACTGCTGGACTGGATGCACCTCGACGGTGCACAGCTTGCTAACATTCCCGGCCTGGGAGAGCGCAGCAGCGCTAGACTGTTGGAGAGTTTTCAGGGCGCAGGCGAACAAAGCTTCGAAATCTGGCTCAAAGCGCTCGGCTTGCCGCCGGTCGCGGGCGCGCAGCTGGGCGGTTCGTGGTCCGAGCTGTCTGCCCGCAGCGTTGCCCAATGGCAGGCCGAACCCGGCATTGGCCCGGGACGTGCGGTGCAGTTGCAGGCATTTTTTCAAGACCCGCACGTGCAGGCCCTGAGTGGCAAGCTGCGCGAGCGGGGTATCAAAGGGTTTTAGTCACTTTTCATCCCGGACTTCATGTCGTCTGTCCGGGCATCTTTTTCAAGGAGCGTTCATGAAATTCTTGTCATCACTGCTGATGGTCACCGTCTGCGGGATATGGGCGGCGCCGTCAATGGCGGCCGAGCCTTTGTGCGAAGCCAAGCGCGCGGACATTCAGGCGCAGATCGAGCAGGCCAAGACCGCCGGGAACAGCGATCAACAGGCGGGCCTGGAAAAAGCCCTGAGCGAGAACACCGAGCACTGCACCGACGCGAGCCTGATCAAGGCACAGGAAAAGAAAGTGCTGGAGGCCAAGCAGGAAGTCGGCAAGCGTCAATCGGACCTGGACAAGGCGATGAAGAAAGGCGACGCCGACAAGATCAACAAGCGCAAGGACAAACTGGCCGAATCGCGCAAGGAGCTGCAGGACGAACAGCAGAAGCTGGAGCAGATCCAGCCCGATGAAGACGACGAGTAAGAAAGCTGCAAGCCATAAGCTTCAAGCCGCAAGCCACGCCAACACCGCGCACGACTTGCGGCTTGTGGCTTGCCGCTTGAAGCTGACGCCAGTCAGTGATCGCGAAACTCCTTGTGACAGGCATCACAGGCATCTTCGACGTTGTTCATCGGCGGGATCATGTTGGCCGGGGTCAGTTGCAAGGTTCTGGTCGCGATGACCAGTTCCCCGGTCCGGGCCTCAAGCGCCCGGGCCAGTTCCTGAAAGCGCGCCTGACGCTCCCACACCGCATCCCTGGCGCTGGTGTGTTCTGCTTCACGAACGGGCGGGAAGTGTTTCCACGGTTCGTGGGCCAGGCCATCGAGCTTCACCGCACCCTCGGCGAACTTTGCGCCGTCGAACGGCAACCGCCCGCGCAGCATGCCGCCGGTGTCTTCGCTGGTCTTGAGCATCTGCTTGAAGATTGCCTTGCGCTGGCCGAGCGGGGAATCCGGGTCGACGCCCCCGCAGGCCGTCAACGCAAAGGCTGCGACCAGCAGCAGACCGAAACTTCTCAACGCGACGCTCTTTGAATTCATGGCGACTACTGGCGAAAAAGGGTCGCCAGTATCTGCGTACGCCCTGAAAAACCCAAGTGAATGTTCAGGCAGGCGTGCCGACGGAAACGCCGAACAAAGCGACCACCAGCGCCAGCCCGATGAACCACACCAGCGAGCGCAGGGCGGCCAGATCCGCCAGGTAGAAAATGATGTAGAGCAGGCGCGTGGTGACGAACAGCACCGCCAATACATCGATGGTCACCAGTTGGGCGACCCCGGCGATATGGGCAATGATCACACCGGCTGCGAACCCCGGAATCGCCTCGAAGCTGTTCTGCTGCGCGGCATGGGCACGGCGCGGGAATCCTTCGAGGCTTTCGAGGAAATCCCGGGGGTCGTGGTTGTCGCTCATGCGGAATCCACCACCGCCGAACTTGGCAATCCCGGCACACACAATCGGCAGCAGAATCACGATCAACACGCACCAGAAGGCAACGGTCATGTTCACATCCTTAAAAAGTGAGCTTCATCAGAAGCATTCCGAGTAAAACCAGCGCACAGGCTAAGAGCCGCGGCCGGCCAAAAGGTTCTTTGAGATAGCGCATGCCGAACAACACCACCAGCACCACACTCACCTCGCGCAACGCTGCCGCCTCTGCCACTGAGCCTAGCTGCATTGCCCAGAGCACCAGGGCATAACTTGCCAGAACGCAAAAACCGACAGCCAGGCCCAGCCTCCACTGCTCGCGCCAGAACAGGGTGAATGCCGGACGTTTCTTGAGCACCGCCAGCAGCGGGAAGGGCCAGGCGCTGATGAACGTCAGCCAGACCAGATAGTCCAGCGGGGCGATGCCACGCTTGAGCGCCTGGCCATCGATCCAGGTGTAACAACCGATGCACAGGCCGATCAGCCCGACAACCGGCAGCATCGACCACGGCAGACGATCCCCGCCGCCACCCTGCCATAACAGGCAGACCATGCCGGCAGGGATCAGCAGAATGCCGAGGATCTGCTGGGTCGTCAGGTGCTCGCCTGCGAAGATCAAAGTCAGCGCCAGCACCACCAGCGGCGACAACCCTCGCATCAGCGGGTAGACCAGGCCCAGATCGCCCACCTGATAGGCGCGGATCAGCAAGGCGCGATAAACCAGCTCGAACAACGCCGACGCCACAAGCCAAGGCCAGATGTGCAGCGGCGGCGGCGTGACGAACCCCAGCGCGATCACCGCGAGGACAAAAGCGACCACGTCCATGCTGGCGATGACCAGCAACCGCTCGCCGCTGAATTTGATGAGGGTGTTCCAGGTGGCATGCAGCAACGCTGCGATCAGGACCAGGGTTGTCGCCAGCACGTACTCTCCTTATTCGCCCACACCAACCACCAGGCGACACTTTTTCGAGCATAAAGGTTGGCGATGACGGAATACACCAGGCGTCCCGATTGGCTAAGATGCCAGCCATCACAGCCGAGATCGGCCGTACACCGAACCGTTGTATCAGGAGCCTGAATGTCCAGCGAAGAAGACACCACCATCAGTGGTGCAGCGCCCATGATTCCCGACCAGCGCCGGGAGCTGATGCTGCGTCAGTTGCGCAAGCACCAGGTGCTCAGCGTGCACCAACTGATGGAAATGTTCGACTGCTCGCACATGACCATCCGCCGCGACATCGCCTTGCTGGAACAGAGCGGGCGCGCATATTCGGTCACCGGCGGCGTGCGCATCGCAAGCCAGGTGCACAGCGAGCCCAGCCACCAGTCCAAGGCCGTGGTCGAACTTCCCCACAAACAGGCGATGGCCCGGCTGGCCGCAACCTTGCTGCACCCGGAAATGACCGTGTACCTGGACGCCGGCACCAGCACGCTGGAGCTGGTGCCCTATATCGTCGCTCTGTCGGGGATGACCGTGGTGACCAACGATTTCGGCGTGGTCAATGCGCTGGCCGATGCGACCCATGTGGACGTGATTCACACCGGCGGCCTGCTGGATCACCCGAACCGCTCCTGCGTCGGCGGCCTGGCAGCGGCGACCCTGCGCCAACTGGCGACGGACGTTGCCTTCATGTCGACCAGTTCATGGGACCTGCAACGCGGCACCACCACGCCGTCTGCCTTGAAGGTCGAGGTCAAGCAGGCGGCGATGCAGGCCGCCTCCCGCAGCGTGCTGCTGACCACCAGTTCCAAGTACGGCACCTTCGGCATGTACAAGGTCGCGGGGCTTGAGCAGTTCGACACGATCGTCAGCGACGACGGCCTGGGCGGCGCGGCGGCAGACAGCATCCGTGCGCTTGGGGTGGATGTGTTGTTGGCGTCGATAACCGGTTAACCACCTGTAGGAGCGCGCTTGGTCTGGGCCGCATCCGGACGAGGGCGGTGTGCCAGACGCAATTGACGTAACTGACACACCGCCGTCGCGGGCAAGCGCGCTCCTACACCTGAACTGCGTATACCTTCAAAGCCCCGGGCCAGATACCGGGGCTTTTTTGTTGTTCAAAAAATGATCTATGTTAAATTTTGTTAACTCAAAAAATTACTTCACATTATTCGTTCACAGGTTCACTATCTTTAACAGATCCGAACATACATCTTTCAAGTGCCAACGGTAGCGAAGGCACTCGACCCGAGGAGAGACTCATGAATAACAAGAACGTCGGCGTCATTGGCCTGGGTGCCATGGGCCTTGGTATCGCCCGCTCGCTGCTGCGCAGCGGCTTCAATGTGCATGCCTGTGACGTGCGCGCAGCCGTCACCGAGCAGTTCGCCAGCGAAGGCGGCGTTGCTTGTGATTCTCCAGCCGCGATGGCTGCTGCCTGCGACGTCATCATCACTGTCGTGGTCAACGCCGAGCAGACCGAAACCGTACTCTTCGGTGAGAACGGCGCCGTCGCCGCTCTGGCTCAAGGCAGCCTGGTCATCGGTTGCGCCACTGTCGCCCCGACCTTCGCCATCGAGCTGGGCCAGCGCCTGACTGAAAAAGGCCTGCTGTACCTCGATGCACCGATCTCCGGTGGCGCCGCCAAAGCCGCTGCCGGCCAGATGACCATGATGACCAGCGGCCCTGCCGACTCCTACGCCAAGGCCGACGCGGTGCTCAACGGCATGGCTGGCAAGGTCTATCGCCTGGGCGACGTCCATGGCCTGGGTTCGAAAGTCAAAATCATCAACCAGCTGCTGGCCGGTGTGCACATCGCCGCGAGCGCCGAAGCCATGGCCTTGGGCCTGCGCGAAGGTGTCGACGCCGACGCCCTGTACGAAGTCATCACCAACAGCGCCGGTAATTCGTGGATGTTCGAAAACCGCGTGCCGCACATCCTCAAGGCTGACTACACGCCGCTGTCGGCCGTGGACATCTTCGTCAAGGACCTGGGCCTGGTACTGGATACCGCCCGCGCCAGCAAATTCCCGCTGCCGCTGTCGTCCACTGCGCACCAGATGTTCATGCAGGCCTCGACCGCAGGCTTCGGTCGCGAAGACGATTCGGCCGTGATCAAGATCTTCCCGGGCATCACCCTGCCGGGCGCCAAAGCCGCCAACGACTGAGGACATCGCACATGAGCACTACGACTGCGCGCCCTCTGCTGGGCTGCATCGCCGACGACTTCACAGGCGCCACCGACCTTGCCAACATGCTGGTGCGTGGCGGCATGCGCACCGTGCAAAGCATCGGTATTCCAAGCGCTGAAAGCCTGGCCGAACTGGACGCCGACGCCATCGTCATCGCCCTGAAATCGCGCACCACCCCGGCTGCCGAAGCGGTCGAGGAATCGCTGCAGGCCTTGCAGTGGCTGCGTGATCGTGGCTGCGAGCAGATCTTCTTCAAGTACTGCTCCACCTTCGACTCGACCGCCAAAGGCAACATCGGCCAGGTCAGCGAAGCCCTGCTGCAGGCGCTGGACAGCGACTTCACCCTGGCCTGCCCGGCCTTCCCGGAAAACGGTCGCACGATCTTCCGTGGCCACCTGTTCGTGCAGGATCAACTGCTCAACGAATGCGGCATGCAGAACCACCCGCTGACGCCGATGAGCGACGCGAACCTGGTCCGCGTGTTGCAATCGCAAACCGAAAAGAAAGTCGGCCTGCTGCGCTACGACAGCATCGCCAAGGGCGTTGAAGGCGTGCGTGCGCGCATCGCCGAACTGCGTGCCAACGGCGTGGTCATGGCCATTGCCGACGCACTGTCCGATGCCGACCTGTACACCCTGGGCGAAGCCTGCGCCGACCTGCCGCTGCTGACTGGCGGTTCGGGTCTGGCGCTGGGCCTGCCGGGCAACTTCCGCAAGGCCGGCAAGCTGCGCGACATCGACGCTGCAAAACTTGCGCAGGTTGACGGCGGCGAAGTGGTCCTGGCCGGTAGCGCATCGGTCGCCACCAATGGCCAGGTGGCTGCCTGGCTGGAAGCCGGTCGCCCTGCCCTGCGGATCGATCCGCTGGCGCTGGCCGACGGCAAGCCTGTGGTCGAAGACGCCTTGGCCTTCGCCCGCGATGCCGGTCAGACGGTTCTGATCTACGCCACCAGCAGCCCGGATGAAGTCAAAGCCGTGCAGCAGAAGCTGGGCGTCGAGCGCGCAGGCGCGATGGTTGAAGAGGCGCTGGGCAAGATCGCCAGCGGCCTGCTGAAGGCCGGCGTAAAACGCTTCGTCGTCGCAGGTGGCGAGACCTCGGGCGCGGTGGTTCAAGCGCTGGGCGTGAGCCTGCTGAAAATCGGCGCGCAGATCGATCCGGGCGTTCCGGCGACCATCAGCAGTGGCGACCAGCCGCTGGCACTGGCGCTCAAGTCCGGCAACTTCGGTGGCCGTGACTTCTTCGACAAGGCCCTCAAGCAGTTGGCCGGAGGTGCTGCATGAGTGCCGAAAATAAACTGCGCGAAGAAATCTGCGACATCGGCCGCCTGCTGTTCGGCCGTGGCTATACCGTCGGCAGCGCGGGCAACATCAGTGCACGCCTGGATGACGGCTGGCTGATCACCCCGACCGACGCCTGCCTGGGCCGTCTGGACCCGGCAGCCATCGCCAAGGTCAACCTGGCGGGCGAATGGGTGTCGGGCGACAAGCCGTCGAAAACCCTGATGCTGCACCGCGAAGTCTACGACCGTAACCCAAGCGTTGGCGGCGTGGTGCACACCCACTCCACGCACCTGGTGGCGCTGACCCTGGCCGGCGTCTGGCAGCAGAACGACATCCTTCCGCCCATCACGCCGTATCAGGTGATGAAGGTCGGTCACATCCCGCTCATCAACTACGAGCGCCCGGGCTCGCCGAAAGTCGCCGAACAGGTGGCGAAACTGGCGAACAGCGTGCGCGGCGTGATGCTCGAGCGGTTGGGCCCGGTGGTCTGGGAAAGCTCGGTCGCCAAGGCAGCCTTCGCCCTGGAAGAGCTCGAAGAGACCGCCCGCCTGTGGCTGATGAGCAACCCCAAACCCGAGCCTCTGGACGCAGCGGCGCTGGAAGATCTGCGCCAGGCGTTCGGTGTGAACTGGTAACCCGCTGACAAAGCGTTTGATTGGGGACCGCTTCGGCGGTCTCCGGCTCCCGGCTCGCCGGACAAAAATAACAACAGGACACGACACTCAACATGACTCCTCTGATCCTAATGACCATCGCAGGTGCCGGCATCGCGCTGTTGCTGCTGCTGGTCCTCAAGTACAAATTCCAGCCGTTCGTGGCCCTGATGCTCGTCAGCATCATCGTCGCCCTGGTCGCGGGCGTTAAGCCGGCTGACCTGGTGGCAACCATCGAAGGCGGCATGGGCAAGACCCTGGGCCACATCGCGATCATCATCGCGCTGGGTGCCATGATCGGGCGAATCATCGAGTTGTCCGGCGGCGCCGAGGCGCTGGCCAAGACCCTGATCAACCGCTTCGGCAACAAGCGCACGCCGCTGGCCCTGACCGTCGCCGGTTTCATGGTCGGTATCCCGGTGTTCTTCGAGGTCGGCGTGATCATCCTCATGCCACTGGCCTACGGTGTTGCTCGCGCTGCACGCAAGCCGCTGCTGATCTTCGCCCTGCCGATGTGTGCCGCGCTGCTGTCGGTGCATGCGTTCCTGCCGCCGCATCCGGGCGCTGTCGCCGCTGCCGGGCAACTGGGCGCTGACCTTGGCCGTGTGCTGATGTTCGGTATCCCGATGGTGGCTGTGCTGTGCCTGATCGGTTACGTGATCGCCGGTCGCATGACCCGCAAGACCTACCCGATGACCGACGACATCCGCAGCGAAGTCTACGGTCCGCACATCACCAACGAAGACCTGGTGGCGTGGGCCAACAACGACTACTCCAACACCAAGGAAGCGACCCACACCAAAGAGTTGGGCCTGGAAGAAAGCGCCAGCAGCCTGGCAGCCAAATTGCCCAAGGCTCCGGCACCGGGCGCCGGGATTATCGTTGCGCTGATTCTGCTGCCGATCATCCTGATCCTGCTGGGCACCCTGGCCACCACCATGCTGCCAGCGGATTCGACCCTGCGCAGCGTGCTGACCGTGCTGGGCGCGCCGCTGGTTGCGCTGCTGATCGACACCTTGCTGTGTGCCTGGATCCTGGGTTCGCGCCGTGGCTGGAGCCGCAGCCAGGTGTCCGACGTGATCGGCTCGGCCCTGCCGGGCGTTGCCATGGTGATCCTGATTGCCGGCGCCGGTGGCGTGTTCGGCAAGGTCCTAGTGGACACCGGCATCGGTGCTGTCGTTTCCGAAGCGCTGCGTAACACCGGCCTGCCGGTTCTGGCGCTGGGCTTTATCCTGACGCTGCTGTTGCGCGCCGTGCAAGGCTCGACCACAGTGGCACTGGTGACCACTGCCGGCATCCTCAGCCCACTGATCGCCAGCATGAACCTCTCTGCCAACCACATGGCCCTGCTGTGCCTGGCCATGGGCGGTGGCGGCCTGGCGATGTCGCACATCAACGACGCCGGTTACTGGATGTTCACCAAGCTGGCCGGCCTGAACGTGGGTGACGGCCTGCGCACCTGGACCTTCCTGGTCACCGTGCTCGGCACGCTGGGCTTCTTGATGACCCTGGTGATCTGGCCGTTCGTTTGATACCCCAGGCGGTGTGCGAATCCTGATTGCACGCCGCCTGTCTCTTAGAAGACAGGAGTAAGACATGCCTCGTTTCGCTGCCAACCTCAGCATGCTGTACCCGCAACACGATTTCCTCGACCGCTTCGCTGCTGCGGCGGCGGACGGTTTCGAGGCGGTGGAGTACCTGTTCCCGTACGACTTCACGGCAGCCGAGATCAAACAGCGCCTGGTCGACAACAAACTGACCCAGGCGCTGTTCAACGCACCGCCGGGCGACTGGGCCAAGGGCGAGCGCGGGATTGCCTCGCTGCCGGGTCGTGAGGAAGAGTTTCGCGCAGGCATCCAGAAGGCACTGGAGTACGCCGCCGTGCTGGGCAACGACCGCATTCACGTGATGGCCGGCCTGCTGCCAAGCGAAGAGCTGCGCGAAAAGCACCATGCGGTGTATATCGAGAACCTGCATCATGCAGCGCAGGAAGCGGCCAAGGTCGGCGTGACCGTGCTGATCGAGCCGATCAATACCCGCGACATGCCAGGCTTCTTCCTCAATCGCCAGGACCAGGGCCAGGCGGTGTGCAAGGAAGTCGGTGCCGACAACCTGAAAGTGCAGTTCGACTTCTATCACTGCCAGATCGTCGAAGGCGATGTGATCAGCAAGTTGCGTCGTGATTTCGCAGGCGTGGGCCACATCCAGATCGCGGGCGTGCCGGACCGTCATGAGCCGAATCTGGGCGAAGTGAATTATCCGTGGCTGTTCGAAGAAATCGACCGCTTGGGCTACACCGGCTGGATCGGTTGCGAGTACCGCCCTAAAGGCGATACCAGCGAAGGCCTGCAGTGGCTGCGGGACTGGAAGGCGAAGAACCCTTCCTGACCTCGTTGTGGGAGCGCGCTTGCCCGCGATTGCGGTGTGCCTGTGGCCTCTGTGGTGACTGACAGGCCGCCATCGCGGGCAAGCGCGCTCCTACAAGCGGCGGTCGCGTATTTCGCGCATCCTCACACAACGATCACTCGTTCACCGCCTCATCCTTGAACTGGTCCTTCACGTACGTGATCTCGGTCTTGCCGTGGGGCGCTGGCAAACCGTCTTCGCCCAGGTTCACGAACACCATCTTCTCCACCGTCAGGATGCTCTTGCGAGTGATCTTGTTGCGCACCTGGCAGGTCAGGGTGATCGAGGTGCGGCCAAACTCCGTCGCGGTGATACCCAACTCGATGATGTCGCCCTGGCGCGAGGCGCTGACGAAGTTGATCTCGGAAATGTACTTGGTCACCACCCGCTGGTTACCCAACTGAACGATGGCGTAGATCGCCGCTTCCTCGTCGATCCAGCGCAGCAGGCTGCCCCCGAACAAGGTACCGTTGGGGTTGAGGTCTTCGGGTTTCACCCACTTGCGAGTGTGGAAGTTCATAGGGGGCTCCAGGGCGTTTGGAAAATCGTGGCGTTTGTGCCCCCAAGCTTCAAGCTTCAAGCCCCAAGCTGCAAGTAAAAGCAGATCTGCTTTCACTTGTCGCTTGCAGCTTGCAGCTTATAGCTCAGAAGTTATAATCGCCCCCGCTTCAAAAAACGGTCATCACCACTTGATACCGTTTTCCCGCCACCTGTCCGAGGGGCGCTGCAGCAGGTCAGACCTGTCAGGCTCGGATGGGGCGTTGTTTGTTCAGGTTCGTCTCGAACCGGACAAGCCTTAAACGCACAACGGCGCCCATTCGCACACTACGAATGGAGACTCTTATGAGCGCTGTACAGACGCCCGCCGATTTCAACGATTTCAAGGTTGCCGACATTTCCCTGGCTGCATGGGGCCGTCGCGAGACCATCATCGCTGAGTCCGAAATGCCTGCCCTGATGGGCCTGCGTCGCAAATACGCTGGTGAGCAACCGCTCAAGGGCGCGAAGATTCTCGGCTGCATCCACATGACCATCCAGACTGCCGTGCTGATCGAAACCCTGGTTGCCCTGGGTGCCGAAGTACGCTGGTCGTCGTGCAACATTTTCTCGACTCAGGACCAGGCCGCTGCCGCCATCGCCGCTGCCGGTATCCCTGTCTTCGCCTGGAAAGGCGAGACCGAAGAAGAGTACGAGTGGTGCATCGAGCAGACCATCCTCAAGGACGGTCAGCCATGGGACGCCAACATGATCCTCGACGACGGCGGCGACCTGACCGAGATCCTGCACAAGAAATACCCGGCGATGCTGGACAAGATCCACGGCGTCACCGAAGAAACCACCACTGGCGTACACCGCCTGCTGGACATGCTGGCCAAGGGCGAACTGAAGATCCCTGCGATCAACGTCAACGACTCGGTCACCAAGAGCAAGAACGACAACAAGTACGGCTGCCGTCACAGCCTGAACGACGCCATCAAGCGCGGCACCGACCACCTGCTGTCCGGCAAGCAAGCGCTGGTCATCGGTTACGGTGACGTGGGCAAGGGCTCGGCCCAGTCCCTGCGTCAGGAAGGCATGATCGTGAAGGTCACCGAAGTCGACCCGATCTGCGCCATGCAGGCATGCATGGACGGTTTCGAGCTGGTTTCGCCGTTCATCAACGGTGAAAGCGACGGCACCGAAGCGACCATCGACAAGGCTCTGCTGGGCAAGATCGACCTGATCGTGACCACCACCGGCAACGTCAACGTTTGCGACGCGAACATGCTCAAGGCGCTGAAAAAACGCGCTGTGGTCTGCAACATCGGTCACTTCGACAACGAAATCGACACCGCTTTCATGCGCAAGAACTGGGCATGGGAAGAAGTGAAGCCACAAGTGCACAAGATCCACCGCACAGGCGCAGGCGATTTCGATCCACAGAACGACGACTACCTGATCCTGCTGGCCGAAGGCCGTCTGGTGAACCTGGGCAACGCCACCGGTCACCCAAGCCGCATCATGGACGGCTCGTTCGCCAACCAGGTTCTGGCCCAGATCTTCCTGTTCGACCAGAAGTACGCTGACCTGAGCCCGGCTCAGAAAGCCGAGCGCCTGACCGTCGAAGTTCTGCCGAAAAAGCTGG
Organism: Pseudomonas sp. NPDC090203; assembly: GCF_044746765.1. Lineage (NCBI taxonomy): Bacteria > Pseudomonadati > Pseudomonadota > Gammaproteobacteria > Pseudomonadales > Pseudomonadaceae > Pseudomonas > Pseudomonas sp. NPDC090203. The sequence goes on from NZ_JBIVCV010000010.1 coordinate 182,856, forward strand.
ACGAAGAAGTGGCCCTGGAAATGGTGCGCGGCTTCGGCGGCGTGGTCACCAAACTGACCAAGACCCAGGCCGACTACATCGGCGTGAGCGTCGAAGGTCCGTTCAAGCCGCACGCTTACCGCTACTGATCTGTGTGTTGCACGGCTTGCCCGCCGTTACGGGCAAGCCGCTCACGCATGAACGGCCGCAGCCCTGGTAGGAGCGCGCTTGCCCGCGACCGCGGAGTGTCAGTCGTAATGTTTGTATCTGACACACCGCCGTCGCGGGCAAGCGCGCTCCTACGGGGGCAGGCGTAAGGTTTACGAGTTCCCCAGGATACGACCATGTCCCAAGACCGTCGCTACAGCTTCGAGTTCTTCCCGACGAAGACCGACGCTGGTCATGAAAAACTGATGGCTGTCGCCCGCACGCTGGCCAGCTACAACCCACACTTCTTCTCCTGCACCTACGGTGCCGGTGGGTCCACGCGCGAGCGCACGATCAACACCGTGCTGCAGCTGGAAAAAGAAGTGAATATCCCGTCGGCGCCGCATTTGTCGTGCGTCGGTGACAGCAAGGCCGACCTGCGCGGCCTGCTGACGCAATACAAGGATGCGGGCATCAAACGCATCGTCGCCCTGCGCGGCGACCTGCCTTCGGGCATGGGCATTTCCGGCGGTGAGTTGCCTCACGCCAGTGATCTGGTGACGTTCATCCGCGAAGAAACCGGCAACCATTTCGAAATCGAAGTCGCCGCCTACCCGGAAATGCACCCACAGGCGCGCAACTTCGAAGACGACCTGAAGAACTTCGTGCGTAAGGCCAACGCCGGTGCCAACAGCGCGATCACCCAGTATTTCTTCAACGCCGACAGCTACTTCTACTTCGTCGAGCGCGTGCAGAAGATGGGCGTGAACATCCCGATCGTGCCGGGCATCATGCCCATCACCAACTACAGCAAACTGGCACGTTTCTCCGACGCCTGCGGCGCAGAGATCCCACGCTGGATCCGCAAGCAACTGGAAGCCTACGGCGATGATGCGGCGAGCATCCAGGCGTTTGGCGAACAGGTCGTGACGCAAATGTGCGAGCAATTGTTGCAAGGCGGCGCACCGGGCCTGCACTTCTATACGATGAACCAGACTGAACCTAGCCTGTCGATCTGGAACAATCTCAAACTGCCCCGCTGAACGGTTTGAATCTGTCTCGAACATGCCGGTCACTATAGGGTAATGTTCGCACGGCAGGCTGATAGTACATGGCCTGCCAGTGCCTGACCGAGACGGATATCCAAGCAGTTGACTTCATTCAATAACATCTCTTCCCGCCCGCAGCTGGTCTACCTGGTATTCGGTGCCGACACCTACCACCAGGAAGCAGTCTTCAGCATTGCGAGCGCCCTGGCAAAAGCCGGTGATACAACCGAGCGTCCCTTCGACATTCAAGTCTTCAGCGACAACCCAGAACCCTATCGTCATCTGCCGGTGCGCGTACGCGCCATCGATGCCGAGATGCGTCGCCAGTGGAGCGGGCCGCACCATTATCACTTCCGCTGCAAACATGTCGTTGCGCGGATGGTGCTGCAGGAGTCGGAAAAAGCGATCCTGATCGACACCGACACCTTCTTCCACGCAAGCCCCATGGCGCTGTTCGAACGTGTTCAGCCAGGCACGTTGCTGTGCAACGCCTTTCAACTGCGCTATGCCGATTGCAAGGGCACCATCCTCTACACCGCACTGGCCGAAACCCTGGCGCAGCGCGGCCTGGCCGATGATGAAATGTCGCTGGTGAACTCCGGCGTGATCGGGCTCACACATCAGGACATGGCGCTGCTCGACAGCTCCATCGCATTGATGGACGAGTTCTTCCCCATCACCCCCGGCGCCTACACGCTGGAGGAATTCTGCCTGGGCGTTGCCGCCTACCGCTCGATGAAAGTCGATCAGTGCACCGACCTGATCCACCATTACTGGAGCCGCAAGCAGCTGTTTCGCGCCAAGGTTCGCGCCTGGCTGGGCAAGCACGGTCACGCTCCGCTCAGCGCCCAGGCCCTGCACGACACCGGCAATGTCTCGGCACAGTTGCCGCGGCCCGGTACCTGGCAGCGCCTGGTCTACAAGAGCGCGACCCTCGCGGTGCCACAGCCGCAGCGCCAGTTCGTACGTGAAGTGCTGTACGGCTGCTGTGAGTACCCGAACGAATTCGATCGCGCCTGCTCCGCCGTCTGGTGGGAAAAGGCCTTCAGCAACGCCGAACGACGGATGCAGGGTCCCATCCCGCCAGCGCAGCTCCAGCAATGGCTGGAGCACTGGGCAGTGCGCAGGCTGCTTGGCCGTCGGCGTACCGCCATCTACCAGCATCTGGTCAAGGTGCAGCGCTCGGCCTGATCGACCACAGGCGGCGCGAGCGATCTCTTGCGCCGCCCCTTCTATTTGGCGGGCGAGCATCGTACTCTCGCGCCATGCCCCTGAACCTGCGACTGCTATGCGCCGCCCTTCTCGTCTGCCTGAGCTTCACCGCTCTGGGCGAAAGGCTGCGTCTTGTCACCGAACCCTGGGCGCCCTATGTGATGGTCGATGGCCAGGAGGCGTCGGGGCTGGACTACGAGATGACCACCATCGTCTTCAAGCGCCTGGGGATCGACGTGCAGTGGCAGTTCCTGCCCTGGAAGCGTTGCCTGTTGATGCTTGAGCAGGGTGAAGCCGACGGCGTGCTGGACATTCTCAAGCTGCCCGAACGCGATAACCTGCTGCTGTACCCGAACGAGCCGCTGTCCGAGATCAACTGGGTGCTGTTTCAGGCCAAGGCCCGCCCGCACCGGTTCGAGCGCATGGAGGACCTGACCGGGTTGACCGTCGGGGTATCCCCCGGCTACCAGTACAGCCCGGAATTCGACGCCTCGACCCTGTTCATCCGGGAGCCGGCGCCCACCCACGAGGCCAACTTCGGCAAGCTGGCCCGTGGCCGCGTCGATCTGGTGGTGACCGAGCGTCTGGTCGGCCAACAGATGATCGACAAGCTCAAGCTGCGCGACGAGATCAGCGAAGTGCCCAACGTGATTGCCCGCCAGGACCTGTACCTGGCGGTGCGGCGCAACGTCGGCATGGATCTGCTGGTGCAGCGCTTCGGCGCCGAACTCAAGCGCTTCAAGCGTGAACCGGCCTATGCCGAGCTGGTGGCGCGTTACACCGGGGAGCTGCCGCCGGCCCCGGCAACCACGCAAACGGCCGACGGGCATGATAAAACCGTTGAGCAGCACGAACGCAGCGAGTTGTGATTGCTCTGTTATACTCCCGCGATCCCGCCAGGCTCACGCCCGGATGCTCGGTCTCACAGAAGACTTCTCGAACACGTCAGCAGCGCATTTTCTTTCACCCGCGCCCTGCCCCGAGTTGAACTTACAGACCCCGGGACTGCGCCCTTCGAACTCTTTTTCGCGCCGAGCACCTCACTTCTATTCGGGCCCATTGCCCCAACTTAAGACAGGATTACTCATGTCCTTTGCTTCCCTCGGTCTCTCCGAGGCTTTAGTCAGCGCCATCGAGGCGGCTGGCTATTCCCAGCCTACGCCAGTGCAACAGCGGGCTATCCCCGCCGTGTTGCAAGGCCGCGATCTGATGGTCGCCGCACAGACAGGTACTGGTAAAACCGGTGGTTTCGCTCTCCCTATCCTGGAGCGCCTGTTCCCCAACGGTCACCCGGACAAATCCCAGCGTCACGGCCCGCGCCAACCGCGCGTACTGGTCCTGACCCCAACCCGTGAACTTGCAGCCCAGGTCCACGACAGCTTCAAGATCTACGCCAAGAACCTGAAGTTCGTCAGCGCCTGCATTTTCGGCGGCGTCGGCATGAACCCCCAGGTGCAGGCCATGGCCCGTGGCGTCGACGTTCTGGTCGCCTGCCCCGGCCGCCTGCTGGACCTGGCAGGCCAGGGCAGCGTCGATCTGTCCCACGTTGAAATCCTGGTCCTGGACGAAGCCGACCGCATGCTCGACATGGGCTTCGTTCACGACGTGAAGAAAGTCCTCGCGCGCCTGCCGGCCAAGCGTCAGAACCTGCTGTTCTCGGCCACTTTCTCGGCCGACATCACCGCCCTTGCAGGCAAGCTGCTGCATGACCCGGAGCGCATCGAAGTCACGCCGCCGAACACCACGGTCGAGCGCATCGAACAACGCGTCTTCCGCCTGCCGGCCAACCACAAGCGTTCGCTGCTGGCGCACCTGATCACCCAGGGCGCGTGGGAACAGGTGCTGGTCTTCACCCGCACCAAGCACGGCGCCAACCGCCTGGCCGAGTACCTGGACAAGCACGGCCTGAGCGCCGTCGCGATCCACGGCAACAAGAGCCAGAACGCCCGCACCAAGGCCCTGGCCGATTTCAAGGCCGGCACCGTGCGCATCATGGTCGCGACCGACATCGCCGCCCGTGGCCTGGACATCGACCAACTGCCTCACGTGGTCAACTTCGAACTGCCTAACGTCGACGAAGACTACGTGCACCGCATCGGTCGTACCGGCCGTGCTGGCCGCAGCGGCGAGGCGATCTCGCTGGTCGCGCCGGACGAAGAGAAGCTGCTCAAGAGCATCGAGCGCATGACCAGGCAGAAGATCGCCGACGGCGATCTGATGGGCTTCGACATCAACTCGGTCGAAGCGGAAAAGCCTGAAGTGCGCGAACGCCCGGACGTGCGCAACCCGCGCAACGGTCGTGGCCCGCGTGGCGACGGTCCTAACGGCGGCGGCGGTGGTGGCGGTCGCAAGGACAAAGGCAAAGACAAGGGCAAGGACAAGGAAAAACCGGCTGCCGCAACCGCCTCCGAAGGCGAGCGTCCTGCGCGCAACCAGCAGCGCCGGCAGAAGCCGCGTCAGGGCACGCCATCCGGCGAAGCGCGTCAGGCCCAGCCGCAACCGGCCCCGCGCGCCAATCGCGATCCGGAAGAGTTCCTGGACGACGAAGTCGACAACTTCGGCAACCGCGCCGACTACGTCAGCCCCTACCAGGGCAAGAACCAGCAAGGCCGCGGCCGTCGTCCGGGCGCTCCGGCCACCGGCACCGCGCCTGCTCCACGGGGTCAGGGCCAGGGTCGCAGCAACCCGCGTGGTGGCAGCGCTTCGAACGGCAGCACCTCGGGTGGTGCTCGTTCGGGTGGTGGCGCCAGCACCGGTTCAGGCGAAAAACGCGGCGGTTCGCGCACAGGCCAAGGCCGTCGCGAAGATCAGCCACGCAACCGCCGCCCGGCGCGTGACGATCAGCCTGCGCGCCAAGAGCCAGCCGTTCGCGGCCCTCGCGATGGCCAGCCTGGTCCGAAGATCATGCACAAAGAGTCCAAGGTTGACCGTTTCCCGTCTGCCGAACTGCTCGACCAACTACCAAGCCGCCCGCGCGGTGAAAAGCCGGCCTTGCTGACGCGTAACCGCGAAGGCTAAGCCCTCAGGCAGAAACGAAAACGCCCCGACTGGTTCGGGGCGTTTTTGTATCTGCTATGTAGGAGCGCGCTTGCCCGCGATTGCGGCGTGTCAGTCACCTTTGAAATGTCTGCCTTGACGCCGTCGCGGGCAAGCGCGCTCCTACAAATTGCCGTACTGCGTTGTTACTTGGCTTTGACGCCTTCGAACGAGATTTCGAAGTTGACGACGTCAGACGCTGGACCCAGGTCCATCATCTTGCCGAAATCCGAACGCTTGATCGAAGTGGTGCCATTGAAGCCAGCGCGGTAGCCGCCCCATGGGTCCTTGCCTTCGCCGTTGAAGGTGGCCTTGATCACGACCGGCTTGGTCACGCCGTGCAGGGTCAGGTCGCCTTCTACGTCAGCAGTGGTCTTGCCATCGGCGTTCTTGCCAACGTTGGTGACCTTGGTGGAGACGAACTTGGCGTCAGGGTAGGTAGCGACGTCCAGGAAGTCCTTGCTGCTGATGTGCTTGTTACGCTCGGCGTGGTTGGTGTCGACGCTGGCGGTCTTGATGTCGATGCTGATCTTGCTGTCTTCAGGCTTGGCAGCATCGAAGCTGAAGTTACCGGTCCAGTCCTTGAAGGTACCGTGGATGAAGCTATAGCCCAGGTGGCTGATGGTGAAGTCGATGAAGGCGTGCTGGCCTTCTTTATCGATGGTGTAGTCAGCCGCCATTGCCTGGCCTGCCGACAGCAGCGCGGAACCGATGGCCAGTGCAGCAAGTGTCTTTTTCAACATACGTCGTCTTCCTATGGTTCAGTTGAGAAGCGTCAGGCCTTGCGGCCAAGCATACGAATAAGCGTCGCATCACGGTCGATGAAGTGATGCTTGAGGGCGGCCAGACCATGAAGTACAGCGAAGATCACCAGGGTCCAGGCCAGGTACAGGTGCACTTCGCCAGCAACGTCCGCCTGGTCGGGCAGTCCGCTGATCAGCGCAGGCACTTCAAACAGTCCGAACACCGGAATACCGACACCTTCTGCGGTGGAAATCAGGTATCCGGCAAACATCACCAGGAACAGGTCCAGATACAGGAACGCGTGCCCCAGTGTCGCCGCGACCCGCACGAACCGGCTATGGTTGGCCGGAGGCGGCGGTGGCGGGCTGACGAAACGCCAGACCACACGGATCAGCATGAACAGAAACAGCGTGATCCCGATGCTCTTGTGCAGATCAGGACCGGCCTTGCGCCAGGTGTCGTAGTAACCGAGCCCGACCATCCACAAGCCCAGCGCGAACAACCCGAAAACCGTCAGCGCCACGCCCCAGTGCAGAACAATGCTGACCCAGCCATAGCGAGAAGAAGAGTTGCGTAACTGCATGGTAGAGATCCTGTAAAAGCAGCCCTTGAAGCTGCGAGAAAGACTAGCGGTTTACCTATCGAAAGAAAGCGCAAAATTTTGCTCTGAAATATCAGGAAATACGATGGGAAAATCCCGTCATATTTTTCTCCATGGCCGATTAACGCAACGTTACGGTCGCAGCGAACATTCCCCTCGTAGCAGCACGGCTTGCCGGCGGGAGCGATCTCACTGCCGCCCCCGCTGGCAAGCCATGCTGCTACGGTTTGGCGTCGATCCGAACCTCATAGATAACAACACTCTAGACGCTGGGCTTATTCGCCAGGCGAAAAAAAAGGCGCGGTCTCAAACCGCGCCTTTCTCATTGCCAGCACTCAGCGATCAGTTCTTGCTGTCCGCTGCCGGAGCCGCCTTGTCGGTCGCAGCCTTGGCTGGCGCCTTTTTCGCGGCGTCAGTCTTGGCAGGTGCCTTGTGGGTGGTGGCAGGCTTGGCCGGAGCCTTTTTCACAGGTTCCTTCTTGGCCGGTTCTTTCTTGGCCGGTGCCTTTTTCGCGGGCTCAACCACCGCAGGCTTGGCCGGCTCGACCGCAGGCGCAGGCGGCGGAGTCACTGGTGCTGGTGCAGGCGCAGGGGCCGGTGCTGGAGCAGGCTCTGGTGCCTTCTCGGCCGGTTTGGCTTCAGGCTTGGAACCACCAAACATGTTCGAGAAGAAGCCGCCAATGCCGCCGCCGCTTTCCTTCGGTGCTGCGTCAGGCGCTTTCGGTGGCGCAACTTTCACAGGCTCGAAAGACTTGCCGGCCGCCAGGTCCTGAACCTGCCCGGCAGCGCGCTGACCGGTGCGCAATGCGCCCTCCAGCGTGCCTGGGTACAGGGCGTCGGTGTGCTCACCGGCGAACGCAATGCGCTGCAGCGGCTTTTCCCACAGGCGCCAGTATTTGCTGATCTGCCCCGGACCAAACGCCAGGTAGGCACCGCCCGTGGAAGGATCGACGCTGGAGCGACGGATTTCATAACCGGTAAACGCGCCACGGGCCTGCGGGTAGAACGCATGCAGGCGAATCAGCACCTGGTCCACCATCTGCTTGTCGCCAAAGGCCTGCATGATGCGGGCGTTGTCGCCGGACAGGTTGATGACCGCGTTGGCACCGCCCTTCAGGGCAGGCTCGATCCACAGCATGCCAAGGCCGGTGTTGCTGTAGATTTCACCGGACATGCGCGCCTTGCTGTCCCAAACCGGCGTCTTGAACTTGAGCATGATCTGGTCATGCCAGCCGTAGTTGGTGCTCTTGATCGCGCCCTGATGCTGGGCGTCCAGCGCCGGGGTCAGCTGAATCTTGCTCAGCGCGCGCAATGGCACGGCCAGTACCACGTACTCGGCTTCATAGCCTACCGCGCCGACCTTGACGGTCACGCCGTCCTTGTCCTGGTTGATGGCCGATACCGGCGAGTTGGTCTTGATGACTTTCAGCTGTTTGACGAACTCTTCAGCCAGCACCGCACTGCCGCCCGGCAGGCGTGCTGCACGACGGTCACGATCCTCGACATTGCGATTGACCCGCGACTGCTGTGCGAAATACAGCAGCGACAGGCGCGAAGGTTCGTCGTAACGGGTACGAATCTGCTGATTGATGAGCTGGCGCGCAGTCGGCGGCAGGTTCAGGCGATCCAGCCAGTTGGCGACGTTGATCTGGTCCAGCGCGAACAGCGTGCTGTTGGCGGCCGGGTTTTCGGGATCGGTGATCGAACGGGCCATGTCGTCCAGCGCAGTTTCATAGCGCTTGATGGCTTCGGCAGTGGCCGGTTGTTTGGTCGCAAGATCGGCGGCGGAGAAGTACTCGCCTTCGATCAGGTAACCCGGCGTGCGCACGAACTCTGGCGCAGGCACGGGTTTGAGCTTGAAGCGCTCCAGGTACTGGTTGAGCACCGGCTGCGCCTTGGCGTTGCCGATCCACTCGCTACCGGCCAGGCCAGATCGACCGCCAACCGCGGGCTTGGCTTCCAGCAGGGTGACTTGCCAGCCCTTGTTCTGCAGCTCATAAGCCGCCGTCAGGCCTGCCAGGCCACCCCCGACGACAATCGCCGTATGCGGCTTATCCACAGCCTGCGCGTGCGCGCTGACCAGCCCAACCATCACCAGCGCACAGGCGCGCAGCCAACCAGAAAGCATTTAGCGAACTCCGGAATAAAACGAGGGAAGGGGCGGATTTTCTTGTTCGCGCCTTCAAAGAGCGCGAAGGATACGCCAGCCGTGAAAGGCCCGCCAGCACTGCGCGCAGGGCCGATTTCTGGCGTCAGCCAAGCGTTTGAAAATACGCTAAAGGTTGTCCCTGTCCGACGCATTGCATAGGCTTGCGCGATTGTTTGCCCTCGCGTCATGCGAGTCGTCACCGGGAGATTAAAGATGGGCCTCAACGATCAGTGGATGCAACGCGACTTGAAAGTCCTGTGGCACCCCTGCACCCAGATGAAAGACCATGAAAAGCTGCCGCTGATCCCGATCAAGCGCGGCGAAGGCGTGTGGCTCGAAGATTTCGAGGGCAAGCGTTACCTGGACGCAGTCAGTTCCTGGTGGGTCAACGTGTTCGGCCACGCCAACCCGCGCATCAACCAGCGCATCAAGGATCAGGTCGACCAACTGGAACACGTGATTCTGGCAGGTTTCAGCCATCAACCGGTGATCGAGCTGTCGGAGCGCCTGGTGGCCATGACGCCGGAAGGGCTGACGCGGTGCTTCTACGCCGATAACGGTTCGTCCTGCATCGAAGTCGCGCTGAAAATGAGCTTTCACTACTGGCTCAATCGCGGCAAGCCGGCCAAGAAACGCTTCGTGACCCTGACCAACAGCTACCACGGCGAAACCGTCGCGGCAATGTCGGTGGGCGATGTGCCGCTGTTCACTGAAACCTACAAAGCGCTGCTGATGGACACCATCAAGGTGCCGAGCCCCGACTGCTATCACCGCCCTGAAGGCGTGAGCTGGGAAGAGCACACCCGCACCATGTTCGCGGTGATGGAACAGACCCTGGCCGAGCATCACGACACCATCGCCGCGGTCATCATCGAGCCGCTGATCCAGGGCGCCGGCGGCATGCGCATGTACGATCCGATCTACCTCAAGCTGCTGCGCGAGGCCTGTGATCGTTATGGCGTGCACCTGATCCACGACGAAATCGCGGTGGGCTTCGGTCGCACCGGCACCATGTTCGCCTGCGAGCAGGCCGGCATACGTCCGGACTTCCTGTGCCTGTCCAAGGCGCTGACCGGCGGCTACCTGCCGCTTGCGGCGTGCATCACCACCGATGACGTCTACGACGCCTTCTACGACGAATACCCGACCCTGCGCGCCTTCCTGCACTCCCACAGCTACACCGGCAATCCGCTGGCCTGTGCGGCGGCGCTGGCGACGCTGGACATCTTCGAGCAAGACAACGTCATCGAGAACAACAAGGCGCTGGCCCAGCGCATGAAGACCGCGACCGCGCACCTGGCCGATCACCCCAACGTCGCCGAAGTGCGCCAGACCGGGATGGCCGTTGCCATCGAGATGGTCCAGGACAAGGCCAGCAAGGCGGCCTACCCTTGGCAGGAGCGACGCGGCCTGAAAGTCTTCGAACACGCCCTGACCCGTGGCGCGCTGCTGCGTCCGCTGGGCAGCGTGGTGTACTTCCTGCCGCCCTACGTGATCACCCCGGAGCAGATCGACTTCCTGGCCGAAGTGGCCAGCGAAGGCATCGACATCGCGACCCGCAGCAGCGTCAGTGTGGCGGTGCGGGAGAACTTCCACCCGGACTTCCGTGATCCGGGCTGACAGCCCACACGAATGATGATGGTTTCCACGCTCCGCGTTGGGGGCCATCAATTAATCCTGTAGGAGCGCGCTTGCCCGCGACTGCGATATGCCTGTGCCAAATGCGCAATCTGACACACCGCTATCGCGGGCAAGCGCGCTCCTACGAATGACCGCGTTGCATTCAACATCTTCAGAGAAACAACCATGAGACTCTCCCGCTTTTTCATCGACGCCCCCCTGAGCATCGGCGAGCACGAACTGCCAGAAGCCCAGGCGCATTACATCGGCCGGGTGCTGCGCATGGCTGTGGGCGATGCCGTGCAGCTGTTCGACGGCTCCGGGACGGAGTTTCGCGCAACGCTCACCGAGGTCGGCAAGAAACAGGTGCGCGTGCAGGTGACCGAGGGCTTTGCGGGGATGGCGGAATCGCCCCTGCAGATCCACCTGGGCCAGGGCCTGTCTCGCGGCGAGCGCATGGACTGGGCGATCCAGAAGGCCACCGAGCTTGGCGTTACCCAGATCACCCCGATCATCAGCGAACGCTGCGAAGTACGGTTAAAAGATGAGCGGGCCGAAAAGCGTCAGGCCCACTGGCAGCAGATTGCGATCAGCGCGTGCGAGCAGTGCGGGCGCTCGGTGGTGCCGGTGGTCAATCCGCCGGTGACCTTGGCCGACTGGCTCAAGCACACCCAGGCCGCCCTGAAACTGGTGCTGCATCCGGTGGCCGAGCCGTTGGTCAGCCATGCCAAGCCTGCAAGCCTGGCGTTTCTGATCGGGCCCGAAGGCGGCTTGAACGATGCCGAGGTGGATCAGGCGCAAGACGCCGGCTTCCACGCCGCCCGCCTCGGCCCGCGCGTGCTGCGCACCGAAACCGCCCCGGTCGTGGCCCTGAGCGTCGCGCAGCAGTTGTGGGGGGATTTCTGAGGGAAAGTCTCCTTCGGGACCCACCCAACATTTCATCTGTTCTCCTCGCCCCGTAGCAGCACGGCTTGCCGGCGGGAGCGGTGTGTCAGTCAACTCATCATTGGCTGACACACCGCCCCCGCCGGCAAGCCGTGCTGCTACGGGTGGCTGTGTAGCTCAGAGCACATACCACGTGATCGCCACAAAATGCAGCAGACTCCCGGCGATCACGAACAGATGCCAGATCCCGTGCCAGTGCCGAAAGCGCTTGTCATACGCAAAGAAAATAATCCCCACCGTGTACAGCACCCCACCCAGCGCCAGCCAGGTAAAACCGGCGGTGCCAAGCGCCGCCATCAGCGGCTTGACCGCCACCAGAACGATCCAGCCCATGACTGCGTAGATCACAATCGACATCACCCGCGCCTCCGAACGCGGCTTGATCTCCTGCAGCATGCCGATCACCGCCAGTCCCCAGACAATCCCGAACAGCGTCCAGCCCCACGGGCCGCGCAGGGTGACCAGGCAAAACGGCGTGTAGCTGCCGGCAATCAGCAAATAGATCGACAGGTGATCGACCTTTTGCATGATGACCTTCGCCCGCCCACGCACGCTGTGATACACCGTCGAGGCGCTGTACAGCAGCACCAGCGCCACGCCATACACCGCCACACTGACAATCTTCCACACGTCACCTGCAAGGCTCGCGATCACCAGCAGCCACACCGCACCGACGGACGCCAGCACCGCACCGACCAGGTGGGTCCAGGCATTGAATTTTTCTCCGTAATACATCCGTAACGGACCTCTCTAGTGACGCCTCAGAAGCTCAAGGCTCAAGCTTATGACGCCAAAGTGCAACGCATGTGTCAGTGAAGATGAGAATTTAATGCAGCCGGACGCCTGCGACTTCGGCACAATCGAGCGCATGGACAACAAGAATCAGCAGCGGAAGACACGATGCAGATCGACGAAGAGCTGACCCTCAAGAAGCTGGAAATCTTCCTGGCCTTCATGCGCACCGGCAACCTGGCCCGGGCCGCTTCGGAGCTTTCGACCAGCACCGTGAGCGTGCACCGCGCCATCCACTCGCTGGAGAGCGCCCTGCGCTGCCCGCTGTTCAAGCACGAAGGCCGCAACCTGACGCCCCTTGAGAGCGCCTATGTGCTGGAAGAGCGCGCGCAGAAAATCGTCCAGGAAGTGCTCGCCACCGTCGAACAGACGCGCCAGGCGGCGGGCTTCTCCGCGGCGCGCTTCAAGCTGGGGGCGCTCTATTCGCTGACGGTCAAGACCGTGCCGCAGCTGATCATGGGCCTGAAGATCCGCCGCAGCGAACTCAACATCGATCTGATCCTGGGCTCGAACATCGACCTGTTCTACAAACTGAAAAACATGGAAGTGGATGCGATCCTGGTGTCGCTCAACGAGAGCGTCAACGACCCGGATTGCGAGCAGTTGCCGCTGTTTTCCGACGACATCTTCCTCGCTACCCCCGCCGACTCGCCGTTCGCCCAGCAAAGCGAAGTAGACCTGAGCGACCTGCGCGAAGCCACCTTCATCACCCTCACCCAAGGCTTCGCCACCCACCGCGACGGCATGCGGGTGTTCCAGCAGGCCGGCTTCGAGCCCAAGGTGGCGATGCAGGTCAACGACATCTTCACCCTGCTGAGCATGGTCAGCTCAGGCGTAGGCTATGCCCTGCTCCCCGGCCGCATCGCCGCCGTCTACGAAAACCGCGTCCGCCTGATCCCGCTGCAAGCCCGCTACCACATGCAGCAACACATCGGCCTGGTCTTCCTCAAGGCCCGCGAACGCGACCCGAACCTGCTGGCGTTGCTGGCGGAGTGCAGGATGTATTCGAATCGGCTGGTGGAGGGTTAGAAACGCCACGACCCACCCGCCGACGAATGCTGTGGCTCCGTCAGCGGGTGGGTTGTCGCGAAACTCAGTGCTGGTTCTTGTCCAGCGTGCGCAGCTTCTCCGGCAGGGCCCACAGCAGCAAGGCGGCGGCGATGACGGTGGTGACGCCGATCACGTACAGCGCCGGGGTGGTGCTGCCGGTCATGTCTTTGATGCGGCCGACCATGACCGGGCTGACGATGCCGCCGAACTGACCCAGGGTGTTGATCAGGGCGATGCCGCCTGCGGCACCCGCGCCTGCGCCGGCCAGCAGTTTGGGCGGCAGGGTCCAGAAGGCCGGGATGGAGGCAACGATGCCGCCACCGAGCATGGCCAGGGACAGGATCAGCATGCTGGTGTGCTGGGCGAAGATGCCGGCGCAGAAGAAGCCGATGGCGCCGAGGATGGTCAGGCCGCAGACGAACTTGCGACGTTCGCCGCTGGCGTCGGACAGACGGCCGATGACAACCATGCTGATGGCGCCGCAGATGTACGGGATGGCGGTGAGCAGCCCGATCATGACCGGGCTTTCGACGCCGGCGCTGCGAATCAGCTGCGGAGCCCAGAAGTTCAAGCCGTAGGATGCCACCTGGATCAGGAAGTAGATCAGGCCGAGCATCAGGAAGCCTGGCATTTTCAGCGCGGTCAGTAGCGAGCCGTGCTGGTTCGGCTCATGCTGGGCGATGCGGCTGGCGAGGTAAGTCTTCTCGGATTCGCTTAGCCAGTGAGCGTCGCTGATGCGGTCCTTGAGGATGGTCAGCACGGCGAAACCCAGGGCGATGCACGGCAGGCCGCCCAGCAGGAACAGCCAGTGCCAGCCGCGCATCTGCATGACGCCATCCATGTGCCCCAGTACCAGGCCGGAGATCGGCGCGCCCAGCAGGCCGGCGAACGCCGAGGCCAGGAACAGGATCGAGGTGATACGGCCACGGTAGGTTTGCGGGAACCAGAGTGTCAGATAAAACAGCACGCCCGGTGCGAAACCGGCTTCCATCGCGCCGATGATGAAGCGCAGGGCATAGAACTGCCATTCGGCGTTGACGAACACCATCAGGGCCGTCGCCACGCCCCAGGAAATCATGATGCGCGCGATCCAGCGCCGGGCACCGACCTTGTACAGCATGATGTTGCTGGGCACCTCGAACAGCACGTAGCCGATCACGAACAGACTCGCGCCCAGTCCGTAGGCGGTGTCGCTCAGGCTCAGGTCGGTCTGCAACTGGAATTTGGCGAAGCTGATGTTGATGCGGTCGAAGAACGCAAACAGGTAGCAGACCATGATCAGCGGCATCAGGCGCCACGCGACTTTGCGGATCAACGCCTTTTCAGCGCTCACAACCTCGGCGAGGCTGCTGTTCGGGTTCAGAACAGAGATAGACATAACGGTGACTCCAGTTGGACTTCCCAGGGGGAGCCCGATTGTTTTTGTTGTCTGGACGAACGCCTGTGGTGGCACGTTCGTTCGGTTGGAACTCATTTTTGTAGGAGCGCGCTTGCCCGCGATTGCAGCGTGTCAGTCAACATCGCAGCGTCTGACAAATTTCATCGCGGGCAAGCGCGCTCCTACAGGATCAAACGGTCGCCCTGAGTCAGGCAGGCAGATTCTCGGGAGTGGGATGCAGGTCGCAGTTGCGCCCGGCCTTGGCCACTTGCCCTGGCATTTCATGGCCGAGCAGCGCTGGCAGGCGCCGGGACATCTTCAACAGGTGCGGCAAGTCGATGCCGGTCTCGATACCCATCTCCTCGCACATGTTCACCAGATCCTCGGTGCAGATATTTCCCGAAGCCCCCGGCGCGAACGGACAGCCACCCAGGCCGCCCAGCGACGCATCGAAACGCCGCGCACCGGCCTCATAAGCGGCCAGCACGTTGCTCAGCCCAAGGCCTCGGGTGTTGTGGAAATGCAGGGTCAGTGCCGAGGCCGGAATGCGCGTCAACACGCGCTGCACCAGGCGATGGACCTGACGCGGGTTGGCCATGCCGGTGGTGTCCGCCAGGGAAATGCCCTGTATGCCCAGCTCCAGATACGTATCGACGATCTGCAGCACGCGGTCTTCGTCGATCTTGCCTTCGAAGGGGCAGCCGAAGGTGGTGGCAATCGAACCGTTGAGGCTGACCGACGATCCCGCCGCAAACGACACCACATCGGCAAAGGCCGCCAGCGACTGCTCGCAACGCATGCGCATGTTCGCCAGGTTATGAGTCTGGCTGGCCGACATCACCAGATTCAGTTCGTCTGCAGCGGCCTCGATGGCCCGCTGCGCGCCGCGCAGGTTGGGAATCAGCGCCACGTAGATCACGCCCGGATGGCGACGGATGCCACGAAACACTTCGTCACCGTCGCGCAGGGCCGGGATGGCCTTGGGCGAAACAAAAGAACCGGCCTCGATGCGGCTGAAACCGGCCAGAGAAAGCTCATCGATCAGCGCGATCTTGTCAGCGGTCTCGACCCAGGTCGGCTCGATCTGCAAGCCGTCCCTGGGGGAAACTTCCTGAACGATCAGGCGTTCGGAGAAATCGGTAATCATTGCACCACCCCTTGGGATTTGAGTTGCGCGATATCGGCGCCGGTCAGCCCCAGATCGCCCAGTACGCTGTCGGTGTGCTGGCCCAGTGCGGGCCCTTGCCAGTTCACCGAGCCCGGCGTCTCGGAGAGTTTGGGCACGATGCCCGGCATCTTGACGCTAGCGCCGCCGGGCAGTTGCGCATCCAGAATCATCTCGCGGGCCTGATAGTGCGGGTCCGCCACGATGTCGGCCACGTTATAGATGCGCCCGGACGGCACTTCGGCCTGCTCCAGCACTTGCAGCACTTCATCGATCGGCAGGCTGGACGACCAGGCGCTGATGGCTGCATCGAGCATGTCGCTCTGCGCGGCGCGGCCATCGTTCTGCGCAAATTCCGGCGCTTCGGCCAAGTCAGGGCGGCCGATGGCGTGCATCAGGCGCTTGAAGATCGGGTCGCTGTTGCCGGCGATCACCACATAGGCACCGTCGCCGGTCGGGTAGGTGTTGGACGGCGCGATGCCCGGCAGGGCACCACCGGTGCGCTCGCGAACGTGGCCGAGCATGTCGTACTCCGGCACCAGGCTTTCCATCAGGTTGAACACGCTTTCGACCAGCGATACATCGACGATCTGCCCGTCGCCCTGCCCGGTTTTCACCCGCAGCAGCGACATCAGCGCACCCATGACTGCGTGCATCGACGCCAGCGAGTCACCCAGGCTGACGCCCACTCGCGCCGGTGGCGAACCGGGGGTGCCGGTGGTGTAGCGAATGCCGCCCATGGCCTCGCCGATGGCGCCAAAGCCGGGACGGTCGCGATAAGGGCCGGACTGGCCGTAGCCGGAGATGCGCACCAGCGTCAGTTTTGGATTCAGGGCATGCAGGACATCCCAGCCCAGACCCAGCTTTTCAAGAGCGCCCGGACGCAGGTTTTCAATCAGCACGTCAGCGCTCTCGGCCAGGCGCTTGACGATGGCGATGCCTTCAGGTGACTTGAGGTTCAGCGAAAGAGATTTCTTGTTGCGCGACTGCAGGTACCACCACAGCGAAGTGCCTTCATGCAGCTTTCGCCATTTACGAAGAGGATCACCCTGCCCCATCGACTCGATCTTGATCACCTCGGCGCCGAACTCGCCCATCAGGCGGGCAGCGAAGGGTGCGGCGATCAGTGTGCCGATTTCAATCACGCGCACACCGTTCAGGGGGCCTGTCATAGCGGATACCTCAAGTGTTTCTTGGAATTTGAACCAAGACTAGAGGACCGGCGTTCGGCAAATCCAACCGTTTGTTGGCAAGTGTCGTTCGCGAAACGCGAACGCTAGGTCGCGTGGCGCTGGAGATGCTCGAACAGCAGGGTGCTGACCGGTGAAAGCGCATCCTTGTCCCGCACCACTAGAATCAACGTGCGTTGCGCCCACGAGTCGCTCAGGGACACGGCCGTCAGGCCCAGTGGCACGCCCAGCAATTCGAACGCCTTGCGCGGCAGCACGCCGATGCCCATGTTGGCCTGGACCATCCGGCACATGGCGTCGAACCCCGGCACATGGATACGCACGCGCAACGGCCTGCCGTGGGATCGGGCGGCGGTATGGGTGCGCATGTTGATCGAGCTGGCGGCGTGCAAGCCGATGTAGTCGCTGCCCAGGGTGTCTTCGAAGGCCACCTGTTTCAGGCTCGCCAACGGATGGTCGGCCCGCATCACCACGACCAGTTGGTCCCGGCGATAAGGCACGCTGTACAGGCCTTGCACGTCGGTGTCTTCGGAACAGATGCCGATGTCGGCCACGCCGTCGATCAGGCCCTGGACCACGCCGGTGCTGGGCCGCTCTTCGAGATCGACCTTGACCCGTTCGTGGTGGGTGGTGAAATCGTGCAGGTCTTCGGGCAGGAACTGGATGATCGCCGACAGGTTCGCCAGCATGCGCACATAGCCGCGCATCCCTTGCAGATGCTCGTCGAGCTCAAGCCCCATTTTTTCGAGGTCCGAGAGCATGCGCCGGGCGTGGTGCAGCAGCGTCTCGCCGGCAGCCGTCAGGGTCATGCCCTTGGCGTTGCGCAGGAACAGGCCGATGCCCAACACCTCTTCCAGCTCCATCAGGCGCTTGCTCGCCGCCGACACGGCAATGGCTTCACGGGCTGCGGCGCGGGTGAGCGTGCCTTCTTCATACACTGCAACGAAGAGTTTCAGGGTAATCAGGTCGAGGCGGCGAATGAGGTTTTTGTGCAGCATGCAGGCACTCTCGATGACGAAGCTGGCTGACAACGCGGGGCCAAGAATACACGCAAACCGTCGCAGGGAACCTTGCAAGGCAGGCTTGTCTGAGTCTTGGGCAGCGCGCATCGCCTGTGTTTGCAGCGATGCCGACAGATTGGGGGCCACGCCCCCTCCCCGAGCACGTCACCATCGAGTAACGTATAGGCATGTCTGACGGGGTTTCGCCATCTTGAGCCGGCGATCCGACCCGCAACCCGCAACACGAGAGAAGGCCCTACCGTGCATAACGTCCGATTGATCAAATATGTCTGGACCCACCAGACCCCCGAGATCTCCTCAGAGTGGTCCAAGCTTCTGTATGAGGTCGAGTTGCCGTTCGTCCCGTTCCACGGCCTGAACATTCAGTTGCCGGACCAGCGCGCCTGGCGCATCCGCGATGTGGAGTGGAACGTCGAGGAACAGACGTTCCGCTGCCATATCGAGGATCAGTTCATGAACCTGCTCGATGTCGATGATTCCTACGAGGACTGGATCGACATGCTGCTTGAATGCGGCTGGGAAATGAGCGGGCGCTACACTAATGAACACAACAAGACCTGATACCACTTTGCCTGGCTGCCATGAAACGGATTTCCTGCTGTACCCGCGTCGCGATTCGGGCGCTCCTGGCGTGGTCGTCGATTACCTGTGCCGCGCCATCGGTTGACCTGTACGTCCCCGAAGCCCCTCCCCTGACCATGCTGACCGTGGGCGATCAACATGGCATCGTCGGCGATATCGCCCTTAAAGCCATGGCATCGGCAGGGTACTCGGCCAATACGCTTTCACCTCCCTGGCCCCGCGCGCAACGGGAAGTCAGCCAGGGCAAGGACCTGCTGATCGCCCCGCTGACCCGCAATCAGAGCCGGGAAGCCAACTACACCTGGATCGCGCCGATTCTGACGATGGACCGAGCCTTTTTCAGCCTGGATCGTCGGGTGGAGAGCTTCGACGAGGCCAGGAAGACTTTCAGGCTGATCGCGGTGGGCATCGGCACCGCGCAGGAAACCCGGTTGCGCGAGGAAGGCTTCGCCGACTCGCAGATCTATCCCCTGAAAATCGGCGAGAACCCTGCGCAGATGCTGCTCAAGGGAAGGGTCGATGCGTGGTTCAACGGGGTGCCGGAGAGCCGTTACATCTGGCAACAGCTGACTGATCGCCCGCTGGTCATGAGCCGCGTGGTGATGACTGCCAACCTGTATCTGGCGTGTTCGAAGGATTGCGATCCGCAGATGGTCAGCCGGCTCAGGGCCGCGATTGATACGCTGGAGAAAGACGGGACGATAGACAGGGTCGAAGCGCAGTACACGAAAGGCTTGCCGGTGCGCTGAGCAGCGCACCGGTCCTGTAGGAGCGCGCTTGCCCGCGACAGCATCAGACCAGTCACCCAGGGGTGCCAGAACAGACGCCATCGCGAGCAAGCTCACTCCTACAGGTATGTGATACGACGAGGACGCCCGCGCCGTTCATGTCGATCAAGGCAGCAGAATCACCTTGTCCGTGCTGCCCTGATTCACCTCTGCATAACTCGCCAAGCCGTGCTGCAGCGACACCTCGACCAGGCCGGTCGGCAACGGCAATGACCCCTCGTCGAACAGCGCGCCAAATTGCTCCAGCATCCGCGCACAGGCTTCGACGCTGTACAGCAGCGAGTTGATCCCGACCACCGAGCCACCCTTGCGATACAGCGCCAGCGCCGGCAACTGCACATGACCATCCACGGGCGCTGCGATGATCGCGATACGGCCGAAAGGCGCCAGCGCCTGCACCGATGGCGGCAGCCAGAAACCGGTGGTGTCGAAGATCACGTCTGCGCCGCCGGCAAACACCTCGCCGACCTGGGCCGACAGCTCTTCAGGCTTGCCCAGCAGAATGGCCTCGAAGCCCTGCTCTTGAAGCGCCGCGACCTGCTCCGGACGGCGCACCGCCGCCAGTACCTTGGCCCCGCGCACTTTGGCCAGGGCGATGGCCGCGCTGCCGACCGCGCCGTTGGCACCTATGACCAGCAGGCGCGTATCGGCATTCACGCCGCTGCGCTCCAGCGCATCCCAGGCCGTGGTGTAAGGCACACCCAGGCTGGCGGCCTGCACGAAGCTCAGGGACTTGGGCTTGAGCGCCACGCCCTTGGTCGACAGGGTGATGTAACCGGCATGGGAGCCGTTGCGGGAGAAACCGATCTGGTTGCCCGTGCCCCAGACTTCCTTGCCGAT
The DNA here is from genome assembly GCF_044746765.1 of Pseudomonas sp. NPDC090203. Taxonomy (NCBI): domain Bacteria; kingdom Pseudomonadati; phylum Pseudomonadota; class Gammaproteobacteria; order Pseudomonadales; family Pseudomonadaceae; genus Pseudomonas; species Pseudomonas sp. NPDC090203. The sequence goes on from NZ_JBIVCV010000010.1 coordinate 203,144, forward strand.
CAGTTCCTGTGGGCCGTCTACCACAACGCCAGCGAAATCCCGGCCGGGCACGCGGGGCAGCGTGGTGTAGGGGAAGCGGCCGAGTACGTTTTTCACATCGCTGGGGTTCAGGCCCGCCGCCTTGATCTGCACCAGGACCTCGCCTTCGGCGGGGATCGGCTTGGGCAGATCGACGACTTCCAGTGCAGCCAGATCGCCAGTTCGGGAAAATTGCAGTGCTTTCATGGTGTTCACATCCGAAGAGAATAACGGTTCGCGTCAGGAAATCAGGTTGGCAACCAGCTGCCGGCCCATGGGCCAGAGCTTTTCGCCCGCCTGCATGCCCAGCAATCCCACCAGTGCGACCAGGGGCGGCGCCGGTGAGCGGAAGTCCAGCGCGCCGTATAGCAGGCCGACGGCAATGCCGATTGCGAGGGAAATGATGTAGCTCATGATGAACTCCGGTGCCAAAGGCGATGACCAGAGTGTATGCAGAGCCGGCGCACCGTACCGGCCAAGTGCTTCTGAATTTCGGACAGACCCGCCCCGTAGCAGTCCGCCTTGCCGGCGTCAGCGGCCTCAGGACCGATCCCGCGGGCAAGCCCGGCTGCTACGGGAGCGCGGGCGTATGGAAAACCACCGTTCCGTAGCAGCACGGCTTGCCGGCGGGGGCGATTTCGAAGGCGCCGACGCCGGCTAGCCGGACGGCTAAGGGGTATCCAGGATAACGGGGTACTGCGTCGGCGCCATCCCCAGCTCGCGGCGGAACATGTCGCTGAAACTGCTGGGCGAGTAGCCCATGGAGCGGGCGATGGTGCTGACCGGAACGCCCTGAATGATCTCGGCCACCGCAGTAGCCAGTTGCACCTGCCTGCGCCACTCGGCGAAGCCCATGCCCAGCACGCCCTGAAACAGCCGCGACAAGGTCCGCACGCTGGCCCCGGCATTCTCGGCATGCTGCTCAAACGACACATCGATGGAAGGCTCGATCATCACCGCCTGACAGACATTCATCAGCCGCCGGTCGCTCTCGTCAGGCATCGGCACCTTGAGCAGTGAACGTCGGGCGCGCTTAAGCTCCAGCAGCGCCAGATTGACCAGCGCCTCGTAGTAGGCCGAATCCTTGTCCTCTTCAGCCACCAGATTGACGATCAACTCGCGCAGCAGACGCGCCACCTCCAGCACCTGAACCGTCGGCTCCAGGGTCTGCGCAAGCGCCGGGCGCAGGTAGATATTGCGCATCTCAAGGTCCGAAACCACGCGGATCCCGTGGGGCACACCCGGCGGCAACCACACCGCGCGCTGGGGAGGCACGACCAGTGCTTCACTGGGCGTCTCGACCCACATCACGCCTGACATCGCATACAGGACCTGCCCCCATTCATGCTCATGGGGCTCGATGTACAGGCCACGAGGGTAAGTACGCGAGACCCGTTGCACGGGAACGGCGGTGTCAGTGAGATCGGGCGGGGCGGCGATGGCCATGATGGTGACCGGTACGAATCTAAAGACGCAATGTTAGCGGCTAGATCCCCAGCCCCGCCACCTGCACCAGCCCGGCATCCACCAACCGCTGCTCCAGCGCAACCAGGTCCGGCACCTTGGCGACGGTATCCCCGACTTGCACCGCCGCCAGTTCAAGCTCGCTGAGCGGCACATCGACGTAACTCAACTGATTGTCGAGCTTGCACGAGCGCGGGATGCCCTGGGTGAGCAGCGCGATGAACTTGAGGTCCGGCCGCCCGCCCAGTGCATTGAGGACGACGATCCGTGCACGGCCACCCACACGGGCGCGGCTGCCGCAGGCGGCTTCGAAGCTCAGCAGCGGCAGGCTGCGGTTGCGCCAGTTGATCGGCCCCAGATACCACTGGGGCGCGGCAGGGTCGGCGATGCTGTCCTGATAGTCGATCAGCTCGGCCACGGCCACGTTGGGCAGCAGCAGACTGCGGTCGCTCAAGGGAATGAGCAAGCCGGTGAGACTGGTCAGGCGAGCGGCCTGGGTGGTGCCGTCAGACATGGGCCTGGCTCCAGTGGGCGATGCTCTCAAGCAACGCCGCCTCTTGATAAGGCTTGCTCATGTAGTCGTTCACGCCGAGTGCCATGGCCCGGTCACGGTGCTTCTGGCCGGAGCGCGAGGTGATCATGATGATCGGCAGGTGCTTGAGCGATTCGTCCGCGCGGACCTTGCTGGCGACCTCGAAGCCGTCCATGCGCGGCATCTCGATGTCCAGCAGCATGACGTCCGGTGTGTGTTCCTGCAGCAGGGCCATGGCATCGACCCCGTCCTTGGCGGTCACCACGTTCATGCCGTTGCGCTCCAGCAAACGCCCGGTGACCTTGCGCACGGTGACCGAGTCATCCACCACCATCACCAGTAAAGGTCGCGCCTGTTCAGCTTCGACATAGGGCGTCGGCGTCTGCCCGGAAACGTGCAGCGCCAGCAATCGCGAATGGAAGCGGCGGATATGGGCGAACAGGTCGAGAATCAGCACCACCCGGCCATCACCCAGGATCGTCGCGCCGGACACACCCGGCACCGTCGCGAACTGCGCCCCGAGATTCTTCACCACGATTTCCCGCGAGCCCGCCAGCGCATCCACCTGCACCGCCACCCACTGGTCATGCACATGCACCAGCAGCACCGGCAGCGGTTGGGTCTGGCCGATCAGCCGGGGCGGCTGGCCGTTGTTCAGCAGTTCGCCCAGGTAACGCAATTCATAGCTGCGCTCGCCGTATTGATAACGGGGCGGCGCCGACTGGTAATAGGCCTCCAGCTCGCTGGGCAAAACCCGCACGATGCCTTCGATGCTGTTCAGCGGCACGGCGTACTGCTCTTCACCGCATTGCACCATCAACGCGCGGTTGACCGAAACCGAGAACGGCAGGCGAATGCGGAAACGCGCGCCCTGTCCCGATTTCGAATCGATGACCATCGAGCCGCCCAGTTCCTTGACCTCGGCGTGCACCACGTCCATCCCCACGCCACGCCCGGAAATCTGGGTGATGGTTTCAGCGGTGGAAAACCCCGCCTGCAGGATGAACTGCAAGGTGTCGTGCTCGCTCAGTTCGGCATCCGGGCTGATCAGGCCACGCTTGATCGCCTTGCGCCGCACGGCTTCGAAGTCGACCCCCGCGCCGTCGTCGCTCATCTCGATGACGATGTCACCGCCTTCGTGGGCCAGGCTCAGGGTGATGTGGCCGGTTTCCGGCTTGCCCTTGGCCTGGCGTTTTTCGCCGGTTTCAAGGCCGTGATCGATGGCGTTGCGCAGCATGTGCTCCAGCGGCGCGACCATGCGCTCCAGCACGTTGCGATCCATCTCGCCTTCGGCGTTGATCACATCGAAGCGGACTTTCTTGTTCAGCTCGTTCGACACTTGCCGCACGATCCGGCGCAAGCGCGGCACCATTCGCTCGAACGGCACCATGCGCGTGCGCATCAGGTTTTCCTGAAGCTGGGTGTTCACCCGCGCCTGTTGCTGCAACAGGGTTTCAGCTTCGTGGGCGCGGGTGTCGAGGGTTTCCTTGAGGTCCATCAGGTCCGAGGCGGACTCGAACAGCGCCCGGGACAGCTGCTGGAGCTGGGAATGGCGATCCATCTCCAGCGGGTCGAATTCTTCATAGCCCATCTGCTCGGCCTGCCGGTCGCGGCTGAGAATCCGGCCCTGGGTTTCCATGTCCAGACGCCGCAGTTGGTCGCGCATCCGTTCGATGGTGGTTTCCATTTCGGCCAGGGTCACCTGTGCGTCGCTGACCTGCTGTTCGATGCGCCCACGAAAGATCGAGGTTTCCCCGGCCAGGTTGACCAGGTCTTCCAGATCTTCGGCAGGCACCTTGACCATTTCAGGCCCGGGGCGCTCGGCATCGGGATCTGCCGCAGGCGTTGCAGGCTCGGAAACAGGCGGCGCCACGGCCAGCGGCTCTTCAGCGGGTTTGCTGACAACCTCCTGAATTGCACCCGAGGACGAGTAGTGGGAAATACTGTCGATCAGCAACGCGGGGTTGGGCAAGGGCTCGTAGCCGCGCACCGCATCGACCATGTCGGCGAGCATGTCGTGACCGCTTTGCAACAGGCCGTTGAGCAAGGCGCTGTTCTTCAGCGACCCGCTCGAAAGCCCCTCGTACAGCGACTCAAGCTCGTGGGCCAGGTCACCGATGGGCGCAATCTCGACCATCCGCGCGCCGCCCTTGAGGGTGTGCAGGTCGCGCAGCAGGTTCTCCACTTCGACGGTGTTCTGCGGGTCGGCCTGCCAGCGCACCAAGGCGGCGCTGGAGCTTTCGATGATGTCGTCGGCTTCTTCAAGGAAGATTTCCAGCAACTCGGGATCGCGCTCATCCAGCGGCTGGATCATCGACCCGACGTTGCGCGCTTCGCCTTCCTGGGGCAGCACATAGCAGTTGTTCTGGCGAAACTCGCGAATCGCCGCGATCAGCGCTTCCGGGTCAGCCAGTTGCGCCCGGTTCTGCAACTGGTCGAGCATCAGCGCCAGCGCGTCATGGCTATCCACCAGCAGGTCGGCCAGCCGGGACGAATAGCTGCAACGCTTGTCGGTCAGCGCTTCGTAGAGGGATTCCAGCTCGTGGCCCAGATCGGCCACCGGCCCGATTTCCGCCATCCGCGCGCCGCCCTTGAGGGTGTGCAGGTCGCGTTGCAGGGAAGACAGCGGCAACGGATTGTCCGGGTCTGCCAGCCAGCGTTGCAGGGCCTGGCCCGCGCCTTCGAGGATGTCGACAGCCTCTTCGAGGAAGATGTCGACGATTTCCTGATCCAGCCCATCCTGAGGCGCTTGCGTGCTCGCGAGGCTGTCGGTGGCCTGACTCAGCTCGGTGACCTCAGTCGCCAGGCCGCCATTGCCCTTGATGACGCCCATGGCATCGGGGTCCAGCCCTTCTTCCAGCAGATCGCGCAGCGCCTGCACACGCTGCGGACAAGGCTGCACCTGCTGCCCGGCCGCTACCTGGTCGAGCATGTTGATCAGTTCTTCATGGGCATTTTCCGCCTCATGGAAAAACCGCTCGCTGACCGCAAGGCTGCTCTCTTCCACCGCGCCGTACAGGTCCAGCAGCGCCTCGCACAGTTCGTCCACCTGAGGCAGATCGGCCATGTGCGCACCGTGACCGAGCATGGTCAGCTCGTCGAGCAGTGCGTTGAGTTCCTGGCGCTCGCCGGGGTGTTGCCGCCAGCGTTTGAGCAGGCTTTCGGCGTCCAGCAGGATGTCCATGCCTTCGGCCAGAAAACTTGCCAGTAGTTGCGGATTGCGACGACTGCGCAGGCCGTTCTTGTCGTCATTCAGGACATCGGCCATGCGCGCCGCCAGCAACGCTTGAGCGTCAGAAATGAGCGTCGAAGCCCCTTCGATCGGCATCAGCGGGTCGATTCTCAGCTGTGCCAGGCCTTGGTAAAACAGCGGCGGCGCCAGACGCAGCAGGTCCAGCTCCTGCGCGCCGACGGCGATCTGGTTGGTCTTGTACTCGCGCACCAGCGTGTCCAGCGGCGTTGCCAGCTCTGCCATCGGCAGCACGCCTGCCATGTAGGCGCTGCCTTTGAGGGTGTGCAGCGCACGCAGCAGTTCGTCGCTGAAAATGGGCGATTCGTCGCCCTCGCTCATGTCCAGATAGCGGGTGAAGGTGTCGAGGTGGGTCTGGGCTTCCTGGCGGAAGATTTCCAGCAATTGCGGATCGAAGCCTTCGTCTTTCGGCTCTGGAGTTGTCCTGGTGGCCACCGGCTCAGGCTCGACCCGTTCGCCCTGGGCCAGCGCGTGAGCGCGAGCGGCCAGCAGGTCAACGTCGTCGCGCTGGCGCTGGACGTCTTCGGCAAAGTCGCGGATCACGTCCGGCAATAGGGTTTGAACGTCTGTCAGCAGTTGCCGGACCTGTTCATCCGGCGTGACGCTGCGTTCCAGCACGCGGTTGAGCAGGTTTTCCACCGCCCAGGAAAGTTCGCTCAGCACCAGGGCCCGCACCATGCGCCCACTGCCCTTGAGGGTGTGGAATGCACGGCGGATTTCACTCAAGGCAGAGGAATTCTCGCCATCGGCCAGCCAGCGCGGCAGGTATTCGTGCAGCGCTTCGAGCACCTCGTCGGCTTCTTCAAGGAAGACATCGCGCAGCTCGTCGTCCACCGGCGGCTCGTCCTTGGGCGGCGGCAGCAGGCTGGCGGGCACGTGCCGGGCCGGCGGGTTGACCTTCGACAAAGGGCTGGCCAGCACCTCGGCGAGGCTCTTGCTCGGGCTGACCAGCGCCTGGCGGTCATGCAGTTCGTTCAACTCGTCGTCGCTGATGACCTGTTCCAGCACTGGCACTTCGACGGTTTCGGCGGCCGGCGAATAACCCAGCCGGGCAAGGCTTTCCTGGGCCAGGTCCAGCACATGCTCGCCCGGCGCTTCCGGATCCTCGGCCATGCGCTCCAGGTAGTACTCGATGCCGATGATGACATCGGCCAAATGATCCAGCTGGGAAACCGCAGGCTTCTGCTCGCTGCCCAGCAAATGGGTGACGATGTACTCGTTGCACGCCGCCAGCAGGCTGGAGGCGCGGGCCAGGGGAATCATCGCCAGCGCGCCACGCACCTGAATCAGTTGCGCAGACAACGGCGCCAGACGCTCGCGGTTAAGGCCACCATCGAAGTAATCGTCGATCACGTCCTTGGCCTGTTGCAACACGACCCGCGCTTCCTTGATCACCAACTGGTGAATCTGGCTCAGGTCGGTGGTGGGCAACCGGCTTTCTTCCGGGCTGCTCTGATCAACCGTCCCGGCCATGCCAGCCAGTGTGGCCTCGACGTAGAGCAAGGCTCCGGCGACGTCCATCAGTGTCGGATCGCTGGGCTCGCGCTGCCCTTGAGCCATGCCCTGGACCACGGTCAGTTGATCGATGATGACCTTGCGCGGCTGGCCGAACCCCAGCACCGCCAGGGTGTCGGCGATCTGTCGCAGCGGCGGCAACAGGCTGTTGAGTTCGCTGACGTGCTGGCGATCGCCGCGCACGAAGACGTCGAGCCGCTCCTTGGTGCGCACCAGTTCGTCGCACAGGGCGATGATGACCGAGCGCATCGCATCGCGGTCCGGCCCGGCCATGCGTGCGCGCTCTTCATCGACCAGCGCGCTTTCCGGCAAGGCTTCGGCGAGCCCGTAGTCGTCCTTCAAATCAATCATCCTCTGGGCCTGGCTGTCTGACTTTGCGATGTAAAACAGCAGGCTTTTCAGCAGTTCGTCCGGCGCCGGCTGGTTGATGCCGGCAATGCCCTGTTCCAGCAGGCGCTTGAGTTCCTTGTCGGCATCCTTGAACAGACTGCGCAGCGCCGGACTGTTGGTGAAGTTGCCGTCGGCCATGGTCTCGGACAGTGCCGAAGCGATGCGCCACAACGGTTCGAGCGGCGCGCCCTTGCACAGCGTTTCGAGGCGGGTGAAGACTTTACTCATGTAACCGAGCTGGGTCTGCACATCCTGCTCGCGCAGCAGCCCGACCAGCGCAGTTTGCAGGGTGTGTCGCAATTTTCGCAGCTTGGCAGGCAACTCGGGGCTGTCGCGCTCGGCCAGGGCATCGGCGCCCAGTTCTGGAATCGACAGCAGTTGCGGGGCAAACAGGCTGGTTTCGGTGAGCAGGCTCTCGCCACGGGCGCTGCGAAGGTCGTTGAGCAAAGGCAGCACCACCAGCGGAAGGTCACGGCGGGCCGAATGCACGCGGTCCAGGTACACCGGCAACTGGCTCATGGCCTGGTTGAGCAACTGCACGGCCTCGGCTTCCTGGGCCACGTGGCCTTGTTGCAGGGCGAGCGCCAGTTGCTCGATTTCCTCGGCGAACAGGGCCGCGCCGTAGAACTCGATGATCTGCAGGCTGCCGTGCACCTGATGGATGAAATCCAGGCAGACTTCGAGGCTCGACGGGTCATGGGGGCGCGCGACAAAGGCGTCCAGCGCCTGCCGGGCGTGCTTGAGGGTTTCGGCTATCTCGCCCTTGACCCACTCCAGGGCCACGTAGTCGTGACGGTCAGCCATGCTGGCTCCAGTTGCCCAAATGGTACGGCGTGACGATCAATGCTGATCCCGCGAGGCAGGCAGCGTGAAACCGGACACCGTGCGGCGCATCTCGCTGGCCATTTTCGCAAGGTTGCCCATGCTTTTAGCGGTGGCGGCCGTGCCGGAGGTGGTCTGGGTGGTGGTCTCCTGGATGACGGTCATGGTCGAGGAAATCTGCCGACCCAGCGCCACCTGTTGCTGGGCGGCATTGGTGATGCTTTCCACCAGCGCCGCCAGCACTTTGGAAACCCCTTCGATTTCCTCCAGCGCCACCCCTGCATCCTGCGCCAATCGCGCGCCACGCACCACTTCGGTGGTGGTCTGCTCCATGGAGATTACCGCTTCGTTGGTGTCATTTTGAATCGCACGCACCAGGGTTTCGATCTGCTTGGTGGCCGAGGACGAACGTTCGGCCAGCCGCTGCACCTCGTCCGCCACCACGGCAAAGCCGCGACCGGCATCACCGGCCATGGATGCCTGGATCGCGGCGTTCAAGGCCAGGATGTTGGTCTGGTCGGCAATGTCGTCGATCAAGCTGACAATGTCGCCAATTTCCTGGGAGGACTCACCCAGGCGTTTGATCCGCTTCGATGTGTCCTGAATCTGCTCGCGAATGTTGTCCATGCCGTTGATGGTGTTGTGGACCACCTCATTGCCCTTGTTGGCGATCGCCACCGAGCGTTCGGCCACCGCTACCGACTCAGACGCGTTGGCCGAAACCTGCTGCACCGACCGGGACATGTCGTTGACCGCGTTGGACGCCGCCGCGATCTGCAACGCCTGGTGCTCGGACGCCGCAGCCAGCTGGGTTGCGGTGGTCTGGGTGTCCTTGACCGCGCCGAACACCTGTTCAGCGGTGAGGTTGATGGTCGCCACCAGCTCCCGCAACTGGTCGATGGAGTAGTTGATGGAATCAGCGATGGCGCCGGTGAAATCCTCGGTCACCGAGGCGGCCACCGTCAGGTCGCCATCGGCCAGGTCTTCGATCTCATCGAGCAGGCGCATGATCGCGGTCTGGTTGCGTTCGTTTTTCTCGGCGGTTTCCCGCAACTGGCGGTTGGTTTCCCGCACCATCACCAGGCCGATGAGAATGATCGACGCCAGCGCCAGCAGGCCCAGGATGTAGCCGCCGTAGCTGTTGGTGGCGCGGCCTCCCGCCAGGTGCTCGAAGCTGTTGGCCAGTACCGAGGCTTCATCGAGCAGGGTCTGCGACAGGGTGAAGATATTGCTCGACGCCTCGCGCACTTCCAGTAATTCCGGCGAGGTTTCCAGAATTTCGTCTACCGATCCCGACACGAACTGGAACAGCTCGGCGATATCGGCCAGCCGTGCGCGGGCTTCCTTGTCCTCGACCTGGGTGATTTTCAAGGTCGCGTTGCCTTCGAGCATGCCATTGAGCACACGCCCGAACTGCGTGGCGTCGCGGCCAAAGGCGTCGGCGGCCTGGACGGCGGTTTCGTCGCCGGACAGCACGGTATTCACCGCGCCCAGGATGCGCTCGGCCAGCAGTGATTGACGCTGGGCCAGCGCGACCTGGCTGGCGGGGGCGCGGTTTTGCAGGAGAATATCGACAACCTTCTCCGATTCGATCTGCAGTTGCGGAATGGTCTCGGCCAGCGTCGCCGCCACCTGGTGAAGGGACAGCACCGTCTGCTCACGGGAAAGAATCACATCGGTGCTTTTTCGCAGATTTTCCCAGTCGTTCTGCACTGCTTTCAGTTCATCGGTGACTTCAGCGGGTGCGGCGGGCAATCCGGTGTTCTTGTCGCCCTTCTTCAGGTACTGCCAGCGGGTGTCGAAATCGTTGCGCGAATCGGCCAGCAACTTGAACGCCGCAGCCTTGCCGGTGGCGGCTTCCGAGGCGTTCTTGGCGATACGTTGGGACAGTACGCGCAACTCGCCGGCATGGCCGATGTACTGCTTGTCGTAGTTGGACTGGGTGCTCAGGTACGCGAAATTGACGAACAGCAGCATGATGAACACGATCAGGCCGACAAACAGCGCGATAATCAGCGAACGGCTGCGAGCGCCTTCAAGGGACTTGCCGGTATTACTCATTTCTCAGGGCTCCGCCCGAAGATCGGTTGTGTTTTGCAGGAGCCGCAGTGCCGAAGTGATTCACAGGGCAACATCCATGAACCCCGGCGACTGCACCAGGGCCCTTGGGCTGAACACCCGCCAGGCCTGTTCGCGCAGGAAGCGGCCCTGGATATAGGGCGAGATGTTCGGCTCGCTGTCACCGGCGAGTTCCGGCATCAGGCTGCGTTCGTTGAAATGCTGCATACCCAGCACCTCATCGACCAGCAGCCCGGCGAATACATCCTGATGATCGATCACCAGCACCCGCCGCTGCTTGCGCACCGCTGAAAGCTCGTGACCGAAGTAGGCGTGCAGGTCCATGACTGGCAGCAGGCGCCCGCGCAGGTTGGCGATGCCCCTGACCCACGGCTTGACGCCGGGAAGGGCGGCGCAACGAGGTTCGTGAAGGATCTCGTCGACCTCGCCCATGGGCGCCACATAGAGGCGCTCGCCCATGCGAAAGCCGATGCCACTCCAGCCTTGCTGCCGGGTTTCCTGCAACGGCAGGCCGGCAGCCAGCGAGCGGCAGCGCTGGTCGATGTCGAGCAGCAGGGCGAAGGCAGTCTGCGACTGGGCCATGAACGCCAGCCGGCCTTAGCCTGCCAGAACCGCGTTCAGGGTTTTCATCAGGGTTTCTTCGTCCACAGGCTTGGTCAGGTAATCCCGCGCGCCCTGGCGCTTGCCCCAGACCTTGTCGGTTTCCTGATCCTTGGTGGTGATCATGATCACCGGGATCATGTTGGTGTCGGCGTCCTTGGTCAGCTGGCGGGTCGCCTGGAAGCCGTTGAGGCCAGGCATGACGATGTCCATCAATACCGCGTCGGGTTTTTCCTGGCGGGCCAGCGCCACGCCATCGGCACCGTTTTCAGCCTTGAGGACTTCATGGCCGTGCTTTTCCAGCATGCCGGTCAGCTTGTACATTTCGGTCGGCGAATCATCGACGATCAGAATTCGAGCCATGGTGCTTCCCCATACAAACAGCCGCCCCGTGCGAGGTCGGCATCAAGATAGTTGTTGTTCTACCGCAACGAACTCCGGCACATGCGCCTTGATTGCGCTGAGCAGTTCTTCCCTGCTGAACGGCTTGGTCAAAAACTGATCAGACCCCACGATACGGCCCTTGGCCTTGTCGAACAGGCCGTCTTTGGAGGACAACATGATCACCGGCGTAGACTTGAATGCCCGGTTGTTCTTGATTAACGCACACGTCTGATACCCGTCCAGCCTGGGCATCATGATGTCGACAAAAATGATTCTCGGGTGATTATCGGCAATCTTGGCCAACGCGTCGAAACCATCGACCGCGGTGATCACTTCACAGCCTGCGTTCTTCAACAGGGTCTCGGCGGTGCGACGAATCGTGCGCGAATCGTCGATAATCATCACTTTCAATGGGGCTGAATGCTGTTCCATATCTGCTCTACCATCGCTCAGGCGATTCAGACGGGTTGGCCTTCGGCCTGGCGCGTGGTTCGGTTCGGATCGCTGTATGACAACTGGCATCGCGCTGGATGACGAGCCTTTTTAGCACACTCCCGTGACGCATTCCATAAAGCATATGCGCCACTCTTGCCCCTTGACCCCAAGGCTGCGCAGCGCCACCCTGACGCGTATTTTCAGGCCCGCAGGGCCATTACCGATCAGAGGATATTGCCCATGAGCGTTCGCGTTGGAATTGTCATGGACCCCATCGAGCGCATCTCCTATAAAAAGGACAGCTCGCTGGCCATGCTCCTGGCAGCGCAAGCGCGCGGCTGGTCGCTGTTCTACATGGAGCAGCAGGACTTGTATCAGGTCGCAGGCCAGGCCCGCGCCCGCATGAAGCCTTTGAAGGTCTTCGCCGACCCTGAGCACTGGTTCGAATTCGAAGCCGAAATCGACAACGGCCTGGATGACCTGGACGTGATCCTGATGCGCAAGGATCCTCCGTTCGACATGGACTTCATCTACACGACCTACCTGCTGGAACAGGCCGAGCGCGCCGGCACCCTGATCGTCAACAAGCCGCAGAGCCTGCGCGACTGCAACGAGAAGCTCTTCGCCACCCAGTTCCCGCACTGCACCCCGCCGACGCTGGTGAGCCGCCGCGCCGATATCCTGCGTGCTTTTGCCGCCGAACATGGCGATGTGATCTACAAGCCACTGGACGGCATGGGCGGCACCTCGATCTTCCGCCATCGCGCCGAAGACCCGAACCTGTCGGTGATGCTCGAAACCCTGACCGTCAACGGCGCCCACCAGATCATGGCCCAGGCTTACCTGCCAGCGATCAAGGACGGCGACAAACGCATCCTGATGGTCGATGGCGAGCCTGTGCCGTATTGCCTGGCGCGTATTCCGGCTGCCGGCGAGACCCGTGGCAACCTGGCTGCCGGTGGCCGTGGCGAAGCCCGCCCCTTGAGCGAACGCGACCGCTGGATCGCCAACGAGATCGGCCCGACCCTGCGGGAAAAAGGCCTGCTGTTCGTAGGCCTGGACGTGATCGGCGAGCACCTGACCGAAATCAACGTCACCAGCCCGACCTGCATCCGCGAGATCGACAATGCGTTCGGCACGGATATCGGCGGGTTGCTGATGGATGCGATCGAGAAGAAGCTCAAGGCGCGCTGAGCTCCGACACTGTAGGAGCGCGCTTGCCCGCGATGGCGGTGTGTCAGATGGCAATGATGTCATAGACAGATCGCGGTCGCGGGCAAGCGCGCTCCTACAGTTGTTGTGGCGGCTGGCTGCCCATTAATCGGCCAACACGCATCAAAGCGAAAGTCCCTACGAACATTGCGTTATCATGCGCGGCCTGAATTTCGCCCCAGGGTGGTTTTTTGCAATGCTGGCTCATGCGATACCGGAGCGTCGATGAACGCTGCGGTCAACAGTGATCTCCCGATGGCCCTGACCCGTACCTCCGTGCGCCCGGCTGATCGTCTGGGCTTTACCCTGATGATCGCGGCCCTCGTGCACCTGGCATTGATCCTTGGCGTGGGCTTCACCTACGTGAAGCCAGAAAAGATCAGCCAGACGCTGGAAATCACCCTGGCGCCCTTCAAGAGCGACAAGAAGCCCAAGGACGCTGATTTCCTGGCCCAGGAAAACCAGCAGGGCAGCGGCACTCTCGACAAGAAGGCGGTGCCCAAGACCACCGAGATCGCGCCCTACCAGGACACCAAGATCAACAAGGTGACGCCTCCGCCCGCCGCCAAACCGGTGGTCAAGCAGGAAGCGCCGAAGACGGCCGTCGCCACCAAGGCCCAGGCGCCGCAGAAGACTGTCGCCAAGCGTGACGAAGTCAAACCCGAGGAGCCGAAAAAGGCTGCACCCGCGTTCGACAGCACCCAGCTCAACAGCGAGATCGCAAGCCTTGAGGCCGAACTGGCCGATGAGCAACAGGCCTACGCCAAGCGCCCGAAGATCCACCGCCTGAGCGCCGCCTCGACCATGCGCGACAAAGGCGCCTGGTATAAAGAAGACTGGCGCAAGAAGATCGAGCGCATCGGCAACCTCAACTACCCCGAAGAAGCCCGCCGTCAGCAGATCTACGGCAGCCTGCGGATGATGGTGTCGATCAACCGCGACGGCTCTCTCTATGAAGTGCTGGTGCTGGAATCTTCCGGCCAGCCGTTGCTGGACCAGGCCGCCCAGCGAATCGTCCGGCTGGCCGCACCCTTCGCGCCGTTTACCGGCGACTTGTCGGACATCGACCGCCTGGAAATCATCCGCACCTGGAAATTCGCCCGCGGGGACAAGCTTTCCAGTAATTGACCGACACGCGCCTTTGCGACACCCACCCGTACGAGCGCGCTTGCCCGCGACGGCGTCGTGTCAGCCACATCGAATTGCCAGAAAGATCGCGGTCGCGGGCAAGCTCACTCCTACAGGTTATGTGTTGCTACATGAAACCTGACCCGCGTCGCGATTTATCCACCGTCGGGTCGGTTCTGCCAGTTGTCACAACAGCCCCACGGCGCCACACTAGGGCTCATGAAAAACGTACCCGCGACCTACCTCAAGCATCAGTTTCTGATCGCCATGCCCCACATGCACGATGAGAACTTCGCCCAGACCTTGACCTACATCGTCGAGCACAATGCCAATGGCGCCATGGGCCTGGTCATCAACCGACCGCAAAGCCTCTCCCTGGCGGACATCCTTGAGCAGCTTCGCCCGGAATTGCCGCCGCCATCGCGCTGCCAGCACATTCCCATCCATGTCGGCGGCCCCGTCCAGACGGATCGCGGCTTCGTCCTTCACCCCACAGGCCAGGTGTTTCAGGCCACTGTGGACCTGGGCGGCATCTCGCTGTCGACCTCCCAGGACATCCTGTTTTCCATCGCCGACGGCTACGGCCCTGATCAAAATCTGATCACCCTGGGCTACGCCGGCTGGGATGCAGGCCAGTTGGAGGCGGAGTTTGCCGCCAATGCCTGGCTGAACTGCGCCTTTGACCCGGCCATCCTGTTCGAACTGGACAGCGAGCAGCGCCTGAATGCCGCCGCCGCCAAGCTGGGGATCAACCTGAGCCTGCTCACAAGCCAGGCGGGTCACGCCTGATGGCCGCACTGCGTCTGCTGCTGGGTTTTGACTACGGCACCAAACAGATCGGCGTAGCGGTCGGCCAGGTGATTACCGGCCAGGCCCGCGAGCTGTGCACCCTCAAGGCTCAGAACGGCGTGCCCGACTGGGACAAGGTCCAGGCCCTGATCAACGAGTGGAAGCCCGACGCCATCGTGGTCGGCCTGCCCCTGAACATGGACGGCACGCCCAGCGAAATGAGCGCACGGGCCGAGAAGTTCTCGCGCAAGCTCAATGGCCGCTTCAACCTGCCGGTCTACACCCACGACGAGCGCCTGACCACCTTCGAAGCCAAGGGCGAGCGCATGGCCCGTGGCGGTCAGCGCGGCACTTACCGTGACAACCCGGTGGACGCCATCGCCGCAGCGCTGTTGCTGCAAGGCTGGCTGGAAGCCAACGGCGCACTGTTTGACACCTGAGCGCCTTACACTGCATCGAATCTGAGTTTTAGCCCTGCCGTCTGCAACCTGCGCGGCGGGGCTCTTGAAGGAGCGACCATGACCCTGCCCAACCCCGCCGAACTGATCAGCCAGATGGCGATCGATCTGAACGCGCACCTGAACAAACGCGGCATCAGCGAACCCCGCTTCATCGGCATTCGCACAGGTGGCGTGTGGGTCGCACAGGCTCTGCTTGAAGCGCTGGGCAGCCAGTCGCCGCTGGGCACGCTGGACGTATCGTTCTACCGCGACGACTTCAGCCAGAACGGCCTGCATCCGCAAGTGCGCCCTTCCGAACTGCCATTCGAGATCGAAGGCCAGCACCTGGTGCTGATCGATGACGTGCTGATGAGTGGCCGCACCATTCGCGCCGCGCTCAACGAGCTGTTCGACTATGGCCGCCCGGCCAGCGTAACCCTGGTGTCGCTGCTGGACCTGGACGCCGCCGAACTGCCGATCCGTCCAAATGTGACCGGGGCGACGCTGGACCTGTCTCCCAACGAGCGCGTCAAGCTGTCCGGCCCGACGCCGCTGACGCTTGAACTGCAAGACCTCTCCACCGATTCCGCCGCCCTTTAAGAGTCCTTTGCGATGACGCCTCTCGACGCCAAGCGCCCGCTGCAACTGAACCATCAGGGTCAGCTGCAACATTTCCTCTCGCTCGACGGTTTGCCCCGCGAACTGCTCACCGAAATCCTCGACACCGCCGACTCCTTCCTTGAAGTCGGCGCCCGGGCGGTGAAGAAAGTCCCGCTGCTGCGCGGCAAGACCGTGTGCAACGTGTTCTTCGAGAACTCGACGCGCACCCGCACCACCTTCGAACTGGCGGCGCAACGGCTGTCGGCGGATGTCATCACCCTGAACGTGTCGACCTCTTCGACCAGCAAGGGCGAAACCCTGTTCGACACGCTGCGCAACCTGGAAGCCATGGCCGCCGACATGTTCGTGGTGCGTCACGGCGACTCCGGCGCGGCGCACTTCATTGCCGAGCATGTCTGCCCGCAGGTGGCGATCATCAACGGCGGTGACGGCCGCCACGCGCACCCGACCCAGGGCATGCTCGACATGCTGACCATTCGCCGCCACAAGGGCGACTTCAAGAACCTGTCGGTGGCCATCGTCGGCGACATCCTGCATTCGCGGGTCGCACGCTCGAACATGATCGCGCTCAAGGCGCTGGGTTGCCCGGACATCCGCGTGGTCGCGCCGAAAACCCTACTGCCGATTGGCGTCGAGCAGTACGGGGTGAAGGTTTATACGGATCTGGACGAGGGCCTGAAAGACGTGGACGTGGTCATCATGCTGCGCCTGCAGCGCGAGCGCATGTCGGGCGGCCTGCTGCCCAGCGAAGGCGAGTTCTACCGCCTGTTCGGCCTGACCACCGCACGTCTTGCCGGCGCCAAGCCTGACGCCATCGTCATGCACCCGGGCCCGATCAACCGGGGCGTGGAAATCGAATCAGCGGTGGCCGACGGCGCCCACTCGGTGATTCTCAATCAAGTGACCTACGGCATCGCAGTGCGCATGGCCGTGTTGTCCATGGCCATGAGCGGCCAAACCGCACAACGTCAGTTCGAGCAGGAGAACGCCCAGTGAAGTTCAGCATCCTCGGCGCTCGCGTCATCGATCCGGTCAGCGGTCTGGATCAGGTCCTCGACATTCATCTGGAAGCCGGCAAGATCCTCGCCCTGGGCGCGGCACCTGCCGATTTCACCCCATCGCAAACCATCGACGGCAAGGGCCTGATCGCCGCTCCCGGGCTGGTCGACCTGAACGTGTCCCTGCGCGAGCCGGGTTACAGCCGCAAAGGCAGCATCGCCAGCGAAACCCGCGCCGCAGCGGCCGGTGGCGTGACCAGCCTGTGCTGCCCGCCGCGCACCAAGCCAGTTCTGGACACCTCGGCGGTTGCCGAACTGATCCTTGACCGCGCCCGCGAAGCCGGCCACAGCAAGGTGTTCCCGATCGGCGCGCTGAGCAAGGGCCTGGAAGGCGAGCAACTGGCCGAACTGATCGCCCTGCGCGATGCTGGCTGCGTGGCCTTCACCAATGGCCTGCAGAACTTCGGCAGCAACCGCACCCTGTGCCGTGCGCTGGAGTACGCCGCCACCTTCGACCTGACGGTGATCTTCAACTCCCAGGACGCTGACCTGGCCGCCGGCGGCCTGGCCCATGACGGCCCGACGGCAGCCTTCCTCGGCCTGCCGGGCATCCCGGAAACCGCGGAAACCGTGGCCCTGGCCCGGGACCTGCTGCTGGTTGAGCAAAGCGGCGTGCGCGCCCACTTCACGCAATTGACCAGCGCCCGTGGCGTGGCCCTGATCGCCCAGGCCCAGGCACGCGGCCTGAAGGTGACAGCGGATGTGGCGCTGTATCAGTTGATCCTGACGGACGAGGCGCTGATCGATTTCTCCAGCCTCTATCACGTGCAACCGCCGCTGCGCACCCGCGCCGACCGCGATGCGCTGCGCGAGGCGGTCAAGTCGGGCGTGGTGCAAGCGATCTCCAGCCATCACCAACCCCACGAGCGTGACGCCAAGCTGGCGCCGTTCGGCGCCACCGAGCCAGGGATCAGCAGCGTGGAACTGTTGCTGCCGCTGGCCATGACGCTGGTGGAAGATGGCCTGCTGGACCTGCCAACATTGCTGGCGCGCTTGAGCTCCGGCCCAGCCTCGGCCCTGCGCCTGCCCACCGGGCAACTGGCGGCGGGTGCGGCGGCGGACCTGGTGCTGTTCGACCCGGCGGCGTCCACCGTGGCTGGCGAGAAGTGGCTGTCCAAGGGCGAAAACTGCCCGTTCCTGGGCCACTGCCTGCCAGGCGCGGTGAAGTACACCTTTGTGGATGGGCGAATCAGCTATATCGGGTGATCTGTTTCCACCCTGTAGGAGCGCGCTTGCCCGCGACGGCGGTGTTTCAGTCCATTCATGCATGGCTGACACACCGCCGTCGCGGGCAAGCGCGCTCCTACAAGCCGGCGTCGTTCGGGCCGGCGTCGCCGTTCAAGCCTATGCGGTCGGTCAGCGGCTTTGTGCGTTCTTCATGGACACCTGATCATTGAGCGTCCAGAAGTCATACAACACCCCCAGAAACGCCAATCCGCCGGTCAGCAGGTACAGGATCCCGGTGATCCACTTGCCCTGATACATCCGGTGCACGCCAAACACGCCCAGAAACGTCAGCAGAATCCAGGCGACGCTGTAATCGGTTGAGCCTGCGTTGAAGCGCAGATCCGCCTCACGATCCATCGACGGGATCAGGAACAGGTCGATCAGCCAGCCGATGCCGAGCAATCCCAGGGTGAAAAACCAGATCGTGCCGGTCACCGGCTTGCCGTAATAGAAGCGGTGGGAACCGGTGAAACCGACTATCCACAGCAGATACCCCATGATCTTGCTGTGGGTGTCCGGGCGTTGAACGTCATGCTGATAGGTGTTCATTGGGTACCTCATTTGCCGCGATAGAAAAAAATATGCGTAACTTTTGTGACTTTCGTGCCGCCTTCCGACGTATGGCTTGAACCTCTCGCCTTTCACGCAAACCCTTGTTCTGCAAGGCGATGGCTACAGGCATGTGACAGTTTATGGGTCAAAACTGACCGCAAGGGCAGTAAATTGTTCGACAAATGGCCTCGGAAAGCGTGCAAAAGCTGTTATAAAGTTGCGCGCTGACCAACATGAGCCCTGCCTAATGCGTCCATTTTTAAAGACATGGCTGACTATTTGTCTCTTTATGCCACTGGCCGCCCACGCCACCAATCGTGAGCAAACGCTACCCCCAAGCTTCTCCGGTTTCACTGCGAAAAGTCATCCTTCGCAAACCACCGAAACCACGGTAGCCAGCAATACCACCACCCAGGAAGCACTCGAGGAAACGGCTACGCCGCTCAAGACTTCCAGTAAAAAGAGCCGGGCAATCAAGGCCAAGAACGCCAAGGGTTCCCGCAAGATTTCGCAGAGCACTGTCGCCCTTGCTGCACCTTCGCAGATGGGGACCAAACAGAGCAGCAACGTCGTCAATCGCGCTGTAAAAGCCATTGGCACACCTTATCGTTGGGGCGGCACCAGCCCAACCAAAGGGTTCGATTGCAGCGGTCTGGTGAAGTACGCCTTCAACGACGTCAGTGAAGTGGATCTGCCGCGCACCTCCAACGCCATGGCCGAAGGCCACGGGCAGAAAGTGGACCGCAAGGATCTGAAACCGGGTGACCTGCTGTTCTTCAACATCAAGAGCCGCAAGGTCAATCACGTCGCCATCTACCTGGGTGACGACCGCTTTGTCCACGCACCGCGTCGTGGCAAGTCGGTGACCATCGATACGCTGAAGAAGCCGTATTGGGACAGCCACTACGTGGTTGCCAAGCGCGTACTGCCCAAGCAGGCGCCGAACCACAAAGGCACCGTGCGCATCGCACAGCGCTGAGTTCTCAGGCGACACCGACATTGTAGGAGCGCGCTTGCCCGCGACAGCGTCGTATCAGGCACATTGAAGTTGCCAGACAAATCGCCGTCGCGGGCAAGCGCGCTCCTACAAATGCGCCGCAATCAGAAATTATCCGGCGTCTTCGCCTTCTCGCGAGCGCTCTCGCGGGTAATCAGCCCTTTCGCAATCAAGTCCTTCAGGCACATGTCCAGGGTCTGCATGCCCAACGCCCCGCCGGTCTGGATCGACGAGTACATCTGCGCCACCTTGTCCTCGCGGATCAGGTTACGGATCGCCGAGGTGCCGATCATGATCTCGTGGGCCGCCACGCGACCGCCGCCGACCTTCTTGAGCAGCGCCTGGGAGACGATGGCGTGCAGCGACTCGGACAGCATCGAGCGGATCATCGATTTTTCCTGAGCCGGGAACACGTCCACGATCCGGTCGATACTCTTGGCCGCCGACGTGGTGTGCAGCGTGCCGAACACCAGGTGGCCGGTTTCCGCGGCGGTTAGCGCCAGGCGGATGGTTTCCAGGTCACGCAGCTCGCCCACCAGGATCACGTCCGGGTCTTCACGCAGCGCTGAACGCAGGGCTTCGGCGAAGCCATGGGTGTCGCGGTGCACTTCACGCTGGTTGATCAGGCTCTTCTTGGACTCGTGAACGAATTCGATCGGGTCTTCGATGGTCAGGATGTGGTGATGCTTGTTGGCGTTCAGGTAATCGACCATGGCCGCCAGGGTCGTCGATTTACCGGAACCGGTCGGCCCGGTCACCAGCACCAGCCCGCGGGGCACGTCGGTAATCTTCCGAAACACCTCCCCCATGCCCAACTCTTCCATGCTCAGGACCTTCGAAGGAATGGTCCGGAACACGGCACCCGCGCCGCGATTCTGGTTGAATGCGTTGACCCGGAAACGCGCAACGCCCGGCACTTCGAAGGAGAAGTCCGTTTCCAGATCCTCTTCGAAATCCTTGCGCTGCTTGTCGTTCATGATGTCGTAAATCAGCGCCTGGACTTCTTTCTGATCCAGCGCTGGCAGATTGATCCGCCTCACATCGCCATCGACACGAATCATCGGTGGCAGGCCGGCAGAGAGGTGTAAGTCCGACGCGCCTTGCTTGGCACTGAAGGCAAGCAGCTCGGTAATATCCATACAGCTCCTCATCACATAGAATGCCGCAGACTTTAGCCCTGCTGGCGCAAATCAATGTCCACGATAGCAGAGAACATTTCAACGCTCGCAGAGCGAATTCGTAACGCGGCGCAAGCGGCACAGCGCGATCCGGCATCCGTCGGCCTGCTGGCCGTGAGCAAGACCAAACCTGCCAGTGACCTGCGCGAAGCCCATGCCGCCGGATTGCGGGATTTTGGCGAGAACTACCTGCAGGAGGCCCTCGGCAAACAGGCCGAGTTGAGCGACCTGCCCTTGATCTGGCACTTCATCGGCCCCATCCAGTCGAACAAGACTCGCGCCATCGCCGAGAACTTTGCCTGGGTGCACTCAGTGGATCGTCTGAAAATCGCTCAACGCCTGTCCGAACAACGCCCCGCCGAGCTGCCACCGCTGAACATCTGCATTCAGGTCAACGTCAGCGGCGAGGCCAGCAAGTCCGGCTGCACCCCTGAAGACCTTCCGGCCCTGGCCCAGGCGATCAGCGCCCTGCCTAATCTGCGATTGCGCGGATTGATGGCAATTCCCGAGCCGACCGAAAATGGCGACGAACAGAACGCGGCCTTCGCGGCCGTGCGCACTTTGCAAGATCGATTGAACCTGCCGCTCGACACGCTTTCCATGGGCATGAGCCACGACCTGGAGGCCGCCATCGCACAAGGCGCGACCTGGGTCCGGATCGGCACTGCCCTCTTCGGCGCCCGCGATTATGGGCAGCCTTAACCTTTGCCTCACAGGAAATCCTTCATGAGCAAGACCCGTATCGCGTTTATCGGTGCCGGAAACATGGCTGCCAGCCTGATTGGCGGCATGCGTGCCCAGGGTGTCGACGCTGAACTGATCCGCGCCAGCGACCCGGGTGCCGAAACCCGCGAGCGCATGGCCCGCGAGCATGGCATCAAGGTGGTGGCCGACAACGCCGAAGCCATCGAAGGCGCGGACGTTGTGCTGCTGGCCGTCAAGCCGCAGATGATGAAGGCCGTCTGCGAAGCGCTCAAACCTGCGCTCAAGCCTAACCAGTTGATCGTCTCGATTGCTGCGGGCATCACCTGCGCCAGCATGAAAGCCTGGCTGGGCGAGCAGCCGCTGGTGCGCTGCATGCCCAACACCCCGGCGCTGCTGCGCCAGGGCGTGAGCGGGCTGTACGCCACCGACGACGTGACCCCGGCCCAGCGCCAGCAGGCCGAAACCCTGCTGTCGGCTGTGGGCATCGCCCTGTGGGTCGACACTGAAACGCAGATTGACGCCGTGACTGCCGTATCGGGCAGCGGCCCTGCGTACTTCTTCCTGCTGATCGAAGCCATGACCGCCGCCGGCGTCAAGCTGGGTCTTTCGCCCGAAGTCGCCAAGCAACTGAGTCAGGAAACGGCTCTGGGTGCTGCGCGCATGGCCACCACCAGCGATGTCGATGCGGCCGAGCTGCGTCGTCGCGTGACCTCGCCTGCGGGCACCACGGAAGCGGCGATCAAATCGTTCCAGGCGGACGGTTTCGAAGCGATCGTTGAAAAGGCGCTTGGCGCAGCCGCTCATCGTTCGGCTGAACTGGCCGAACTGCTGGGCAAATAAGGAGCAATTCATGAATGCACTCACCGGCGCCACGATTTTCGTCATTCAGACCCTGGTCAGCCTGTACCTGACCATCGTCCTGCTGCGCTTCGTGCTGCAACTGGTCAAGGCCAACTTCTACAACCCGCTGAGCCAGTTCACGGTCAAGGCGACTCAGCCGCTGCTCAAGCCGATCCGGCGCATCGTGCCGAGCGTTCTGGGCCTGGATACCTCATCCCTGCTGCTGGCGATCGTCATTCAGGCGCTGCTGATGGCCTTCGTGCTGATGATGACCTACGGCACCATTGGCGACGTGCCGCACCTGATGATCTGGTCGCTGCTGGGGATCGTTTCCCTGCTGCTGAAAATCTTCTGGGTGGCGATGATCATCATGGTGATCGTGTCCTGGATCGCGCCGGGCACGCACAACCCGGCGGCGGAACTGGCCTGGCAGATCAGCGAACCGGTGCTGGCGCCGTTTCGCCGGATCATTCCCAACCTGGGCGGCCTGGATATTTCGCCGATCTTCGCCTTCCTGGCGATCCAGGTGGTGCAGTCGTACGTGATGCCCGAGTTGGCCTCGTCCGTCGGCATGCCCCCGGAGTTGTGGCGGTTGATCTAAATCCCGCCCCCACCCCTGTAGGAGTGAGCTTGCTCGCGATGACGGTGGATCAGACGATACCTCGGTCCGGATCTGACGCCATCGCGGGCAAGCGCGCTCCTACGCCCTGCGGGCAGAATCAAAAGCCCGCTCAACGATTTACTTTGTTGCCGCTACCCCGCCCGATCTTTAGACTTACGCCTCATTTCAATGAGAGCAGGGTCGATGTCCACGGTGTTTCCCGAAGATTCTGTCGGTCTAGTCACGCCGCAAACGGCGCATTTCAGCGAGCCTCTGGCGCTGGCCTGCGGTCGCTCGCTGGCGGCCTACGACCTCATCTATGAAACCTACGGTCAACTCAACGCTGCCAAGAGCAACGCGGTGCTGATCTGTCACGCCTTGTCCGGCCATCACCACGCCGCTGGCTACCACAGCAGCGAGGACCGCAAGCCGGGCTGGTGGGACAGCTGCATCGGCCCCGGCAAGCCGATCGACACCAACAAATTCTTTGTCGTGAGCCTGAACAACCTCGGCGGCTGCAATGGCTCTACCGGCCCGAGCAGCATCAACCCGGAAACCGGCAAGCCATTCGGCGCCAACTTCCCGGTGCTGACCGTCGAAGACTGGGTGCACAGCCAGGCGCGCCTGGCCGACCGCCTGGGCATCATGCAATGGGCCGCCATCGTCGGCGGCAGCCTGGGCGGCATGCAGGCGCTGCAATGGACCATGACCTACCCGGACCGCGTGCGTCATTGCCTGGCAATCGCCTCGGCGCCCAAGCTCTCGGCGCAGAACATCGCCTTCAACGAAGTCGCCCGCCAGGCCATCCTCACCGACCCCGAGTTCCACGGCGGCTCGTTCCAGGAACAAGGCGTGATCCCCAAGCGCGGGCTGATGCTGGCGCGCATGGTCGGGCACATCACCTATCTGTCCGATGACTCCATGGGCGAGAAATTCGGCCGTGGCCTGAAGAACGAAAACCTCAACTACGACTTCCACAGTGTCGAGTTCCAGGTCGAAAGCTACCTGCGCTACCAGGGTGAAGAGTTCTCCGGGCGTTTCGACGCCAACACCTACCTGCTGATGACCAAGGCACTGGACTACTTCGACCCCGCTGCCAGCTTCAACGACGATCTGGCGGCCACCTTCGCCAAGGTCTCGGCCAAGTTCTGCGTGATGTCGTTCACCACCGACTGGCGCTTCTCCCCGGCCCGCTCCCGTGAGCTGGTGGACGCGCTGATGGCCGCCAAGAAAGACGTCTGCTACCTGGAAATCGACGCTCCACAGGGCCACGACGCCTTCCTGATGCCGATCCCGCGCTACCTGCAGGCTTTCTCCAGCTACATGAACCGAATTGCACTCTGAGGACACCATGAGAGCCGACCTGGAAATCATCCAAGACTGGATACCGGCAGGCAGCCGCGTGCTCGACCTCGGCTGCGGCGACGGCGAATTGCTGGCCTGGCTGCAGGAAAACAAGCAAGTGACCGGCTACGGCCTGGAAAACGACGCCGACAATATTGCCCGCTGCGTGGCACGGGGCGTCAACGTCATCGAGCAGGACCTGGACAAGGGCCTGGGCAACTTCGCCAGCAACAGTTTCGACATCGTGGTCATGACCCAGGCGCTGCAAGCCGTGCACTACCCTGACCGGATCCTCGATGAAATGCTGCGCGTGGGTCGCCAGTGCATCATCACCTTCCCCAACTTCGGCCACTGGCGCTGCCGCTGGTACCTGGCGAGCAAGGGCCGGATGCCGGTATCCGAGTTCCTGCCGTACACCTGGTACAACACGCCAAACATCCACTTCTGCACCTTCGCCGACTTCGAAGAGCTGTGCCGGGGCCGTTCGGCCAAGGTCATTGATCGGCTGGCGGTCGATCAACAGCATCGTCATGGCTGGGCAAGCAAGCTATGGCCTAATCTGTTGGGTGAGATCGGCATCTATCGCGTCAGCAGCCCAAGCCTGCAGGACCACCAGATCGCCGTGTAACCCCGATATCAGGAGGAACGATCATGCGCCGTCTGACTTTACTGCTTGGCGTGCTGCTCACGCTGGCCACCCAGGTGATGGCCGCCGACAGCGCAAGCCCGAACCGGCAACAGCAGTTCGGCGACCTGATCGTTCACTACAACGCCTTCGCCTCGGGCGTGCTGCAACCGCAGATCGCCCAGCAGAACGGCCTGACCCGCAGCAAGGGCATGGGCGTCATCAACATCACGGCGATTAGGGACGGCAAGACCGTTACCGCCAGTGTCGATGGTTCGGTCGCTGACCTGACGGGCCGGAAAAAGCCGCTGACCTTCAGGCCGATCAGCGAAAACAGCTCGGTCAACTACATCGCGCAGTTCGCGGTGGAGCCTGACACTTCGGCGACCTACGTCTTCACGATCAACGTCAAAGCCGGTGATGGCGAAATCCACACGCTGAGCTTTAACCAACAGATTTTCTCGGACGAATGATGAATTTTCCCCAACTCGTACTGGCCAGCCACAACGCCGGCAAACTCAAGGAACTGCAAGCCATGCTCGGCGGCAGCGTCCAGTTGCGCTCCATCGGCGAATTCAGCACGGTCGAGCCTGAAGAAACCGGCCTGTCGTTCGTCGAAAACGCCATCCTCAAGGCGCGCAACGCCGCGCGCATCTCCGGCCTGCCGGCACTGGCCGACGACTCGGGGCTGGCGGTGGACTTTCTTGGCGGCGCACCGGGCATCTATTCGGCGCGCTACGCCGACGGTAAAGGCGATGCGGCCAACAATGCCAAGCTGCTGGATGCCTTGAAGGATGTGCCCGAAGAACAACGTGGCGCGCAGTTCGTCTGCGTCCTGGCGCTGGTGCGGCATGCCGACGACCCGCTGCCGATCCTCTGCGAAGGCCTGTGGCACGGGCGCATCCTGACGGCCGCCAGCGGCGAGCACGGCTTCGGCTACGACCCGTTGTTCTGGGTGCCGGAGCGCAACCTGTCCAGCGCCGAACTGACCCCTGCCGACAAGAACCAGATCAGCCACCGCGCCCGCGCCATGGCCATCCTGCGTCAGCGTCTGCAGTTGGATGCAGCATCGACATGACCCAGGATTCCACCACACGGCCGCTGATCCTTGGCGCGGCCGGTTTCAGTTCCGAGCAGCCGAGAAGCCCGTTGCCCGAGCTGCCCCCGCTGTCGCTGTACATCCATATTCCTTGGTGCGTGCGCAAATGCCCGTACTGCGACTTCAACTCCCACACCGCCAGCGCAGTCCTGCCGGAACAGGAGTACGTCGACGCGCTGCTGGCAGATCTGGATCAGGACCTGCAGCACGTCTACGGCCGCGAACTGAGCACGATCTTCTTCGGTGGCGGTACGCCAAGCCTGTTCAGCGCCGATGCACTCGGACGGCTGCTCAAGGGCGTGGAGCAGCGCATTCGCTTCGCAGCGGACATCGAGATCACTCTGGAAGCCAACCCCGGCACCTTCGAGCAGGTCAAGTTCAGCGCCTACCGGGGCCTGGGTATCAACCGGCTGTCCATCGGCATCCAGAGTTTCCAGGAAGCCAAGCTCAAGGCCCTCGGCCGCATCCACAATGGCGACGAAGCCGTGCGTGCAGCAGACATGGCGCGCCAGGCGGGCTTCGATAACTTCAATCTGGATCTGATGCACGGCCTGCCGGATCAGTCCCAAGAGGATGCACTGGGCGACCTGCGCCAGGCCATCGCGCTGGCGCCGACGCACCTGTCCTGGTATCAACTGACGCTGGAGCCGAACACCGTGTTCTGGAATCAGCCGCCGACCCTGCCCGAAGACGACATCCTCTGGGACATCCAGGAGGCCGGTCAGACGCTGCTGCGGGAAAACGGCTACGCCCAGTACGAAGTCTCGGCCTACGCCCAGCCAGGCCGCGCTGCACGGCATAACCTCAATTACTGGAGCTTCGGCGACTTCATCGGCATCGGCGCGGGCGCCCACGGCAAGCTCAGCCATCCGGACGGGCGCATCGTGCGCACCTGGAAGACCCGCCTACCAAAGGATTACCTCAACCCGGCCAAGCCCTTCCAGGCCGGCGAGAAGCTGTTGCCGCTGGACGAAATGCCCTTTGAATTCCTGATGAACGCCTTGCGCCTGACAAAAGGCGTGGACGCTGCATTATTTGCCCGCCGCACCGGTCTAAGCCTCGATTCGCTGGCCAGCGCCCGTCGCCAGGCTGAACAACGGGGCCTGCTGGAAGCCGATGAAACGCGACTGGTCGCCACTGCCCGCGGTCAACTGTTCCTCAATGACCTGCTGCAGGACTTTCTTCTTTAAGGCTTAACTAAGGACCCTGAATGGATCTCGTACTCGACCTGCTGGCCACCGTCTCACGCTGGAGCCGCAGCAACCTGTCGGAAATCGCCCTGGCGTTGGTGGGCTGTCTGCTGATCCTGTTCGGCGCGGACATCAAGGGCTGGATCGAAGGTCGCCTGAGCAGCTTTGCCGGCGCCTTGCGCGTACCGGTCATGGCCTTGCTGTGCACCATCGGCAGCGGCGCGGCGCTGATCTACGCCACACCCTGGGTGGTGCGCGGCCTGAGCCAGTTCAACAACTACAGCCTGGCGCCGGTGTTGCTGGTGGTGCTGGTGCTGATCGGCGTCGTCGCCGACCGCAAGTGACCTACGACACGTTGTAGGAGCGCGCTTGCCCGCGACTGCGGTGTGTCAGCGACGTAATCGTTACTGATACGCCGTCGTCGCGGGCAAGCGCGCTCCTACGAGGGTCAGGCGAACTTACGCCAGCTTCTCGAATTTCAAATCCCAAACCCCATGCCCCAACCGCTCACCACGGCGTTCGAACTTGGTGATCGGACGTTCCGCAGGGCGCGGGACGCATTTGCCGTCTTCGGCTAGGTTGCGATAGCCCGGCGCGACGTTCATTACCTCCAGCATGTACTCGGCATAAGGCTCCCAGTCGGTGGCCATGTGCAGAATGCCGCCTGGCTTGAGCTTGCTGCGCACCAGCGCGGCGAACTCGGCCTGGACGATACGGCGCTTGTGGTGACGCGACTTGTGCCATGGGTCCGGGAAAAACAGCATCAGGCGGTCCAGGCTGTTGTCGGCCACGCAGCGGTTGAGCACTTCGATCGCATCGCAATCGTAGACCCGCACATTGGTCAGGCCCTGAGTCAGCACGCCATTGAGCAGCGCACCGACACCCGGACGATGCACTTCAACGCCGATGAAATCCTGCTCAGGCGCCGCCGCTGCCATTTCCAGCAGCGAGTGGCCCATGCCGAAGCCGATTTCCAGGGTGCGCGGCGCCGAGCGGCCGAACACCTTGTCGTAATCGACAGGCGCGTCGGCCAGTGGCAGCACGAACAGCGGGCGGCCCTGATCCAGGCCGCGCTGCTGGCCTTCGGTCATGCGTCCGGCGCGCATCACAAAGCTCTTGATGCGCCGGTGATGGCTGTCATCGCCCTGCTCTTTACCGTCTTCGTCGTTCATCACTTCGTCGTCCGGAAGTGGGTCGCTGCTTTGCGAATCAATCATCAACAGGCTCTTACTTGATCAGACCATCCAGCGGCGAGGACGCGCTGGCATAGAGTTTCTTCTGCATGCGACCAGCCAGGTAAGCCATGCGGCCTGCCAGGATGGCGTGTTTCATGGCTTCGGCCATGAGGACCGGTTGCTGCGCATGGGCGATGGCCGAGTTCATCAGCACCGCTTCGCAGCCCAGCTCCATGGCGATGGTGGCGTCGGATGCAGTACCGACACCGGCATCGACCAGCACCGGGACTTTCGATTCTTCGAGGATGATCTGCAGGTTGTACGGGTTGCAGATGCCAAGACCGCTGCCAATCAGACCGGCCAGCGGCATGACCGCACAGCAGCCGATTTCAGCCAGTTGGCGGGCGATGATCGGATCATCGCTGGTGTAGACCATCACGTCGAAGCCTTCCTTGACCAGCGTTTCGGCGGCCTTGAGGGTTTCGATCACGTTGGGGAACAGAGTCTTCTGGTCGGCCAGTACTTCCAGTTTGACCAGGTTGTGGCCGTCGAGCAGCTCACGGGCCAGGCGGCAGGTGCGCACGGCTTCGATGGCGTCGTAGCAGCCAGCCGTATTGGGCAAGAAGGTGTAGCGATCCGGTGACAGCACCTGGAGCAGGTTCGGTTCGCCTTCGATCTGGCCGAGGTTGGTACGGCGCACAGCGAAGGTGACGATCTCGGCGCCCGAGGCTTCGATGGCCAGACGGGTTTCTTCCATATCCTTGTACTTGCCAGTGCCGACCAACAGGCGCGACTGGAAAGTACGACCGGCCACTGTGAACGGCTTGTCGCTACGAACATTGCTCATCGAAAATCCTCTTTACGGTTGAGGTTTTTGCAGTTCTTCTGGATCAGGCAGGCTGCGGCGCTGCGGATCAGCCGCCGCCGATGGCGTGCACCACTTCGACCTGATCGCCCTCATTCAACGCCGTGGAGGCGTGCTGGCTGCGCGGGACGATATCCAGATTGAGCTCGACCGCGATACGGCGCCCGGCCAGGTCCAGACGGGTCAGCAACGCCGCAACGGTCTCGCCGTCGGGCAGTTCATAGGATTCACCGTTCAACTGAATGCGCATGCGAAGGGCAGCCATCATTTTAGGGGGCGTGCATTCTAGCCCGATCAGTCAGGATTCCCAAGGCAAAGGCGCGCCATTCGTCCTGCACAGGTCTAGAGCCCCGTAGCAGCACGGCTTGCCGGCGGGGGCGGTGTATCAGTGCCTGAAGTGTTGCCTGACACACCGCTCCCGCCGGCAAGCCGCGCTGCTACGGGTTGGGTGTCGTGGTTTAGAGGGTATCCAGCCCCAGCCGCCACGCGAGCCAGCCCAGGATGAACCAGCCGATCAGAAAGCACAGTCCGCCAATCGGCGTGATGATGCCCAGCTTGCTGACGCCGGTCAGGGTCAGCAGGTACAGGCTGCCGGAGAACAGCAGGATGCCCAGCACGAAGGCGATCCCGGCGTAGCTGACCAGCCGCCCTTGAATCTGCGTCGCCAGAATCGCCACGCCGAAAATCGCCAGGGCGTGAATCAACTGATAGAGCACACCGGTGTGAAAGATCGCCAGGTACTCCGGCGTCAGGCGGTTCTTCAGGCCGTGGGCTGCGAATGCGCCGAGGGCAACGCCGGTGAATCCGAAGAATGCAGCCAACATCAGAAAGGTTCGTAACATGTGCAGCTCCCTGCGAAGTCGTTCAATGGCCCGTGGTCTGTATAATGGCCCGCTCAACGGGTTCGGCCAAGCCATCTCTATGCTGCGTTTTCTCCTTCGTCGTGTCGCCAAAGGCCTGCTCTGGTTCGCAGCGGCAAGTGTCGTGCTGGTTTTGATTTTCCGTTTCGTGCCTCCTCCGTTTACCGCATTGATGGTCGAGCGCAAGATCGAATCCTGGTTCGACGGCCAGCCCATTGACCTGCAGCGCGACTGGGAGCCGTGGGAGAAGATCTCCGATGACCTGAAAGTCGCGGTGATCGCCGGTGAAGACCAGAAATTCGCCGAGCACTGGGGTTTCGATATCGACGCCATCCAGGCCGCACTGGTTCACAACGAGCGTGGCGGCTCCATTCGCGGCGCCAGCACCCTGAGCCAGCAGGTGTCGAAGAACCTGTTCCTGTGGTCCGGCCGCAGCTACCTGCGCAAGGGCCTGGAAGCCTGGTTCACCGGGTTGATCGAGGTGTTCTGGTCCAAGCAGCGGATTCTCGAGGTGTACGTCAACAGCGTGGAATGGGACGACGGCGTCTTCGGCGCCCAGGCCGCCGCGCAGCATCACTTCCACGTCAACGCCAGCCAGCTATCGACCCAGCAGGCCAGCTACCTGGCCGCCGTGCTGCCCAACCCGCGGGAATGGAGCGCCAGCCACCCGAGCAGCTACGTCTCACGCCGCGCCGGCTGGATCCGCCAGCAGATGCGGCAGTTGGGTGGGGATGATTATCTGGTGGGGATAAACAATCGGCGGCAGTGGTAACAGCTGCCCCTGTAGGAGCGCGCTTGCCCGCGACTGCAATGTGTCAGCGAACAGATCGGTCATTGATGCACTGCGGTCGCGGGCAAGCGCGCTCCTACAACGTATGGCGCTGAACTCCCAAACAAAAACGCCCCGATCATCTCGGGGCGTTTTGCATTGCGGCTTTTCGCTTACGCGGCAATCGACAGCTTGAGCTTGTTCATCGCGCTCTTTTCCAACTGACGAATACGCTCGGCAGACACGTTGTACTTCTCGGCCAGGTCGTGCAGCGTGGCTTTCTCCTCGGCCAGCCAGCGCTGGTAGAGGATGTCGCGGCTGCGGTCGTCCAGCACGTTCAACGCTTCGTGCAGGTTGGCCGTCGAGCTGTCAGTCCAGTCGGCATCTTCCAGCTGGCGAGCCGGGTCGTAGCGATGGTCTTCCAGATAGTTGGCCGGCGACTGGAATGCGCTGTCGTCGTCAGCTTCGGCTGCCGGGTCGAACGCCATGTCCTGACCGGTCAGGCGGCTTTCCATTTCGCGCACTTCACGCGGCTCCACACCCAGGCTTTCAGCCACGCGGTGCACTTCTTCGTTGTTCAGCCAGGCCAGACGCTTTTTCTGGCTGCGCAGGTTGAAGAACAGCTTGCGCTGAGCCTTGGTGGTGGCGACTTTCACGATGCGCCAGTTGCGCAGGATGAACTCGTGAATCTCGGCCTTGATCCAGTGCACAGCGAACGACACCAGACGAACGCCCATTTCAGGGTTGAAGCGTTTTACAGCCTTCATCAGGCCGACGTTACCTTCCTGGATCAGATCTGCCTGAGCCAGGCCGTAACCGGAATAGCTACGTGCGATGTGCACGACGAAACGCAGATGGGCGAGCACCATCTGGCGGGCCGACTCTAAATTCTGCTCGTAATAGAGACTCTCGGCCAGTTCACGCTCCTGCTCGGGAGTCAGCAGCGGAATGCTGTTCACCGTGTGCACATAGGCTTCCAGGTTTGCACCGGGAACCAGGGCATAAGCAGGTTGCAAAGAATTGGTCATACGAAAAAACCTCCTACACATGACTCGTGCAGTTCAGCACTGCGAAATTGACCGGGAACCGCGAGACAAGTTCCCTTAGCTGAAAAGTCAATAGATGAAACAATATTTACACTGAAAACATTATATGAACATTAACACTCAACGAGGTGCCAGCTCTCTCAAATGGCGTGCAACGGCAATCCACGCACCGATATACCCCAACAACACGGCCCCAAGCAAGAGCGACAGACCGTCGGCGGGCGGCACACCGGCCAGCGAGAAATCACTGCCGTACAGCCCCGCCAGCTTGATGACCGCATCGTTCAGCCAGTCCAGGCCAAAGGCCAGCACGCCCCAGGCGAAGATCCCTGCGCCCAGGCCGTAGATCGCCCCCATATAGAGGAAGGGCCTGCGCACGTAGCTGTCAGTACCGCCCACCAGTTTGATGACCTCGATTTCCGTACGACGGTTCTCGATGTGCAGACGGATGGTGTTACCAATCACCAGCAACAGCGCACCGACCAACAGCACCGTGAGCCCGAAGACAAAGCGGTCACCCAGCTTGAGAATCGCCGCCAGGCGCTCGACCCAGACCAGATCCAGCTGGGCCTGCTGCACCTTCGGCAACTCGGCAAGGCGTGTACGTAATGCCTCCAGCGCGGCCTTGTCAACTTCCTGCGGCGTGACCAGCACCACGCCCGGCAGCGGGTTCTCCGGCAGTTCCTTGAGGGCTTCCCCCAGGCCGGACTGCTGCTGGAACTCGTTCAGCGCCTGATCGCGGCTGATGTACTCGGCTTCGGCGACACCGGGCATTTCCTTGATCTGGGTCACCAGACCCTGACCTTCTGCCGACGAAGCATCCAGTTGCAAATAAAGCGAGATTTGCGCCGCGCGCTGCCAGGAGCCGCCAAGACGCTCGACGTTGCTCAGCAGCAACGACAGGCCCATCGGCAGGCTTAACGCTACCGCCATCACCAGACAGGTGAAAAAGCTGCCGATCGGCTGCTTGCCCAGGCGACGCAAGCTGTCCAGCAGGCTCGAACGGTGAGCTTCTATCCAGGCGTGGAAAAGCTGGCCGAAGCCGGGGCCGTCGTCATCATCGTGTTTCTTTTTCTTCGGCGGCGCAGGTTCGGCCACCTTGGGTGCGACACGCTCGGACACTTTAGGGCTACGAGTGGCGCTCATGCGCTGGCCTCCCCGTCACCGATCAGTCGGCCGCGTTGCAGGGTAAGCATGCGATGGCGCATGCGCGCGATCAGGGCCAGGTCGTGACTGGCGATCAGCACGCTGGTGCCCAGGCGATTGATATCTTCGAAAACACCCATGATTTCTGCCGCCAGCCGTGGGTCGAGGTTACCGGTCGGTTCGTCCGCCAGCAGCAAGGCCGGGCGGTGAACGATGGCGCGAGCGATGCCGACGCGCTGCTGCTGTCCTGTGGACAAGTCACCAGGGTACAGCTCGGCCTTGTCGGACAGCGCCACGCGCTCCAGCGCCGAGTCGACGCGCTTGGTCACTTCGGCCTTGGACAGGCCGAGAATCTGCAGAGGAAGCGCGACGTTGTTGAAAACCGTGCGGTCGAACAGCAACTGGTGGTTCTGGAACACCACGCCGATCTGGCGACGCAGGAATGGGATCTGCGCGTTGCTGATCTGGCCCAGGTCCTGCCCGGCCAGCAGCAGCTTGCCGGAAGTCGGGCGCTCCATCGCCAGCAACAGGCGCAGCAGGGTACTTTTACCGGCACCGGAGTGGCCGGTTACAAACAGAAACTCGCCACGACGTACTCGAAAGCTCAGCTCATGCAAGCCGACGTGTCCGTTCGGATAGCGTTTACCGACCTGTTCGAAACGAATCATGTGCGCTCCCGCTCGGCGAATAGGGCCTGAACAAAGGGTTCGGCCTCGAAAGTCCGCAAATCGTCGATGCCTTCACCGACACCGATGTAACGAATCGGCAGCCCGAACTGCTTGGCCAGGGCGAAGATCACGCCACCCTTGGCGGTGCCGTCGAGCTTGGTCAGGGCAAGGCCGGTCAGGTTCACGGTCTGGTTGAACTGCTTGGCCTGGCTAATGGCGTTCTGCCCGGTACCGGCATCCAGCACCAGCAGCACTTCGTGAGGCGCGGCTTCATCCAGCTTGCCGATGACCCGGCGGACCTTTTTCAGCTCTTCCATCAGGTTGTCTTTGGTGTGCAGGCGACCGGCCGTGTCGGCGATCAGCACGTCGATGCCACGAGCCTTGGCGGCCTGCACGGCGTCGAAGATGACCGATGCGGAGTCGGCGCCGGTGTGCTGGGCGATGACCGGGATCTTGTTGCGCTCGCCCCAGACCTGCAGCTGCTCGACGGCGGCGGCGCGGAACGTATCGCCCGCGGCCAGCATGACCTTCTTGCCTTCGAGCTGGAGTTTCTTCGCCAGCTTGCCGATGGTGGTGGTCTTGCCGGCGCCGTTGACGCCGACCACCAGGATCACGAACGGCTTGTGCTGCTGTTCGATCACCAGCGGCGCTTCGACCGGCTTGAGCATTTCGGTCAGCTCGGCCTGCAGCGATTTATAAAGCGCGTCGCTGTCGGTCAGTTGTTTACGTGCCACTTTCTGCGTCAGGTTACGCACGATCAGCGACGTTGCCTCCACACCGACGTCGGCAGTCAGCAACCGGGTCTCCAGCTCGTCGAGCATGTCGTCGTCGATGGCCTTCTTGCCCAGGAACAGGCTGGCCATGCCTTCACCCAGGCTGGCGCTGGTCTTGGACAGGCCTTGCTTGAGGCGGGCGAAGAAGCCCGGCTGCTTGGGCTCGACGGGCTGAGGCTGAGCCTCGACCACGACAGGCGCTGGCTGGGTTACCGGGGCAACTGGAGCAACTGGAGCTGCGACAGGCGCGACAGCAACCGGTGCGGCGAGCGGCGCTGGCTGGGACAAGGCTGGCAAGTCGTCAGCTGCGACAGGGTCAGGCGTGGCAACGGGAGTGGGCTCAACCACCGGCGGCACTTGCACCGGGGCAGGCTCGACGACCTCTGGCTGCACGTGGGACGCGGTGTACGCCGGAATCTGCGGAGTGACGTGGGGCTCGGCTTCGTCAGTCAGCGCCACCGGCTCTTCAGCGACCGGCAGTTTCAGCCATGGCTCGCCCGCTGGCTGCTCGATAACAGGCGCAGGGGCTTCGAAGGCCGCAGTGGGCTGAGGCGCTGGCGCTGGGGGAATAGGCGGGGCGATCTGCGGCTCAGCAACGGGCGGCGTCGACTCGGCGACTGGCTCAGGCGCTGCTGCGGGCAAGTCCTTGGGCTGCTCGGCGACGGTTTCCTGCGGCTTCTTGCGCAGCCATCCGAACAGGCCTTTCTTCTCTCCAGCCGGGGCTGGGGTCTTCTTGTCGTCGTTGGAACCAAACATGGAGGACGGCTATCTCAAGGTAGCGACGCGCCAGACCGGCGCCTCTGAAAAATTCTGTATGCGAAACAGACTGCTTTTATGTCCGCTTGTTCATCTGCCGGGCGGGCACAGCGCTATGCCGGGATCCGCCGTCGGACACAACGTATCCGAAAACTCCT
Source organism: Pseudomonas sp. NPDC090203 (assembly GCF_044746765.1). Taxonomy (NCBI): domain Bacteria; kingdom Pseudomonadati; phylum Pseudomonadota; class Gammaproteobacteria; order Pseudomonadales; family Pseudomonadaceae; genus Pseudomonas; species Pseudomonas sp. NPDC090203. The sequence continues at coordinate 238,455 of NZ_JBIVCV010000010.1, forward strand.
ACATCTTAGTCGTGGTAGGCGAGCAAACTGGTCGCTATCCTAACACCCCCGCGCCCGCCGACGCTAAGTTCACGCAGGCCGTCTCGAAGGTTCAAATTACGAATGAATGCTCTCGCCCGCCGTGCCGCAGGCCTTCTGCTCGGCACATTGTGTTTGCCCCTCGCAGCCATGGCCGCCGATCCTCAACCCACTTCCGAGTTCACGCTGGAAAACGGCCTGAAGGTCGTCGTGCGCGAAGATCACCGCGCCCCGGTCGTGGTGTCCCAGGTCTGGTACAAGGTCGGCTCCAGCTACGAGACGCCCGGCCAGACCGGCCTGTCCCATGCACTGGAACACATGATGTTCAAGGGCAGCTCCAAGGCTGGCCCCGGTGAAGCCTCATTGATCCTGCGTGACCTGGGCGCCGAAGAGAACGCCTTCACCAGTGACGACTACACCGCTTATTACCAGGTGCTGGCCCGGGACCGCCTGAGCGTGGCCTTCGAGCTGGAAGCCGACCGCATGGCCAGCCTGCGCCTGCCGCCTGAAGAATTCGCCCGGGAAATCGAAGTCATCAAGGAAGAGCGCCGCCTGCGCACCGATGACAAGCCCAACGCCAAGGCCTACGAGCGCTTCAAGGCCATCGCCTACCCGGCCAGCGGCTACCACACGCCGACCATCGGCTGGATGGCCGACCTGGACCGCATGACCGTCCAGGAGCTGCGCCACTGGTACGAATCCTGGTACGTGCCCAACAACGCCACGCTGGTGGTGGTCGGCGACGTGAAACCCGACGAAGTGAAGGCCCTGGCCGAGCGCTTCTTCGGGCCGATCCCGCGCCGTGACGTTCCGCCGTCGAAAAAACCGCTGGAACTGGCCGAGCCCGGCCTGCGCCAGATTACCGTGCATGTGGCCACCCAGATGCCCAGCCTGATGTACGGCTTCAACGTGCCGAGCCTGTCCACCGCAACTGACCCGCAGTCGGTCAATGCCCTGCGCCTGATTTCCGCCCTGCTCGACGGCGGCTACAGTGCCCGCATTCCGACCCGTCTCGAGCGTGGCGAGGAGCTGGTTACCGGCGCGTCGTCCAGCTATGACGCCTACTCCCGTGGCGACAGCCTGTTCACCATCAGCGCCACGCCGAACATGCAGAAGAAGAAAACCCTGGCGGACACCGAAGCCGGCATCTGGCGCCTGCTCGATGAGCTGAAGAACAAGCCGCCGACCAAGGAAGAGCTCGAGCGGGTTCGCGCCCAGGTCATTGCCGGCCTGGTGTACGAGCGGGACTCGATCACCAGCCAGGCCAGCACCATCGGCGAGCTGGAAACCGTCGGCCTGTCGTGGCGGCTGATCGACCGGGAGCTGACTGACCTGCAAAGCGTCACGCCCGAAGACATCCAGAAAGCCGCACGCACCTATTTCACCCGCGAACGCCTGGCCGTCGCGCACGTACTGCCAGAGGAGAAAGCCCAATGACCCGGCGCATCGAGACACGCTTCGCACCGAAGCGGGCCCCTGCTCTGCTGTTGGCCGTCACCCTCGGGCTGTTCGGCGCCACCCAGACCTTCGCCGAGGAGGCCACCCAGGCACCTGCAGAAACACCAAAAGCCATCGACAAGGCGGCCTCCAGGCTTGAAACCCTCAAGGAACTGGACGGCAAGGCACCTGCCAGGCGCACCTTGAACATCCAGTCGTGGAACACCGCTGAAGGCGCCCGCGTACTGTTCGTCGAAGCCCACGAACTGCCCATGTTCGACATGCGCCTGCTGTTCGCCGCAGGCAGCAGCCAGGATGGCGCCACACCGGGCATCGCACTGATCACCAACGCCATGCTCAACGAGGGCGTCAAAGGCAAGAACGTCGGCGCCATCGCCGAAGGTTTCGAAGGCCTGGGTGCCGACTTCAACAACGGCTCCTATCGCGACATGGCCATCGCCTCGCTGCGCAGCCTGAGCGCGCCCGACAAACGCGATCCGGCCTTGAAGCTGTTCTCGGAAGTGGTGGGCAAGCCGACCTTCCCGTCCGACTCGCTGGCGCGTATCAAGAACCAGCTGCTGGCCAGCTTCGAATATCAGAAGCAGAACCCCGGCAAGCTGGCGGGCGACGAGCTGTTCAAGCGCCTGTATGGCGATCACCCCTACGCGCACCCGAGCATGGGCACCGCCAAGAGCATCACGCCGATCACCCTGGCGCAGCTCAAGGCCTTTCACGCCAAGGCTTATGCCGCTGGCAACGCGGTGATCGCGCTGGTGGGCGATTTGTCTCGCGCCGATGCCGAAGCTGTCGCGGCGCAGGTCTCGGCCTCGCTGCCAAAAGGCCCCGCGCTGGCGAAAACCGTCGCGCCGACCGCGCCCCAGCCGGGCGATACCCATATCGAGTTCCCGTCCAAGCAGACTCACCTGATGCTGGCCGAGCTGGGCATCGACCGCGCCGACCCCGATTACGCCGCGCTGTCGCTGGGCAACTCGATCCTCGGCGGCGGCGGTTTCGGCAGCCGCCTGATGACCGAAGTGCGTGAAAAGCGCGGCCTGACCTACGGCGTTTCGTCGGGCTTCACCCCGATGCAGGCCCAGGGGCCTTTCATGATCGGCCTGCAGACCCGCGCCGAACTGAGTGAAAACACCCTCAAGCTGGTCAAGGACATCACCCGCGACTTCCTTGCCAACGGCCCTACCCAGAAGGAACTGGACGACGCCAAGCGCGAGCTGGCGGGCAGCTTCCCGCTCTCGACCGCGAGCAACTCGGCCATCGTTGGCCAATTGGGTGCCATTGGCTTCTATAATCTGCCCCTGAGCTACCTCGAAGATTTCATGACGCAGTCTCAGAGCGTTACGGTCGAGCAGATCAAGGCTGTAATGAACAAACACCTGGACGTTGACAAGCTGGTCGTCGTGACCGCCGGTCCCACCGTCCCGCAGAAGCCTCTGCCACCCCCTACTGATAGACCTGCCGAGCAACCCCTCGGCGTTCCGGAGCACTGATGACCTCGACTTCCAAGCCGCCGCGTATCCACAAAGGCCACAAAATTCACACGGGCCTTGGCCAACTGCGGATCATCGGCGGCGAATGGCGCAGTCGGCGTCTGAGTTTCCCTGACGGCCCAGGCCTGCGCCCGACGCCGGACCGGGTGCGTGAAACCCTGTTCAACTGGCTGGCGCCTTATATCGAGGGCGCTCGCGTGCTCGACCCGTTCGCCGGCAGCGGCGCGCTCTACCTCGAAGCGCTGTCACGCGGTGCGAGCATGGGCCTGGCGCTGGACACCAACTCTGCCGCCATTTCCAGCCTGCGCGAGCACCTGGGCACCTTGCGCTGCACCGTGGGCAAGACGTCCACAGGCGATGCATTGCGTTACCTGGAGACACAGCCAGCTGAACAGTTCGACGTGATCTTCCTCGACCCGCCGTTCCACCAGAACCTGCTGGCCCCTGCCTGCACCCTGCTGGAGGAACGCAACTGGCTGGCCGACGACGCCTGGATCTATACCGAGAGCGAAACCGCGCCTTCGACGCTGGGCATGCCGGGCAACTGGCGCCTGCATCGGGAGAAGAAGGCTGGCCAGGTGTACTACGCGCTGTGGGAACGAAGTGGCACCGATCACTGACAGCCGCCCGTTCGTCCCGGCGACCGGCCTGGGCAACCCTCACCTGCAAACCCTGTGGGGGCCGCTGTGGCGCAAGACCGTTCATCTGGAGCGCCGCCGCGAACGCATCTGGCTCGAAGACGGCGACTTCCTCGACATCGACTGGCATGGCCCCCATGACGCCAAAGTGCCGGTCGTGCTGGTCTTGCACGGGCTGACCGGTTCTTCCAACTCGCCATATGTGGCCGGCCTGCAACAGGCCATGGCCAAACGGGGCTGGACCAGCGCTGCGCTGAACTGGCGTGGCTGCTCGGGCGAACCTAACCTGCTGCCGCGCAGTTACCACTCAGGCGCCAGCGAAGACCTGGCCGCCGCGATCGATCACATCCGCACCGCCCGGCCACTGGCGCCGTTGTATGCGGTTGGCTATTCGCTGGGCGGCAACATCCTGCTCAAGCACCTTGGCGAATCGGGCCTGGACAGCCACCTGCAAGGGGCGGCTGCGGTGTCGGTGCCGTTTCGTCTGGATGAATGTGCAGACCGCATCGGCCAGGGTTTTTCCAAGGTCTACCAGCGGCATTTCATGCGCGAGATGGTCGGCTATATCCGCGACAAGCAACGGCGCTTTCAGCATGAAGGCCTGAGTGAAGGGCTGGCTGAACTGGCCGCGCTGGGTTCGCTGGAAAACCTGCGCACCTTCTGGGAGTTCGACGGCAAGGTCACCGCGCCGTTGAACGGCTTTCTCGACGCCCACGACTATTACCGCCGGGCCTCCAGCCGCTACTTTCTCGGAGCGATTCGCACCCCGACCCTGCTGGTGCAGGCGTTGGACGACCCGTTCGTGTTCAGGCACAGCCTGCCCGATGCCAGCGAGCTGTCGTCCAGCACCGAGTTCGATTTGCAGAACAAGGGCGGGCACGTGGGCTTCGTCGGTGGCTCGATCAGGACACCGAGTTATTACCTGGAGCAGCGCATTCCGCAGTGGCTGGTGGATGTGCATGGCAGCGAACACTCCCCACTGTAGGAGCGCGCTTGGTCTGGGCCGCATTCGGACGATGGCGGGGTATCTGTACCTAATACGGGTCCTGACACTCCGCCATCGCGGGCAAGCGCGCTCCTACAGGGGTGTCAAACCTTGCAGGATCGTTCAAGACACACCGCCCGCACCGGCCTACCATCCGGGACATAAGGAGAAAACCCATGTCCCGCTATCCACTCTTCGTTCGCGGCCTTCGAGACAGCGTGCCCATGCTGTTTGGCATTGCGCCGTTCGGCATCATCTTCGGAACCCTGGCCGGCGTCGGCGGCCTGTCGCTGTGGCAGGCGGTCGGGATGTCGCTGTTCGTCTACGCCGGTTCCGCGCAGTTCATCGTCATCAGCCTGATGGGCGCGGGCGCCAGCGCCGTGGTGATCCTGCTCACGACCCTGATCGTCAACCTGCGCCACGTGCTGTACAGCGCCACGCTGCAACCCCAGGTTCAGGGCATGCCGCAACGCTGGCGCCTGTTGCTGGCATTCTGGCTGACCGATGAAACCTTCGCCGTGGTCCAGCGCTACTACCTGGTGCACGGCAAATCGCCGCTGGCCCACTGGTACTGGCTGGGCGTGACCTGCTCGCTGTATGCCTGCTGGGTGGGCAGTTCGCTGGTGGGGGTGCTGTTCGGGCAGGCGGTGCCGGATATGGCGAGTTGGGGGCTTGAGTTTGCGATGCTGGCGACGTTCATCGGCATCGTCGTGCCCATGCTGCGCAATCAACCGCAAGTGGCGGCGGCGCTGGCTGCAGGTGCAGTGGCGCTGATGACATGGGCATGGCCCTACAAACTGGGCTTGATGGCCGCGGCGTTCAGCGGGATTGCCGTCGGCGTGATTCTGGAGCGTCGGCAGATCAAGGGTGCCGCGTCTGGCACGCAGGTGCATTCATGAGTTACTGGTGGCTGATTCTGGGCATGACCGCGATCACTTTCCTGATGCGCTACAGCCTGTTCGCCTGGCCGAACCTGCGCTTCCCGCCGGTGGTGCGCCAAGGCCTGCATTACGTGCCCACTGCGGTACTGACCGCCATCGTGGTGCCCGGCATGCTGCTCCCGGATGGCCAGCACTGGCAGTTGTCGCTGGATAACGCTTACCTGCTGGCCGGCATCATTGCCATTGCCATCGCCGCATTGACCCGCAACCTTTTGGCGACCATCGGTGGCGGGCTGGCGGTGTTCTTCTTGCTGCGCTGGGCGATGGGGCAGATCTAGGATCGTCGCCGACCTCAAGACCGCACCCGCCGGCAAGCCGTGCTGCTACAGGATTGTGGGTGTACGCAAAATCGAGACCCGACCATTTCCCGTAGCAGCCGGGCTTGCCCGCGGGGCGGTGTTCGGCCTTACTCCCCGGTCGCGACGCCGCGCTGTGGATCATTGATCCACTCACTCCACGACCCCGCATACAACCGCCCCAACGGGTAACCCGCCAGGCACAGGGCGAACAGGTTGTGGCACGCCGTCACACCCGAGCCGCAATAGGCCACCAGTTTCTCGGCAGGCCGTCCGTTCAAGGTCTGGGCGAAACGCTGCTTGAGCTGGTCGGCGGGCAAAAAGCGTCCATCCGCCCCGAGATTGTCAGTGAACGCCGCGCATTGGGCGCCAGGGATGTGCCCCGCCACCGGATCGATCGGCTCCATCTCGCCACGAAAACGCGCCGGGGCCCGGGCATCGATCAGAGTCACTTCCGGCTTGTCGAGTTTCCTCTGCACGTCCGCCGCGCTCAGCACCAGCGAGTCGTCCGGCTTGCCCTGAAAGTTGCCCTCGCGATGCTCCGGCGGGTCCAGGCTCAGAGGCAGGCCCGCGCCGTGCCAGGCCTTGAGGCCGCCATCGAGCACGAACACGCCATCGCGCTTGCCCAGCCAGGCCAGCAACCACCAGGCACGGGCGGCGTAGGCGCCGGGACCGTCGTCGTAGAGCACGATCTCGCTGTCATTATCCACACCCCAGAAACGCAAACGCTCGATCAGCACCTGAGGGTTGGGCAACGGATGACGCCCCGTGACGCCCCTGGTGATGGGACCGCTCAAGTCATTGAGCAGGTCGGCGTAGGAAGAACCCTCGATATGCCCCTCGGCATAGCTGCGCTGGCCGTAGTCCAGATCATCCAGGGATGAGCGACAATCGAGGATCACCAGCCCCGGTTTCTTTTGCCGTTCGGCCAGTTGTTGCGGGCTTATCAGTTGCGCGATGGACATGACAGACTCCTGCAGACAGTAAAAATGGCTAAAGCGAAAAACAATCGGTGCGAAGGGCTGTTCAGCCAGCCTCTTCCAGTGCCTTGGTCAGCGGCACGAAAAATTCCTGGCACAACCCATGGACCGCTTCCCGCGCATCGGGGGTGACGTAGGCCAGTTCCAGCATCAGCACCTGATAGACGCCGCGACGGATGGCGTTTTCGTTCAGGTGAGCGGAATTCTCACGGGTGGTGCAGAGAAAACGCACCCACGAGGTAAGGATGATCCACGCATTGAGCGTCAGCGACTCGATCTGCACCTTGTCCATCTGCAGAATCCCCGCCTCGACGAAGCCGCCGTAAATCGCCATGGCCTTGAGCAGACAATGCTGGGAAAAACGCCGATAACGCGCCGCCAGCTCAGGATCGGCGTCGAGCAGATGCTCGAGATCCCGATGCAGGAAGCGATAGCGCCACATGCCGTCGAGGATCGCCAACAGGTAATGGCGCTTGTCTTCAACGTCGGGAAGCCGACCCTTGGGCAGGTGCAGAAAGCTGTCCACCAGGGCTTCATATTCGGTGAACAGCTCGGCAATGATCGCCTGCTTGTTGGGGAAGTGGTAATACAGGTTGCCCGGCGAAATTTCCATGTGGGCCGCGATGTGGTTGGTGCTGACACTGCGCTCGCCCTGCAGATTGAACAGCTCCAGACTGGTCTGCACGATGCGTTCTCGGGTTTTGATGCGGAGTGTCTTGATGCGCGGCGCCATGCTCGACTCGAACGTTGGAATGTAACAGGGATGTGCTCGATCTTAACGCAAGGATCGACGCCCGGGGCAGCCATCACGACTGGAGGGGCGTCACACTTTTCGTCCGGGCGACCACAACCACGGCAATCGCGATCACCCCGGCCAGCAGCGTCAGCACCAGAATCACCCCGCGCAACCCCAGCGGTGCAGCCAGCATCCCGACCAGCAAACCGGCCAGCGGCTGGGAGAGATTGTTGAGCAGCGTGATCACGCCAACGGTCTTGCCGAAGTCGCGCGTCGGAATCACACGCTGACGAATGCTGCGCATGTAGATGTTGAACATCTTGTCGAAGCCGACCACCAGCAGAAAGCCCAGAACGTAGATTGCCGACGCAGCGCCCGTGGCCATCAACAGTCCGCCCAGGGTGATAGCCAGGTAGGACAAGGCGCCCAGCACCTTGAGCGGGAGGTCGATGCGCGCCAGCACGAACAGAATGCCGATCGTGACCAGCGCCCCCGCCGCCTGAAGCCCGGCATAGAAATCCTTGCTCTGCTCCAGACTGCCAATGACCATCGCCGCCGAGCTTGCCAGCGTCACCCCGACGATGAGGTTCACACCCACCGCCAGGCAGATGATCTTCTTCAACTCCGGGATGCGAGCGATGTGCCCGCACGCGGTTTTCAGCGGCTCAATCCAGGAAGCTGTGCCATGCCCGGGCGGGTCGAGCTTGAAGTCACTGCTGCGCTGCCATTCGCGCATCGCAACATCCGCCAGGCCAAACAGCATCGCCGCACCCAGCACCACCCCAGGCCATGGGCAGAACTCCAGAGACATCGCCGCCAGCAAAGGCCCCAGCACCAGACCGGTCTGATCGGCGATCTGCGAGTAGGAAAGCGTCTTGCCGTAGCGATAGTCAGCGAACACATGGGGCATCACCACTTCACGGGCCATGATGCCCTGGGTCGTCAGGACACCGCAGATTGCCGACAGCAGCACCAGCCAGTACAGCCCGCCGAACACGCCATAGAGCACCATCGCCAGCAGACAGAGCCCGGCGCGGTAGACCTGGCTGATGTGCAGCAGACGGATCGGTGAAAAACGATCGCAAAGCGCCCCGCAGATCGGAAAAGCCAGGAAGCGCGGCAGCGTTTCGACGAAGAACGCAAGGCCCGCCCAAGCCGCGCTGTTGGTGGTCTGAAAGACGATCAGCGGTACGAGAAACAGCAGGATCTGGTCGGCAAGCCGGGAGAGAAACAGGGAAAAGAAGAACGCTAAATAGTCCGTGCGCATTGAGACTCCATGTCAGACATCACGAGCGGCAGCTCAGGAAAGCGCGGCAAACAGTCTGGCCCCGAGCCTGCCCACGTGCAAGGTTTGGCCTGCTGATTTGCAGGATTTGACTTTATAGAGCAATAACTCTAAAACCATTCTATAAAATCAAAAAGGAACAGCAGCGATGCCTGTCGAATCCCTCCGCTCGCCCCTGCCAGATGACGACCCCGCCTCGCATCATGAGCTTGAGCGCCTCTTCGATCTTCAGCGTCAGGCCTTCGCTGCGAACCCGATGCCAGGGGCCGGGCAGCGCCTGCAATGGCTCGACAGCCTGCGGCAGTTGCTCAGCGATGAACGTCAGGCCCTGATCGAAGCCATCAGCGCCGATTTCAGCAACCGCAGTGCCGACGAAACGCTGCTTGCCGAACTGATGCCCAGCCTGCACAACATCCATTACGCCCGCCGCCATGTGAAAAAATGGATGCGCCCGGCCCGGCGCAGCGTGGGCATGGCGTTTCAGCCCGCGTCGGCAAAAGTCGTTTATCAGCCACTCGGCGTGGTCGGGGTGATCGTGCCGTGGAACTACCCGCTTTATCTGGCCATTGGCCCGATGGTCGGCGCCCTGGCGGCAGGCAACCGGGTAATGCTCAAGCTCAGTGAATCCACGCCCGCCACCGGTCAATTGCTCAAGACCCTGTTCGCCAGGGTGTTTCCTGAGGACCTGGTGGCCGTGGTACTGGGCGAGGCAGAGGTCGGCGTCGCGTTTTCGAAGCTTGCGTTCGATCACTTATTGTTCACCGGTGCGACCAGCGTCGGGCGCCACGTGATGCGCGCCGCAGCTGAAAACCTCACCCCTGTCACGCTGGAGCTGGGCGGCAAGTCGCCAGCCATCGTGGCCCATGACGTACCGCTCAAAGACGCCGCCGAACGCATCGCCTTCGGCAAAACGCTGAATGCCGGACAAACCTGTGTGGCGCCGGACTACGTGCTGGTCCCCAAGGATCGTGTCGAGGCATTCGTCGATGCCTACAAACAGGCGGTTACCGGGTTTTATCCCACGCTCGCTGACAACCCGGACTACACCGCGATCATCAATCTCCGGCATCTGGCGCGGCTGAACAGCTACCTGCAGGATGCAACGGACAAAGGTGCGCGGGTTGTCTCGCTGTACGGGCAAGGCCAGGGCCGGCGCATGCCGTTCAGCCTCCTGCTGGATGTGCGCGACGATATGCTGGTCATGCAGGACGAGATATTCGGCCCGCTGTTGCCGATCGTCCCCTATGAACGGATCGAGCAGGCGTTTGACTACATCAACCAACGCCCTCGCCCACTGGCGCTCTACTACTTCGGCTACAACAAGGCGGAGCAAAAACGCGTGCTGGAACAGACTCATTCTGGCGGAGTGTGTCTGAACGACACCCTGTTGCACGTCGCCCAGGACGACTTGCCCTTCGGCGGCGTCGGGCCATCCGGCATGGGGCACTACCACGGGCACGAGGGTTTCCTGACGTTCAGCAAAGCCAAAGGCGTCTTCATCAAGCAACGTTTCAACGCTGCCCGGCTGATTTACCCGCCCTATGGCAAGGCGATCCAGAAGCTGATCCAGCGGCTGTTCGTGCGATGAGCGCCCAGGCCGTTGATGGGCTCTCCCGACGGGGCTTGCTCAAATTCAGCGTCGGCGCCACCGCATTTCTGGCAACGGCGGGCGTGACGGCCAGCCTCAGCGGCTGCTCCAGCAGCGACACGGCGCCCGGATTCGATGCGTTGCGCACCAGCGACCTGCCGTTTTTGCTGGCCGTGATCCCGGTGATGCTCGATGGCGCGCTGACGGGCGTTACCCCGCAATCCGCCACCGAGCTCACCCTGCGCGGCCTGGACAGCGGCCTTTCGCACCTGTCGCCGGAAATGCTCAAGCTCACCCGGCAACTGTTCGACGTGCTGGCTATGGCCATCACCCGCGGGCCGCTGACTGGGATCTGGGGCCCATGGGAAAACGCCGAGCCCGGACAGATTCGCCACTTTCTCAGCCGCTGGGAGAACAGTTCGCTGGACCTGCTGCGTCAGGGACACAGCTCTCTGCTGCAGCTGGTGCTCATGGCCTGGTACAGCCAACCGCAATCCTGGGCGGGTTGCGGCTATCCCGGACCACCGAAGATTTGAACCCATACAACAATAAGAAGAGGTTCCATGCCAGTTCCCGACACGTTTCGCGAAGGTCTCGCACGCGGATGGAAAACTCACGATGGCTCGCGCCTTGAGAGCGATCTGACGCTGGAGGCGGATGTCGCCATCATTGGCAGTGGCGCAGGCGGCGGCACCACCGCTGAGATCCTCAGCAGCGCCGGGCTCAAGGTGCTGATCATCGAGGAAGGCCCGCTGAAAACCAGCTCCGACTTCACCCTGCTGGAGGATCAGGCCTACTCGACCCTGTATCAGGAAGGCATTGGCCGCATGAGCAAGGACGGCGCGATCACCATTCTGCAAGGCCGGGCCGTGGGTGGCACGACGCTGGTGAACTGGACGTCGAGCTTTCGCACGCCGGACCAGACGCTGGAGCACTGGGCGCGGGAACATGGCGTCACGGGTCACAGCGCCGCCGAGATGGCGCCCTGGTTCGACAAGATGGAACAGCGATTGGGCGTAGCGCCCTGGATCATGCCACCGAACGCCAACAACGACGTGATCCGCCAAGGCTGCGAAAAGCTCGGTTACAGCTGGCACGTGATTCCGCGCAACGTGCGCGGCTGCTGGAACCTGGGTTACTGCGGCATGGGCTGCCCGACCAATGCCAAGCAATCGATGCTGGTGACCACTATCCCGGCGATGCTGGATAAGGGCGGCGAGCTGCTGTACCTGAGCCGTGCCCAGCGTCTGATCATCGAGAATGGCAAGGTTACGGGCGTGGAATGCCAGGCGATGGACTCGCGCTGCGTGGCGCCCACCGGACGCAGGATCACCGTGAAGGCGCGCCACACGGTGCTGGCCGGGGGTGGCATCAACAGCCCCGCACTGCTGATGCGTTCCAAGGCTCCCGACCCGCACGAGCGATTGGGCAAACGTACCTTTCTGCACTTGACGGTGTTTTCCGCCGGGCTGTTCGATCAGGTGATAAACCCGTTTTACGGGGCGCCGCAGTCGATCTACTCCGATCATTTCCAGTGGCGTGACGGCGTCACCGGGCCCATGGCCTACAAGCTCGAAGTGCCGCCGTTGCAACCAGCACTGGCCAGCACCCTGCTCGGAAGGTACGGCCCCGCCAATGCCGAGCGCATGGCGCAACTCCCTCACACCCACATGATGCTGGCGCTGCTGCGCGACGGGTTTCATCCGCAGAGCCCGGGTGGCACCGTGCACCTGCGCGACGACGACACGCCGGTGCTGGACTACCAGGTTTCGCCCTACGCCTGGGAGGGCGTGCGTCGCGCTCTGCACAGCATGGCCGAGATCCAGTTCGCCGGCAGCGCTCGGGCCGTGATGCCGCTGCATGGCGATGCGGACTACGTGAAAACCGCTGCCCAGGCACGCACGCTGATCGACTCTCTGAAGCTGAAAATTTTCCTCACCCGGCTGGGTAGCGCCCATGTGATGGGCGGTTGCGCCATGGGCGAGGACCCCGCGCAGGCCGTGGTCGACAGCCTGGGGCGCCATCATCAACTGGAGAACCTCTCGGTTCATGACGGCTCGCTGTTCCCCACCAGCATCGGCGCCAACCCGCAGCTGTCGGTGTACGGGCTGACCGCGCAACTGGCGACGGCGCTGGCCGAGCGCCTCAACCCGCCAACTTGATCCGTAGCAGCACGGCTTGCCGGCGGGGGCGGGGCGTCAGTCGATGGATTGGTTGCAGATACAACACTCCCGCCGGCAAGCCGTGCTGCTACGGGGGGCGCGATAGCCGACCTGCGACTTGGCCCCGCGAGCCCGCTACGCTACCATCCCGGTTCCCTTTTGCACTGCGACATCAGGACGATCCGATGAACCGAGCGTTGTACCCAGGCACCTTCGACCCAATCACCCGGGGCCACGGCGATCTGGTCGAGCGCGCCGCTCGCCTGTTCGATCAGGTCGTGATCGCGGTGGCGGCCAGCCCGAAGAAAAACCCGCTGTTCACACTCGATCAACGGGTCGAACTGGCCCGCGAGGTGACCAAACACTTGCCCAACGTCGAAGTCGTGGGCTTTTCCAGTCTGCTGGTGCATTTTGCCAAGGAGCAGAACGCCAACATCCTGCTGCGCGGTTTGCGCGCCGTTTCTGACTTCGAATATGAATTCCAGCTGGCCAACATGAATCGGCAGCTGGCTCCGGACGTCGAAAGTCTTTTTCTCACCCCGTCCGAACGCTATTCATTCATTTCATCTACGCTGGTCAGAGAAATCGCAGCGTTAGGCGGTGATATCAGTAAATTCGTACATCCTGCGGTCGCCCAGGCGCTGAGCGAAAGGTTCAAACCCTAGCCCGGACGTCACGGTCCAGGTGCATATGCAGCGCTAATGCGGCACAATTCGCCGCATTAGTGTTTATATGCCCCGGTGTCGACCGTGGCAGGAGTATCCATGTCCCTGATCATCACCGACGATTGCATCAATTGCGACGTCTGCGAACCCGAGTGCCCGAACGAAGCGATCTCTCAAGGCGAGGAGATCTACGTAATCAACCCGAACCTGTGCACCGAGTGCGTCGGCCATTACGATGAACCGCAATGCCAGCAAGTGTGCCCTGTGGATTGCATTCCGCTGGATGAAAACCACGTGGAGAGCAAGGACGAGCTCATGGCCAAGTACACGTTGATTACCAGTAAGGCATAACCGAAGGCATATCCTGTCGGCATCCGCGCTTTCGCCGAAGACACTGGCTGTAATGCCTGTTGACCTGAGCGAGATACGCATGACATCGAAGCTTTCGCGGGTTCCGTCCTCGGTGGGCGCTGCGCTTTTCCTGTGCGCCTTCACCACCCAGGCCAGCCCGGATCATCCGGATCAGGCGGCTATCGCCAGCCCCCACCCCATTGCGACCGCCGCCGGTCGGGAAATTCTGGTCGATGGGGGTAACGCCTTCGACGCCGCCATCGCCATCAGCGCGACCCTTGCCGTGGTCGAGCCCTACGGCTCGGGAATGGGTGGCGGCGGCTTCTTTCTGCTGCGTCAGGCCGGGGAGCCTGTGCAGTACCAGTTCCTGGACGCGCGGGAAAAAGCGCCACTCAAGTCCAAGAGCAAGATGTTCTACCGCCATGGCATCGCCCAGCCCGATCTTTCCCTGAACGGCCCGATGGCCGCAGCCATTCCCGGTCTACCTGCCGCGCTGGTCGAACTGGCCGAGCGTTATGGCCGCCTGCCGCTCACCATCTCTCTGGCCCCGGCCATCCGCATCGCCTACCGCGGCTTCAAGGTCGATGAGGTCTATCGCGATCGCGCCAGCTGGCGGCTGTTTGCGCTGCGGGAGAACAAGGAGAGCGCCCGGCTGTTCCTGCGTAACAACGACGTGCCGGAGCTGGGCGAGATCATCAAGCAACCGGAACTGGCCCAGACCCTGGACCGTCTGGCCGATAAAGGCCGCGCAGGTTTCTACAGTGGGCTGACGGCCCAGGCGATGGTGAGCGGGGTTCGGGCGGCGGGTGGGGTCTGGAACTACCACGATTTCGAAGAATACGACGTCATCACCCGCACGCCGCTGCGCTTCCAGTTGGCGGATCAGCGCGAACTCATAAGCGCCCCGCCACCCTCGGCCGGCGGCGTGGCGCTGGCGCAGAGCCTGTACATGTTGCAGCAATTGCCGTGGCGCGAGTCCGAGAAGGTGCAGCGCGCCCATTATGTGGTCGAGGTGCTGCGCCGGGCCTATCGCGACAGGGTGCTGTTCGGCGATCCTGATTTCGTGCCCAACCCGGTGGCGCAGGTACTTGCCCCGGACTATCTGATGGAACTGGCCACCAGCATCGACCCGCACCGGGCCACGCCCAACAACATCCTGCCGCCCGCCCCGCGCTGGCGTGAAGGGGACAACACCAGCCACTTTGCCGTGCTCGACAACGAAGGCAACGCCGTCGCCGCGACCCTGTCACTGAACCTGCCGTTTGGCTCGACCTTCACCGTGCCGGGTACCGGGGTGATTCTCAATGACGAGATGGATGACTTCGCCGTCGATCCCAAGGGCAGCAACACCTACGGTCTGGTCGGCAGCCAGGCGAACATCATCGAACCGGGCAAGCGCCCGCTGTCGAGCATGAGCCCCAGTTTCATCGAAGGCCCGAACGCGTTCACCGCCTTTGGCACGCCAGGGGGCAGCCGGATTCCCAGCATGGTGCTGCTGTCGATGCTGCAGTACCTGGACGAACAGCCCATCGCCAACTGGGCATCGGTGCCGCGCTATCACCACCAGTACATTCCTGACGTGATGGAGTATGAGCCGGGGGCGTTTACGGAAGAGGAACTGGCCGACTTGCGCGAACGCGGCTATCGGCTGCGGGAGACCAAGCGCGACTTCGGCAATCAGCAGGTGCTGCTGTGGCGCAAGAACAACGCCCGCGTGGAAGCCGCGAGCGATCCTCGCGGCATCGGGGTTTCAGAGATATTCAAACCGACTGCGCCATTGAGCTTGATGCGGGCCTGCGCCGATCAGTCGTGCTTGCCGTAGCCGCTGGTGGTGCAGCCCAGGCAGCGCACGAACGCGGCCTTGCCCGGATCGACCACCAGCGCCTTGCCGGTGGCGCCGAGGTTGCCGCCTGCGGCCGCGAACGGCGAGGCGATGACGAACAGGCCGGCGCCCAGCACGGTCGCGACAATCAATAGCGGGCGGGCGACCAGCAAGTCGCCGATCATCGCGTAGGCTGGCGGATTCTGGATCTGATAGACGGGATCATCCCCGCCCGAGGCCTCGACCTGAGCCATGGCAGGTGTCATCTGCAAACCAAAAAACAGGGCCAGGGTAGCAGCGAGAATGCGAAACGGGCTCATGGCGTGGTCCTTCAGGCTCGGCAAATAGTGATGCTGCTCACTATAAACAGGGATGGGGGTTAAGCAAGGGGCGAAGGCGCAAACCACACTGCCGTAGGAGCGCGCTTGCCCGCGATGGCGTCGGGTCAGCGCTTACAGCCGGTACAGATCCACCGCCGTCGCGGGCAAGCGCGCTCCTACAGGCACCAGCTGAGCGTTTTGGTTACGGGTTACTTCTGACACTTGGGGCAATACACGCTCGCCCTCTGCCCCAGCTTCACCTCACGCATCGTCGTGCCGCAAACCTTGCACGGCTCTTCGCCACGGCCGTAGGCAAACAGCTCCTGCTGGAAATAACCGGGCTGGCCGTCGCCGCCAATAAAGTCCCGCAGCGTCGTGCCGCCACGCTCGATCGCAGCGGCCAGGATTCGCTTGATCTCGATCGCCAGCTTTATATAGCGCGCCTTGGAAATGCTCTTGGCCTCGCGCCGCGGATCAATGCCCGCCGCGAACAGCGCTTCGGTCGCGTAGATATTGCCCACGCCCACCACCACGGCGTTGTCCATGATGAACGGCTTGACCGCCATCGAACGGCCACGGGACAGCTCGAACAGGCGCAGGCCGTCGAACAGGTCGGTCAGCGGCTCAGGCCCCAGGCGCACCAGCAATTCGTGATTGTGCGGATCGAGGCTCCAGAGCATCGCGCCGAAACGACGAGGGTCGGTGTAGCGCAGGGCAAGGCCCGACTCCAGCTCGATGTCCACGTGTTCGTGTTTAAGCGCAGGCAGCCCCGCCTCCACCAGCCGCAGATTGCCGGACATCCCAAGATGGCTGATCAGCGTGCCCACCTCGGCCTGGATCAGCAGGTACTTGGCCCTGCGCTCCACGATCACGATTTTCTGGCCGGACAGGCGTACGTCCAGATCTTCCGGAATCGGCCAGCGCAGGCGGCGATCACGCACGATCACGCGGCTGACGCGCTGGCCTTCCAGATGAGGGGCGATGCCCCTACGGGTGGTTTCGACTTCAGGCAATTCAGGCATGGGGCAACTCGATGAGGGACAGACGCAAGGCTCGCAGGATCAGTGCGAGCTCAGTTCACGAAGGCTTTCCTTGAGGTTCTCGAAGTCGTAGTCCGACAGCCCCACGTAATCGAGGATCAGGTGGCCGATGCTGTTCCACTCATGATCGACCACCTGGTTGCCCAGCACACGATGGGAAGAGCAGATGTGCTCGGCCATCTTCAGGATCGCCAGCAGGTTCTTGAGCGGCGCATTGCGGCCCGACTCGTCCTGGAAGATCGCCAGCGCGTTGTGGTGGTTGGCGATGGCATTGCTGACATGTTCAGGCAAACGCCACGACTTGGCAGTGAAATAGCCGACAACGGCGTGGTTTGTGTTGAGAATGCGGTTTTCGGTGTCCACCACGCGAGACTCTGGCCCGGCCTTGGCGTAGGCCTCTTCGAGCACGTTCATGTACTCGGGAAAACGCTTGAGCATCAAGGGCACGCCGCAATCATGGAACAGACCCAGCGCGTAGGATTCATCCACGGTTTGCGAGCCGATGCGCTTGGCCAGCGTCAGACTGGTCATGGCCACGTCCTGGGCGGTGTCCCAGAAGCGGTTGAGCACCACGATGGTCTCGTCGCTCATCTCGCCCTTGATCGACTGCGCATTGATCAGGTTGATGATCGAGCGGCTGCCCAGCAGATTGACCGCGCGCTGGATCGAGGCGATCTTGTTGGCCAGGCCGTAATGGGCCGAGTTGACGATCTTGAGCAAAGCCCCGGACAGCCCCGGATCCTGCGCAATCAACCGGGCGATGACACCCAGGTCAGGGTCGGGCATGTACTGCTCCATCTGCAAATCCACCATGATTTGCGGCTGGGGCGGGACGCTGATGCCTTGCAACGCCTGCTGGATCTGCTCGGAAGTAAGCTCTTGGGACATAAGTACACACTCGGGGTCAGGGGGCGATTTTAACCCTTACCGCCCATGCTACGACAACCGTTGATACAGTCTCTGGATCCGACAGACCGTCAGCCAGTTAATTCACAGCCGTGCGCCCGCAGGCCGGATCACGGGTTATAATCCCGCTCTTTTTTCCGGAGCGACGTCATGTCCCTGCCTAGCTTGCGCCTCAAGCCCAACGCCGACCGTCGCCTTCGCGCCGGTCACCTGTGGATCTACAGCAACGAGATCGACGTTGCCGCCACGCCGCTCAACGGCTTCGCTCCAGGCGCCCAGGCGATCCTTGAAACCGCCGGCGGCAAACCGCTGGGCATCGTCGCCCTGAGCCCGAACAACCTGATTTGCGCACGCCTGCTGTCGCGCGACGTCAAGCTGCCGCTGGACAAATCGCTGCTGGTGCACCGCCTGAACGTGTGCCTGTCGCTGCGCGAGCGCCTGTTCGACAAGCCGTTCTATCGCCTGGTCTACGGTGATTCCGACCTGCTGCCGGGCCTGGTGGTCGACCGTTTTGGCGACATCCTGGTGGTGCAACTGGCTTCCGCGACCATGGAAGAGCACAAGGACGACGTGCTCGCAGCACTGATTCAGGTCATCAAGCCAAGCGGCATCCTGCTCAAGAACGACTCGGCAGCGCGTGACGCCGAAGGCCTGAACCGCTACGTCGAAACCGCCTTCGGCCTGGTGCCGGAGTGGGTCGCGCTGGAAGAAAACGGCGTGAAGTTCGAGGCCCCGGTGATGGAAGGCCAGAAGACCGGCTGGTTCTACGACCACCGCATGAACCGCGCGCGCCTGGCGCCGTACGTCAAGGGCAAGCGGGTACTGGACCTGTTCAGCTACATCGGTGGCTGGGGTGTGCAGGCCGGTGCATTCGGTGCCAGCGAAGTGTTCTGCGTCGACGCCTCGGGCTTCGCCCTTGATGGGGTGGAGCGCAACGCGACCCTGAACGGCTTTGCCGACAAGGTCACCTGCGTCGAAGGCGATGTGTTCGAGGCGCTTAAAGAGCTGAAAGCGGCTGAAGAGCGTTTCGACGTGATCGTCGCCGACCCGCCTGCGTTCATCAAACGCAAGAAAGACCTGAAGAACGGTGAAGGCGCCTACCGTCGCCTGAACGAACAGGCCATGCGCCTGCTGAGCAAGGACGGCATCCTGGTGAGCGCTTCGTGCTCGATGCACCTGCCGGAAGACGACCTGCAGAACATCCTCCTGACCAGCGCCCGCCACCTGGACCGCAACATCCAGCTCCTGGAACGCGGCGGCCAGGGCCCGGACCACCCGGTACACCCGGCAATCCCTGAGACCCGGTATATCAAGAGCATTACTTGCCGGTTGTTGCCGAACAGCTAAGAGCGTCGCGGGCAAGCGCGCTCCTACAGTTAGGCGCCGGCGTGGGAACGCGCCCGCAGGTTCATGTGTGACCTGTAGGAGCGCGCTTGCCCGCGACAGATGTCACAGCCACACCGCATCCCACAGCGGATAATCACCGACACGTCGCACCAACCCCGCCCTCAACGGATTGGCCACCACATATCGTGCAATGCTTTGCAGATCTTCTTCCCGCCTGACAGCGCGGTCGTGATAGCCCTTCTGCCAGACCCGCAACGGGCTGTGGCCTGCTCTCATGATCGCCAGTGCGCTGCCTGATTTCACACGCCGCATCAACGCACCCAGACAGTGAGTCTTCAACTCCAGCAGCCAGTGAAAATGATCCGGCATGACCACCCAGGCCAGGGATGCAGCCATGCCATCTGCTTGCGCCTTGCGAAACTCATCTACCACGAGCCGTCCTGCTCGCCAGTTATCAAACAATCGCTGGCGACCATGTACCACCGAGGTGACCAGATAGATTTGCCCCGGTGCGGAGTATCGTCCGCGGCGCAGATCAGCGCCTCGTTGAGGTCCTGGCATTCCGTTGCCCTCTTGAAGTTGGTTTCACCAAAGATAGGCAGATTCATGGAAGGCGGGCGTAGATTAGGAATTCCGGATGTGTCATTGAGGACGCCTTCGTCCGGATGCGGCCCAGACCAAGCGCGCTCCTACAAGGTGGGCGCGTTTTGTAGGAGCGCGCTTGCTCGCGATAAAGCCCTGGCACGGTCTCAAAGCCCCAGAATCACCGAAGCAATCCCGAAATACACCAACACCCCCGCCGCATCGGCAATCGAGGTAATCAGCGGGCCGCTGGCCACTGCCGGGTCCATGTTCAGGCGGCTGAACAGGAAGGGCAGGCTCAGGCCGATCAGGCTGCCGACCAGCACGATCACCAGCATGCTGCTAGCAACGACCATGGAAATCTCCCAGCCGCCACGTACCGCACCCAGAAATGCCACGGCCACTGCCATGGTCACACCCAGCGCCAGGGCCACCGAGCATTCGCGCCACAGCAGGCGCAGCCAGTCCTTGATGACCACCTCGCCAGTGGCCAGGCCCCGCACCATCAGGGTTGCCGACTGCGCGCCAGCGTTGCCGCCGCTGTCCACCAGCAATGGCAGGAAGAACACCAGCACGATATTGGCCGCGATCACGTCTTCGAAGGCTGCGATGCCGGCGCCGGAAAACAGGTTGCCGAACACCAGCAGCACCAGCCACAGCACGCGCTTGCGATACAGGAAGGCAGCGGTGGCCGTGCTCAGGTTGCCAAGGGGTGTGGAGATCAAGGCGCCCTTGTGGAAGTCTTCGGTGGCTTCCACGGCAGCATCGGTATTGAGCCGACCCAGGACGTCAGCACGCTTGTCATGAGGCAGCGCGTCCAGATGCGCAGCGATTTCGGCTGCGGACAGGTCGGTGAAAGAGGTGTTGCCGTGTACGAGGTCAAATGTAGTCATGCTTCTCTCCAGGCGGCCGCGCAGGCCACCCGGAAAGCCGACCACGTCAGCTCACAGGCAAGCCCGCCGCCGCTGCGGTCGGTGCCAGATTGTTCGTTCCGGAGGAACTTGAACTGGGGTGGTCCATTGAGGGATTTCTCGTAGGCCGCACATGCGGCGCGGGGATAGTAACCAAGCGGGCGCGATGACAAAACCCGTGCAAATGATTTTCAGAAACTTCCTACAAGCGCATTCCAGACCGCCCCTGATCGGTCTTGGCATTCCATCGGCACGCAAGCGGTGTAGAATCGGCGTATTCATCGCCAATCATCCCCGGCGGGTTTATGAGCTCCGGTCAAGCGCAGCGATCCTGTGGCGTCACCGACCTCATCCGCGACGGCAGCTACCTGTCGCCGTTGCAATGGACCAAGAGAAGCTCACTCCCTGTTTAAACCTGATTAGCCGCCCGGAGTGCTCCATGCCTGATTATCGTTCGAAAACATCCACCCATGGCCGCAACATGGCCGGCGCACGTGCCCTGTGGCGCGCCACGGGTATGAAAGACGAAGACTTCAAGAAACCGATCATCGCCATCGCCAACTCGTTCACCCAGTTCGTGCCAGGCCATGTGCACCTCAAGGACCTGGGCCAGCTGGTCGCCCGCGAGATCGAAAAAGCCGGCGGTGTGGCGAAAGAATTCAACACCATCGCGGTCGATGACGGCATCGCCATGGGCCACGACGGCATGCTGTATTCGCTGCCTAGCCGCGAAATCATCGCCGACTCCGTGGAGTACATGGTCAACGCGCACTGCGCCGACGCCATCGTCTGCATCTCCAACTGCGACAAGATCACCCCCGGCATGCTGATGGCCGCCCTGCGCCTGAACATCCCGGTGATCTTCGTGTCCGGCGGCCCGATGGAAGCCGGCAAGACCAAATTGGCCAGCCACGGTCTGGACCTGGTCGATGCTATGGTCATCGCCGCAGACTCCAGCGCCTCCGACGAGAAAGTCGCCGAATACGAGCGCAGCGCCTGCCCGACCTGCGGTTCGTGCTCCGGCATGTTCACCGCCAACTCCATGAACTGCCTGACCGAGGCCCTGGGCCTGGCATTGCCTGGCAACGGTTCGACCCTGGCCACCCACAGCGACCGCGAGCAGCTTTTCCTGCAGGCTGGCCGCACCATCGTCGAGCTGTGCAAGACCTACTATCGCGACAACGATGACTCGGTACTGCCGCGCAACATCGCCAACTTCAAGGCTTTCGAAAACGCGATGACCCTGGACATCGCCATGGGTGGTTCGACCAACACCATCCTGCACCTGCTGGCCGCCGCCCAGGAAGCCGAGATCGCGTTCGACCTGCGCGACATTGATCGCCTGTCGCGCCGCGTGCCGCAGTTGTGCAAGGTCGCGCCGAACATCCAGAAGTACCACATGGAAGACGTGCACCGCGCCGGCGGCATCTTCAGCATCCTCGGTTCGCTGGCCCGTGGCGGCCTGCTGCACACCGACCTGCCGACCGTGCACGCCAAGTCCATGGAAGAAGCCATCGCCAAGTGGGACATCACCCAGACTGACGACGAAGCGGTTCACCACTTCTTCAAGGCAGGCCCGGCCGGCATCCCGACGCAGACCGCATTCAGCCAGTCGACCCGCTGGGAAACCCTGGACGACGACCGTGAGAATGGCTGTATCCGCAGCGTCGAGCACGCCTATTCGCAAGAAGGCGGTCTGGCCGTGCTGTACGGCAACATCGCGCTGGACGGCTGCGTGGTGAAAACCGCCGGTGTGGACGAATCGATTCACGTGTTCGAAGGCAACGCGAAGATCTTCGAAAGCCAGGACAGCGCCGTACGCGGCATCCTCGCTGACGAAGTGAAGGCCGGCGACATCGTCATCATCCGTTACGAAGGTCCGAAAGGCGGCCCGGGCATGCAGGAAATGCTCTACCCGACTTCCTACCTGAAATCCAAGGGCCTGGGCAAAGCCTGTGCGCTGCTGACCGACGGCCGCTTCTCGGGCGGTACTTCGGGCCTGTCCATCGGCCACGCTTCGCCGGAAGCCGCTGCCGGTGGCGCGATTGGCCTGGTGCGCGACGGTGACAAGGTGCTGATCGACATTCCGAACCGTGGCATCAACCTGTTGGTGTCCGACGAAGAACTGGCCGCCCGCCGCGCCGAGCAGGACAAGAAAGGCTGGAAACCGGTCGAGTCGCGTCCACGCAAGGTGACCACCGCGCTCAAGGCTTACGCCCTGCTGGCGACCAGTGCCGACAAAGGCGCTGTGCGTGACAAGGCGATGCTGGACAAGCTGGTGCCGTAAACGGCGTTCAGTGCAGCAAACAAAAAGCCCGGCAGCGATGCCGGGCTTTTTTTGTGCACGATGTAGGAGCGCGCTTGCCCGCGACCGCGGTGTCTCAGGTATCAATTCGCATCTGACAGACTGCGGTCGCGGGCAAGCGCGCTCCTACGGGCGGATCAAAGGCATCTCACGCCAACGCCCCATCCACCAGCACCTGAATGCTGCCCTGCGAGCAAAACTCGACCCGCCCCTGTACGCCATAAACATCAGCAAGCAACCCTGGCGTGAGAATCTGCCCGGCGCTACCAAACGCAAACAACTGCCCATCCCGCAGCACCGCGAGCTGGTCGGCATGCCGGGCTGCGAGGCTGATGTCATGCAGCACCACCACGGCGATCAATTGATGTTCACGCACCATGTCCCGCACGCTGGCCATGACCTTGAGCTGGTAGTTCAGGTCCAGCGCGCTGGTCGGCTCGTCCAGCAGCATGACCGTCGGGCGGCGAGCGATGAGTTGCGCCAGGCTGACCAGTTGCCGCTGCCCGCCAGAAAGACCATTCAACAGCTGATCGGCAAGATGGGTGATGCCGATCCGCTGCAATGCCCGATACGCCTCGCGCAGACAGCCTTCGCTGGACAAGGGCACACCATTGAAAGCCCCGGCCCGCAAAGCCGCGATCACGCTTTCCATGACGCTGAGCGACAGCCCCGGCGGCAGGTTCTGCGGCATGTAGGCGATCTGTCGTGCACGCTCGGCGATGGACACATCGTTCAGCGCACGACCTTGAAGGCTGACCTCCCCGCTCATCCTTTCCAACCCCGCCACGGCGCGCAGCAAGGTCGATTTGCCTGCGCCATTCGGGCCGATCAGCGCGGTCACGGTGCCCGGTTGCAGATCCGGCAACGACAAACCGCGCACCACCTGGCGCCGCCCGTAACTGACGCAGGCATCGCGCACGCTCAGGCCACTCATAGCTGCCTCCCGCGCTTGAACACCAGAAACACAAAAATCGGCACGCCGACCAACGCTGTCACAATCCCGACCGGCACGATCACACCGGGCATGATCAACTTGCTGGCAATCGACGACAGCGACAGCAACAACGCGCCGACCAAGGCGCTGGCCGGAAACAGAAAGCGCTGATCCTCGCCCACCAGGATTCTGGCGATATGCGGCCCCACCAGGCCGACGAAGCCGATGGTGCCGACAAACGCCACGGCGGTGGCCGACAGCAGGCTTATCCGCAGCAGGGAAAACAGTCGCAGGCGCCGCACATCGATACCGAAACTCTGGGCCCGGTCCTCACCCATGCGCAGCAGCGTCATGCGCGAGGAGGCGGCGAACGACATCGGCATCACCACCACCAAAACCAGCGCCAGCATCCCGAGCTTCTCCCAGTTGGCCCGCGCCACGCTGCCCAGGCTCCAGAACACCAATTGTTGCAACACATCTTCGGTGGCCACCAGTTGCAGCAGCGCCACCAGCGCGTTGCAACTGAACACCAGCGCAATGCCGAACAGCACCAGGCTTTCCACCCCCGCGCCGCGCAATCGCGACATGGCTTGCAGCAGAAAAACCGAGGCGCAGGCGAAAACGAAGGCTGCGACCGTCACGGCGGCATTCCCTGACAGCCAGCTGAACGACAGTGGAAACACGATCACCAGCGAGGCGCCCAACGCGGCCGCCGACGACACGCCCAGAGTGAACGGGCTGGCCAGCGGGTTGTTGAGGATCGCCTGCATTTCCGCACCGGCCAGCGACAACGCGCAACCCACCAGCACCGCCATCAGCGCATAGGGCAGGCGCACGTTCCAGATGATGATGCGGTCGGTGATCGCCAGATGCTCGGGATGCAGCACGCCATCGAGCAAGGTGCCCAGGCTCATGCCGGACGGCCCGGTGGTCAGATCCATGAGCACGGCGAAAACCAGCACCAGCGCCAGTCCCGCCAGTAGCCAGAAACGCCGCGCCAGTAGCCGTCGATACCCCTGGCTTGCGGCTTCAAGACCTGCCGGAGCGTGCTCGGGCAGGCCATGTGCTTGAGAGGTCACTTGTGCTGATCGATCCAGTACTGGCCCGACAGCGGCGTTTGCAGGAACTGCTGGTTCATATCGGCCATGGTCTGCTGCGGGTCCAGGTCCTTGAACTTCCCTGGGCTGATCCACTTGGCGAGGGCTTCGATGGCCAGGATGTTGTACGGCGAGTTGTAGAAGTCATGCCACAGGCCATGGGCCTGACCGTCGCGGATCGGGCGCAGATCCTTGAACTCGGGGCGCGCCAGCACTTTGGCGAACGCCGCCTGGGCCGGAGCAGGCTGCACACCCGCGCCCAGCAGCAAGCCCGGTTCGTGGTTGCCGGTGGCGATGTAGACATCCGGATCGGCCTTGAGCGCGTACTCGACGCTGACGTCGCCCAGCGCGCCCGGCACCACGCCTTCGGCGATGTTGCGCCCGCCCACCAGCTTGATGATTTCACCCATGCCGCTCTTGCCCGTGGTATGCCCCGGTGCCTGCCAGGCGCCGGCCAGCAGTTCGAGGAAGACGCTCGGACGCTGGCTGTCATCGACCGTGCCCACGGTGTCGATCACACGCTTGAGGTGCTGGTCATAGAAATCGATGTAGGCGGCCGCTTCCTTGTCGCGACCCAGCGCCCGGCCCAGGGCCATCATGCTGGTGCGGGTGCCTTCGACGGGCTTGATGCGAAAGTCCACGAACAACACCGGAATGCCCGCCGCTGCCAGCGTGTCGGCCACCGGGCTGTGTTCGGTCGGGCCATGGCCGGAAATGCTGAACACGGCCAGGTCGGGTTTGAGGCTGAGGATTTCTTCAGCGCTGACGCTCTGCTCAGAGGCCTGGCCGATCAGCGGAATCTTGCTGACTTCGGGAAATTTCGCCGCATAGGCGTTGTAGGTGTTCGGGTCCAGCTTCTTCAGATCGGCCTGCCAGCCGACGATGCGCTTGAACGGCGCGTCGCGATCAAGCAACGCAAACACGGAAATCAGGCGGCCCTCGCCCAGCACCACACGCTGAACATGGTCGGAGACCTGCACCTTGCGCCCCAGCACATCGGTGACTTCCTTGGCCGAGGCCAGCGGGATCTGGCCCAGACAGGCGCCCAACAGCAAGACCAGCGCAACTTTGCTGCGCATCGAGAGGAAAGTTTTGAACACGCACGTCTCCAGATTACAATGACTCGCATTTACAACGGCCAGTCTAAAGAGCAGCGCAGTTCGGGTCGGGCCAACTTTGTATTGGTGATGCAGGAATTCGCCGCCCACAACATTCCATTACATTTGCTCCGCCCGCGGGTTGGCTTTTTCGGTAGGACAACGCCCAGCGGGCGTCTCGGCAGGGCTGCCCTTTCTCGACTCACAGGCACAGCGTCCCTTATGTCCAGGCAAGACCACGTTTTGATCGTCGATGACGATCCGGAAATCCGCCAACTGCTTGCAGAGTATCTGCGCGATGCGGGCTATCAGACGTCCACCGCGTGCGATGGCAAGGAAATGCGTCGCCGCCTTGAGCTGAACGTCATCGACCTGATCGTGCTGGACGTGATGCTGCCCGGTGAAGACGGCCTGAGCCTGTGCCGTGAACTGCGCACCACCTCCAATACACCGGTGATCATGCTCACTGCACGGGGCAGCCTGATCGACCGCATCGTCGGCCTGGAAATCGGCGCCGACGACTACCTGCCCAAACCCTTCGACCCTCGCGAGCTGCTGGTACGGATCAAGGTGGTGCTGCGTCGGGTGCAGAGTTTCCCTGAACGCGCCCGCGTCGACGAAACCCCGTTCGTGACCTTCGATGGCTGGCAACTGGACACCCGCGCCCGCCAGGTGCTGTCGCCTGAAGGGCTGGTGATCAGCCTGGGCAACTCCGACTACCGGGTGCTGCGCTTGCTGTTGCAGCACCCCAACCGCCCGTTGAGCCGCGACTTCCTGCTCAACCACGTGTTCGAAAAGAACAGCACGCCGTTCGACCGCTCCATCGATGTCTGCGTCAGCCGGTTGCGCCAGCAACTGGACCCCAGGCTGATAAAGACCGTGCGCAACGAGGGCTACATGCTCACCGCAACCGCCGTGGCCAGCGCCTCGTGAGACTCTGGCCGCGCACGCTGTACGGGCGCCTGGTCATCATTCTGGTCACGGGGATGGTCGCGGCGCAGATCGCCACCAGCAGCATCTGGTACGACGTGCGCCACAGCCAGGTGCTGGAAATACCTACGCGCCTGATCGCCAGCCGGTTGGCCGACATCGTGCGGGTGATTCACATCGAGCCTACCCACACCAACGGCTTCATCGGCCACCTCAATACGCCGGACTTCCGCCTGCAATTCATCGAATCTCCAACGCCACGGGCCGAGAAGCTGAGCAGCGCCGATCAGGCCACCGAGCGTTTGCTCAACAATGTCATCGAGCAGCGCACGGGCATCGCCAGCGACTTGCGCTTGCTGCACCTGTCATTGCTGGACGATCAAGGCAACGCCGCCGGGATGAGCACGCTGTTCGGCTCAAGCCCTGCTGCCGGGATGTTCAACATTGAGCTGCACTTGCCGGACGGTCGCTGGCTGCAGGTGCGCGCCCGCGAAGATCAGGGCTGGACCAGCCTGACGCCGGTGCAGGTGATGTTCGACTATTTCCTGCGCATCTATCTGGTGCGGATCATCCTGCTGACGATCATCGTTCTGCTGGCCGTGCGTCTGGCGATCCGCCCACTGACCGAACTGACCAACGCCGCTCAGGCCCTGGGCCGGGACATCAAGCGCGCACCGCTGGCACTGGACGGCCCGCTTGAGGTGCGCCGCGCGGCTAGGGCGTTCAACAGCATGCAGCAGCGGTTGATCGCCAACCTGCGGGAGCGCACGCGGTTTCTCGCGGCGATCTCCCACGACCTGCGCTCGCCCATCACCCGCCTGCGGCTGCGCACCGAAATGCTCGCCGACGAACAGACCCGCGAGCGCTTTCGCAAGGATCTGGAGGACATGGAGAACATGGTGTCGTCGACGCTGGAGTTCGTCAGCAGCGGCGAGATCAACGAGAGTCGCCAGAGCGTGGACATCAACGCGCTGCTGCAAAGCCTGCAGGCCGACTTTCAGGACATGCACGCCCAGGTGGCCCTGCATGGCTCGGCGCTGCAACCCTTGCCTGCCTATTCGCGCAGCCTGAAACGTTGTGTGCAGAATTTGCTGGAGAACGCTATTCGCTACGGGCATCAGGCGGACATCTTCATCGAGGATCAACCCGAGCGCTTGCGCATCGTGATCGCCGACCAGGGCCCGGGCATTCCGGAAGATCAACTGGAGCAGGTGGTCGAGCCGTTCTATCGGCTGGAAAGCTCGCGTAACGCCGGTACTGGCGGTTATGGGCTGGGCCTGAGCATCGCCCACACCGTCGCAGCGGCCCATGACGGGCGTTTGCAATTGCGCAACCGCGAAAGCGGCGGGCTGGAGGCCATCCTGGATTTACCGAGGGTTTGATGCCACCTGTAGGAGCGCGCTTGCCCGCGATGACGGTGTGTCAGGCACGAATCCGTACCTGACACACCGCGGTCGCGGGCAAGCGCGCTCCTACAGGGTGTTGTGGCTTACTGAATCTCGTCAGGCTTGACGATCACCCAGTTCTTGTCCGCCGTCACCGGCAGCCCTTCCTTGGCCTGGGCCTCGGCGTTGGTCTTCATCATGCCGTTGAGCTGGGTCATGTACTTGTCCTTGCGATTGACCCACAGGTGAATCCCGCCCTTGTTGACGTCAACACCGTGGAACAGCATGTAGCCGTCGCTGCTCGGCGTATCCCCACCCACCAGCACCGGTTTTTTCCACTGGTCGATGTAGGTCAGGATCGCCGCCTGCTTGCCGGCCATCCAGGTGGCGGGCGTCCAGAGGTACGGAGTCAGCTCAAGGCCGAGGTTGGCCTTCTCGTCATACTTGCCGGCGCTGATCTGCTTGCGTGCGGTGGTCAGCTCGCCGGTGTCGCGGTTCTTCAGCAACGTGGTCACGCCGATGACGTTCTGCGGTTTGACGTTGTAGCCGTACTTCGGATCGGAGGCGACCATGCGCACCAGCTCTTCGGACGCGGCGGTCATGACGTAGACCTCGATGCCGTTTTCCATCAGCTTGTTGTACAGCTCGGCCTGGCCGGTGAAGACCTTCGGCGGCTGGACTTCGATGGTCTTGACCACGTCACCTTCGTAATAGGTGCTCGGCACCGGCTTGCCGGACGCCATCAGCTCGTCGACGTAGCCTTTGAGTTCCTTAAGGGTGAAGCCGGAGAACACCTGCGCGACCCATGGGTAGCAGACCATGTCGTCGATTTCACAGAGGCGGTAGTAATAGCTGAACAGGCTTTCCTTGTGGTCGGCCGTGTCCTTGAAGGGAATCAGCTTGAGGGAAGGATCAAGCTTTTCGCGGGTTATCAGCCCTTTGTTTTCCATGAACGGCAGCAGCGACTCTTCCAGATCGTAGCGATAGCTGGTGTTGTCCATGTCGAAGACTGCGAAATTACCCTTGTTGGCATTTGCCGCAATCATGGCGTTCAACTGCTTGGCGGCAGGCTCGGGCCAGTGCTTGAGTTCGGTAGAAAACGCCTGCCCGGCAAGGCCCAGGCAGAGTGCGGCGGCCAACAGTTTTGGTACGAAATTCATAACGGTTTCCTCCCCTTTATTAATTCGAGGAGGGACCGTACCAAAAAGCCATGACTGTTTGAAAACGTCAGCGACCGTGCGCGTTCTGATGGCGTCATGTTGCGCGCTGATCGCGACAGATGACACAAAAACGACATATTTGTTACAAGCCAGGAAATTGTGGCGTTGATGAAATCGCCGTCGCGGGGGGGGGGGCGGCGGCGGGGGGGGGGGGGGGGAAATAATTTACCGCGGGGCCGCCCCCCGCACGTAAGAAAGACCCGCCCACCACAAAAAATTAAATCAGGGTTGGAAAC
>NZ_JBIVCV010000010.1:268183-273588 GCF_044746765.1 Pseudomonas sp. NPDC090203
TTTTTTTTTACAAGCTTTTATTTTGTGGTTTTTATAAACTCGCCGGGGGGGCCACGCGCGCACCTATGGGGTTTTGTTTTCAATTTTTGGTGCGGGCGCCCCCGCGACAGCAATGTCAGACGCGCTCCCACACCTCAAAGTTGTAAGCAGGCTTGCCATCCACCGCAGCGTTTTCAACGTTGGAAACCAGCTTCCACTGCGCCTCGTCAAACGCCGGAAACCACGCATCACCCTCGGGGCTCAATGCCACGCGGGTCAGGTACAAGCGGTCAGCGTGCTCCATGCCCTGTGCATAAAGCTGCGCGCCGCCGATCAGCATCACTTCATCAACGCCCTGCTCCGTCGCCCACTCTTCGGCGCGGGCCACGGCGGCCTCAAGCGAGGTAAAGACTTCAGCGCCTTCCAGCTTCAGATCGGCCTGGCGAGTCACCACGATGTTCAGACGACCCGGCAACGGGCGACCGAGCGAATCCCAGGTCTTGCGGCCCATGATGATCGGCTTGCCCAGAGTGGTGGCCTTGAAATACTTGAAATCCCCCGGCAGATGCCAGGGCATGGAATTGTCGACGCCGATCACACGGTTTTCACCGAGGGCGGCAATCAGGCTGAGGGGGAGATGTTTGTTCATGGCGGCGAGGATAGCAGAGTCCGCCCCGGCCTATCGCGAGCAAGCTCACTCCTACAGGATCACCGCACCCCTGTAGGAGTGAGCTTGCTCGCGATAACGGTTGTCCAACCACCACGAGCCCCCTTGCCTGCGCGCTTGCGCCACAACGGTTATGCTCACCATTGATTTCACCAACGAGACGCCGCGTGACTGCACTGACCCCACTCGATGAACTCTGGCTGACCGAAGCCGTGCGCCTGCGTGAACAATATGCAGGGCCTCTTGAGGATGATGAAGCGACTCGCCGCGCCCGTGCCAGCGACGGCGACCTGCTTTCCCGAATCAAACTTCGCGCCCTGTGGCTGGCCGAGCGCGACGGCATGCTTGCAGCCCTGCGCCACTGGAAACAGGGCGCTCGGGTTGCGCTGATCCTGCTGGCCATCTTCGCCGTTGTCAGCGGCGCTGGCCTTGCGTTCGCGGCGCTGGGAAATGGCCAGACTCCGGTCAACGTGTTCTGGGCGCTGGGCAGCCTGCTGGGCCTCGACCTGATCCTGTTGATCGGCTGGGCGCTGGGCCTGATCTTCGCAGGCGAAGGCGCCGCCAGCCTTGGGCGGCTCTGGCTGTGGCTGAGTGAAAAACTCGCCCGCGATGCCCAGGCCGGGCAACTGGCCCCGGCGCTGATTCTGCTGCTGCAACGCAAGCGCCTGAATCGCTGGCTGCTGGGCACCTGCGTCAATGGCCTGTGGCTGCTCGCTCTAACGAGTGCGCTGACACTGCTGCTGTTGCTGATGGCGACCCGGCGCTATGGCTTCGTCTGGGAAACCACGATCCTGGGTAGCGACACCTTCGTCACCCTCACTCAAGGGCTCGGCACCCTGCCCTCGCTGCTGGGTTTCAGCGTGCCAAGCGAGGCGATGATCCGCGCCAGCGGCGACACGGCACTGGTGGTCGAAAACGCTCGTCAGTCTTGGGCAGCATGGCTGGTGGGCGTGCTGGTGGTGTACGGCATCGCGCCTCGCTTGCTGCTCACGCTGTTGTGCTACGGACGCTGGCGCAGCGGGCGCAAGCACCTGACGCTGGACCTGAGCGAACCCGGATTCGTCGAGCTGCGCGAAAGGCTGATGCCCAGCAGCGAGCGGCTGGGGGTCAACGATGCCGCGCCTGCCCAGTTGCATCAAGTCACAAGCGGTCCCGCTGCGGTGCAAAGCGAAGGCGCGTTGCTGGTGGCGATCGAACTGGATGAGCAACGCCCCTGGCCGCCCAAGCTGCCCAAAGGCATTGCCGACGCCGGGATTCTCGACAGCCGGGAATCGCGCCGCAACCTGCTCGATCAACTGACCCGCTATCCACCGGCACGTCTGGCGATTGCCTGCGACCCTCGCCGCTCGCCGGATCGCGGCAGCCTTGCACTGATCGCCGAACTGGCTCGCTGCGCCAGCGCCACCCGCATCTGGCTCCTGCCCGCGCCAGTGGGTGAAGCGCTGGATGCCAACCGGTTGAGTGACTGGCATAGCGCACTGCAACAACAGGACCTGCACTGGGCTGACAGCGCGCCGCTGACCTGGCTGGAGACCGGACATGACTGACAAAGCCAGCTACCGTCCGCTGAAACTGGCAGTGGTCGGGCACACCAACGTCGGCAAGACCTCGCTGCTGCGTACCCTGACCCGCGACGTCGGGTTTGGCGAAGTGAGCCATCGCCCCAGCACCACCCGCCATGTGGAAGGCGCACGTTTATCGGTGGACGGCCAGGCGCTGCTGGAGCTGTACGACACGCCGGGCCTGGAAGACGCCATCGCCCTGCTCGACTACCTCGAACGCCTGGATCGCCCGGGCGAACGCCTCGACGGCCCGGCACGCCTGGCGCGCTTTCTCGACGGCAGCGAAGCCCGCCAGCGTTTCGAACAGGAAGCCAAGGTGCTGCGCCAATTGCTGGCGTCGGACGCGGGCCTGTATGTGATTGACGCCCGGGAGCCGGTGCTGGCCAAATACCGTGACGAGCTGGCCGTCCTCGCCAGTTGCGGCAAACCGCTGTTGCCGGTGCTGAATTTCGTCAGCAGCGCACAGCACCGCGAGCCGGATTGGCGCGAAGCCCTGGCGCGCCTGGGGCTGCACGCGCTGGTGCGTTTCGACAGCGTCGCCCCGCCCGAGGATGGCGAGCGTCGTTTGTATGAAAGCCTGGCGCTGTTGCTGGAAAACTCGCGCGGGCAGCTGGAACGGCTGATTCTCGATCAGCAGGCCCAGCGTGAAGTGCGTCGGCACAGTGCGGCACGGTTGATCGCCGAGTTGCTGCTCGATTGCGCGGCCTGTCGGCGCAGTGTCGCCAGCGAGCCCGATCAGGTGCAGCGCGCCATCGACGACCTGCGCAAGGGCGTGCGTCAGCGGGAACAGCGCTGCGTCGAATCGCTGCTCAAGCTGTACGCGTTCCGGCGCGAGGACGCTTCGGCCAGCGACTTGCCGTTGATGGATGGGCGCTGGGGTGATGATCTGTTCAACCCCGAAACACTCAAGTTGCTGGGTGTGCGGGTGGGCAGCGGCATCGCGGCCGGGGCGGCGGCGGGCCTGGGCGTGGACGTGTTGGTCGGCGGCATCACTCTGGGCGCCGCAGCGCTGGTCGGTGCTATCGCCGGCGGCGCCCTGCAGACTGCCCGCAGTTACGGCGGCCGGCTGCTCGGCAAGCTCAAGGGCCAGCGCGAACTGACGGTGGACGATGCGGTGTTGCGCCTGCTGGCCCTGCGTCAACGCCAACTGCTCGCAGCGCTGGAAGCCCGCGGCCACGCGGCGATGGACAGCATCAAACTGGACACCCCGCAGGACAAATCCTGGCGCGAAGGCAAACTGCCGGACGCCCTGCACAAGGCCCGCGCCCATCCGCAATGGTCATCGCTCAACCCCCACGCCAGGCTGAACCATGCCGAGCGGCAGGAGCAGGTGGAGGCGTTGGCCCAAGTGGTGCTGTAACCCTGTAGGAGCGCGCTTGCCCGCGACGGCGTCGTGTCAGGCGACCCTCATGTGTCTGATACGACGCCGTCGCGGGCAAGCGCGCTCCTACAGGGGTGACGTCCGGGAATCCCCAAACCTTTAGGCGGCCAACAGAGCCAAGGCCTTTTCCTTCAGGATTTTCAGATCAATCACCGGCACGTTCAGCTCTTTCGCCATCTCATCCCACTGCCGCATCCGCAGGCTCACATCACACAGCGGGTCTTTCTCGAAGGCATCCGCCTCGGCCACGCTCATCACGCCGCCCTGATATTCCAGGGTACGGCGGCTGGCTTCGCTCAGTTGCGCGTAGTAACCGGGCTGGCGCAGCGTCAGGTAACGCTTGGCCTGAACGTGGTACTCCACCAGTTTGGCGAGGCGTTCGCTGAAGCCGCATTTGCGCAGGTAATCGGCGCCCACCCGTTCATGACTGGCCACGCCATAGCCGCCCATGCTCGCAGCATCGAGGTCGTGGTCGCAGATGTGGCCGATGT
Source organism: Pseudomonas sp. NPDC090203 (assembly GCF_044746765.1). NCBI lineage: Bacteria > Pseudomonadati > Pseudomonadota > Gammaproteobacteria > Pseudomonadales > Pseudomonadaceae > Pseudomonas > Pseudomonas sp. NPDC090203. Next base: position 272,264 of record NZ_JBIVCV010000010.1, read on the forward strand.
CATGGAAGAACGCCGCCAGCACCACTTCGTCGTCGTAGCCTTCGATCATCGCCAACTGCGCGGACTGTGACATGTGCTCGATCTGCGACACCGGCTCGCCGATGTAATCGTCGCTGCCGCGCTGCACGTACAGATCAAAAACCTCGTTGACCACCTGTTGAGCCTGTTGCATGAGCCACCCTCGATCCGATAATGCTTGCCTGTGCGCGCACACTACGCTGGCTGTATTGCGATGCCGTGGCAACAATGCCAGACCTGCCGATAGTCGCATCGATCATTTTGCGATAGGGGAAATGCGCGCAGCCCGGTATGATCGCGCGCCCGATACACCCGGAACCTCACCGTCATGAAACCGACCTTGATCGCCGCCGCCGAACTCGACCGTCTCGAGACCTGGCAGAAATACTCCAGCCACATGTGTGGGGGCTGCATTTCCAGCTGCTGCACCCTGCCTGTGGAAGCGAAGATCAAGGACCTGATCCGCATCGGCATCGTCGACGAGTTCGAAATGGGCGACAACCCGAAGAACATCGCCAAGCGCTTGCAGAAGGAAGGCATTATCGAGCGATTCAACCAGAAGTCGGGCATCTTCACGTTGCAGCGCATGAGCAACAACGACTGCCTGTACCTGGACCGCAAGAGCCGCCTGTGCACCATCTACGACAAGCGCCCCGACACTTGCCGTAACCATCCCAAGATCGGCCCGCGCCCGGGTTACTGCGCGTACAAGCCCAAGGAAGTGGTGCGCGAGAGCAGCGGCACGCTGAATTCGAACTCCGGTCGGGTGCCGTTGAAGTTCTGAAGAGCCGCCTCCTCCCGTAGCAGCACGGCTTGCCGGCGGGGCGGTGTGTCATGCGATCCATCTTGTCTGACATACCGTAATCGCGGGCAAGCGCGCTCCTACAAAACAAACACCGCACAAACAAAAACGCCCCCGGCCTTTCGACCGGGGGCGTTTTCGTTCAGCCGGGGCTAATTAAGCCTTGGCTTTCTTGGCAGCGCGGGTACGCTCGCTTTCGTCCAGGATCTTCTTGCGAAGACGGATGGACTTAGGAGTGACTTCGCACAGCTCGTCTTCCTGGATGTATTCCAGAGCCTGTTCCAGGGTGAAGCGAACAGGTGGTACCAGAGCGATGGTTTCGTCTTTACCCGAAGCACGCATGTTGTCGAGCTTCTTGCCTTTGGTTGGGTTGACGCCCAGGTCGTTGTCACGGGAGTTCTGACCAACGATCTGACCGTTGTAGATCTCCTGGCCGTGTTCTACGAACAGCTTGCCACGAGCCTGCAGGGTTTCCAGGGAGTAGGTCAGAGCCTTGCCGGTTTCA
>NZ_JBIVCV010000011.1:0-116418 GCF_044746765.1 Pseudomonas sp. NPDC090203
CAACGGTGGTGCGCTTCTGGTCCCGCGTGCTGACCTTGCATTCCAGCTCTTGGCCTTCCCGGTGCGTGGTGTCGCGCACTGGTCGGACGTCAACCAGAGAACCTGGCAGGAACGCACGGATGCCGTTAACGTCGACAGTGAAGCCGCCTTTAACCTTACCGTTGATAACGCCCTTGACCACTTCTTCAGCTGCGAAAGCCGCTTCCAGAACGATCCAGCACTCAGCACGCTTGGCTTTTTCGCGGGACAGTTTGGTTTCGCCAAAGCCGTCTTCGACCGCGTCCAGCGCAACGTGAACTTCGTCACCGACCTTGATGGTCAGCTCGCCAGCTTCGTTGTAGAACTGCTCGAGCGGGATGACGCCCTCGGACTTCAGGCCAGCGTGTACGGTAACCCAGTCGCCGTCGATATCGACAACCAGACCGGTGATGATGGCACCTGGCTGAAGGTTGAGGGTCTTCAGGCTTTCTTCAAAAAGTTCTGCAAAGCTTTCGCTCATTTTAATTCCTGTTGGATAAGGGCGAAGTAGCCGCCCATCTGCCACGTTCCAGACCACGTGGGTTTCGTTCATATGAAAGAAAGCCTACGGGACTATGACTGGTCTTCCCGTATGGCTTTCTGGTCATCCAGCGAGATCGCGAAGGGCGACTTCACTCAGGATGCGTTCCAGCACCTGCTCGATGGACAATTCGGTGGAATCCAGCTGAATGGCGTCTTGCGCCGGCTTGAGCGGGGCTACCGCTCGCTGGGTGTCGCGTTCATCACGGACACGTATCTCATCTAGCAGACTCGACAGACTAACATCGTCGCCCTTGGCCTTCAACTGCAAATATCGCCGACGAGCACGCTCCTCGGCGCTGGCGGTCAGGAAAACCTTCAGCGGCGCGGCCGGGAACACCACGGTGCCCATGTCGCGGCCGTCGGCGATCAGGCCCGGGAACTCCTGGAATGCCCGCTGGCGCTGCAGCAAGGCTTCACGCACAGCAGGCAGCGAAGCCACTTGCGAGGCGCCGCTGCCGATCTGTTCGTTGCGGATCGCCAGGGTGACGTCTTCACCTTCGAGAATGATGCGCTGACCATGATCGTCGGTCGCCGCCTCGAACTGCACATCCAGATGCGCGGCCAGAAGCTTGAGCGCTTCCTCGTTGGTCAGGTCTACGCCGTGATTGCGGGCAGCGAACGCCAGCAGACGATACAGCGCGCCCGAATCCAGCAGGCACCACCCAAGGCGCTTGGCCAACAGGCCCGCTACCGTCCCTTTCCCGGAACCGCTTGGTCCGTCGATCGTAATGACCGGAGCTTGAACTTTCACGATTGCCCCTCTTGCGCTACACGAATACCCACCTGGCCACACAGGGCCAGGAAATTGGGGAATGAAGTCGCGACGTTGGCGCAGTCCCGAATACGGATCGGGGCCGCTGCGCGCAACGACGCGATACTGAATGCCATGGCAATGCGATGATCGCCGTGCCCATCGACTTCGCCACCACCGAGCGTGCCACCTTCAATGATGAGGCCATCGGCGGTGGGTTCAACCTTGATGCCCAGCACGGTCAGACCGTCGGCCATCGCCTGGATGCGGTCGGACTCCTTGACGCGCAACTCCTGGGCGCCTCGCAACACGGTACGCCCTTCGGCGCAGGCTGCGGCGACGAACAGCACCGGGAACTCGTCGATGGCCAGTGGCACCAGGGCCTCTGGAATCTCGATGCCCTTGAGTCTGGCATGACGAACACGCAGGTCCGCCACAGGCTCGCCACCGACTTCGCGCAGATTCTGCACGGCGATGTCCGCCCCCATCAAACGCAAAATGTCGATCACCCCGGTACGAGTCGGATTGACGCCGACATGCTCAAGCAACAATTCCGAACCCTGGGCGATGGACGCCGCAACCAGGAAGAACGCCGCCGAGGAAATATCCGCCGGGACCTCGATGCGCGATGCCACGAGCGCGCCCCCCGCCTTCACCGAAGCCGTCGCGCCGTTGCCCGCCACCGCATAACCGAAACCGCGCAGCATGCGCTCGGTATGGTCGCGGGTCGGCGCAGGCTCGGTCACGGTGGTGGCGCCATCTGCATAAAGACCGGCCAGCAACAGGCAGGATTTGACCTGGGCGCTGGCCATCGGCATGACGTAACTGATGCCCGACAGAGGCTTGCCGCCACGAATGGTCAGCGGCGGGCGCCCGTCGGCTGCGGTTTCGATGACCGCACCCATCTGGCGCAGCGGCTCGGCCACGCGTTCCATCGGACGCTTGGACAATGAGGCATCGCCAGTGAGCACGCTGTCGAAGCGTTGCGCCGCCAACAGGCCGGCCAGCAAGCGCATCGAGGTACCGGAATTCCCCAGATAAATTGGACCCGGCGCAGGCTTCAGACCATTGAGGCCGACGCCGTGAATCGTCAGGCGCCCATGGTGTGGACCTTCGATGACCACGCCCATGTCGCGGAAGGCCTGCAAGGTCGCCAGGGCATCTTCGCTTTCGAGGAAACCTTCGACTTCGGTCGTGCCTTCGGCCAGCGAGCCGAGCATGATCGAGCGATGGGAAATCGACTTGTCGCCCGGCACGCGAATCTGCCCGCTGACGCTGCCGCCGGGCTGCGCGACAAAGACTTGCTCTTGGGCAGAGGCTTTTTCAACGTAGGCGCGACGGGCCAGAATCTTGCCAAAATGCTCGCGGGCCACCCGGGCGCGGGTGAACACGCCCAACAGTTGGTGACCGTCGCCAGCGTCCACAGCGTCGCGCAGGGCGTCCAGATCGGTGCGGAAGGTGTCCAGGGTACGCAGCACCGCCTCGCGGTTGGCGAGGAAGATGTCGTGCCACATCACAGGATCACTGCCGGCGATGCGGGTGAAATCGCGGAAACCGCCGGCTGCGTAACGGAAGATGTCCAGATTTTCGTTGCGTTTGGCCAGCGAATCCACCAGACCAAACGCCAGCAGGTGCGGCAAGTGACTGGTCGCGGCCAGCACTTCGTCGTGACGCTCGACCTGCATATGCTCGACATCGGCACCCAGCGACGACCACATGCGGTCCACCAGCGCCAGCGCATCAGCATCGGTTTGCGGCAGCGGCGTAAGAATGACCTTGTGCCGACGGAACAGCTGGGCGTTGGAGGCCTCCACCCCGCTCTGCTCGGAACCGGCAATCGGGTGGCCGGGCACGAAACGCGCAGGCATTTCGCCGAAGGCTTCCCTTGCAGCACGCACGACGTTGCCCTTGGCACTGCCCACGTCGGTCAGCACGGCATCGCCCAGGTCGAGCTTGGCCAGAACGCCCAGCAGTTTTTCCATGGCCAGGATCGGCACGGCCAACTGAATGACATCGGCCCCGACGCAGGCTGTAGCAAGATTGTCTTCACAACGGTCGACCACACCCAGTTCGACGGCCAGTTTGCGCGACTGCGGGTCGAGATCGACGCCGACCACTTCGCGACACAGGCCGCTTTCCTTCAAGCCTTTGGCGAACGAGCCCCCGATCAGACCGAGACCGACCACCACCAGGCGGCCGATCATAGGTGCAGCGGATTGCACTGCAATGACATCAACCACGCGCCAGAACCTTGCTCAATGCTTCGAGAAAACGGGTGTTCTCATCCGCAAGGCCGATGCTGACCCGCAGATGGTTCGGCATGCCGTACCCAGCAACCGGGCGCACGATCACGCCTTCACGCAGCAGGCCGTCATAGACTGACGCCGCCTCACGGCCCAGGTCCACGGCAATGAAGTTGGCCTTGGACGGGATCCAGCCCAGCCCCAACTGACGCAGGCCATTTTCCAGTTGCTGCATGCCCGCTTCGTTCAGGAGACGGCTGCGGGTCACGTAATCGGCGTCGTCCAGCGCGGCACAGGCAGCGGCCAGCGCGAGGCTGTTGACGTTGAATGGCTGGCGGACGCGGTTGAGCACGTCGGCCACCGCCGGCGAAGACAGCGCATAGCCGACCCGCAGCGAGGCCAGGCCGTAGGCCTTGGAGAAGGTCCGCGACACCAGCAGGTTCGGGTAATCGGCCAGGAAGTTCAGGCCATCGGGCAACTCGGCGCCTTCGGCGTACTCGATGTAGGCCTCGTCCAGCACCACCAGAACATCCTTGGGCACGTCGGCGAGGAAGTCAGCCAGGGCCTGCGGACCGAACCAGGTGCCGGTAGGGTTGTTCGGGTTGGCGATGAACACCACCCGAGTATTGCCGTCGATGGCCGCCAGCATGGCAGGCAGGTCATGCCCCCAGTCCCTGGCCTTGGCCACGCGCGCGCTGGCGCCCACGGCCTGAGTGACGATTGGATAGATCGCAAAGGCGTGTTCGCTGAACACCGCATTCAAGCCCGGCGCCAGATAGGCCCGCGCGACGATTTCAAGAATGTCGTTGGAACCGTTGCCCAGCGTCACTTGAGCGGGCGTGACGCCGCAACGCACGGACAGCGCCTGCTTGAGGTCGAAGCCGTTGCCGTCAGGGTAGCGGGTCAGCTCGACCAGCGCGTCCTGGATGGCCTGCAACGCCTTGGGGCTGGCGCCCATGGGGTTTTCGTTGCTGGCCAGCTTGATGATGCGCGCCGGATCGATATCCAGCTCACGGGCCAACTCGTCCACCGGCTTGCCGGGAACGTATGGCGAAAGTTTTTGCACGCCAGGCTGTGCCAGCGCGAGGAAGTCGCCGCTCATTTACCGCTTTACCTCTTCTAAAACGCAGATCGATGGTTACCCGGACCGTAGCAGCTCGGCCGGGCGGCGCTCCGCTTGCCGGCGGGGGCGATCTTGAGGACGCCCCCCGCCGGCAAGCCGTGCTGCTACAAGATCAAAACCGTTTAGAGCACGGCCTTTGGATAGGAACCCAGCACCTTGAGGGCCACGGCTTCGCCACTGATCCGCTCCAGCACCGCCTTGATCAGAGGATCACGGTGGTGGCCGACGAAATCGATGAAGAACACGTAGGTCCATTTACCGCTGCGCGAAGGCCGGGTCTCGATACGGGTCAGGTCGATGCCGTTTTCATGGAAAGGCACCAGCAATTCATGCAGCGCGCCAGGCTTGTTGCTCATCGACACGATGATCGACGTCTTGTCGTCGCCGGTCGGTGGCACTTCCTGGTTGCCGATCATCAGGAAACGCGTCGAGTTGTCCGGACGGTCTTCGATCTTTTCGGCAATGCGCGTCAGGCCATACAGGCTTGCGGCCATGTCACCGGCGATGGCCGCCGAGTTCCACTCACCCTTGACCCGCTTGGCCGCCTCGGCGTTGCTGGACACCGCCACGCGCTCGACATTCGGGTAATGGGCGTCCAGCCACTTGCGGCACTGGGCCAGCGACTGGGCGTGGGAGTAGATGCGGCTGATGCTGTCGGTCTTGGTGTTTTCACCCACCAGCAGGTGGTGGTGAATGCGCAGCTCGACCTCGCCGCAGATGACCATGTCATGCTCGAGGAAGCTGTCCAGGGTGTGGTTGACCGCACCCTCGGTGGAGTTTTCCACCGGCACCACGCCGAAATTGACCGCACCGGCGGCCACTTCGCGGAACACTTCGTCGATGGCAGCCATCGGCTTGCTGATGACGGCATGGCCGAAATGCTTGAGTGCCGCAGCCTGGGTGAAGGTGCCTTCAGGGCCCAGGTAAGCGACCTTGAGCGGCTGCTCCAGCGCCAGGCACGACGACATGATTTCGCGGAACAGACGCGCCATCTCTTCGTTGCTCAGCGGGCCACGGTTGCGTTCCATGACGCGCTTGAGCACGGCGGCTTCACGCTCGGGACGGTAGAACACCGGCTCCTCGCCCTCGGCCAGGTTGGCCATCTTGACCCGCGCCACTTCCTGCGCGCAGCGTGCACGCTCGCTGATCAGCTCCAGGACCTTTTCGTCCAGGCTGTCGATGCGAACCCGCAGCGCCTTGAGCTCTTGTTCAGACATCAGCCGTGTTCCTTCTCGAATTCAGCCATGTAGGCCACCAGGGCTTCGACCGCGTCCAGGCCCAGGGCGTTGTAGATCGAGGCGCGCATGCCACCCACCGAACGGTGACCCTTGAGGTTGAGCAGGCCACGGGCGTCGGCGCCGGCCAGGAACGACTTGTCCAGGCGCTCGTCAGCCAGGCGGAACGGTACGTTCATCCACGAACGGGCGTTGTGGCTGATCGGGTTGGTGTAGAAATCGCTGCTGTCGATGAAGCCGTACAGGCGGTCTTTCTTGGCGCGGTTGCGCTGTTCCATGGCCTCGACACCGCCCTGCTCCTTGAGCCATTCGAACACCAGGCCCGAGAGGTACCAGGAGTAGGTCGCCGGGGTGTTGTACATCGAGCCGTTGTCGGCCGAGACCTTGTAGTTGAGCATGGTCGGGCAGCTGCTGCGGGCACGGCCCAGCAGGTCTTCACGCACGATGACCACCACCAGGCCGCTCGGGCCGATGTTCTTCTGCGCACCGGCGTAGATCAGGCCGTACTGCGAAACGTCGATCGGGCGCGAGAGGATGTCCGAAGACATGTCGACCACCAGCGGCACGTCGCCGGTCTCTGGAACCCAGTCGAACTGCAGGCCGCCAATGGTTTCGTTGGAGGCGTAGTGCACGTAGGCGGCGTTCTTGGTCAGCTGCCACTCGTTCTGGCCCGGAATCGCCAGGTAATCGTAAGGCTTGGCGCTGGCAGCAACGTTGATGTTACCGAAGTGGCGCCCTTCCTCGATGGCCTTTTTCGACCAGATACCGGTCTCGATGTAGTCTGCGGTGCCGGTTTCCGGCAGCAGGTTCAGCGGGATCTCGGCGAACTGCTGGCTGGCGCCGCCCTGCAGGAACAGCACCTTGTAGTTGGAGGGGACGGACAGCAAGTCACGCAGGTCCTGCTCGGCCTTTTCGGCAATGGCCACGTAATCGTCGCTGCGATGGCTCATCTCCATCACCGACAAGCCCTTGCCACGCCAGTCCAGCATTTCGGCCTGGGCACGCTGCAGGACTGCTTCAGGAAGCGCGGCGGGACCAGCGCAGAAGTTAAAGGCTCGCTTGCTCATATCCACTCTCGTCAAATCGTTGAATTCGAAACATCCGCAACCACGCGCCCGGCGACGAAGCTGCAGTTCTGGCCAAAGCCAAGAGGGCCCACGAATGGGCCCTCAAATACAACGTCTATCAGTCCTGCGACTCTTCTTCGTCGGCTCCGGCATCGGCTTGCAGGTCGCCGGCAGCGTCGTCGGCGTCAGGGAGGTGAGTGACCTCGCCTTCCAGCACTTCGCCGTCGAAACCTTCTCCCTCGAGCTCATCGCCCTCGACTTCGGAAGGCTCCTGGACACGCTCCAGGCCCACCAGCTTCTCGTCCTTGGCCAGCTTGATCAGGGTCACGCCCTGAGTGTTGCGGCCCAGGCTCGACACTTCGTCGACGCGGGTACGAACCAGGGTGCCCTGATCGGAGATCAGCATGATCTCTTCACCGTCCTGCACCTGAACCGCACCGACCAGACGACCGTTACGCTCGTTGCTGACCATGGCGATCACGCCCTGGCCGCCACGCTTGTACTCAGGGAATTCGGTGATGGCGGTACGTTTGCCATAACCGCGCTCGGACGCAGTGAGGATCTGGCTGCCCTCTTCCGGAATCAGCATGGAGATCAGCTTCTGGCCCTCGGCCAGGCGCATGCCACGCACACCGCGAGCCGTACGGCCCATGGCGCGGACGTCGGATTCCTTGAAGCGGGTGACCTTGCCGCCATCGGAGAACAGCATGATTTCCTGCTCGCCGTCGGTGATGGCGGCGGAAATCAGGATGTCGCCTTCGTCCAGCTCCAGCGCGATCAGACCGACGCTACGCTGACGGCTGAAGGCCACCAGCGGGGTCTTCTTGACCGTACCGTTGGCGGTGGACATGAAGATGAACGGAGCCTTCTTCTTGTCGGCGGCCTTGATGCGCGCGCGGCGCTCTTCTTCGGTCTCGTTGCTGTTCTCGATGTCGTCGACATCGGACTCGACGCCTTCGGCCTCTTCTTCGTCAGCCTGCTTGCGCATGGCTTCCAGATCGACCGGCAGCATGGTGGTGATGTACTCACCTTCGCTGAGCGGCAACAGGTTGACCAGCGGACGACCACGGGCAGCGCGGGACGCTTCCGGAATCTCATAGGTCTTGAGCCAGTAGACCTTGCCTTTGCTGGAGAACATCAACAGCGTGGTGTGGCTGTTGGCGACCAGCAGGTGAGCGATGTAGTCCTCATCCTTGATGCCGGTGGCCGACTTGCCCTTGCCGCCGCGACGCTGGGCCTGGTACACGGCCAGCGGTTGAGTCTTGGCGTAGCCACCGTGGGAGATGGTCACGACGCGCTCTTCTTCCGGGATCATGTCGCCCAGGGTCAGGTCCAGGCGCGCATCGAGAATCTCGGTGCGGCGCACGTCGCCGTATTCGGCACGGATCAGTTCCAGCTCTTCGCGGATGACTTCCATCAGGCGCGTGGAGCTGTTGAGGATGCGGATCAGCTCGCCGATCTGAGTCAGGATTTCCTGGTACTCGGTCAGCAGTTTTTCGTGTTCCAGACCGGTCAGGCGGTGCAGACGCAGTTCCAGGATGGCCTGGGCCTGTTCCGGCGACAGGAAGTACTTGCCGTCACGCAGGCCGTACTGTGGATCGAGGTTTTCCGGACGGGACGACTCGGCGCCTGCGCGCTCGACCATCTCCACCACGGCGCTCGATTCCCACGGTGTGCTGATGAGGCCTTCCTTCGCTTCGGCCGGGGTCGGCGAAGCCTTGATCAGCTCAATGACCGGGTCGATGTTGGACAGGGCAACCGCCTGGCCTTCGAGGATGTGGCCACGCTCGCGAGCCTTGCGCAGTTCGAACACGGTGCGACGGGTGACCACTTCGCGACGGTGACGGATGAAGGCTTCCAGCAGGTCCTTGAGGTTGAGGATCCGCGGACGGCCGTCGATCAGCGCAACGATGTTGATGCCGAACACGCTTTGCAGCTGGGTCTGGGCGTAGAGGTTGTTGAGGATGACCTCAGGCACTTCGCCACGACGCAGCTCGATGACCACGCGCATGCCGTCCTTGTCGGACTCGTCGCGCAGCTCGGTGATGCCTTCGAGCTTCTTCTCCTTGACCAGCTCGGCGATCTTCTCGATCAGGCGCGCCTTGTTCAGCTGGTACGGCAGCTCGGTGATGACGATCTGCTGGCGGCCGCCGACCTTGTCGATGTCTTCGACAGTGGAACGGGCGCGCATGTAGATGCGGCCACGACCGGTCTTGTAGGCTTCGACGATGCCGGCGCGGCCGTTGATGATGCCCGCAGTCGGGAAATCGGGGCCGGGGATGTACTGCATCAGCTCGTCGACGGTCAGGTCGCCGTTGTCGATCAGCGCCAGGCAGCCATCAATGATTTCGCCCAGGTTGTGCGGCGGGATGTTGGTCGCCATGCCCACGGCGATACCGCTGGAACCGTTGACCAGCAGGTTGGGGATACGGGTCGGCATGACCGCCGGGATCTGCTCGGTGCCGTCGTAGTTGGGCACCCAGTCGACGGTTTCCTTGTGCAGGTCCGCCAGCAGCTCGTGGGCCAGCTTGGTCATGCGCACTTCGGTGTATCGCATGGCCGCGGCGTTGTCGCCGTCGACCGAACCGAAGTTGCCCTGGCCGTCTACCAGCAGGTAGCGCAGGGAGAAAGGTTGTGCCATACGCACGATGGTGTCGTAGACAGCGGTGTCGCCATGGGGGTGGTACTTACCGATGACGTCACCGACCACACGGGCGGATTTCTTGTACGGCTTGTTCCAGTCGTTACCCAGTTCGCTCATCGCGTACAGAACACGCCGGTGCACGGGCTTCAAGCCGTCGCGCGCATCGGGCAGAGCACGTCCGACGATGACGCTCATCGCGTAGTCGAGGTAGGACTGTTTCAGCTCGTCTTCGATATTGACCGGGAGGATTTCTTTGGCCAGTTCGCCCATGAGAAGCCTGATTCCTTTTTCTGGTGAAACTTCGCGCATCCATCCGGGATAAACGAAGCTCGCCGCCGCAGGCCTGTGCCTGGGGCGACTTACGACAAATCAGCGAGTTAAGCCATGGATTTGCGCAATGAAGAGGGCCGCAGTGCGCCCTCCTGGAAACCGCCGGATATTACCACAAACGCCGTCAGGCACGAAGTGTTTGAAGCCCTTGAAAGTGAGCCATTTCGCCATTAGGCGCCTGAGAAGGGCTTACAGGGCCCGACAGCCCTCCCCCGGAACGTCGGTAGCACTGACGACAATGGGCTCAATGCAGGCGCTTACGGCACATCAGTTGCGCCATTTTGGCCGTATCGGGACGCTCGACGATGCCTTTCTCGGTCACGATGGCATCGATCAGGTCCGCAGGCGTCACATCGAACACCGGGTTGAAGGCATCGACCTGCGCACCGACCGGGTGGCCGTTGAGCTCCAGCAATTCGCGACCGTCGCGCTCCTCGAGCAGGATGTCCTCGCCGCTGGCCAGGTTCATGTCGATGGTCGAGCTGGGCGCAACCACCATGAAACGCACGCCGTGGTGCATAGCCGCCACCGCCAGGTGATAGGTGCCGATCTTGTTGGCGATGTCGCCATTGGCGGTGATGCGATCCGCGCCGACGATGACCCAGGTGATGCCCTTGGTCTTCATCAGGTGCGCAGCCGCCGAATCCGCCGTCACCGTGACCGGAATGTCTTCGTTTACCAGCTCCCAGGCCGTCAGGCGCGAGCCCTGCAGCCACGGGCGGGTTTCCCCGGCATACACGCGCTCGATCATGCCTTCTATATAAGCTGCGCGGATCACGCCCAGGGCCGTGCCGAAACCGCCGGTGGCCAGCGCGCCGGTGTTGCAATGGGTGAACACGGTCTGCAGGTTGCCCTGATGCTTGCGGATCAGCTCGGCGCCCAACTGGGCCATGGTCAGGTTGGCTTCGCGGTCGCTTTCGTGGATCGCCAGCGCCTCGGCTTCCATGACGGCGCGCGGATCTTCGTGATCCTTGAGGCGATAGAGGCGCTCGCGCATGCGGTTCAGCGCCCAAAAGAGGTTGACGCCGGTAGGCCGGGCGTTGACCAGCAGGTCGAAGTCTTCTTCCAGCGCCATCTGCCAGTCGCCGCCTGCGGCGTAACGCTCGATGACCGCCAGCACCAGGCCATAGGCTGCCGCGATGCCGATGGCCGGCGCGCCGCGCACGACCATGTTGCTGATAGCCTGGGCCACACCGAGGGCCGTGTCACAGGCTTGCCAGGTCTGCTCGTGCGGCAGGACCCGCTGATCCAGAAGGTACAGCGTGCCGTCCCGCCAATCGATGGCCTTCACTTTTTCCGCAGCCAGTAATCGATCGCGCATTGCACACCCCACATATGATTTTGAAATCGAAACACAAGCCAGCAGATGAAAAAAGCCGCGGATTATAGCGAGCCGTCCGTCCGGACGCTCGGGTATACTTCGCCCTCCCCGTAATAAGCCAATGGATGCCGCCCCATGCCCCACTCCGCTGCACCGCTCGACCTGTTGCTGCTGCCAGACTGGCTGGTGCCGGTCGAACCCGCCGGCGTGGTCCTGAAGCAGCACGGTATCGGCATCCGTGACGGCATGATTGTCTACATCGGCCCGAAAGCCGAAGCCTTACGGCAAAATGCCATAGAAGTGCGCGAACTGCCCGGCATGTTGCTCGCCCCGGGCCTGATCAACGCCCACGGCCACGCCGCGATGACCCTGTTCCGGGGGCTTGCGGACGATCTGCCGCTGATGACCTGGCTCAAGGATCATATCTGGCCCGCCGAGGCCAGGTGGGTGGATGAGGATTTCGTTCGCGACGGCACCGACATCGCCATTGCCGAACAGCTCAAGGGCGGCATCACCTGTTTCTCTGACATGTATTTCTTCCCAAAGGTCGCCGCCGAACGCGTGCATAACAGTGGAATGCGCGCCCAGATCACCGTTCCGGTACTGGACTTCCCGATTCCCGGCGCGCGCAACGCCGATGAATCGCTGCACATCGGCGTCGAACTGTTCAACGATCTGGCGCACCACGAGCGCATTTCCATCGCCATGGGCCCGCACGCGCCGTACACCGTCAGTGACGAGAACCTGGAGAAGATCCGGGTGATTGCCGACGAGCTGGACGCGATGATTCACATGCATGTCCATGAAACCGCCTTTGAAGTGCACGACGCCGTGCAACAGTGCCAGGAACGCCCCCTCGCCCGCCTTCAGCGCCTGGGCTTGCTGGGGCCGCGTTTCCAGGCCGTGCACATGACCCAGATCAGCGACGAAGACCTGGCGATACTGGTGGAAAGCAACTCCAGCGTGATTCACTGTCCCGAGTCGAACCTCAAGCTGGCCAGCGGTTTCTGCCCCGTGGAGCGCCTGTGGCAGGCCGGGGTCAACGTGGCGGTGGGCACCGACGGCGCCGCCAGCAACAATGACCTGGACCTGCTGGGCGAAACACGCACCGCAGCCTTGCTGGCCAAGGCCGTCGCAGGCTCGGCCACTGCCCTGGACGCCCATCGCGCCCTGCGCATGGCCACGCTCAATGGCGCCCGGGCGCTGGGCATCGAAGCCGTCACAGGGTCCCTGCAACTGGGCAAGGCTGCCGACATGGTCGCGTTCGACCTGTCGGGCCTGGCGCGGCAGCCGATCTACGACCCGGTGTCACAACTCATTTACGCCAGCGGCCGGGACTGTGTCAGTCACGTCTGGGTCGCGGGCAAGCAACTCCTGCAGGACAAGCGCCTGACGCGCATGGATGAACAGGCCCTGACCCGAACCGCCCGGGCCTGGGGCAATCGCATCGCCGCCAGCACCTGAACCGAACAGCATCGTCACATTGCCGCGCGATCATGGCCAGCCCCATGACCGGCCACCGAAATTCAAGTTTAGAGGGATCACACATGAGCAACGTCGACCACGCCGAAATCGCCAAATTCGAAGCCCTGGCCCATCGCTGGTGGGATCGCAACAGCGAGTTCAAGCCGCTGCACGACATCAACCCGCTGCGGGTGAACTGGATTGACGAGCGCGTCAGCCTGGCCGGCAAGAAGGTGCTGGACGTCGGCTGCGGCGGCGGCATCCTCAGCGAGGCCATGGCCTTGCGCGGCGCGACGGTGACCGGCATCGACATGGGCGAGGCGCCGCTGGCCGTGGCCCAGCTGCACCAGCTCGAATCCGGGGTGAGTGTGGAATACCGGCAGATCACCGCCGAGGCTCTGGCCGAAGAAATGCCCGAGCAGTTCGACGTGGTCACTTGCCTGGAGATGCTTGAGCACGTGCCTGACCCGTCCTCGGTGATCCGCGCCTGCTACCGCATGGTCAAGCCGGGCGGCCAGGTGTTTTTCTCCACCATCAACCGCAACCCGAAGGCGTACCTGTTCGCCATCATCGGCGCCGAATACATCATGAACCTGCTGCCGCGCGGCACCCATGACTTCAAGAAATTCATCCGCCCGTCCGAGCTGGGGGCGTGGAGCCGCCAGGCCGGGCTCGAGGTCAAGGACATCATCGGCCTGACCTACAACCCGTTGACCAAGCACTACAAGCTGGCCTCCGACGTCGACGTCAACTACATGATCCAGACGCTCAAGGGGGCCTGAGTCATGCGCTTGAGGGCAGTTCTTTTCGACATGGACGGCACGCTGCTCGACACCGCGCCGGATTTCATCGCCATCTGCCAGGCCATGCTGGCCGAGCGTGGCTTCCCGCCCATCGATGACAAACTGATCCGTGACGAGATTTCCGGCGGCGCCAAGGCCATGGTCTCGGCGGCATTTGCCATGTCGCCAAACGAGGCGGAATTCGAGGCCCTGCGCCAGGAGTTCCTGGAGCGTTATCAGCAGGACTGCGCCGTTCACAGCAAGCTCTTCGAGGGCATGGAAGCGCTGCTGGAGGACATCGAGAAGGCGAAGCTGGTCTGGGGGGTGGTGACCAACAAGCCGGTGCGTTACGCCCAGCCCATCATGGAGCAGCTTGGGCTGGACACGCGCTCAGCCGTGCTGATCTGCCCGGACCACGTGACCAAAAGCAAGCCGGACCCCGAGCCACTGCTGCTGGCCTGCAAGATGCTCGACCTGGACCCGGCCAGCGTGCTGTTCGTCGGCGATGACCTGCGGGATATCGAATCCGGCCGCGATGCCGGCACTCGCACCGCCGCCGTGCGCTACGGCTATATTCATCCCCACGACAACCCCAATCACTGGGGCGCCGACGTGGTGGTGGATCACCCGCTGGAATTGCGCCGGGTGCTCGATAACGCGCTGTGCAGTTGCTGAATGCAACGCCTGTAGGAGCGCGCTTGCCCGCGATGACGGTATCCCTGTGACATCGGTGGTGGCTGACCCCACGCCATCGCGGGCAAGCGCGCTCCTACAGAGACTGTTCAAGAACTGAAGAGGCTCACAATGTTCAACTACTCCGCCCGCCCCGAACTGCTCAAGGATCGCGTCATCCTGGTGACCGGCGCAGGCCGCGGCATTGGCGCCGCAGCCGCCAGAACCTACGCCGCCCACGGCGCAACCGTGCTGCTGCTCGGCAAGACCGAAGCCAGCCTGTCCGCGCTCTACGATGAGATCGAAGCCGCCGGGCACCCGCAACCGGTGGTGATTCCGTTCAACCTGGAAACCGCCCTGCCCCACCAGTACGATGAACTGGCAGCGATGATCGAAGCCGAGTTCGGCCGCCTGGACGGGCTGCTGCACAACGCCTCGATCATCGGCCCGCGCACCCCGATCGAACAGTTGTCGGGCGAGAACTTCATGCGCGTGATGCACATCAACGTCAACGCGACCTTCATGCTCACCGCAACCCTTCTGCCACTGCTCAAGCTGTCGGCGGACGCCTCGGTGGTGTTCACCTCCAGCAGCGTCGGCCGCAAGGGCCGGGCCTACTGGGGCGCCTACGGCGTGTCGAAATTCGCCACCGAAGGCCTGATGCAGACCCTGGCCGACGAACTCGAAGACGTCGCCTCGGTACGCGCCAACAGCATCAACCCCGGCGCCACCCGAACCGACATGCGCGCCCAGGCGTACCCGGCGGAAAACCCGCTGAACAACCCGACACCCGAAGAAATCATGCCGGTCTACCTCTACCTGATGGGCCCCGACAGCAGCGGCATCAACGGCCAGGCATTCGACGCCCAGAAAAAATGACCACAACCCCGTAGCAGCACGGCTTGCCGGCGGGGGCGTCTTCAAGATCGCCGACGCCGGCAAGCCGTGCTGCTACGGGTGTGGCTGACCTCAACCCTGTAGGAGCGCGCTTGCCCGCGATGGCGTACTCAAGATCGCCGACGCCGGCAAGCCGGACTGCTACGGGTGTGGCTGACCTCAACCCTGTAGGAGTGAGCTTGCTCGCGATGGCGTTCTCAAGATCGCCCCCGCCGGCAAGCCGTGCTGCTACGGTTCGGTGGTGAGCTTTTGATCTTCGTGCGCGATGGCACAGGCGCCGCAGAGCGCGACGTCAAGGCGCCAGGCCGAGCGCAGGTGTCGTGGAGGGGGATGAGCGGCAGGAAGCCGCGAAAGCCGTGCGGGCCAGGGACGGCCCATCATGGCGTGCCCCCGGAACGGCGCCGGAGTCGAGGGAAGTCCGAAGGACCCCAGCCTGTCGCAATGGCTTTGCCTACTTTCCCCGTAAGGAAAGTAGGTCGCCCGTAAGGGGCGAAACCCTAACCCCCAACCACCGCGAAAACGGATATACACACAACAACGGCGTCACCCAAAGACGCGGAGCGTCAAGACAGCCGTCACCACGCGGAGCGTGGGAACGATCAACCAACGATCAACCAGGCCGTGCACAGAACCAAGCCTCCCGTCCCCTCGGCGGTTTTCCGTCGCTTCTTTGTAGCCCCTTGGCCTGCAAAACGGTACGTTAGTCAATTCCAAGGCACCACCCGCCACCGATCACTCACCTGCGTGCGCTAACTGCTTGATTCTTATGACCATCCATTCAAATGACCAAGTTGGCACATCTTTCGCTTTGTCCTACACAAGCCCGATGAGAGGCGAAGGAGCGAAAACATGAGTTTTCCGACACGGGCCAATGCCTTTGAATTCGACACCGCACGACTGCAGCGCTTTGGCTTCGCCAAGGCTGACAGCTGCGCGCAACAACCCATGGACTTCGAGCAACTGCAGCGCAGACTCGGCCTGCACCTGCAGACCAGCCTGGAAGCCGAAAAGATCCTGGGGATGTTCTTCAACTACGTACAACACCTGATCCCGCTCAGAGCCCTGCACTACCAGCACGCCGGCACCGACCTGAAACTGGAACTGGGCGAGCGCTCGCGCCACCACGCCAGCTACTCGATGACCCACGAAGGCGTGCAAGTCGGCGAACTGGAGTTCCAGCGTGACCGACGCTTCAGCGAAGAAGAGCTTTCACAGCTCGAATCCCTGCTGGTCAGCCTGCTGTACCCGCTTCGCAACGCCCTGCTTTACCGTCAGGCGAACCTCAGCGCACTGCGCGATCCCCTGACCGGCGCGGGCAATCGCATCGCGATGGAACAGTCCCTGACCCGGGAAATCGAAATTGCCCGACGCCAGCAGCAGCCGCTATCGGTGCTGATGCTCGACATCGATCATTTCAAAAGCATCAATGACACCCACGGCCATGCCACGGGCGATGAAGTACTGCGGATGGTGGCCGATTCGATCAAGGATCGTTTGCGCAACATCGACCAGGTGTTCAGGTTTGGCGGTGAGGAATTTCTGATCGTGCTGACCAACACGGCACGGGACTCGGCCGCACTCGTCGGCGAGCGCCTGCGCAATGCGGCACTGCAGCTCACCTATCCGGTCAACGGACGGGCGGTGGAACTGACCGTCAGCCTCGGTTGCTCGACGCTGCTGCCGGGGGAATCCCCCGACAGCCTGTTGCGTCGTGCCGATTCGGCCCTGTACGCCGCCAAGCGCCAGGGCCGCAACCGTCTGGAAATGGCCGGCTGAGCGAACTCAGGCGCGAGCCGCGAACCGATGCTCGCGCAGCGGTGCGTTGGCTTCCTGAGGCCGCTCCAGAACCATGCAGCGTTCCAGAAACAGATACATGTACTCGTAACTCTTGCACACCGCCATTCGCAGGTCAGCCTGCAGCTGCTCGCTGGGGTTGTTGCCCGCCAGCGTGCAGATGATTTCCAGGGCTTCCCAGGGGTGCGAGTCATCGTACTGCGCATGCATCTTGAGCCACTTCATGGCGCGCTTGCGGATATCCGGCGGGAACATGTCCGCGTATGTCTCTTGCGAGCACACGACTGCCGACCATTCGCCGGTCGCCCCTTCAATGGCGTAGTTGGTGGCTGCGATGGCGACGACCAGAGGCTCCGACGAACAACTGTGCCAGCACCAGTGATTCAGTGCGTGCAACTCTGACGGTACCCGCTGCGCCTGCAGGTCTTCCAGCGTGACCCCATGGGCCGCGCTCCAGTTTACCCAGTAATCGGCATGATTGAGTTCTACCCGAATGTTGCGCATCAGCCAGCGACGCGCCATGTCTTCACCCGGATGACGGGCGAAACGGGTCTTGGTCAGGTTATGCGCCATATAGACTGCAAACTGTTCGACCACAGGCCATCCGCCAATCAGATACTGGCGCATGGTTTTGGAACTGAGTCGCCCATCACGCATACGTTGATACAGTTCATGCCCTACCACGCGTGCTTTGGCCTCACTGCAATCCTTGATCAATTGCTGTGCCCAAGCGGGGTAACTGCTGGCATCCATCAGCGGACCGGTTCTTATGAACATATCGATCACTGTGTAGCTCCTTAAGTTGTGTTGCCATGGGGCCGTTCAGCGAAAAGTCCCAGGTGCGCTGAACAGCATTGGGGTCTGCCTCGCGGGCCGTGCGTGCAGACATTCACAGGTGAATAATTGCGGTCGCTCGATAACGTACCCCTGAGCGTAGTCCACACCGATTTCCAATAACGCCTGCTCTATCTGGGGGCTTTCGACGAACTCGGCGATCGTCTGTTTGCCCATGACGTGCCCGATATGGTTGATCACTTCCACCATTGCCCGGTTGACCGGGTCGTCGAGCATGTCTTTGACGAAACTGCCGTCAATCTTGAGGAAATCCACAGGCAAGTGTTTCAAGTAAGCGAATGACGACATGCCTGCACAGAAGTCATCCAGTGAAAAGCGGCATCCCAGACTTTTGAGTTCGTTGATGAAACGAATGGCGCTGCCCAAATTGGCGATCGCACTGGTTTCGGTGATCTCGAAACAGATAAGTTCAGGAGGTATTGCGTAGATTTGGAACTGCTGTCGCAAATATTCGAGAAAAGCATCGTCGCCGATGCTGCTGCCCGACAGATTGATCGCACAGACCGCCAGCGGCCCTGGTGCGTGGTTGTCGTTCAGGCAGTCGGCAATGATCTTGAAGACGTTCTGCACCACCCAGCGGTCCAGGGTCGTCATCATCCCGTAGCGCTCGGCGGCGGGGATGAAACTGTCGGGCAGGATCAGCCGGCCGGACTCGTCGCGCAGGCGCAGCAGGATTTCCACATGCCCATGGTGTTTCTCCGGATCGCGGCCCAGCGAGGCGATTTCCTGGGAGTACAGGCAGAAGCGGTTGTCTTCCAGGGCCATGTGCAGGCGCTGGATCCAGGCCATTTCGCCGAAGCGGGTGGACAGTTCCGAGTCGTTGTCGTGATAGACCTGCACCCGGTTGCGGCCCTTCTCCTTGGCCATGTAGCAGGCCATGTCGGCGGCCCGCAGCGAGGCCTCCAGGGTGGTGGGCGATGTGGAAACGTGCACCAGGCCGATACTGACGGTGGTCACGAACGGCCTTCCCTTCCAGACGAAATGCAGGGTTTCGACGGTCTGGCGCAAGCCTTCGGCGATCTTCTCCGCAGCCTCGGGCGAGCAGTGCTCCAGCAGGATGCCGAACTCGTCGCCCCCCAGCCGCGCCAGGGTGTCGCCCTCGCGAATACCCTGCTGCAACAGGGCGCAGATGTGCCGCAGCAGCTCATCGCCTGCGGCATGCCCACTGGTGTCGTTGACCAGCTTGAACTGGTCCAGATCCAGGAACATCACCGCATGGCGTCCTGGCTGATGGCCAAGGCCGTTGAGCGCCAGCTCCAGCCGATACTCGAATTCCCGGCGGTTGGCCAGACCTGTCAGCGCATCATGGGTCGCCTGCCATGACAGGTTGGCGATGTACTGGCGCTCCTGGGTCATATCGTGCAACACCAGCACCGCGCCACTGACCTTGCCTTCGGTGCGGATCGGCGATCCCACCAGGGCCACCGACACCGTACTGCCGTCCAGGCGCTGGATCAGCTTGGAATTCTCGCTGCCGCCACCCAGCTTGCCGCTCAGCACATGTTCGATCAGGGTCGAGCTGTCGCGCTGGTCGTTCTCGTCCAGCAGATTGAACAGCGCCGCCAGCGGCAGGCCGGACGCCTGCTCGTTCTTCCAGTGGGTCATCTGCTCGGCGGCCGGGTTCATGTAGGCAATCGAGCCGTCGACATCGGTGGTGATCACGCCGTCCCCGATGGATTCCAGGGTGATCTGCGCCCGCTCCTTCTCCATTTGCAGGGCGGTAGCGAAGGCGTGACGCTGCTCCAGTAATTTATGGGTACGCAGCAGCGCCAGGATGATCAGCAGCACGGCGGTGGTCAGGTTGACCACCAACAGAATCCGCAGAATGACGCGCGAGCCTTCGCCCAATGCATCGCTGAACGCCATGGCCGCCGGCGTCACCCCTTCGTTGATGGCGTTGATTCGCTGCCGCCAGCCCAGCACGTCGCCATTGGTGGCGCTGCCGTCGAGGATCCGCTTGTGCATGTCCCGGGCGACTTCGTCGAGCTGCACCAGGTAGTTGTCACCGATCTTCCACAGGTCGATGGCCTTTTCCAGGTAGCTGAAATGACGGAAATTGAGGTAGAGCCAGATGATGCCCCGCGCATCGTCGGGATGGTTACCACCCTGCAGGATGCCCGCAGTGGCGCGTGGAATGTCCGGGACCTGCTGATCCATGGCGATGCGCAGGTCATGGCCACCCTGAGGGATGGCAATCGCCTGCTGGTACTTCAGGTAGTCGATCTCGTCGCGGCTGTTGGCGTACAGATTCAGATAATAAATAGCGTCTTTCTGGCCTTTGGACCAGAGGCTTTCCCCGCCTACGTAACTGCGCACGGCCGACATCATATAAAGGCTGATGCAACCCAGCAGTGCCTGTAACAGCACCACCGCGATAAACGGCCAGACGATGCCGAGAAGACGAGGCTTCTCGAGAATCCGCTTTTGCTTCATGGTGTCCCTTTCATCAGCACTGCCAGTACTCGCTCCCCAAGCGCAGGCGACCTTCCTGGCCTATAGGGACTCGGCTAATTTCCACGATGCAGCGGGTTGCTTCTCACACCTTGTACACGACCTTGAGTGTTAATACGGGAAAGTCGAGACGTAAATATGACGCTTTTCACAGAATCCGGTATTTCACGGCTCAAGCATAGCCCAAGAATTGACGTGTTCCACTGGCGAAACGCCATTTAGGGGTTGTCGCGAAAAAAACCGACAAGCTGTATCAGAGTTGTTGCAGATGCCCGTAGAGGCGCGCGTACAGGCCACCGTCAGCAATCAGTTGCTGGTGATCGCCATCCTCGGCAATGCTGCCGCCGTCGAACACCAGCACCCGGTCAGCCTGCTTCACCGCCGACAGACGGTGGGCGATGATGAGTGTGGTCCGGCCCGTGAGAAACCGGTTCAGGGCCTGGTGCAGGTTGTACTCGGTGGCGGCGTCCAGCGCCGAGGTGGCCTCGTCGAGAATCACCACCCGAGGATCGGCCAGGACCATGCGCGCGATTGCCAGCCGCTGGCGCTGGCCTCCTGACAGGCGCACGCCAGAACGCCCCACCACACTGTCCAGCCCTTGCGGCAAGGCGCGGATGGTGGCGTCCAGTTGCGCGATTTCCAGTGCCTGCCAGCAGGCCTCGTCACTGCGCTCGCGGCCCATCGACAGGTTGGCGCGCACCGTATCGTTGAACAATGCCGGGTGTTGCAGCACCACCGCGACATTTTCACGAACCGTTTCCAGGCCGATCTCTTCGAGGGTCGCGCCGCCGAAGCGGATGCTGCCCGCCTTGGGGCTGTACAGCCCGAGCAGCAGTTGCACGAGGGTGCTCTTGCCGCCGCCGCTGGCGCCGACGATGGCGACTTTCTCGCCCGGCGTGATCGACAGGTCAAGGTGATCGAGCACCGGCTCTTCGTTGTAGCCGAAGCACAGGCCGCGTACATCGATGCCGACGGTTTCGCGGCCCAGAAACGGGTTGAGACGGCCTTCATATTGCGGCTCGTCGGCGCGGGCCAGCAGCTCATTGATACGGGTCAGCGCGCCGCCGGCCGCATAGAAGGCGTATTGCAGGTTCAACAGCTGCTCCACCGGGCCGATCATGAACCACAGGTAGCTGAACACTGCGAGCATGTGGCCGATGGACAGGTCGGAGAACAGCACCGTGAGCATCGCCGCCGCGCGGAAGATATCGATGCCGAACTGGAACAGCAGCCCGCTGGCACGGCCCGACGCGTCACTCTTCCACTGCGAAGCCACGGCGTAGTCGCGCACCTCTTTGGCACGCCCGCCGAGCAGCCCCAGAAAGTAACCCTGACGATTGCCCGCGCGGATTTCCTGAATGGCGTCCAGGGTTTCGGTCAGCGCCTGGGTAAAACGCGAAGTGCTGTCGTTTTCCAGCTTCTTCAGGTGTTTGACTCGCTTGCCCAGCTTGACCGTGGCGTAGATCACCAGCGGGTTGAACAGCAGGATCAGCAGCGCCAGTTGCCAGTGCATCCACACCAGGATCGCGGCGGTGCCGGTCAGCGTAAGCATGGCGACCAGGAATTTGCTCAGGGTCTCGCCGACAAACTTGTCCAGCGTGTCCAGGTCGGTGACCAGGTGGGCGGTCACCGTGCCGCTGCCCAGGCTTTCGTATTCACCCAGCGAGATGCGCTTGAGCCGTTCGATGAGCCGGACACGGATGCGATAGACGATGTCCTTGGACAGCCCGGCGAACAGCCGCGCCTGAATCACGTTGAAGAGCAAGGCGCCCAGGCGCAGGCACAAGGTGGCCATCAGCATCAGGGCGATGTAGCCCACCGGCTTGTGCAGGCTTTCGGGCAGAAAGTGGTTCATGAACAGCAATGCCGCATCGCCCTTGCCCAGCAGCACTTCGTCGACCAGCAACGGCAGCAGCAACGGGATCGGCACCGAACACAGCACCGCGAGGAACGCGACGCCATTGGCGATCCACAGGGCTTTCTTGTGGGTCAGGGCCAGACGGCGGATTTGCGTCCAGTCCAGGCGATCGACATGGGCAAGGTGGTCGTCGGCAGCGCGTTTGCCCGGGGTTTCGATGTCGACGGAATCACGCACAGGCCGCGCGCTCCAGCCAGCGGCTGAGCAACGGCGCGAGTTCTTCCAGAGGCTGATAGCCGTTGGTCAGCAGGGCCAGTTGGCCGTTGCGCTCGGCAAGCAAGGTCGGAAAGCCGGCGATGCCCAGGTCCTGGACCCAGGAGAAGTCCGAAGCAGTGGCCGCGTGCTGCTCGGGGCTGTCGAACGCCTCGGCGAACTCGATGCGCGGCAAGCCTGCGCGCTCGGCCAGTTCGGCCAGCACCTGGGCCTGGGTCACGTCGCGGCCATGCAGGTAGAACGCCTGCTGGATTTCCCGGACCAGCTTCCAGGCGATGTCCGGCGCCAGGCTGCGCGCGGCCACGATGGCACGGCAGGCAGGCTCGGTGTCGTAGACGAAACCGTCCGGCAAAGCATCTTCGAACTTGAACGCCTGGCCTGTGGTGTCCTGCACCGCGTGCCAGTGTTCGAGAATGTAGCGTTTGGTGGAAGGCTCGAGCGCCGCGCCACTGCCGGTGCGCAAACCGCCCACCACCAGGTGCAGCTCGACGCCCGCCGCCCTCGCCTGCTCGACCAGTGCATCCGCCACCGGGGCGAATCCCCAGCACCAGGAACACATCGGGTCCATTACATAAAGCAGGCGGGCGTTCATGGTTCAGGCCTCGTGGGTGTGCGTGTCGGTGTCAGCCTGCTCGTTCTTCTGGCCATCGAGCAGACGGTAGTTGCGCCCGATCGGATGCGGCTGGTTGCGCTCCCTGGCCAGTTCGATCTGCTTCTGGCGATCGATGGCGCTGCGGCGGGTCTTCTCGCTCAGCGTCTCCCAGCAATGCGGGCAGCTGACACCCGGCGAGTAGTGCTCGCTGGCGCGGTCTTCAACGCTGATCGGCGTGCGGCATGCATGACATTGATCGTAGTCGCCTTCGGTGAGGTCGTGGCGCACGGTCACGCGATTGTCGAACACGAAGCAGTCGCCACGCCACTGGCTTTCTTCCTGGGGGACTTCTTCGAGGTATTTGAGAATGCCGCCCTTGAGGTGATACACCTCCTCGAAACCCTCGCCGAGCATGTAGCTCGAGGCTTTTTCGCAGCGAATCCCGCCGGTGCAGAACATCGCCACTTTCTTGTGTTTCGACGGGTCGAAGTTGGCCTTGATGTAGTCAGGGAACTCGCGGAAGGTCGTGGTCTTCGGGTCGATGGCGCCTTCGAAGGTGCCGATGGACACTTCGTAGTCGTTGCGGGTGTCGATCAGCAGCACTTCGGGGTCAGTGATCAGGGCGTTCCAGTCCTGAGGCTCGACGTAGGTGCCGACCTTTTTGTTCGGGTCCACGCCCGGCACGCCCAGGGTGACGATCTCTTTCTTGAGCTTGACCTTGGTGCGGTAGAACGGCTGCTCGTCGCAGTACGATTCCTTGTGATCGATGTCGATCATGCGCGGGTCGTTGCGCAGCCACGCCAGCAGGCCGTCGATGCCCTCGCGAGTGCCTGAAACGGTACCGTTGATGCCCTCTTCGGCGATCAGCAGCGTGCCCTTGATGCCGTTTTCGACCATGGCCTCAAGCAGCGGCTCGCGCAGCTCGACGTAGTCCGAAAGGGTGACGAATTTGTACAGCGCCGCGACAACGATGGGTGCGGTTTGGGTCATGTTGCGTCTCCAGGTGGTGACCCTCGCAAAGGGCCTACCGGATGAAAATTTCAGGTAAAAGCGTGCCGACCAGGCAACGCGGCGCGGATTCTAGCAAAAATCGGCGGGGTGCAGGCGGGCCGGTGTCGAATTCGCTACGGCATCGGCCTGTAGGAGCGCGCTTGCCCGCGATGGCGGGGTGTCAGTCAACAACGATGGCGCAGGCAGATCGCGTCGCGGGCAAGCGCGCTCCTACAGGGGTTACGCGATCCTGTAGGAGTGAGCTTGCTCGCGATCAGGGCAACATCATTCCCGGGCGGGAATTCAGTCATGCCCCCCGGCGCAGGTCGGCGAAGCAGGCGCTGCGCCCAGTTTCGCCCACTCGTCCGGGGTATAGGTGTGCAGCGCCAGGGCATGGAACTCACCCATCAGGCCACCGAGCAGGCCATAGACCTTCTGGTGGCGCTTGACGGCGTTGAGGCCGGCGAATTGCTCGCTGACCACCACGGCCTTGTAGTGAGTATCCGTGCCGCGACTGTGCATGTGGCTTTCATTGAGCACCTGCAGGTACTCGGGCTGAAAGACCGCCAACGCGGATTCGATACGCTGTTGCATGCTCATGTCAGGCTTCGCTTATGGCTTCTTGGCCGGGGCAGGCGCCGCGCCTTTCTTGGCGGCCGGGGCCAGCTCGTCGGTCATGTCGGCCAGCAGCTTGGTGACCACAGGCACTGCAGGTTGCAGTTTTTCCTGAGTCATCTGGAACGATTGCTGGCTGATCTGCGGCATCTTGGACTGGACTTTCTTGCCCAGCGGCGACTGGTAGAACGCGACCAGGTCCTTGAGCTCCTGCTCGCTGAAGTTGTCGGTGTACAGCTTGACCATGTCAGGCTGCAGCTTGTCCCAGCCGATGGCCTTGTCCAGCGCGGCGTTGGCCTGGGCCTGGTACTTTTCCAGAACGGCTTTCTTGGAATCCGGGGCTTTGGTTTCGGCAAAACGCTGGGCAAACATCTGCTGCGCCTGCATGTAGATCGGTGCGCCCAATTGATCGGCGTGAGCCAGTTTGAGGAAGGCTACGGCACTGGCCTCATGGCTGGGGGTGGCGGCGAGAGCCTGGCCGCTGGCGCATACCAGAGCGACCGCAGCACAGATGGCGCGAAGACGGGTCATCGAGTTTCCTTATCTAGCAAGCGAGGCTGAACCCCAAGGCCGAACATTCTGCGCTCCTTTTCACCTCGCGCTCAACCCCCGACCCTACGAGCGGTTACAAGGGAGGCTGTTTGACGGGCTGTCTTGAATGTTTCGCACGACCGGCTCGTACATTTTGTCGCACACTGTGGGGACATGTTCATCCCTGGCAGCGGTTCCCGGGAACCGGATCGGTTCTCTGGGTACTAAACTGCGCTAAACGACGTTTAAGGAGTGAGTCCAGTGAGCCGTACCGAAACCGATAGCATTGGTCCGATCGAAGTCCCCGAAGACGCTTACTGGGGAGCGCAGACCCAGCGTTCGCTCATCAACTTCGCCATCGGCCAGGAACACATGCCGCTGCCGGTGCTGCATGCCCTGGCGCTGATCAAGAAGGCCGCGGCGCGGGTCAACGACCGTAACGGCGATTTGCCAGCGGAGATCGCCCGCCTGATCGAACAGTCCGCCGATGAAGTGCTCAGCGGCAAGCTCGACGACCAGTTCCCGCTGGTGGTGTGGCAGACCGGCAGCGGCACCCAGAGCAACATGAACGTCAACGAAGTGATTGCAGGCCGCGCCAACGAGCTGTCCGGCAAGGGCCGCGGCGGCAAGACGCCGGTGCACCCCAACGATCACGTCAACCGCTCGCAAAGCTCCAACGACTGCTTCCCCACGGCCATGCACATCGCCGCGGCCCAGGCGGTCAAGGAGCACCTGCTGCCGGCCATCGCCGAGCTGTCCGCCGGCATTGCCGAGCAGTCTTCGCGTCACATGAAGCTGGTGAAAACCGGGCGCACCCACATGATGGATGCCACGCCTATAACTTTCGGCCAGGAACTCTCGGCCTACGTTGCCCAGCTCGATTACGCCGAGAAGAGCATCCGCGCAGCCCTGCCTGCGGTGTGTGAGCTGGCCCAGGGCGGCACCGCGGTCGGCACCGGCCTCAATTCGCCCCACGGTTTCGCGGAAGCTGTGGCTGCGGAACTGGCCGCGCTGTCTGGCCTGCCCTTCGTCACGGCCCACAACAAATTCGCCGCACTGGCCGGGCATGAGCCGTTGACGGCGCTGTCTGGCGGGCTGAAGACGCTGGCCGTGACCCTGATGAAGATCGCCAACGACCTGCGCCTGCTGGGCTCCGGCCCCCGCGCAGGCCTGGCCGAGGTCAAGCTGCCCGCCAACGAGCCGGGCAGTTCGATCATGCCGGGCAAGGTCAACCCGACCCAGTGCGAGGCGTTGTCGATGCTGGCGTGCCAGGTCATGGGCAACGACACCACCATCTCCTTCGCGGCAAGCCAGGGTCATCTGCAACTGAACGTGTTCAAGCCGGTGATCATTCATAACCTGTTGCAATCGATCCGCTTGCTGGGCGATGGCTGCCGCAACTTCAACGAGCACTGTATCGCGGGCATGGAACCGGATGCCGGCAAGATGGCCGAGCACCTGGAACGCGGCCTGATGCTGGTGACCGCGCTGAACCCGCATATTGGCTACGACAAATCCGCGCAGATCGCCAAGAAGGCCTACAGCGAAGGCCTGACCTTGCGCGAAGCGGCGTTGCAACTGGGCTTTTTGACCGATGCCGAGTTCGACGCCTGGGTACGGCCGGAAAAAATGCTCGAGGCCGGCAGCAATGGCTGAGCCGATCAGCGGCGCCACCCCACTGGAAGGGTATGGCAAACGCATCCTGATGGTCATCGGCTCGCCCAAGACCATCAGCTTCTGCCACGCACTGGGCGATGCGTACGCCCAGGGCGCGCGCAGCCAGGGCCATGTGGTGCGTGTGCTCAAGCTTGAAGAACTGGACTTCGACCCGGTGCTGCGCGGCGGTTATGAATCAAGCCAAACCCTGGAACACGACCTGTTGCAGGCCCAGCGGGAAATCCACTGGGCGCAGCATCTGGTGTTCGTGTACCCGGTCTGGTGGGGCGGGCTGCCGAGCCTGCTCGGTGGCTTCTTCGACCGGGTGTTCATGCCCGGTTTCGCCTTCAAGGCCCACGGTCGGCATCATCCCTCCAACGAACTGCTCAAGGGCCGTACCGCCGAGCTGCTGGTGACCATGGACACGCCTTCGCGGTATTTCCGCTGGGTATTCAAGGCACCGGCGCATCGGCAGATGACCCACACCATCCTGGAGTTTTGCGGGATCAAAGTGAGCCGCCTGACGGAGTTCTCGCCGGTGCGTGGTTCGACCGAAGAGCAGCGTCAGCAGTGGATTCACCAGGCGCAGGATCTGGGCAAGCGCTGACAGGCTAACGCAACTATTTCCCCGTAGCAGCACGGCTTGCCGGCGGGAGCGGTGGATCAGTTGACCTTGCGTTGCCTGACACGACGCTCCCGCCGGCAAGCCGTGCTGCTACGGGTTTTGTATGGCCGCGCGCAGCTGCGAAATCCCCCTGTCTGGCGCGCTCTTTTGCGGTACAGTATCAATCAGCCAGCCCGTCTTTCCGTCTCACGCTGTGGAAAGCCGACCGCGCTGGCCCCAACCAGGTTTAGCCGTCCTGAATCGTCCCACCCGACTCCCCCGTCCGGAGCAGGCTATGTTGAGCAAGCGTGAGAAAGATCCCGAGACCGCCGTGCACTTTCGCAGTGACCGCGTCTCCCGCGTCAATGGCATGTATTTCTTCAGCACCCGGGAAAACACCCTCGAAGGCCCCTTCTTCACCAAGGAAGACGCCGAGCGGGAAACCGAGGCGTACATTCGCCGCATGCAGGCGGGCAAGTTCGCAGCGCACACCCCCTCCTCCCACAACGGCTGACCTTCAGGAATGATTGCGGCGAAATGTTTCCTCGCCCATGGCCTTGATCTGCCCATCGATCAGGGCATCGAAGGGACGCAACAGTGCGTCGAATGAGTGCTGCGGTTCAAGGGTGTGCAGCGCATGGACGATGGCCTCAAGGGTGGATAACGCATCCGGCCCCGGCGCCTTGCGCAGCCGATAGCGCGAGCCTGGGGCGTTATCCAGCTTCACCCGGGGCAACGCCGCCAGCAGCGGGTTAAGGTGCAGCAGCTTGCGCGCCTTGCGCCATGTTCCGTCAGGCACCACCAGCAGAATCGGACGCTCATCAGCGCCCTGGCTGACCAGCGACTGGGCCTCTTCACCCGGAAACAACAGCCTTGGCTGATAGCCAGGCACCTCAAGCAGATCGGCCAGATCCTCGAACACCTCGCCTACCACCAGCTGTGCGTTGGTCAGCCCCAGCGCGGCAAGGCGAGCAGTGTTCAGCGCATGATTGACTTCACTGGGGTGCTGCAGAATCAGCACGCGGGTGCGGCTGTCCAGTTGCGGAATCAGGCCGCACAGGCAATGGTTTTCCGGGCGATGGCAGCGTTCGCAGCGGGCACGGGACATGGCGAGCGCCCTCCTAGAGCGGGTTCAACTGGGCTTTGAGCAGGTCGCGGAAGGTCTGAATCAGCGGCTCGCGACTGCGACCCCGGCGCAGGATCATCGAAAACGGCGCCTGATAGCCGAAGGTGGCCGGCAACAGCACCCTCAGGTGCCCGGAGTCCACCCAGGACTGCGCGTAGTGCTCTGGCAGGTAGCCGATGTAGGCACCGGACAGCACCAGAATCAGCTGCGCCTCCATACTTTCCACCGTTGCCGCGCTGTGCTTGAAGCCATGGCGCGCCAGTTCCGCCTGACTCCAGTAGCCGCGGCCGACCATGCGCTGCTGGGTAATCACCGGTTCCGGAATGCGCCGCTCGGCGAACAGTGGGTGCCGGCTGCTGCAATACAGCCAGTGCTGTTCGCGGTACAGCGGCTGGTAGAGCAGGCCGTTCATGCGCGTGGAGAACGAGCCGATGGCCAGGTCCAGGCGGTTGTCCAGCACGCCCAACTGCAATTCGTAAGGGCTCATGACCGACAGATGCAGATGCACCGCCGGGTGCTCTTCGCTGTAGGCGCCAATCACTTCGGCGAACGGCAGCGCCCGGTCGCTGACCGTCGAGTCGAGCACACCCAGGTTCAGGGTGCCGCGCAGTTCGCCTTTGAGCGCTGCTGCGTATAATTCGAAGCCTTCCAGCTCGCCGAGCAAGCGCAGGGTTTCCTGATGAAACAGCTCGCCTTTGCTGGTCAGGCTGAAACCGCCACGGCCACGGTGGCACAGCACGATGCCGAGCGCCGCCTCCAGCTGGCTCATGTAGGTGCTGATCGCCGAGGTCGAGAGGTTCAGCTCCTGCTGGGCGCTGGCAAACCCCTGGTGGCGGACCACACAGACGAAGATTCTCAGCAGTTTCAGATCGGGCAGTGCGTTGGCCATGGTGCATCCGGAAAACGGGATCGGCGAAAGCTTAACCTGATTTTCACGATAGTTCAGAAATCTCTGAACTAAGTATTTTGCCCCAGCGATTCTTTGCAGGCCGCCCGGTTCGCAGAATCGCCACAGGTCTACTCATATTAATAATCAACCGATGAGGCAATCCCGTGGACAAGATTTTCCACCAACCACTGGGCGGCAACGAAATGCCGCGCTTCGCCGGCATCGCAACCATGATGCGTCTGCCACACCTGCAATCGGCCGCGGGCCTTGATGCCGCCTTCATTGGCGTGCCACTGGACATCGGCACTTCGCTGCGGGCTGGCACCCGTTTCGGCCCACGTGAAATCCGCGCCGAGTCGGTGATGATCCGTCCTTACAACATGGCCACGGGCGCCGCGCCCTTCGACTCGCTGTCGGTTGCCGACATCGGCGACGTCGCCATCAACACCTTCAACCTGCTGGACGCCGTGCGCATCATCGAAGAGGCCTACGACGGCTTTCTCGAGCACGGCATCATCCCACTGACCCTGGGGGGCGATCACACCATCACCCTGCCGATCCTGCGGGCGATCAAGAAGAAGCACGGCAAGGTCGGGCTGATCCACATCGACGCCCACGCTGACGTCAACGATCACATGTTCGGCGAGAAAATCGCCCACGGCACCACCTTCCGCCGCGCCGTCGAAGAAGGCCTGCTGGACTGCGACCGCGTGGTGCAGATCGGCCTGCGCGCCCAGGGCTACACCGCCGAAGACTTCAACTGGAGCCGCAAGCAGGGCTTCCGTGTGGTCCAGGCCGAAGAGTGCTGGCACCAGTCGCTGGCGCCGCTGATGGCTGAAGTGCGCGAGAAAGTTGGTGGCGGCCCGGTGTACCTGAGCTTCGACATCGACGGCATTGACCCGGCATGGGCACCTGGCACCGGCACCCCGGAAATCGGCGGCCTGACCACCATTCAGGCGATCGAAATCATCCGTGGCTGCCAGGGCCTGGACCTGATCGGCTGCGACCTGGTGGAAGTCTCCCCGCCTTACGACACCACCGGCAACACCTCGCTGCTGGGCGCCAACCTTCTGTACGAGATGCTCTGCGTACTGCCGGGGGTTACCCACCGCTAAACACAGAAACCCGCCGCCCGCTCCGGGATCAACCGGGGCTCGCTGGCAACCCCCGACCCTGTAGGAGCGCGCTTGCCCGCGATCGCGATGTGTCAGCTACCAGAGATGTCACAGGTAGATGGCCGTCGCGGGCAAGCGCGCTCCTACAGATCTGCACACAACACAAGAAACAGCCATCACCGCTGACCGCCTGCGTGATTTCAGCCGGATGATTCGCGACTCACTATAAAAACAATGATTGGAGACACTCCATGGCTTTAGATATTTTCGTCGTGCTGATCTACGCAGCCGGCATGCTGGTGCTGGGCTGGTACGGCATGCGCAAGGCCAAGACCCACGAAGACTACCTGGTCGCCGGCCGCAACCTGGGCCCGAGCCTGTACATGGGCACCATGGCTGCCACCGTACTGGGCGGCGCCTCGACCGTAGGCACCGTGCGCCTGGGCTATGTGCACGGCATCTCGGGCTTCTGGCTCTGCGCCGCGCTGGGCCTGGGCATCATTGCCCTGAACCTGTTCCTCGCCAAACCGCTGCTCAAGCTGCGCATCTTCACCGTCACCCAGATCCTCGAACGCCGTTACAACCCGATGGCCCGCCAGGCCAGCGCAGTGATCATGCTCGCCTATGCGCTGATGATCGGCGTGACCTCGATCCTGGCCATTGGCACCGTCATGCAAGTACTGTTCGACCTGCCGTTCTGGGTGTCGGTGCTGCTGGGCGGTGGTGTCGTGGTGGTGTATTCGGCCATCGGCGGCATGTGGTCGCTGACCCTGACCGACATCGTGCAGTTCATCATCAAGACTGTCGGCCTGATGTTCATCCTGTTGCCGATCTGCCTGTACCGCGTCGGTGGCTGGGACGAACTGGTCGCCAAGCTGCCAGCGACGAGCTTCAGCTGGACCACCATCGGCTGGGACACCATCATCACCTACTTCCTGATCTACTTCTTCGGCATCCTGATCGGTCAGGACATCTGGCAGCGCGTCTTCACCGCCCGCACCGAGAAAGTTGCCCAGGTGGCAGGCTCCGTCGCCGGCATCTACTGCATCATCTATGGCCTGGCCTGTGCGCTGATCGGCATGGCCGCTCACGTGTTGCTGCCTGACCTGGCGAACCCCAACACCGCCTTCGCCGCAATCGTCAAAGCGTCGCTGCCAGACGGCATTCGTGGGCTGGTCATCGCCGCCGCCCTGGCCGCCATGATGTCCACCGCCAGCGCCGGTCTGCTGGCCGCCTCCACCACCCTGACCGAAGACCTGCTGCCCAAGCTGCGCGGCGGCAAGCAGTCGAGCCTGGGCATCAACCGCCTGTTCACTGCCCTGACCGGCATCGTGGTGCTGGCCATCGCCCTGGTGGTCAACGACGTGATCAGCGCCCTGACCCTGGCGTACAACCTGTTGGTCGGCGGCATGCTGATTCCGCTGATCGGTGCGATCTACTGGAAACGCGCGACCACCGCTGGCGCCATCAGCAGCATGGCAGTGGGTTTCATCACTGCCCTGGTGTTCATGTTCAAGGACGGCCTGGACGCCAACACGCCGATCTACTACAGCCTGGCCGTTGGCCTCGTCAGCTTCGTGGTGGTCAGCCTGGTGTCGCCACAGCGCGCGGTCGCCACCAGCGCCGCCTGATCCGGCTGTAACGCTGTCGCAACAGATCAAGGGCGCCTTCGGGCGCTCTTTTTTGTGTCCGGTTACAAATAATCGCCAGCGGGGAAGCAATCGCCCAGGACAAAGTTGGGCTAGCCTTAATCAGGACAGCACCGCGCCAAGAGGCCGCAATGGCGATGTATTTCAGGGAGTGAGTTGCAGCCGGCTGTCTTACGACAATCCTCTGGTTTCATGCCGTCGGGGTGATTTTCGAACACGTCACAGCCGAGGCTTGTCATGGACCGTCATGAAATCCAGCAGCACGTTTTCGATACACTCGGGATCATTCTGGTAGACAAGGATCCGATCCAGGATGATGCCCTGCTCACCGATCTTGAACTGGACGAAGAAGACTTCAGCGAGTTCTTCAGCCACCTGCAATCGGAATTCGGCATCGTGGTGCCGGGCAAGATCAAAAGTCAGATTTCCCACCTGCCGGGCCCATCGCCCTATCAGCAACTGACCTTGCAAGGCCTGGTCGACCTGATTCTGGTGCAGATGAAAGGACGCAAGCAACATTGAACGCAGATGCGTTCGATTACTGTCCGGGACGTGGTTGCGCGGATGTCTCGTTGCCGGTCGGGCATCGAGGCGGTAAACGACAAAGCGGGCTATCGGGCGATAGCACCGCTATTTTTACGACTGGACTTTCATCCGGTTCAGGGCGAAAGCCGTCCAGCGTTAGCGGCGAGGGCGACGACGCTCGTCATCATCGGTTCGCACGGGAATGGGTTGCAGCTTCGGCCGCTCGATCAGACCCAATGCAACGCCCACATCGTGAAGCCATTCTTGCAGTTTGCTGTTCATATAACGCCCCCTTCAGGGAAATGCCGGCAGCCAACTTCTGGTCCGCTTAAGGCAGATCATAGTGCTAAGTCGCACTTTACGCCTGCTACCGAGTGTCGCGGCAGAAAATTTCTCCTTCTTTATGAACAGACATTTCAAACCGCCGTTAACCGTGGTTTTACCCGACCAACGGCGGTGCATTTGTAACGCTTTGTTTATCCCGAAACCGCAGGCGTCAGCACGCTGCCTTCATGGGCCTGGCTGCGACGGGCAAACAGATAGAACAACGCACCACCCAGGAAACACCCGGTAAACCAGGCAAAATTGGCCATGGACTGCAACGCCGGAACGAAGGTGATCGCGATTCCGGCCAGGGTTGCCAGCACCAGCGCCTTGACGGCGGTGTAATTGATCCCGCCGCTGTACCAGTAGCGTCCGGTGGGGCCGTCGTTGAACAGCGCATCGACGTCGATCTGCTGCTTTTTGATGAGGTAGTAATCCACCAGCAGAATCCCGAACAGCGGGCCGATGAAAGCCGCCAGCACATCGAGGGTGTAATGGATCACGGCCGGGTTGTTGAACAGGTTCCACGGCGTGATGAAGATCGAGGCCACGGCGGCGATCATTCCGCCCACCCGCCAACTGATCTTGCTCGGCGCCACGTTGGCGAAGTCGAAGGCAGGGGAAACGAAGTTGGCGACGATGTTGATACCAATGGTGGCCGTGACGAAGGCGAATGCCCCCAGCAGCACCGCGACGTCATTGTCGATGCGGGCCACGGTGGCGATCGGGTCGTGCAGCATTTCGCCGAACACCGGCAAGGTGCCCGAGACGATGACCACCGTGACCAGGGAGAAGGCCAGAAAGTTGACCGGCAACCCCCAGAAATTGCCGCGACGCACTTCGGACATGCTGCGGCAATAACGGCTGAAATCGCCGAAATTGAGCGTAGGGCCGGAAAAATACGACACCACGAGAGCCGTCGCCATGATGACCTGGGACACCGCTTCCCAGCCTGTCAGCGACTTTTCCGACAGGGTGAAGCTGATATTGGCCCAACCGGCTTTCCAGACAATCCAGCCTGCCAGCAGGAACATCACCGCATACACAACCGGCCCTGCCCAATCGATGAAACGGCGGATCGAGTCCATGCCGGTCCAGAACACCGCCGCCTGTACCAGCCACAATGCGAGGAAACCGAACCAGCCAAGGTAGGATAAGCCCGCGAAATGCGGCTCGGCATACACCGACATCTGTGGGAAGAATCGCAGTACCACGATAATCAACGCACTGGAGGCAAGGTAGGTCTGCACCCCGTACCAGGCGACAGCAATCAGCCCACGAATGACGGCAGGGATGTTTGCTCCGAACACACCGAACGCCAGACGGCAGATCACCGGATACGGAACGGCGGCCTGCTGGCTCGGTTTTGCCAGCAGGTTGGCGATCACCTGGATGATGCAGATGCCCACCAGCAAGGCGATCAACACCTGCCAGCTCGCCAGTCCCAGGGCGAACAGGCTGGCGGCGAACACATAGCCGCCGACGCTGTGCACGTCGCTCATCCAGAAGGCAAAGATGTTGTACCAGCTCCACTTCTGCGGCAGCGGCCCCAGATCCCGGTTATAGAGGCGCGGGCTGTATCCCTTGGGCAATGGCTCGGTCATCGCATTTCTCCCTGATCGGACGAAACCGGCTCCCGAAGCGTACTGGCTGACCACACTGCGTACGGGAGCAGGTATGGGTTGTATACGAACCAATAGGCAGAATGCGTGCCATCGTTATTTCATCAGCCGCAAACCGGCCTCGGATAAGGACTTAAGAGGATCAGAACACGGCGAATAACAGGGCAAATGCTCACTGACAGTGCATGAATGCCTGATCAAGGTGCATTACAGAAATGTATACAAACCCGTGAGCCGTAGCAGCACGGCTTGCCGGCGGGAGCGTCGTGTCAGGCACCTCATCAGTGACTGACATACCGCTCCCGCCGGCAAGCCGTGCTGCTACAGGGGTGGGGGTTCACTCAGGCAACTGAACCAGCCCTTCCTCATCCGTCAGCGCCCGCTCCAGCAGATCCGCGGGCAGGTTCTTGCTCGCTCGCGCACCCAGCAACTTGAGCTGTTCGCTGCGGCTCACCAGATTGCCACGCCCTTCGACCAGCTTGTTGCGCGCCGCGCCATAGGCCTTGTCCAGTTGCTGCAATCGGTTGCCCACCTCATCGAGGTCCTGGATGAACAGCACGAACTTGTCGTACAGCCACCCTGCCCGCTCGGCAATCTCCCGGGCGTTCTGGCTCTGGCGCTCCTGCTTCCACAGGCTGTCGATCACCCGCAGGGTCGCCAGCAGGGTAGTCGGGCTGACGATCACGATGTTGCGGTCGAAGGCCTCCTGAAACAGCGTCGGCTCAGCCTGCAACGCCGCCGAAAACGCCGCCTCGATAGGCACGAACAACAACACGAAATCCAGGCTGTGCAGCCCTTCCAGGCGTTTGTAATCCTTCCCGGACAAGCCTTTGACATGGCTGCGCAACGACTGCACATGCTGCTTGAGCGCATTCTGGGCGATCAGCGTGTCATCGCTCGAAACGTACTGCTGGTAGGCAGTCAGGCTGACCTTGGCGTCCACCACCACCTGTTTGTCGCCGGGCAGCATGATCAGCACATCAGGCTGGAAACGCTCGCCGTCCGGCCCCTTGAGGCTGACCTGAGTTTGATACTCGCGGCCTTTTTCCAGCCCTGCATGCTCGAGCACACGCTCAAGGATCAGCTCGCCCCAGTTGCCTTGTGTCTTCTGGCCTTTCAGCGCGCGGGTGAGGTTGGTCGCCTCATCGCTCAAGCGCTGGTTGAGCTGTTGCAGACGCTCAAGCTCCTTGCCCAGCGAGAAGCGTTCACGGGCTTCCTGCTGATAGCTTTCCTCGACGCGCTTTTCGAAAGACTGGATGCGTTCTTTCAACGGATTGAGCAACTGACCCAATTGCTGCTGGCTGGTTTCGGCGAAGCGCTGCTCGCGCTCGTCAAAGATTTTTCCCGCAAGCTCCGCGAACTGGGCGCGCAACTCGTCGCGAGAGCCCTGCAGGTCATTGAGGCGCTGTTGGTGACTTTCCTGCTGCTCGCGCAACTCGGCACCCAGAGAGGCGCATTGGGCGTCCAGCCGCCGCAGTTCCGCTTCCTTGTGGCTGCGCTCCTGCCCCCAGTCTTCCTGGGCCTGGCGCGCGTGTTCGTGCTGCTGGCGCAGCAATTCGGCCTCCCGGCGCAGCGCCGCAAGATCGGCCTGCTTCACCGCATTGGCCTGGCCCAGGTCGCTGATCTCGTCACGGCAGGCGTCCAGCTGGGCGTTGAGCCCATCCTGGGCCATCTGCGCATTGCTCAAGCGCTCGTCTAGCAGCGCAGCCTCTGCCTCGCGTTGCGCTACCCTGCGCTGCAGTTGCCACGCCAACCCCAGCAACGGCAACGCCGCCGCCCCCAATCCCAGCAACAGGCTGGTGAGGTCCAAAGCCATAAAATTCCCCAACTCACGATTACGCTGGCGGCATTATGCGCAGAAGCTGCGTTGGCGTCAGATTCTGATTGATGATCTTGGGAGGAAGGAAAAAAGCTTAGTACAACTGCGCAAAGGTGCGTACTAGAGCAAGCGCTTGGGACAATCCACAGAAGCTGTGGATAACTCAGTGGACAACGCCCCTTTAACCCCCGCAAACGCAGGCAGAATGGGGCCTGCGTTCAAACTGACGATTTTTTCACCAACGAAAAAAAGCGATGATTTTCATTGACTTAATATTTCGCCGCTTGAAATCAAGCTGTTAGGACGGAATGTGACAGTGAGATGGCAGCTAATCGCGTTAATGTGCACAAGTCAATTTCCAATCGCTATAAAGCCTGTGGAAAAAAGTGCGTTTCAGCTCTTGTGCAGCGAAAAACCGGCAAAACGCCATCCCAAGCTGCCGCTGGCGCTTCAAAATGAAGGTACGACCTGAGCGCTGAATCACAACTGAACGACACAATTGCCATGCCCGGGTTGACAAACGGTTCCAATTAAAGCTTGCAATTGTGTCAGTGGGTGGATAAAGTGCGCCCCGTTAGTACCAAGCTGAAAGTCAATTCTGGTCGAACAAATCCCCGATCACGCTTTGCCGGTTGAGCAAACGGGTCAAAAAAAGGGATCGACCACCTCGATGGTTTCCAGACACTCACTCACGCACTGCCTTCTGATTGCAGGCGTCGAGTTCAACGTGGCCTGCTCAAACCAGCCTGCAAATTGATCAGGATCCTCACCCCGAGCATCGAACCTTTGCTCCTGTTGTGTCGCCTGCCCTCCGAAGTACCTACCAGCTAGCCCGGCGCCATATGAGAAGCGCGCCTGAACTCGCTGTTTTTGTTCCAGACAGGTTCTGCGCCCTGCCCTGACTCGCATTCGAGCATCGGCCCGCGTTTACTGGAACGTTTTCATTTTGCACGCCTCTATTGCGTGTCGATTCAGGAACACTTACATGACTACTCATATCCAGACTCAGGATGCCATCCGCACCCTCACCAACGCTTTTGCTCCAATGAACTGCCTGATCATGGCCGCGCGCAAAGGCTGCTTCAGCTTCACCATCGTCAATGAACACGGCATCGCCCGGCACAGCGAACGCCTGTACCCGGACCAGTACTCCAGCGCAGAACCGCTGCAGGCCGTGATTGACCGTACGCGCCAGGCACTGACCGCCTGATACCGTTCGTCGGCGAAAATCCAGACGCCCCCCAGCCTCACCCTCAAACGGTGGGGCTTTTTTGTGTCTGTTTTCCTTATGAAAATCTGTCACGGCTAATCGCTGTCCGCTATATGGGCACAGGTCGAAATCGGGAAATATTGTAAAAACAGCCCTTTACACCGCAAATATGACACTACACTTCAAGTCAAGCGGTCTGAGCCGCTTCCGGTGGGCCCGATTCCATCACCGCTGCCAAGCACCAGGGTCCGCCGGCTCATTTACTTCCCGAGGGTGTCATGGGAATTGCTGCCAGTGAACTGTGCCGATATGTGATCCGCCCCACGCTGGTCTATCTCGGCCGCCATACGCCAGGCGCGGAGCTCTTCCTGCTCGCCGTGGCCGCCAGCCAGTCTGCCCTGGGCGCCGAACTCGACAGCCAGCGCGGCCACGGACTCTACAGCATCTCCGACACGCTCCATTACAAACTCTGGGACAGCTACCTGGCGCGAGACCCCGACCTGGCCAGCCTGGTCCGCGGGCTCGCCAGCCAGCATGCGTTCCTCAGCGGGCCTGATCTGGAACTGACCGTGAACCTGCGTTACTCCACTGCAATCGCCTGGCTGATGGTCGAAGCCAGCCACCTCACCCTGCCGGCTGAAGACGACCTGCTGGGCATGGCCCGCATTTGGCGCAGGATATTTCAACCCGGTGGCAACTTGCAGCAATTCACCACCGCCTGGCAAACCTCGGTTCGCCCTTTGTATCAGGCCGAACCAGCCATTTTGTGACCCGGCGGTTTCGCTGGAGATCGCAACACTTTTCCCGGATTGTCCTACAAAAACTGCTCTATCTCGGGTGATCCAGCCTATAGCGCGTTATGAAAAATGTTGGTAATTTTCGCGCGGTGATCAACAAGGAGTTCTAACAATGAAAAAAACAATGATCAAATCCAGCCTCAGTCTCGCCATCACTCTCGCCTCCACCCAAATCTTCGCTTCCGGTTTTGCCCTTAACGAGCAAAGCATCAGCGGCATGGGTACCGGTTATGCGGGTCGTTCTTCTGCCGCCGACGACGCAAGCACGGTCTATGGCAACCCGGCGGGCATGTCGCGCCTCAAACGCCAGCAAGTGACTGTGGGCGTGGCTGCGATTGACGCCAAGACTGACATCTCCGACACCAGCGGCCGGAGCAGCGGTTCCAACAAAGGCGACATGGTGCCTTTCACCGCCGTGCCTATGGGTTTCTACGTCAACCCGGTCGATGAGCACTGGGCATTCGGCCTGGGCGTCTATGCGCCGTACGGCCTGGTCACCGACTACGAGAACGGCTTCCAGGGCCGCAACTTCGGCAGCAAGAGCATCGTCAAGGTCGTGACCTTCCAGCCGACCGTCAGCTATGCCTTCAACGACAAGGTATCGATCGGTTTCGGTCCGACCATCAACCGTATTTCCGGTGCGCTGGAATCGACCCTGAACCTCAGCGGCGTGACCGCCCCGATCACAGGCCGTGGCGCCGGTGACGGCCGCGTTCAGGTCAAGGGCGACGACGTAGGCTACGGCTTCAACGCCGGTATCCTCGTCCAGGCCACCGACAGCACCTCCGTCGGCCTGACCTACCACTCCAAAGTGACCTACAAGCTCGAGGGCCACACCGAGATCAACCCAGGCTCGGGCGTTCCACCTGCCCTCCTGAGCGCCGGCCGCTACGACGCCAAGCTGAACCTGGACACCCCTGAGTCGGTGGACTTCTCGGTCACCCAGGCGATGAACGATGCGTGGAAAGTCTACGCAGGCGCTACCTGGACCCGCTGGAGCCGTCTGGAAGACATCACCGTGAAGAACTCCGGCGTCAGCGGCGGTGCCCTGGCCCCTCGCCTGTTCGGCACCATCACTGAAGAGCAGAACTGGCACGACACCTGGGCCTACGCCCTGGGTACTTCGTACCAGTTGAACAAGCAGTGGGTACTGCGTACCGGCCTGACCTTCGACCAGTCGCCAACCAACAACGAAAACCGCTCGCCACGCATCCCGACTGGCGACCGCACCATCTTCTCCCTGGGTGCCGGCTACAGCCCGACCGAAGACATCACCATCGACGTGGCGTACTCGTACCTGAAAGAAGAAGACGTCAAGGTTCGCAACGCAAGTGCACTGGGTCAAACGTACAACGCCAAGTACGAAAACAGCGCCAACGGCTTCGGCCTGGGCCTGACCTACCGCTTCTGATGCAGTTGGCGGAGCCGGCCAACACCGGTTCGCCAGACAGAAAACCCCGCAGCCAGCGATGGATGCGGGGTTTTTCGTTTATGCATCGCATACAGCATCGCCACGGCCTCAAGATCGCCGACGCCGGCAAGCCGGACTGCTACGGGAATGTGGCGCCTGCTCTGTAGGAGCGCGCTTGCCCGCGACGGCGGCCTTGAGATCGCTCCCGCCGGCAAGCCGTGCTGCTACGGGTGATTGGTGTACTTGTGATCAAGGCTTCGACGCAATCGCCTTCTCTACCGCCGAAATCAGCTCGGGATCGTCCGGCGTGGTCCTGCTGTTGAAACTGGCGATCACATTGCCCTTGCGATCCACCACATATTTATAGAAATTCCAGCGCGGTGCATTGCTCTGCTCGGCCAGCACCCGGAACAGATGAATCGCATCCGATCCCCGCACCGGCTGCGGTTCGGTCATGGTGAAGGTCACGCCGTAATTCACATAACAGACCTTGGCCGTCTCGGCCGCATCGTTGGATTCCTGCTTGAAGTCATCGGAAGGCACGCCCAACACCTCCAGGCCCTGCCCCTTGAACCGCTGGTTTAGCGCTTCCAGCCCTTTGAACTGCGGCGCGAAACCACAGAAGCTGGCCGTGTTGACCACCAGCATCGGCTTGCCCGCGAACTGCTTGCACAGGTCGATATCCTGTTTGGCGCGAAGCT
Source organism: Pseudomonas sp. NPDC090203 (assembly GCF_044746765.1). Taxonomy (NCBI): domain Bacteria; kingdom Pseudomonadati; phylum Pseudomonadota; class Gammaproteobacteria; order Pseudomonadales; family Pseudomonadaceae; genus Pseudomonas; species Pseudomonas sp. NPDC090203. The sequence goes on from NZ_JBIVCV010000011.1 coordinate 40,498, forward strand.
TGGGCAGTTGCCCCTCAAGCAACGGTGGGCAATCGGCCGCCATGGCCGCGCCACTGGCGGCGAGCAGAAGCAGAGGAAGACAGATCCAGCGAGTTCTCATGGCGGCATCCATTCAATGCAGGAAATCGGTTGATAGCCACACACGCTACTCCCTGCCACGACGGATGCCTAGCCGCACAGCAGATAGTCCGTCGCGGCCACGCGGGGCAACTATAGTCAAACGTCCCAAAGCAACGCCCCACCGACAGGAGGCCACGCGATGAAAATCCTGATAGTGCTGACATCTCACGATCAACTGGGCAACACCGGCAAGAAAACCGGTTTCTGGCTCGAAGAACTGGCCGCGCCCTATTACGTGTTCAAGGACGCCGGTGCCGAACTGGTACTGGCTTCCCCCAAGGGCGGACAGCCGCCGCTGGACCCCAAGAGCAACGAGCCTGACTTCCAGACCGAGGCCACTCGCCGCTTCCAGAAGGACAGCGCTGCTACCTCGCAACTGGCCGCGACTCGCAAGCTGAGCGAGGTGACGCACGAAGGCTTCGACGCGATCTTCTATCCTGGCGGCCATGGTCCGATGTGGGACCTGGCCAGCGATGCCCACTCGATACGCCTGATCGAAACCACCTATGCGGCTGGCAAACCGGTGACCCTGGTGTGCCACGCGCCGGGGGTGCTGCGTGACGTCAAGGGCGCCGATGGCAAGCCGCTGGTGGCGGGCAAGGACGTCACGGGTTTTACCAATGGCGAGGAAGATGCCGTCGGCCTGACAGACGTCGTGCCGTTTCTGGTGGAAGACATGCTCAAGGAAAAAGGCGCCAACTATTCAAAAGGCCCTGACTGGGCCTCCTACGTCCGCGAAGACGGCCTGCTGATCACCGGCCAGAACCCGGCCTCGTCGGAAGCAGCAGCCAAGGCACTGATCGCCCGATTGAAGTGACGGAGCTTCTGTGGAGCGAGCTTGCTCGCGAAAGCGTCGTGTCAGACACAGCATCAATAACTGATGGTCCGCTTTCGCGAGCAAGCTCGCTCCCACAGTTCGTACCGAGACCGAATCATCTATATGGATTCAACGCTGGATCAGCGCCAACCCCACCAACACCAGCACTTCGAGCAACTCCAGCATCGCCCCGGCCGTATCGCCGGTGCAGCCGCCCAGGCGGCGGATCATCACCTGCCGCAGCCAGAAAAAGCCTACCGTCGCCATCAGTACGGCCCACAGCCCGGCCCAGCCCGACACCAGCACGCAACCCAGTGCGGTCACGCCCAGCACCTGAACACCCAGGGTACGTGGCAAATGGTCCGCCAGCGCCTGCCCCAGCCCGCCTGCGCGTACGTAAGGCGTGTTGATGAACAGCCCCAGCATCGCCGCGCGGCCAATCACCGGCGCTAACAGCAGCCCAATGCCGTGCCGGGTTTCGACCAACGCCAGCAAGGCCGTGAACTTGAGCAACAGCACGATGACCAGGGTCACCACCGCAATCGGTCCGCTGCGTGGGTCTTTCATGATGGTCAGCGTGCGCTCGCGATCGCCAAAGCCGCCCAGCCAGGCGTCGGCACTGTCAGCCAGGCCATCCAGGTGCAAGCCGCCGCTGAGCAGCACCCAGGCCGCCAGCAACAGCGCGGCATGCAGGAACTGCGGCGTACCTTCGAGCAGCAGGTTCAACGCCATCAGCACCGAGCCGAACAGCACCCCCACCAGCGGATAAAACAGCAGCGAACGCCCCAGCTCCTGAGGCGACGGCATGCCGGGCAGACGAACCGGCAGGCTGCCGAGAAATTGCAAGGCGATCCAGAACGGCAGCATCTACACCTCCGTCAGTCGGCCATCGGCTTCGACCGCCAGACCGAACAGCCCGCCATGGCCGACCACCACCTGCAGCAGTTGCTCGCGGGGCAGCCCACGGGCCTGGGCCGATAACAGCCGCATCACCCCGCCATGGCTGATCAGCAGGATTCGCTCGCCGTCGCACGTCTGCTGCAAACGTTCAATCACGCCAAGCACGCGGGAGGCAAACGCCAGCACCGGCTCACCCTTGGGCGGGGTGAAGCTGTACGGGTCTTCCCAGAACCGCCCCAAGCCTTCGGCGTCGGTTTCCATCAATTGCGCGGTGCCAATTCCTTCCCAGTCACCAAAGTGCAGTTCCTGAATCCCGGCCTCCAGTTGCAACGGCAGGGAAAGTTTCAAGGCCAGCTCCTCGGCAAACCGCGCACAGCGCTGCAAAGGCGAGCTGACGATGCGATCCCAGGGTGCTTCAAGGGCAAGCTCGGCCACCGACGAGCGCATCTGCTGCCAGCCCAGGTCGGTCAGTGCGTCATCGAGACTGCCGCGCAGGCCGCCGCCAAGTTCGGTTTCGCCATGGCGCAGCAAGTCCAGACGCAAGGTCATGCCGGGCGATCCGCCACGGCTGCTTCGGCAAAGGTCGCCATGCCGTTGTGCAGCTCGCACGCCAGGCGCAGCAGTGGCACCGCCAGCGCCGCCCCGCTGCCCTCGCCCAGGCGCAGGCCCAGTTCCAGCAGCGGCTCGGCCTGCAGGGTTTCCAGCACGTGGCGATGACCCGGTTCAGCACCGCGATGACCGAAGAACAACCACGGGCGGCACGATGGATTGAGTCGCACCGCCACCAGCGCGGCGACGGTGCAGATGAAACCGTCGACCAGCGCCGGGATGCCTTCCTGGGCACAGGCCAGATAAGCCCCCGCCAGCGCCGCAATTTCGAAGCCGCCCAAGGCGCGCAGGCTGCCCAGCGCATCACCGGACACCTGCGCGTGCAGCGCCAGCGCCTGCTCGATGACCTGAGCCTTGTGATTGATCCCTTGTGCATCCAGCCCGGTACCGGGCCCGACCAGCAACGGCGCCGGGCAGTTCAGCAGCGAGCAGGCCACCGCACTGGCGGCCGTGGTATTGCCGATACCCATCTCGCCACCGATGAACAGCTCGGTGCCCGCAGCCTTGGCCCGCAGCACGCTGTCGCGCCCACCGGCCAGCGCTCCTTCCAGTTGCTCAGGGGTCATCGCCTCGCCTTTGGCGAAGTTGGCGGTGCCTGCGCCCAGGTTCAGGTGGCGCACCCCTGCCAGATTGAGCGGCGACACAGTACCCAGATCCACCACATCCAGTTGCGCCGACAGTTGCCGCGCCAGCACGCTGATCGCCGCGCCGCCCATGATGAAGTTGTGCAGCATCTGCCCGGTGACCGCCTGCGGATAGGCCGAAACCCCTTCGGCGACCACGCCATGGTCACCGGCGAAGATCGCGATCCAGACCTTATCTACCTTAGGCTTGACCCGCCCTTGCAGCGCCGCCAGTTGCACGGCAACGGCTTCCAGTTGGCCCAAAGAACCGGCGGGCTTGGTCAGTTGCTGCTGTCGGGCCAGCGCTTGCTCGCTGATCTCAGGGTTGATTTCACGGGCAGGCGCGAGCCACCAGGCATTGCTCATAGTGCGGATCCTTTGAGGGTCATGGGCAGTCCGGCGACCGTGAACACCACGCGCTGGCAGCGTTCGGCCAGCGCCTGATGCAGCCAGCCGGCTTCATCGACATACCGACGGGTCAGCTCGCCGAGGGGCACCACGCCCAGCCCGGTTTCGTTGCTGACGAAAATGATTTCACCCGGCAGTGTCGCCAGGCATTGGAGTAAGGCGTCGCGCTCCTGCGCAAGTCGCGGCTGATCGTCCAGCATCAGCAGATTGGTCAGCCACAGGGTCAGGCAGTCCACCAACAGGCAGCGGCCCTGTGCAGCGTTTTGTTGCAATACGCGAGCAAGTTCCAGGGGTTCCTCAACCAGGCCCCAACTGTCCGGGCGACGCTCTCGGTGCAGCGCCACCCGCTCGTTCATTTCGCCATCCAGCGGCTGGCTGGTGGCGATGTAGATGACATCAAGGGCGCTTTCGCTCGCCAGCTTTTCAGCCAGCCGGCTTTTGCCGGAGCGCGCGCCCCCCAGAATCAATTGCAGCATCAGGCGCTCTCCAGCCCGCAGAGTTCACGCAGCAGTTTGCCGTCCAGGTGCTTCTCCACCAGGTCCGCCAAACGTTCGATATCCCGTTCGCGCAGGGCGTGGTAATCCACCTGCTGCACGTTTTCCAGGCCCGCCCAACGCAGCAATGCGCTGCTCGACGCCGGGTTCTCGAACAGCCCGTGCAGATAGGTGCCCAGCACCTGGCCGTCGGCACTGCGCGCGCCGTCGCATCGGCCATCGCTGAGCTGCACCAGCGGATTTTCCAGCGCAGCACCTGTGGTCACGCCCGCGTGAATTTCATAGCCAACCACGTCAGCGTCTTCCAGGGTCAGGCACCCGCTGACATTGCGCAGCTGCTTTTCCTTCTCCAGCACCGTGCTCATGGCCAGCAGCCCCAAACCGGCACTCGAGCCTGCCGCGCCTTCGAGGCCCAGCGGGTCGTGCAGGTTTTCGCCGAGCATCTGCAGGCCACCGCAAATCCCCAGCAGCTTGCCGCCGTAGCGCAGGTGGCGCTGGATGGCGCTGTCCCAGCCATTGGCGCGCAGATAGGCGAGGTCGCTGCGCACGCTCTTGGAGCCCGGCAGGATGATCAGATCAGCAGGCGGAATCGGCTGGCCCGGCCCGATGAATTGCAGGTTCACCTGCGGGTGCAGGCGCAGCGGGTCGAAATCGGTGTGGTTGCTGATGCGCGGCAGCACCGGCACCACCACGTTGAGCACCTGCTCGGCCTTGTCGGTCTGGCGCTGATCGAGACCGTCTTCGGCCTCCAGATGCAGGTCCATCACGTAGGGCAGCACGCCCACCACCGGTTTGCCGGTGCGCGCCTCGAGCCAGTCCAGGCCCGGTTGCAGCAAGGCGACGTCGCCGCGGAAACGGTTGATGATGAAGCCCTTCACCCGCGCCTGTTCGCTGGGCGACAACAACTCCAGCGTACCCACCAGATGCGCAAACACACCGCCGCGATTGATGTCGGCCACCAGCAGCACCGGGCAGTCCACGGCTTCGGCAAAGCCCATGTTGGCGATGTCGCCAGCGCGCAGGTTGATTTCCGCAGGCGATCCCGCACCCTCGACCATCACCACCGGCCAGGCTTCGCTGAGCCGCTTGTGGGAGGCGAGCACGGCCTGCATGGCGATGGCCTTGTAGTCGTGATAGGCCACTGCGTTCATGGTGGTGACCGCGCGGCCATGAATGATGACTTGAGCGCCGGTGTCGCTGTTGGGTTTGAGCAGCACCGGGTTCATGTCGGTGTGGGGTTCCAGCCCGCAGGCCTGGGCCTGCACCGCCTGGGCCCGGCCAATCTCGCCACCGTCGGCGGTGACGGCGCTGTTGAGCGCCATGTTCTGCGGCTTGAACGGCACCGTGCGCACGCCCTGGCGGGTCAGCCAGCGGCACAGTGCCGTCACCAGCGTGCTCTTGCCAGCGTCGGAGGTGGTGCCTTGCACCATAAGAGTCGCGCCTTGCACCATAAGCGTCGCGCCCTGCGCCATGGGAGTCTCGCCCTGCACGGTCATGCGTCCTCCCGTGGAAATTCGCCGAGCACCTGCTCAAGGCGTTGCCAATGGACTTCGTCGCGAGGCAGGCCGAAACGCAGGCTGCTGTTGCTGGTGAAGATGCGCAGCAGAATACCGCGCTGGGCGCAGAACTCGTGCAGCTCGGCCGCCCGTGGCGTGATCAGCCACTGGAACAACGCGCAACCACCCTGGGGCGCCAGGCCATGGCGGGTCAGCAGTTCGACCAGTCGCTGGCTGGCCTGCCCAGTGCGCTGGCGTTGCAGGCGATGGCCCTCTGCATCGTCAAGGCACACCTGGCCGAGGATGCGCGTCGGGCCGCTGACCGACCAGGGGCCGATCTGTCGCGCCAGCACCTTCAAAAACCGCGATTCGGCCAGCACGAACCCCAGGCGCACACCCGCAAGGCCGAAGAACTTGCCGAACGAGCGCAGCACGATCAGCCCAGGCCGCTGGGTTTCAGCCGCCAGGCTCAGCGCCGGAGTGTTGTCCATGAACGCCTCATCCACCACCAGCCAGCCGCCGCGCTCGGCCAGCCGGGCATGCCATTCCAGCAACAGCGTCGGTTTCAGGCTCAAGCCGGTGGGGTTGTTGGGGTTGACGACGACCAGCACGTCGAGCACGTCGATAAACCGCTCGACTTCATGCTCAAGCACTTCACGCACCAAGAACCCGTTGCTGCGCCAGGCCTCGGCGTGCTCGGCGTAACAAGGTGACAGCACCCCGACCTTGCCCGCCTGACGCAAGCGCGGCAGCGCCTGAATCGCCGCCTGGGAGCCGGCCACGGGCAGCACGTCGGGCGCGCCGTAGTACAGGCGCGCGGACTGCTCAAGGCCGTCATCGGTTTCCGGCAGCCGCGCCCAGGCCGATTCAGGGATCGGCGGAATCGGCCACGGCCACGGCGAGATGCCGCTGGAAAGGTCCAGCCAGTCGGCCTCGTCGATTCCGTACTTCGCGATTGCACCCCGCAAACGTCCGCCGTGCTCAAGCATAGAACTCAACCCCCAGACACAGAATCAGCAGCCACAGCCACACGCCGCGCTGCACCAGTTGCCAGCCGCGATCGATGGAATTGGCGTCCGCAGGCTGGCCTTCGCCCAGTTGCGGACGCTGATGCAGTTCACCGTGATAAATCGCCGCGCCACCCAGCTCAACGCCCAGCGCACCGGCCCCGGCCGCCATCACGGGACCGGCATTGGGGCTGTCCCACTTCGGCGCCTGCGTGCGCCAGCAGCGCAGGGCCAGTCGGGTTTTGCCCAGCAGCGCGTAGGTCAATGCCACTAAGCGTGCAGGAATGTAATTCAGCAGATCGTCGATCTTCGCCGCCGCCCAGCCAAAACGCTCGAAGCGCTCGTTGCGATAGCCCCACATGGCGTCCAGCGTATTGCTCAGGCGATACAGCACCACGCCCGGCGCGCCGAGCACGGCAAACCAGAAGATCGCGGCAAACACCGCATCGCTGCCGTTTTCCAGCACCGACTCGGTGGCCGCCCGGGCGACTTCGGTGGCGTCCAGCTCAGAGGTCTGGCGGCTGACCAGATAACCCACGCGCCGGCGCGCCTCATCCAGATTGTCGCCGCGCAGCGCCTGGGCCACTGGCTCGACGTGTTCGCCCAGGCTGCGCAGGCCCAGCGCGCAGTAAAGCGCCAGCACTTCGATCAGCCAGCCGATGTAGGGCAGCCAACTGAGAAGCGTCGCCAACAGCGTCAGCGGAATCACCGCGATGAACCAGGCCGTGACGCCATGGCTGCGCCAGCCACGACCGGCGCCGTTGAAACGTTGCTCGATGCGCTCGGCAAACCGGCCGAACGCCACCAGCGGGTGGTTTCGTTTTGGCTCGCCCAGCAGCGCATCCAGCGCAACCCCGGCGACGCTCAACAACGCCACGCTCATACCGCCACACTCATGTAGCCACTCCCCATGTGTTCTCGAATACCAGCTCTTGCAGCGGGCGGGCCTGGGCCCAGCCCTCCAGCACCAGCATCGGTGCCGGGTAAAATCCTTCCACCGGGCCCAGGCAAAGAATCGCCAGCGGCTTGGAGCCTTCGGGCATTTTCAACAGATCCGCCAGTGCCTGCGGCTCGAACAGCGACACCCAGCCCATGCCCAGCCCTTCGGCGCGGGCGGCCAGCCATAGATTCTGGATGGCGCAGGACAAAGACGCCATGTCCATTTCCGGCAGGGTCCTGCGCCCGAAGATGTGTTTCTCGCGATCGTCCATCAAGGCGGCGACCAGCACCTCGGCGCAGTCGCCGATGCCCTCGACCTTGAGCTTCATGAAGTCATCGGAACGCTCACCCAGTGCCTCGGCCGTGCGAACGCGCTCGGCTTCCACCTGCTCCTGAATCTGCCCGCGCAGGGCCCGGTCGCTGATGCGGATGAAGCGCCAGGGCTGCATCAGGCCGACGCTGGGCGCTTGATGGGCAGCCTCCAGCAGCCGGGCGAGCAATTCGGGGGAGACCGAACCGCCGCTGAAGTGGCGCATGTCCCGCCGCTCGGCGATGGCCCGGTAAACCGCGGCGCGCTCATCGGGGCTGAAGGCGTGGTCAGTCATGGGACGCTCTCCATATCCAGGCATACGCTAAACCTGTGGGAGCGGGCTTGCCCGCGAAGAGGCCCGCACACCCAACCCTCTACTTCGCCTGACGCGCCGCTTTCGCGAGCAAGCTCGCTCCCACAGGATCGCGATAAGGCGGATTGGCATTCCGGGCTATTCATGGCAACAAAAGCGCCGCCATCGCCTGGGGGTTGGACGGGAAATAGAAGTGCACATAGGAGGCTGTCATCCGTCCGTCCCGGTACACCGCCTCCGCGCCGCGCCCGCCGTTGGGGCTCACGCCGCGGGCAATCGGGGCCAGTTCGGTGCTGGTCAGCGAATGATGATAGGTGTGCCCGCGCAATGTGCCTTCCGGCAGCTCCACCGACTGCAGCGCCAGTGCCGCCAGGCGCTTCTGCATCACCGCTTCACCCGCCAGCAGGCCCACCAGCTCGGCGCGCTTGCCGTCCACATCGGTCAGGGCGTCGAGCAGGTAGAGCATCCCGCCACACTCGGCCAGCAAGGGTTTTCCGGCGCGGTGGTGCGCGCGAATGGCATTGAGCATCGAAACGTTCTGCCCCAGCGCCAGGTGATGCAATTCAGGGTAGCCACCGGGCAGGTACAGGCTGTCCGCCTCGGGCAATTGCCGGTCGCGGATCGGCGAGAAGAATGACAGTTCGGCGCCCATCGCCCGCAACAGATCCAGGCTGGCGCCGTAGGTAAAGGCGAAGGCTTCGTCATGGGCGATGGCGATGCGCACGCCGTCGAGCAGACGCTCAACGGGTTTGACGTCAGGGGCGGCAAAGGTCACGGCAGGCGGCAGGGTCGCGTCGCAGGTGCTGGCCAAGGCGGCTGCGGCCGCATCCAGGCGCACGTCCAGATCGTTCAGCTCGCTGGCCTGGACCAGGCCCAGGTGGCGGCTCGGCAGCTCGATCCCGGTTTCCCGGGAGAGCGCGCCGTACCAGCGCAAACCTTCGGTCAGGCTGCCTTCTAGCAGTTGCGCATGACGCACGGTGCCCACGCGGTTGGCCAGTACACCGGCAAACGGCAGGTCCGGCTGATAGCGCGCCAGGCCCAGCGCCAGGGCACCGAAGGTCTGGGCCATGGCCGTGCCGTCGATCACACCCAGCACCGGCACGCCGAAGTGGCGCGCCAGGTCGGCGCTGGACGGAGTGCCATCGAACAACCCCATCACGCCTTCGATCAGAATCAGATCGGCCTCGCCCGCCGCTTCCCACAGCAGGCGCCGGCTCTCGTCCTCGCCGACCATCCACATGTCCAGCTGGTAGACCGGGTGGCCGCTGGCGCGCTCCAGAATCATCGGGTCGAGGAAATCCGGCCCGCACTTGAACACCCGCACCTTGCGCCCCTGGTTGCGATGCAACCGGGCCAGTGCGGCGGTGACGGTGGTCTTGCCCTGCCCGGAGGCAGGTGCGGCGATCAGTACCGCAGGACAGCGACGCGGCTCACTCACAACTCGATGCCCTTCTGTGCCTTGATTCCGGCCTGGAACGCATGCTTGACCACGGCGATCTCGGAAACGGTGTCCGACAGGTCGATGAGTTCCTGCTTGGCGCCACGCCCGGTGACCACCACATGCTGCATGGGCGGACGGGCTTGCAGGTCGCTGAGCACCCTGTCCAGATCCAGATAGCCGTGCTTGAGAGCGATGTTCAGCTCGTCGAGGATCACCAGACCGACGTCCGGGTCGCGCAGCAACTCCCGAGTCACCACCCAGGCAGCTTCCGCTGCGGCGATGTCGCGCTGTCGGTCCTGGGTCTCCCAGGTGAAACCTTCGCCCATGACGTGGTAACGCACCTGTTCCGGGAAACGGCGGAAGAACAGTTCTTCGCCCGTGGCGTTGCGCCCCTTGATGAACTGCACCACACCGCACTGCATGCCGTGGCCCATGGCCCGGGCCAGCATGCCAAAGGCCGAACTGCTCTTGCCTTTGCCGTTGCCGGTCAGGACCACCAGCAGGCCGCATTCATTGGGTGCGCTGGCGATGCGCTCATCGATGATCGCTTTCTTGCGCAGCATGCGCGCCAGGTGGCGTTCGTCACGTTCGGGGGATTCGCTCATCTCGGCTCTCCGCTTTGAGGGGCAGATAGGACAGACGAAGGACGCAGGCAAGGACTGACAGCAGGCACCGGAATGGTCCGGGCCTGCGCAGAGCATCGCCCTCCGTGATGCTGTTTGGATGGATCAGGCCGGTCTCCGGACTCATGAGCGACAACCGGGGCTACGCGCCTTCCCATGCCCGTGGACACAGTGGCATCGTGCGCAGCCTTGACTCATTTACCGTTGCGGAGGCAGTGCCGGAATTGATCGCAGAACGTTCGCACCGGCTTCCCTGTTTCACCCGGTCGACCGATCAAGATCGCGGGCACCTGAAACAATCGGCGAAGGTTAGAGGGTTGACCCCGGAGCGTCAATCGAACAGGCATTTGTTGTGCAGTTGAACCCCGCGCCGCACAGCGCCTCTATTCATTACATGCCCTTGCATGACTGTTCGCAAATGGAGACAGACAATGTTCACGCTCAAACCCCAGGTTGTGATGGTGCTGGTGGTGGTCGCAGGGCTCAGCGCCTGCGGCGAGACGTCCACCTTGCAGGTGTCGGACGGCACGGGCCCCTCGCCCCAGTTGCCGGCACCGAACAAAACCCTGTTTCCCACCGTGAACATCGCCCCGGCCGTCGGCTGGCCTGCCGGTGCCAGACCGGTAGCCGCGCCGGGCACACAAGTCGCGGCCTTCGCCGAAAACCTCGACCATCCACGCTGGCTGTACGTGCTGCCCAACGGCGATGTGCTGGTGGCCGAAACCAATGCGCCGCCCAAACCTGACGACAGCAAGGGCATTCGCGGCTGGGTCATGGAGAAAGTCATGGGCCGCGCAGGCGCCGGTGTGCCCAGCGCGAACCGCATCACTCTGCTGCGGGACAAGGATCATGACGGCGTCGCCGAAACCCGCACGGTGTTCATCGATCACCTGAATTCGCCTTTCGGCATGGTGCTGGTGGGCAATGACTTCTACGTTGCCGACACCGACCGCCTGCTGCGCTTTAACTATGTAGCGGGCGAAACCTCGATCAAGGGCGAACCGCTGAAAGTCACCGACCTGCCCGGCGGCACCCTCAACCACCACTGGACCAAGAACGTCATCGCCAGCAAGGACGGCAAAAAGCTCTACGTGACCGTGGGCTCCAACAGCAATGTCGGCGAAAACGGGCTTGAGGCCGAAAAGGGCCGCGCGGCGATCTGGGAAGTGGACGCCGCGACGGGCAATCACCGCATCTTCGCCTCCGGGCTGCGCAACCCCAACGGCATGGACTGGGACCCGGTAACCGGCAAACTGTGGACGGCGGTCAACGAGCGTGACGAGATCGGCAGCGACCTGGTGCCCGACTACGTCACCTCGGTGCAGGACGGCGCCTTCTACGGCTGGCCGTTCAGCTACTACGGCCAGCACGTGGACGTTCGCGTGTCGCCGCAAAATCCCGAACTGGTGCAGAAGGCAATCGCCCCTGATTTTGCCGTCGGACCGCACACCGCCTCACTGGGCCTGGCGTTCGCCGATGGCAAATCATTGCCGGCGCCGTTCAACGAGGGCTTGTTCATCGGCCAGCACGGCTCGTGGAACCGCAAGCCCCACAGCGGCTATAAAGTGCTGTTCGTGCCATTCAAGGACGGCAAGCCAACCGGCACCCCGGTGGACCTGCTGACAGGTTTCCTCAATGCCGACGAAAAAGCCCAGGGGCGGCCTGTGGGTGTGGTCAACGATAATAAAGGCGGGGTGTTGGTGGCCGATGACGTCGGCAACAAGATCTGGCGGGTGACGGCGGCGCGGACGGTGCAGGCATCCAACACCAATCCCTGACACCTCTGTAGGAGCGCGCTTGCCCGCGATTGCGATGTGCCTGCCACCTACGAGTCTGCTGAAACGCCCACGCCCCTGTAGGAGCGCGCTTGCCCGCGACATCGGTGTACCAGACGATTGATTCGTAGCAGGCACGCCGCCGTCGCGGGCAAGCGCGCTCCTACAGGGATTGTGGCGCTACTGCTGCGCCAGATTCGAAGGCTGGATCACCCGTTTGGCGTTGAGCCAGGCTTTCTGCCAATACGGCTTGTCCAGGCTGTCTAGCTTGACGGTCCCACCCGTAGCCGGCGCATGCACGAAACGCCCTTCTCCCACGTAGATCCCGGCATGGCTGACGTTCGAGCCACCACTGGTAGCGAAGAACACCAGATCACCCGTCTGCAACTGGCTACGATCAATGTCCGGGCCGCGCAGATTGATCATCTCACGGGTCGAACGCGGCAGGCTGATGCCGGCAGCGCCCTGGTAGACATAACCGATCAATCCACTGCAATCGAAACCCGAGTCAGGCGTGTTCCCGCCCCAACGATAGGGCGTACCGACCAGCCCGATGGCACGCAAAAGCACGTCATCAGCCAGCGGCGAAGAAAACTGCGAGGGAGCGGATACCACAGGCCTGGAAACGACCTTGGGAGGGGCTGGCGGTGGATTGCTGGAACAAGCGGCCAACAATACAGCCAGTGAAGCAACAGCCAGGCGAACCGTAAACGACATAAACACAACAACCTTTATAGGATGCTTACTGTGCCGGGAGCCGGGACTGCGTGCAATCAGGGTTTCCCTGACTGCACGCCCGGTAGAACGGTTATTTGCGGTGTTGGCGCTTGATTGTAGTCGAAGTCATCGCAGTCGTCGTTTCCGCATCCTTGGAAGGTGCCATGGCCAACGCGCGCTTGGCTTCGATGAAAGTCCGGGCCCAGTAGGCGTCGTCGAGGCTGTCGACACGCACACCACCGCTGCGGCGGCTGCTGGAGTGGATGAACTGGTCATCGCCCAGGTAGATACCGGCATGGCTGACGCGACCACGGCCAGCGGTGCTGAAGAACAGCAGGTCGCCAGGCTTGAGGTCGTTGCGTTTGACCAGAGGGGCGTCGATGTTGATCATTTCACGCGAGGAACGCGGCAGGCTCATGCCAGCCTCTTCGCGGAACAGGTAGCCGATGAAACCGCTGCAATCGAAACCGGAAGTGGTCGAGGTGCCGCCGAAACGGTAGCGCGTACCGATCAGCGATTTGCCACGTTCCAGGATGCTGTCAGCCAGCACTGGCAACTGATACGGCTTGTTGTCCGAGAACTGGGCCAGTTCGTCTTCGGTGGCGATTTCGTCGTCCAGTACGGAGCCCGAATAATCGGCACGCTTGGCAGCAGTTTGAGCAGTGACCGAATCCTTCATCTGAGGATTCTGCGACTGTTGCGACGCTGGCATCTGGGCCGCGCAGCCGAACAGCAGCGTAACGAGTGCGAGAGGCACGAGGGGTGCGAAGCGATTCAGCATGGGCACGACCGTGGCGTATTTTGTAAAGAAGGCGAGACTATGCCCTCTATCGTCATCATTTGCAAATTCAATCGACACAAATGTGACTTACCAGTGACTCCATGACATCTAAGGCTTTACACCTCAGAAAAGCGTCCATCTGCATGGAGTGGTCGGTCGACGAGGGATTTATCTCGGCGGTAAAGCCTCCCGCGACCCGCGTGCGCAGCATCGGCTCGTGAATATACGGGAAGCTGGCGGTGGTTCCAATGCTCAATACTGCATCGAAGCCTTTCGCCATCTCTTCGTACAGCACGTTCAATGCCAGTTCTGGCAACATTTCCTCGAACAACACCACCGGCGGGCGCAACACGCCCTGGCATTGCCTGCACAACGGCGGCAGTGGCCGTTGCAGGTGTTCACTCAATTGAGGGTCCTCGGCGCCGCAGGACTGGCAATAGAGCGGCGCGAGGTTGCCGTGAATTTCAATCAGACGCTCGGGCGGGCTGCCCGCAGCGCGATGGTAGCCGTCGACATTCTGCGTCAGCACCCAGCACTCAGGCTTGTGGCGCTGCAATTGAGCGATCGCATAATGCGCCGCATTGGGCTGTCCGCCCAGGCAAGCGCTGCCTAATTGTGCAATGTACTTCCAGCACAGTGCCGGATCACGGCGCAGCATCGGTCCGGACAGGGCCATCTCGATCGGCAGGCCGTCGTCGGTGTGGCCGTTGTACAGGCCACCCACCCCGCGATAGGTCGGCAACCCCGAATCGGCTGAAAGCCCGGCACCGGTAATGATCAAGATGCGTTTGGCGTGACGCAGCGCAGCGGCCGTCTGCAGCACCAGGGCTGGATCGACCGCAGGCGTGTTCACCAGCCCAGCGTCTCTTTGAGGAAGGGAATGGTCAGTTTGCGCTGGGCCTGCAAGGAGGCCTGGTCGAGTTGTTCAAGCAGGTCGAACAAGGCGCTCATGCTGCGCTTGCCACGGGTCAGGATGAAATGGCCGACTTCATCGGTCAGGTGCAAGCCGCGACGCGAGGCGCGCAATTGCAGGGCGCGGAGTTTTTCTTCGTCGGACAACAGGCGCATCTGGAACACCAGGGCCATGGTCAGACGCGACTTGAGGTCGGCCAGCTTGACCGGCAGTTCGCGAGGCGAGCAGGAGGCGGCGATCAGCAGGCGGCGGCCGCTGTCACGCAGGCGGTTGAACAGGTGGAACAGCGCTTCTTCCCACTCGGGCTTGCCGACGACCGCTTGCAGGTCATCCAGGCACACCAGCTCGTATTGTTCGAGATGGTCGAACAGTTCGACGCCTTCTTCGAGCAGTTCGGCCATGGGCAGGTAGACGGCAGGTTCGCCCAGTTGCGTCAGGCGCAGGCAGGCGGCCTGCAGAAGATGGGTGCGCCCCACCCCGTTCTTGCCCCAGAGGTAGATCAGGCTTTCAGTCCAGCCGGCGTCGGCCTCGCACAGGCGCTCCACATAGCCGAGTGCAGCGGCGTTGGCGCCTGGGTAGTAATTGATGAAGGTGGCGTCGTCACGCAGACGCACACTCAGGGGCAGCTGAACTGGTTTCATGCTGGCTAAACGGTTCGAAAACAAACCGCCAAGGGGCCTCTGTGTAAAGTGTGCAAAGTTTATACCCGCAAAGCGGACCGCACAATGCGCCAGACGACCTGCAAAATCAAAGGGTTGCGTCTGTCTCGGGCCAGGCCGTGGATTATAGGGCTAACGCAGGTGCATTGTAGGAGCGCGCTTGCCCGCGATAGGGCCGTGTCAGGTTAATAAATACCGCCTGATACGGCCCCGTCGCGGGCAAGCGCGCTCCTACAGGGGGGATCTCAAAGATCAGGATCTTCCATCCCGCCGTAGATGTCCGAATCCTTGTACAAATCGTGCACATGACGCACCAGGACCATGATCACCGCCGCCACCGGCAACGCCAGCAGGATGCCGGTGAAGCCGAACAGCTCGCCGCCGGCCAGGATCGCGAAGATCACCGCCACCGGGTGCAGGCCGATCCGGTCGCCCACCAGCAGCGGCGTCAGGACCATGCCTTCCAGCGCCTGACCGACCATGAACACCCCGACAATGGCCAGCATCGGATACAGATCGCCGCCGAACTGGAAGAACCCCGCCAGAATCGCCGAACCGATACCGATCACGAAGCCCATATATGGCACGATGGCCGCCAGCCCCGCGATCACACCGATCAACAGCCCCAGTTCCAGGCCCACCAGCATCAGGCCTGCGGCGTAGATCACGCCCAGCGCCACCATCACCAGCAACTGCCCGCGAATGAATGCGCCCAATACTTCGTGGCACTCATCGGCCAGCGCGACGATTTTCTTCTCGCGATGGCGTGGCAGCAGGCTGCGCACCTTGGCCATCATCACGTCCCAGTCCCGCAGCAGGTAAAAGCACACCACCGGGATCAGCACCAGGTTGGTCAGCCAGCCAATCAGCGCAAGCGTTGAAGTGGTGGCCTGGGCCAGCACGATGCCGACGATGTCGCCGGTCTGCCCCATGTGCTCGGAAATCGCCGCCTTGACCTTGTCGAACTTCCAGAAGCCGTCCGCCAGCCCAAGCTTGGCCTGGGTCCACGGCAGCGCAGTGTGCTGCAGCCAGTCGAGGATCTGCGGCGCCAGTTCATACAGGCGATACAGCTGCTTGGCGAGCATCGGCACCAGCACCAGCAGCAGGCCCATGAAGATCAGGGTGAAGAACACGAATACCGTGACCACGGCCCAGGTGCGCGACATCTTGAGTTTTTCCAGCCGGTCGGCCAGCGGATCGCCCATGTATGCCAGCAGCAACGCCACCAGAAACGGCGTGAGGATGGCGTGCAGCAGCCAGACGAACAGGCACAGCAGGACGACCCCGCCCAGCCAGAACCAACGACGCGTATCAGTCATTACTGCCCCTTGAACCCGAAATAAATTGCTTGATGCAACGTCGTTATGAACCCGCTCACCAGCGGAAGTGCAATGTTTGCGCGGCGGTAGCCGGAGCAGGCGCAGGAACCGGCGCCGCACCAGGCCCGGCAGGCACTTGTCCGGCATCGACCGGCGCGCTGGCCACTGCACCGGCAGGCACTTCCTGCAACTTGGCCAGGGACAGTTGCGAACGCAACTGATCAGGGCTGCCACTGACGTCGAATACCACACGATCGGCATCGACCGATTTCAGCCGACCGCCAAAGGGTTCCAGCAGGCGCCCCAGTTGCGCATATCGCTCAAGGTTCATGCCCTGCACTTCCAGCGCCATGCTCGACGAAGCGCCCGGCTTGACCACGAAGCGCGGGGCCAGACGCTGACTCACCGCCAGCAATACCGCATCGGCCAGTTCCGCCTGGCCGGCACCGGTGGCGCTGCCCTGCTCGGATTTGTCACCCAGCCACAGGTGCCATTTACCCTGCCATTGACCGCCGTTTTCCTGGGCGTGCACCGCCAGAATCGCATCGGAGCCGTAACGCTCGG
Organism: Pseudomonas sp. NPDC090203; assembly: GCF_044746765.1. Classification (NCBI taxonomy): domain Bacteria; kingdom Pseudomonadati; phylum Pseudomonadota; class Gammaproteobacteria; order Pseudomonadales; family Pseudomonadaceae; genus Pseudomonas; species Pseudomonas sp. NPDC090203. The sequence continues at coordinate 57,326 of NZ_JBIVCV010000011.1, forward strand.
AGGCCTGCTTGAGCGGGGCGACGTCGTTGCCGTCCAGGGTCTTGGCGTTGCCGATACCCTGCTCGCTCAAGTCTGCCAGCGGCAGACGCAGCGGCAGGCCGCGATGACGGGCGGCGCGGCGCAGGGGCTCGGCCGAGGCCTGACCGTCGCCCACCAGGTTGGCGCCGTCGGTCGCATCATTGAGCCACCAGGCCATGATCACCGGGCGATTGGAGCCCCACAGCGAAAGCCCGGCCTGCCGCAGCGCGCGCTCGGTGCTGGCCGGATCGAAATCCACCTGCAACGACTCCGGCGGACCTGCGTCATAGCCGTACTGACTGATGATCTGCTGCGGATCCTTGCGCACTTCGGCAAGGGCCGGGCTCTGCGCGGCCTTGGCATCACCGGTCAGGCGAATCACCAGCGTCTCCAGCGCAGCCTGGGTCGCGCGGGTTCTTTCGTCCGGCGTTTGCCCGCTGACCGGCTCGCGCACCTGATAAAGATTGTTCACCGTCTCGGCCAGGGCCGGGAGGCTCAAGAGGGACAGACAGCCCGCGAACAGACAGTTTTTCAGGCGCATAGAAAATTCCCAAACGATGCTTATAAATAGCTGCATAAAAATGACTGGCTCGACTCTGACCGCAGCACGGCGCGAATCGCTCACTCTGAAGCTGAAGTTACACCCTTTATAGCTGCCGACGAACGGCAAAACCCTGAACAGACGCGTTATTTTTTCTTCATCTATGGCCCTGCCCGTCGGCCCAAGGATGGCCGCTTGGGTCCAATCCTGATAAAATCGCGCGCCTTCGCAGACCGGCGATGACACGGCCATGAGCCGTCGACCTCGGTCGTTACCCCGAATCCCCCCTAAAGGCCTGGATAATGAGCAAGCAACCCTCCCTGAGCTACAAAGACGCCGGTGTAGACATCGACGCCGGTGAAGCATTGGTCGAACGCATCAAGAGCGTCGCCAAGCGCACCAAGCGCCCGGAAGTGATGGGTGGCCTGGGGGGCTTCGGCGCGCTGTGCGAAATCCCGGCTGGCTACAAGCAACCGGTCCTGGTCAGCGGCACCGACGGCGTCGGCACCAAGCTGCGCCTGGCACTGAACCTGAACAAGCATGACAGCATCGGCATCGATCTGGTGGCCATGTGCGTGAACGACCTGGTGGTCTGCGGCGCCGAGCCGCTGTTCTTCCTGGACTACTACGCCACCGGCAAGCTGAACGTCGACACCGCCGCCCAGGTCGTGACCGGCATCGGCGCTGGCTGCGAACTGGCCGGCTGCTCGCTGGTCGGCGGCGAAACCGCTGAAATGCCTGGCATGTACGAAGGCGAAGACTACGACCTGGCCGGCTTCTGCGTCGGCGTCGTGGAAAAGGCCGAGATCATCGACGGCTCCAAGGTCGTTGCCGGTGACGCCCTGATCGCCCTGCCATCTTCGGGCCCGCACTCCAACGGCTACTCGCTGATCCGCAAGATCATCGAAGTCTCCGGTGCCGACATCGAATCCATCCAGCTGGACGGCAAGCCTCTGACCGACCTGTTGATGGCGCCGACCCGCATCTACGTCAAGCAACTGCTCAAACTCATCAAGGACACCGGCGCGGTCAAGGCCATGGCCCACATCACCGGCGGCGGCCTGCTGGACAACATCCCGCGCGTGCTGCCGGAAGGCGCGCAGGCGGTGGTCGACGTGGCAAGCTGGACCCGCCCGGCGGTGTTCGACTGGCTGCAAGAGAAAGGCAACGTCGACGAGCACGAAATGCACCGCGTCCTGAACTGCGGCGTCGGCATGGTCATCTGCGTGGCCCAGGAGCACGTCGAGGCGTCCCTGAAAGTGCTGCGTGAAACCGGCGAACAGCCTTGGGTCATCGGCCAGATCGGCGTTGCTGCCGAAGGCGCTGCACAAGTCGAGCTGAAGAACGTCAAGGCACATTGATGCCTGACATGCCCCAACCTTGTGACGTAGTGGTGCTGCTGTCCGGCACCGGTGGCAACCTGCAGGCGATGATCGACAGCCTCCAGAACAGTTCGGGCCCGGCTCGCATTCGCGCGGTGATTTCCAACCGCGCCGATGCCTACGGGCTCGAGCGCGCCAGAAACGCGGGGATCGACACCCGCGTTCTCGACCACACCGCCTATGAAGGTCGCGAAGCCTTCGATGCGGCGCTGATCGAAGCGATCGATGCCTTCGCGCCGAAGCTGGTGGTACTCGCCGGCTTCATGCGCATTCTCACCCCAGCGTTCGTGCGTCATTACCACGGCCGCCTGCTGAACATACATCCGTCACTGCTTCCACGGTATAAAGGCCTGCACACCCATCAGCGGGTGATCGAGGCTGGCGATGTGGCGCATGGTTGCAGCGTGCACTTCGTCACCGAGGAACTCGATGGAGGGCCTCTGGTCGTACAAGCAGTTATTTCGGTAGAGTTGCACGACACGCCTGCGACCTTGGCGCAAAGGGTTCACACCCAGGAACACCTGATCTACCCGCTGGCAATTCGCTGGTTCGCCGAGGGCCGATTGGCTTTGGGCGAAGATGGCGCACTGCTGGACGGCCAGCCACTGGGGCCCAGCGGCCACGTGATTCAGGCCAATTGAATTGGCCCTTTAAATTAAAGTCAGGAGATATTATGCGTCGCGCTTTGCTCTTCGCTTTCGCACTGTTCGCACTTCCTGCGGTCAACGCGGCAGACCTTCAACCCTTCTCCGCCAGCTACACCGCTGATTTCAAACAGCTCCCTGTCGGCGGCGGCAGCGCTACCCGCAGCCTGGAAAAGAACGCCAACGGCAGCTGGACCCTGAGTTTCAAGGCGTCGATGATGATCGCCAGCCTGACCGAAGTCAGCACCCTGAAATCCGAAAAGGACACGCTGCTGCCACAGACCTACCACTTCGAACGTGGCGGCCTGGGCAAGAGCAAGACCGTTGACCTCGTGTTCGACTGGCCGACCAAGTTCATCACCGGCACCGACCGTAACGATGCGGTGAAAATCCCGCTGAACACCGGCGTGCTGGACAAATCCACTTACCAGCTCGCCCTGCAGCACGACGTGGCCGCCGGCAAGAAGAGCATGAGCTATCAGGTGGTCGATGGCGACGAAGTCGACACCTATGACTTCCGCGTGCTGGGCCCGGAAAAGGTCGAGACCAAGGTCGGCTCGGTCGATGCCATCAAGGTCGAGCGCGTACGTGACCCGACGCAGAACAAACGCATCACCGTGATGTGGTTCGCCAAGGACTTCGACTATCTGCTGGTTCGCCTGCAACAGGTCGAGACTGACGGCAAGGAATACAACATCATGCTGCAAGACGGCACGGTGAACGGCAAGTCGGTCAAGGGCAGCTGATTGCGCTGATCGAACGCTGTACAGAAAACCCCGCCCTTTGGCGGGGTTTTTTATGCCCGATGCAAACGTATCCTGCATCCGTAGCAGCCCGGCTTGCCGGCGTCTGCGATCTTGCGGCCCCTGACACCTTGTAGGAGCGCGCTTGCCCGCGATAGCCGCGCGCCAGATCCACACCCATGCTCCGGGATGACGCAATCGCGGGCAAGCGCGCTCCTACAAACACCTGCATGAACCGCCAGATTCGTGGCGTTTATTGTTCCCCACGGCTACATGAAACTTTCTTCATTGCTTGCCCCAGGGTGCGACAAAACGCCACACACCCTGCAAAAACAAGTACTTGCGGACTCTTGCCTGATTGGTAAAAAACTCTTTCCAGAATCGTCGGTTTACTTAGCAAGCTACCAAATTCTATAAAGAACCTACTGCGACGTCCTGCCGCAGATATCAAAGAGTCAGGAGTTTTCAATATGACGGTAACGGTTACTGAACGCGACGAAGCGCACAAATCCCATGAGAGCATCGCGGATGGCATTCAGATCTGGGATGTACGCCAACAAGATCAATTGGTAGGGATGTTCCACCACGAATCGGACGCTCAGCGTTACGCAGCAGAGCTCGCGGAACTGGAAGCCAGGAAGGCGGCAGCGAGCCGTACGTGATTACAGGATCGCAGCAAGACAAAACCCGCCCAGGCGGGTTTTGTCGTCATGGGCTTACCACATCAGGTCGTCAGGGATCTTGTACGCCGCATACGGATCGTCGCCATCCGGCTCTTCGGTCGGCTCGCTGAGCAGCACGATACGGCGCGGGTCACGTTCCTGGACCTTGAGCGCGGCCTCACGAGGAATCACCTCGTAACCGCCGCCATGGTGCACGATGGCCAGCGAGCCGTTGCTCAGCTTGCTGCGCATCAGCGAGTTGACCGACAGGCGCTTGACCTTCTTGTCGTCGACGAAGTTGTAATAATCCTCGGTGGTCAGCTTCGGCAGGCGCGTAGCTTCGATCAATTGCTTGACCTGCGCGGCACGGGCTTTCTGCTCGGCTTTCTCCTGCTGCTGGCGGTTCAGCTCCTGGTCGCGCTTGGCTTTTTCGGCCATGGCTTCCTGAGCGGCACGCTGGGCGGCATCGTCGGCGACAGCCTGGCCCTTGTGCACCAGACGCTGTTCTTTCTGTTTGCTCTTGGTGACCTGCTTGGCCTGCTTCTCGTTGACCAGACCTGCCTTGAGCAACTGGTCACGAAGGGAAATACCCGCCATCTGTCTTCTCTCTCTGCCTTCTATTCCTAAATCGTCAGCTCAACCGCAGTCTGGCGAGTTCTTTTCCTGGCGCTTGGCTTCGCCCCAGAGCGCATCCATCTCTTCGAGGCTGCAATCTTCGATGGGGCGCCGGGCTTCGCGCAAGGCCTGTTCGATAAATCGGAAGCGCCGCTCGAACTTGCCGTTGGCGGCGCGCAATGCGTTCTCCGGATCGACCTTCAGATGCCGGGCCAGATTGACCACGACAAACAGCAGGTCGCCGATTTCTTCGTTGATGCCCTCACGGTCGTTGTCGGCCATGGCTTCGAGGACTTCATCGAGCTCCTCGCGCACCTTGTCGATCACCGGCAGCGCCTCGGGCCAGTCGAAACCGACCTGGGCCGCACGCTTCTGCAACTTGGCGGCGCGGGACAAGGCCGGAAGTACCGTCGGCACGTCGTCGAGCAGCGACAACTGCTCGGGCACATGGGCCTTCTCGGCGCGCTCCTCGGCCTTGATCTCTTCCCAGCGATGCTTGACCTGGTCTTCGCTCAGGCGTGGCGTCTCCAGCGGTGCGTACAGATCGCCCGTGGGGAACACGTGGGGGTGACGACGGATCAGCTTGCGGGTGATGCCATCGACCACGCCGTCGAACTCGAACCGCCCCTCCTCGCGCGCCAGTTGGCAGTAGTACACCACCTGGAACAACAGATCGCCCAGCTCGCCCCGCAGGTCATCGAAATCCCCGCGCTCGATGGCGTCGGCGACTTCATAGGCCTCTTCGAGGGTGTGCGGCACGATGGTCGCGCAGTTCTGCTTCACGTCCCACGGGCAACCGTACTGCGGATCGCGTAGCCGGGCCATGAGGTTGATGAGGTCTTGAAGTGTGTACATGGGTTCCCTTCGGTCACAGCAGCAAGCCACAAGCCACAAGCTTCAAGTTATCCGCGTGCAGCTTGCGGCTTGTAGCTTGTGGCTTAAAGCTGCTTAGGGCGTACGGTTACGCCGCGTCTCGATGATGTTCGGCAACTGCGAGATGCGCCCCAGCAACCGGCCCAGTGCATCCAGCCCCGGAATCTCGATGGTCAGGGACATCAGCGCGGTGTTGTCTTCCTTGTTCGAGCGGGTGTTGACCGCCAGCACGTTGATGCGCTCGTTGAGCAGCACCTGGGACACGTCACGCAACAATCCTGAACGGTCGTAGGCACGAATGATGATGTCCACAGGATACGTGAGCACCGGCACCGGCCCCCAACTGACCTGGATGATCCGCTCCGGCTCGCGCCCGCCCAGTTGCAGCACCGAGGCGCAGTCCTGGCGGTGAATGCTCACGCCACGACCCTGGGTGATATAGCCGACGATGGCATCCCCCGGCAGCGGCTGGCAGCAGCCGGCCATCTGCGTCATCAGGTTGCCCACGCCCTGGATCTGGATGTCGCCACGCTTGCCCGGCTTGTAACCGGAGGCTTTGCGCGGAATCAGTTCCAGCTGTTCGTTGCCACGCTCGGGCTCGACCAGTTGCTGCGCCAGGTTGACCAGTTGCGCCAGGCGCAAGTCACCGGCACCCAGGGACGCGAACATGTCTTCGGCGGTCTTCATGTTGGCCTTGTCCGCCAACTTGTCGAAGTCCACCTGCGGCAAGGCCAGGCGCAGCAGCTCGCGTTCGAGCTGGACCTTGCCCGCCGCGACGTTCTGATCGCGCGCCTGGAGCTTGAACCAGTGCACGATCTTGGCCCGCGCCCGGGAGGTGGTGATGTAGCCCAGGTTCGAGTTCAGCCAGTCGCGGCTCGGCGTGCCGTGCTTGCTGGTGATGATCTCGACCTGCTCGCCGGTCTGCAGGCTGTAGTTGAGCGGCACGATGCGGCCGTTGATCTTGGCGCCACGGCAGTTGTGGCCGATCTCGGTGTGCACGCGGTAGGCGAAGTCCAGCGGCGTCGCGCCCTTGGGCAGGTCGATGGCGTGACCGTCCGGGGTGAACACGTAGACCCGGTCTGGCTCGATATCCACGCGCAATTGTTCGGCCAGGCCGCCAATGTCACCCAGTTCTTCATGCCATTCGAGCACCTGACGCAGCCAGGAGATTTTCTCTTCGTAATGGTTGGAGCTGGATTTGACGTCGGTGCCCTTGTATTTCCAGTGGGCGCAGACGCCAAGCTCGGCCTCTTCGTGCATGGCGTGGGTGCGGATCTGCACCTCCAGCACCTTGCCTTCGGGGCCGATCACCGCAGTGTGCAGCGAGCGATAGCCGTTTTCCTTGGGGTTGGCGATGTAGTCGTCGAACTCCTTGGGAATGTGCCGCCACAGGGTGTGGACGATGCCGAGCGCGGTGTAGCAGTCGCGCATCTCCGGCACCAGCACGCGCACGGCGCGCACGTCGTAGATCTGGCTGAATTCCAGACCCTTGCGCTGCATCTTGCGCCAGATCGAATAGATGTGTTTCGCCCGGCCACTGATGTCGGCGGTGACGCCGGTGGCCAGCAGTTCGTTTTCCAGCTGCGACATCACGTCGGTGATGAAACGCTCGCGATCCAGCCGGCGCTCGTGCAGCAGCTTGGCGATCTGTTTGTACTGCTCAGGCTCCAGATAGCGGAAGGACAGGTCCTCCAGCTCCCACTTGATGTGGCCGATGCCCAGGCGGTGGGCCAGCGGCGCGTAGATGTCGAAGACTTCCCGGGCAACCCGGTTGCGCTTCTCGTCGGTGGTGTTCTTGACCGCGCGGATGGCGCAGGTCCGTTCGGCCAGCTTGATCAGCGCGACGCGCACGTCATCGACCATGGCCACCAGCATCTTGCGCAGGTTTTCCACCTGCGCCTGGGTGCCCAGCACCAGCGACTGGCGCGGGCTGAGACTGGCGCTGATGGCCGCCATGCGCAGCACGCCGTCGATCAGCTTGGCCACCGTGGGGCCGAACCGCTGGCTGACATCCGGCAGCGGGATCTTGCCTTCACGCACCGCGCGATAAATCACGGCGGCAATGAGCGAGTCCTGGTCGAGCTTGAGGTCGGCCAGAATTTCAGCGATTTCAAGACCCGTCTGAAAACTCGACGTGCCTTCCGCCCAGAGGTTCTTGGCGGCGTTGTCCTGTTGCTCGGCCTGTCGGGCAAATTCGCAGGCTTCTTTCAATGCCTGCCGGTCTACCGCCAGGTCGACGCTGACCACGTGATCAAGCCAAGCGTCGAGATTGATACTGCCGTCTGTGTTTATCGGCTGGTGTGCTCTCACCTGTACCATGTTGCTTACCTTCCCTACGGCGCGATGAAATGCGCCATCAGTCGCCAGCCTTCTACAGCGCACCTGCCTTGCGGGCCTTGCAAGGTTCACGTGCGCGGGCCAGTCGGATTAAACGAGACTCCGTGTGAGGCGCTGACTTGTGTCCTTAAGTCGGCGCTTCACTTACTCGCTTCAAATAACGCCATCGCCTCGACATGCGCTGTCTGCGGAAACATGTCGAGAATTCCGGCACGTCTTAAACGGTAGCCCTGCTTCTTCAATTCGACCGTGTCGCGCGCCAGAGTTGCCGGGTTGCACGACACATACACCAACCGTTCGGCGCCCAGTGACTTGAGCTTGCCGACCACCTCGAACGCCCCGTCACGGGGAGGATCGAGCAGGACCGCGCTGAAACCTTCCGCCACCCAGGCCGCCTTGTCCAGCGGCTGCGACAGATCCGCCCGGTAAAATTTCACATTCTGCAAATCATTGCTCAATGCGTTGTCGGTTGCACGTTGAACCATGGTATCAACGCCCTCCACCGCCACCACTTCGCGCACATTCTGCGCCAGCGGTAGAGCGAAGTTACCAAGCCCGCAGAACAAGTCCAGTACTCGTTCGTCCGGACGTGGCGCAAGCCAGGCCAGCGCCTGTTGAATCATCGCGACGTTGACCTGCGCATTGACCTGCACAAAGTCACCAGGACGATACGCCAGTTGCAGATTCCACGGCGCAAGCTCGTAACCCAACTGCGCCGAAGGGTCCACCGGCTGTGGCTCCCCCTCACCGTGCAACCAGAGTTGCGCGTCGTGGGTTTCACAAAATGCCTTGAGCGTTGCCAGGTCCTGCTCGGCCAGCGGCGCGGTATGGCGCAACAGCACGGCATTGGCCGAACCACTGAACAACTCGACATGCCCCAGCGCCTGCGGCTTGCTCAAGCTTGCAAGCATGGCCGGCAGTGCCGTCATGATCGGCTGCAAGGCCTGTACCAGCACCGGGCATTGGTCGATGGCGATGATGTCCTGGCTGGAGGCTGCGCGAAAACCCACGTCCAGGCGCTTGGCCCTGGCGTCCCAGCGCACGGCGATGCGGGCGCGGCGGCGGTAGGCGTATTCGTCACCGGTCAGCGGCGCGGCCCACTCCTCAGGCTCGACACCGGCCACGCGGCTCAACTGCTCGGCGAGCATGCGCTGTTTGAGGGCAAGCTGTTCGGCATGGGGCATCTGCTGCACGCTGCAACCGCCGCATCGACCGAAATGCGGGCACGGCGCCGGGCGACGCAGGTCGCTTGCCTGAAACACCCGTTCGGTGCGCGCTTCGACCACCTTGCCGTGGGCGCCGAGCACCCGCGCTTCGACCTCCTCACCGGCCAGGCTGCCCGCGACGAACCAGGTGCGACCGTCGACAAAACCGACGCCACGGCCGTCATTGGCCAGGCGCTCGATGGTCAGACGCTGTTTCTTGCCCGTAGGCACCTGCGCGGTCCGTGTGCCGCCACTGGGCTGGAAGCGCAGTCCTGAATCACGCTTGGCCATCAGTTGGGTGCATCGTAGATGCCGGTCGACAGGTAACGGTCGCCCCGGTCACAGATGATCGCGACGATCACCGCGTTCTCGACTTCTTTCGAAATACGCAGCATCCCGGCGACGGCACCGCCCGAGGAGACGCCACAGAAGATGCCTTCCTCGCGGGCCAGGCGACGCATGACGTCCTCGGCTTCGGCCTGGGCCATGTCGACAATGCGATCAACGCGGTCGGCCTGGTAGATCTTTGGCAGGTATTCCTGCGGCCAGCGACGAATGCCCGGAATCGAGGCGCCGTCCATGGGTTGCAGACCGACGATCTGAATCTCGGGGTTCTGCTCCTTCAGGAAGCGCGAGGTGCCCATGATGGTGCCGGTGGTGCCCATGGAGCTGACGAAGTGAGTGATGGTGCCTTCGGTCTGCCGCCAGATTTCCGGCCCGGTGCCGGTGTAGTGGGCCTCGGGGTTGTCACCATTGGCGAACTGGTCCAATACCTTGCCACGGCCTTCGGCCTGCATGCGATCGGCCAGGTCACGGGCGCCTTCCATGCCTTCTTCCTTGCTGACCAGGATCAGCTCGGCACCGTAGGCGGTCATCGCGGCCTTGCGTTCGGCACTGGAATTGTCCGGCATGATGAGAATCATGCGGTAACCCTTGATCGCCGCGGCCATGGCCAGGGCGATGCCGGTGTTGCCGGAGGTCGCTTCGATCAGGGTGTCGCCCTGATGGATCTGCCCGCGCAACTCTGCGCGGGTAATCATCGACAGCGCCGGGCGATCCTTCACGGAACCGGCCGGGTTGTTGCCTTCGAGCTTGAGCAGCAACGTGTTGCTGGTATTCCCGGCCATGCGTTGCAGACGCACCAGCGGGGTGTTGCCGATGCAATCGGCGATGGTTGGATACTGCAGGGTCATGGCGTTTCGCGGTCCAGACGTGCGGGGGTCGCCTATCATACCGGCAATCGCCTCAACCCCATATCACGCAAAGTGAGTTGGATATTTCGAAAAGGAATAAGGGTGTAAAAGGAAGCGACTGACACCACTTATCCCCGTAGCAGCACGGCTTGCCGGCGGGAGCGGTGGATCAGACAAAGATTCATTGCCTGACACGACGCCCCCGCCGGCAAGCCGTGCTGCTACGGGATCATGTGACGGTTAGGATTTCTGCGGCGGGAAGGCGCATGATCATCCGCAACCCCTGCGCGGTGTTTTCCGCCCACATGTCGCCACCCTGCAAACGCAGCGAATTACGCGCGATGCTCAGGCCCAGACCGAAACCGCCGTCCCCCGGCCGGGCGCCGTCCAGGCGAATGAATGGGGCAAAGATGCGTTCCAGATCGCTGTCATCGACGCCGCCGCCCTGATCCTCCAGCCACAGCAGCCAGTCATCGCCATCCAGACGCCCGCCCAGGCGCACGATGCCTTCAGGGGGCGAGTGCCGGATCGCGTTGCGCAGGATGTTCTCCAGCGCCTGGGCCAGGGTATTGAGATGCCCGCGCACCCAGCATTCGCTGCCCAAATCGCAGACCAGTTGCCGCGACGGCCAGCAGCTTTCGAAACAGGCGTTGTCCACCAGCATGTCCCACAGCGCCTGCACCTGAATGTCTTCATCAGGCAGTTTCTCGCGCTCGGCGTCGAGCCAGGCCAGGTGCAGGGTGTCGTCCACCAGCCGGCGCATGCCTTCCACCTCGCGCCCCAGGCGCTCACGCAGTTCGGGCAGGCTCTGCTCGGTGTCGCAGGCCACCCGCAGGCGGCTCAGCGGCGTGCGCAGCTCATGGGACAGATCGCGCAACAACTGTTGCTGGATCTGCACCGTGGATTGCAAGCGCGTGGCCATGTGATCGAAGGCGCGGTTGAGTTCGCCCAGCTCGTCCTGACGCGAAGTCATCTGCGACGACAACCCGCTGGACAAGCGGTCGGCACGCCAGGCATTGGCGTGCTCGCGCAACTGGTTGAGCGGGCGAATCAGCAGCCGGTACAAACCCACACACAACAAGAGTGTGAACAGCGCCGGGATGATGACATTGGTCAGCATCTGCCAGATTAGGGCATGCCGCCCCGGCTTGAAGCGCTCGGGCAGTTCGATGATCAGGCTGCCGACGCTGGCGTCCCGGGGGAACGGGATTTTCAGCCAGGGCGCGGTCTTCTGCCGGCGGCTCATGGGCCAGTCGACCCCGCGCATGAAGGTCAGGCGCTGCACCTGGGCGTCGCTGAGGGGCAGACTGCCCAACGATTGCAGGTCGCTGCCGATCACCCCGACCCAGCCGGATTCGTGCTGGCGCACCTCTCTGAGCCAGTCATCGACGCCCTGCTCCTTGCCCACTTCCCAGGCCTGCTCGGCCTCGGCTGCGTAGCTGTTGAGGACCCGCCGCGCATCAGGCGAAAGAAAGGCATTCTGGGTTTCGATGTAGCGGCCCCAGTACCAACTGAGCCAGATCATCAGCAGGCAGAAACCCACCAGCAAAATGGCCAGCCGCCAGAACAGCGAGTGCCTGCCCGGCAGTCGAAAGCGTTGTTCAGCCATCCAGGTCAGCCGCCGTCAGCACGTAGCCCTTGCCCCACACGGTACGCACCTGCCGCGCCTCGTAGCCGATGGCCTTGAGCTTGCGACGGATCTGGCTGATGTGCATGTCCAGGCTGCGATCATGCTGGGAATAGCCCCGCTGCAGCACATGCTGATAAAGGAAGGGTTTGCTCAGCACGTCCTCGGGGCTGCGCCACAGGGTTTCCAGCAGGCGGTATTCGCTGCGGGTCAGTTGCGCCGATTTGCCGGCGAAGCCGACGTCGCACAGGCCTTCATCGAAGGTCAGTTCGTCCTGGGCGGGCATCGCAGGCGCCGGCACCGCCATGTTGAACCGCCGCTCCAGTTCCACCCGGCGCAGGATCGCCTCGATACGCACCTTCAGTTCATCGACGCTGAACGGCTTGGGCAGGTAATCGTCCGCGCCATTGCGAAAACCGGTTATGCGGTCGGCCTCGGCTCCCAGCGCCGACATCAGGATGATCGGCATCGAATGCTGGCGACGCAGGTGGATCAGCACGTCCAGGCCGTTCATGCCGGGCAGCAGGATGTCCATCAGCACCACGTCGAACGGCTGCTGTTGCGCACGGGCCAGCCCCTCGCTGCCGTTCTGGCACCAGGTGACGTGGAAGCCGCAGCGATCCAGTTGGTCGTGCACGAAGGCGCCCAGCACCGGATCGTCCTCGATGGCGAGTATGCTGGGGCGGTGAATGATGGCGGGATTCATTGGCGTCTGCGAGTGATTCTCAAGGCGGCGATTATTCAAGATTGCTTGAGTATCGGCAATGGCGATTGATCCGAACCTTATGTAGGAGCCTTCGGTGATCGCCAATCAGCCGAGATTCCCCGCACGCAACTGGCTACACTGCGCAAACTACCAAAGGTGCTGTACGTCCCAATCACAGGCAACCATGGTCCGCGTCTTGCCTTCATGAACCGGCAAGACGACGTGAACAGGATTGCCGGAGAACAAGTGTGCTGAACAAACTGGGCATCAAAGGCCGCGTATTGCTGCTGACCCTGCTGCCGACCTGCCTGATGGCGGCGCTCCTGGGCGGTTATTTCACCTGGATGCAGCTTTCGGAGTTGCAGACCCAGTTGCTCAAGCGTGGCGAAATGATCGCCAACGAACTGGCCCCGCTGTCGGCCACCGCCCTGGCCAACAACGACAAGGGCCAACTGGACCGCATCGCCGGCCAGGTGCTGGAACAGGCCGACGTACGCGCGGTGTCGTTCCTGGATGCCAACCGCAATCCCCTGGCACACGCCGGGCCGAGCATGATCAACCAGGCGCCGGTCGGCAACAGCACGCACATGCTGCAGCGCTCGGAAAACGACGCCACCCGCTACCTGATGCCCGTTTTCGGGCGTAACCGGCACCTGACAGGCGAAGTGATTCCCGCCGAGGCCGACCGCCTGCTGGGCTGGGTGGAACTGGAACTGTCCCACAGCGGCACGCTGCTGCGCGGGTATCGCAGCCTGTTCGCCAGCCTGCTGCTGATCGCCGTGGGGCTGGGCCTGACCGCCATGCTCGCGCTGCGCATGAGCCGCACCATCAACGGCCCGATCTCCCAGATCAAGCAGGTGGTGGCGCAACTCAAGGACGGCAATCTCGAAGCGCGACTGCCGCCCATGGGCAGCCACGAACTGGACGAACTGGGCTCGGGCATCAACCGCATGGCCGCGACCCTGCAGAACGCCCAGGAAGAATTGCAGCACAGCATCGAACAGGCCACCGAAGACGTGCGCCAGAACCTTGAAACCATCGAGATCCAGAACATCGAACTGGATCTGGCGCGCAAGGAGGCGCTGGAGGCCAGCCGAATCAAGTCAGAATTCCTGGCCAACATGAGCCACGAGATCCGCACTCCGCTCAACGGCATCCTGGGCTTCACCCATCTGTTGCAGAAGAGCGAACTGACCCCGCGCCAGTACGATTACCTGGGCACCATCGAGAAATCCGCCGACAACCTGCTGAGCATCATCAACGAGATCCTCGACTTCTCGAAGATCGAGGCCGGCAAGCTGGTGCTCGACGCCATCCCGTTCAACCTGCGCGACCTGCTGCAGGACACCCTGACCATCCTCGCCCCCGCCGCCCATGCCAAGCAGCTGGAGCTGGTGAGCCTGGTCTACCGCGACACGCCGCTGTCGCTGGTGGGTGACCCGCTGCGGCTCAAGCAGATCCTGACCAACCTTGTGAGCAACGCGATCAAGTTCACCCGCGAAGGCACCATCGTCGCCCGGGCCATGCTTGAGGAAGAGGAAAACGACCAGGTGCAGTTGCGCATCAGCGTCCAGGACACCGGCATCGGCCTGTCCAGCCAGGACGTGCGCGCGCTGTTCCAGGCGTTCAGCCAGGCCGATAACTCGCTGTCGCGGCACTCCGGCGGCACGGGCCTGGGGCTGGTGATTTCCAAGCGGCTGATCGAGCAGATGGGCGGGGAAATCGGCGTCGAGAGCAACCCCGGCGAAGGCTCGGTGTTCTGGATCAGCCTGACCCTGCCCAAGACCCGCGACGACCTGGAAGACCTTCCCGCCCCACCGCTGATGGGCCGTCGGGTGGCGGTGCTGGAACATCACGACCTGGCGCGCCAGGCGCTGGAGCATCAACTGGAAGACTGCGGCCTGCAGCCGATGGTGTTCAACAATCTGGAGAACCTCATCAACGGCGTCACCGTGGTGCACCAGACGCCCCACGCCATCGACATGGCGGTGCTCGGCGTGACCGCCCACCAGTTGCCGCCCGAGCGCCTGCGCCAGCAGATCTGGGATCTGGAAAACCTCGACTGCAAGGTCCTGGTGCTGTGCCCGACCACCGAGCAGGCGCTGTACCAGGCATCGGTGCCGGACGCCTACACCCAGTTGCAGGCCAAGCCTGCGTGCACCCGCAAACTGCGGCGCAGCCTGTCGGAGCTGATCAACCCCAAGCAATTGCGCAACGAGCTGCCGGAACCGGTGTCCAGCCGCCCGCCGCGCATCCTCTGCGTCGACGACAACCCAGCCAACCTGTTGCTGGTGCAAACGCTGCTCGAAGACATGGGTGCCAAGGTGCTGGCCGTCGACAGCGGCTACGCGGCGGTTCAGGCCGTGCAGGACGAACCCTTCGACCTGGTGCTGATGGACGTGCAGATGCCGGGCATGGACGGGCGCCAGGCCACCGAGGCGATCCGCAGCTGGGAGACCGAACGCCAGTCGACGTCACTGCCCATCGTCGCCCTCACAGCCCACGCCATGGCCAACGAAAAACGCGCGCTGCTGCAAAGCGGCATGGACGACTACCTGACCAAGCCGATCAGCGAACGGCAACTGGCGCAGGTGGTGCTCAAGTGGACCGGCCTTGCGCTGCGCAACCAGGCGCCGGAGCGACACCCGGAAATCAGTCATGGCGGCGTCAGCCTGCAGGTGCTCGATCATGAGGAAGGTTTGCGACTGGCGGCAGGCAAGGTCGATCTGGCGGCCGACATGCTGGCGATGCTGCTGGCCTCCCTTGAGACTGACCGCGAGGCCATCCGCGCCGCGCGGGAAGCCGATGATCAGGTGGCCTTGATCGAGCGGGTCCACCGCCTTCACGGTGCCACCCGCTACTGCGGCGTGCCGCAACTGCGCGCCGCCTGCCAACGCAGCGAAACCTTGCTCAAGCAGGATTCCCCGGACAGCGACAAGGCCCTGGACGACCTGGAAACCGCCATCGCCCGGCTGGAAGTCGAGGCACGGGTGAGCGCTTGATGCAGTCCCGTAGCAGCCCGGCCGGGCGGCGCTCCGCTTGCCGGCGGGGGCCTACTCAAGATCGCCCCCGCCGGCAAGCCGTGCTGCTACGGGGTAGCGTACACCCCTGTAGGAGCGCGCTTGCCCGCGACCGCGGTGGGTCAGATACCCAGGATGCGCCTGACACACCGCCATCGCGGGCAAGCGCGCTCCTACAGGTGCCAGATGCCAGGTGCCAGACCGTCGCCCGACAGCGGGAATCCCTCTTCTAAAGTGTTAGCATGCGCGCCTATTTGGAGACCCCCATGGCCGAACACGATTTTCGCTACAGCATGCTCACCCCGCACCACACCCTGATCGAATGCCGCAGCCTCGCGCTGGGCCGCTATCAAGTGACCGGCAACGGCGGCTCGATCAAGCACGACGACGTGCTGCTCGTCACCGTCAAAGGCAGCAAAGACCTCTACATGCGCCTGAACGTGGAAAAGGTCCGTCACCTGATCAACCCGCCCGGCCAATGGGTCGCGGTCGCCAATGGCCCGGCGTTCACGGAGCTGGCGATCCATCAGTGGAAGGTCAACTGCAACGGCTGCGGCAAGGAGCAGGACATCGAATTCATGGTCGATGGCAAGGAAGGCAAGAAGGCCCTGAAGCCGGCTGCCACCGCGCGCATCGCGGAACTGGGCTGGAAAACCGTCGGCGAGAACCACCTGTGCCCGGCCTGCGCGAAGAACGCCGCATGAAATGCCTCGCCCTGCCCCTGCTCGCCACCGCCCTGCTGACCGGCTGCGCCAGCGATACCGGCGCGCTCCAGCGTGACCATGGCTATGTGCTGGAGTGGATCGGCGAACGTCCGCTGATCGACAACAGTCACCTGACCATGACCCTGGGCGAGGATGGTCGCGCCTATGGCAATGCGGGCTGCAACCACTGGTTTGCGTCCTACCGGCTGGACGGCGACTCGATCAGCTTCGGCCCCGTGGGCAGCACCCGAAAAATGTGCGCCCCGGCGCTGATGGACCAGGAACACCGCTTCCTGGAAGCCATGGGCAAGGTCGAGCATTGGGATGTATCAGACGTGCAGCAACTGGAACTGTGGCCCGCGCAAGGCTTGCCGCTGCGCTTCTGGCCCGAGGAAGGCTGATTGCTACCGACAATCCCCGTAGGAGCGCGCTTGCCCGCGACCGCAGTGTGCCAGACAACGAGAAGGTGTCTGACAGGGCGCAATCGCGGGCAAGCGCGCTCCTACCATTGGCGGCCATCAGCCCACCGCTCGCTCGCTCAACCCTTGCCCTTCAACTCCGCCAGCTTCTGCGCCACGCCGGCTGCGGTCTGTTCGCCCATCAACTGCTCACGCACCTTGCCCTTGTCATCGATGATGTAGGTCACCGGCAACGCTTCGCTCTTGGGCAGGTCGTACTGGTCGGCTGGATCGTTCGCCAGCACCGTGAACTTGATGCCCAGCGCATTGCTGGCGTTTTTCAGCTCGTCGCCCTGCAAGTTATCGAAGTTGACCCCGAACACGCTGACCTTCTGCCCGTTCATCTGCTCGGACAGCTTGTTCAGCTCGGGAATCTCGGTGCGACACGGGCCACACCATTCGGCCCAGTAATTGACCACCAGCCAATGTTTGTCGACCCGCTCACTGGCCACTTTCTGGCCGTTCTGATCGGTGCCCAGATCCACCCCGCACCCGCTGAGCAACATGCTGCCGATAAGTGCTACTGCTGCTGCCAACCGCCTTGCCATGATGCCTGTTCCTTTAAGAGAAAACGTAACCGGGCCCCATCTTGGCCTTTGTCGTCACAGCTGTAGAATAGCCGCCACCTCATGAAAGATGCGACTGCAAATGACCGATCTGACGCTTTATCACAACCCTCGCTGCTCAAAATCCCGTGGCGCGCTGGAACTGCTTGAAGCGCGCGGCCTGACCCCGACCATCGTGCGCTACCTCGAAACCCCGCCTGACGCCGGCCAGTTGCGTGAGCTGCTGGGCAAGCTGGGCATCGGCGCCCGCGACCTGCTGCGTACCGGCGAAGACGAATACAAGACGCTGAACCTGGCCGATGCGAGCCTCACCGATGAGCAACTGATCGCCGCCATGACCGCCCATCCCAAGCTGATCGAGCGCCCGATCCTGATCGCCGGCGACAGGGCCATGATTGGTCGTCCGCCGGAAAAAATCCTGGAGATCCTGCCGTGAGCGCGCCGTACATTCTGGTGCTGTTCTACAGCCGCAACGGCTCGACCAGCGAAATGGCCCGGCAGATCGCCCGGGGTATCGAGATGGGCGGCATGGAAGCGCGCCTGCGCACGGTGCCGGCGATTTCCACCGAATGCGAAGCCGTTGCCCCGAGCATCCCGGAAACCGGTGCTCTCTACGCCACCCTCGACGACCTGAAGAACTGCGCCGGCCTTGCGCTGGGCAGCCCGACCCGTTTCGGCAACATGGCCGCGCCGCTCAAGTACTTCCTCGACGGCACCAGCAGCCTGTGGCTGACCGGCGCGCTGGTGGACAAACCGGCCGCAGTCTTCACCTCCACCGCCAGCCTGCACGGCGGCCAGGAAACCACGCTGATGTCGATGCTGCTGCCGTTGCTGCACCACGGCATGCTGATCACCGGCCTGCCCTACAGCGAAGCGGCGCTGATCGAGACCAGCGGCGGCGGCACCCCCTACGGCGCCAGCCACCACGCCGGCGCGGACGGCAAGCGCCCGCTGGACCCGCACGAAACCACGCTGTGCCGCGCACTGGGTCAGCGCCTGGCAAAAACCGCACGGGCGCTGGAACCTTCCCGTGGCTAGAAAACCCAAGGTGCTGCCCGCGCTGCAATGGCTGGAACCTCGGGTTCGCTGGAGCCGGGTTGGCGCCTTGCTGTGTTTTCTGGGGCTGATCGCGCTATTGGCGATCTATTACCTGATCTTCGCCGACGTGCACGGCGCACGGCCTTGGGTGATCCTGTCGATCGAGCTGGTGCCGTTGCTGCTGCTGGCGCCCGGCATGCTGACCGGCAGCGCTCGCGGGCATGCCTGGACCTGCTTTGTGGTGAACCTGTATTTCATCAAAGGCGCTCTGGCTGCTTTCGACCCCGAGCGCTCGCTGTTCGGCGTGCTGGAAATGCTGGCGAGCCTGGCGGTGTTCACCAGCGCGTTGCTGTATGTGCGCTGGCGGTTTCAGCTCAACCGCAAGCTCGCTGCCGTGTAGGAGCGCGCTTGCCCGCGATTGCAGTGGGTCAGACGCACGATCTGTCTCAGACACACCGCCGTCGCGGGCAAGCGCGCTCCTACAGGGGCGGGGTGTGGCACAATTTTTTTGTTCTGGAGAGGGCATGCAAGACTACAAATGGCTCAATGAATACTGCCTCAACCGCTTTGGCTCCGCCGCCGCGCTCGAAGCGCACCTGCCGACTCCCGCCTCCCCGAAACAACTCAAGGCCATCAGTGACGACCGCTACCTGTCGACCCTGGCCCTGCGGGTGTTTCGTGCCGGTTTGAAGCACAGTCTGGTCGATGCCAAGTGGCCGGCGTTCGAGCAAGTGTTCTTCGGCTTCGATCCGGAAAAGGTGGTGCTCATGGGCGCCGATCATCTGGAGCGCCTGATGCAGGACGCCCGCATCATCCGCCATCTGGGCAAGCTCAAGAGCGTGCCGCGCAACGCCCAGTTGATCCTCGACATCGCCCACGAGCACGGCAGCTTCGGCAACTTCATCGCCCAGTGGCCGGTGACCGATATCGTCGGCCTGTGGCGCTATCTGGCCAAACACGGCAACCAGATGGGCGGCCTGTCCGCGCCGCGCTTTCTGCGTATGGTCGGCAAGGACACATTCATCCCCAGCCACGACGTCGTGGCCGCGCTCAACGCTCAGAACATCGTCGACAAGGTGCCCAGCAGCCAGCGTGATCAGGCGGCAGTGCAAGCAGCGTTCAACCAGTGGCACGCCGAAAGCGGCCGTCCGCTGTGCCAGATTTCGATGATGCTGTCCTATACCGTGAACCACTGATCTTTTTTCGTACGAAGTCTTACGACATCAGATGTAACAAATCGAAGGTCGTATACAATATCCGTCATCCACTCATTGCCTGAGTCTTGCGCGTGCCTCTTCTCCTATCCGACGCCCCCAACCTCGGCGTCGCGCCGTCCGCGTCCGAGGTGATCTCCAGGTACCTGCGCGAGTCGATCATTTCCGGCCAGTTCGCCGAAGATGAGCCGATTCGCCAGGACGACATCGCGCGCATTTTCAACGTCAGCAAAATCCCCGTGCGCGAGGCGCTCAAGCGTCTGGAGGCCGAGGGCCTGGTGCAGTTTCATCGCAACAAGGGCGCGGTGGTCACGCGGATCTCGGAGCCTGAGCTGGCGCAGATCTTCGAAGTGCGGGTGTTGCTGGAGGTCCAGGCCATTCGCCTGGCCGTGCCGAGGTTGACGGCAGCCCACATCCGCCGGGCCACGGCCATCTGTGACGAGTTCGTTGCCGACGATGACATCGGCCGCTGGGCCGAGTTGAACTGGGCCTTTCACACCTGCCTCTACGAGGCGGCGCAACGGCCATTCCTGCTGAACATGATTCGCTCCATCCACGACAAGATCGAGCGCTACCTGCGGGTGCAGATGAGCTTCGAGGAAGGCAAGGAGCGCGCCGACCAGGAGCATCGCGGCATCCTCAAGGCCTGTGCCGAACGCGACGTCGAGAAAGCCTGCGAACTGATCGAGCATCACATCATGAGCGTATGCCGCTCGCTGTACACCCACCTGCCCAACGCGTCCACCAGCGAAATCTGAATCCGGGCACTGTGCCGATTTCGTCATCCGTGAGGGCGAAATCGGTCAAGACCCGCCCCCTGCTTTACTGCCACTCTGACGCAGCGCCACCCACGGCACACACCTAACTAGAAGACGTGCATGTATGAAGCACCGCACACCATTTTGCTCCTTTATGTAACACCGCCCGGTCGCCAGCCGCCCGGGAAAACCTTGAAACCCGCCGAGTCGTCGTCCTGCAGCTATAGTGGCAAAGCAGGCACAAACTGTGCTTAGAAAATATCGTATACGAAATTACTTATCCGACTGTGTTCCATTACTTGCACCATTAGAGGCTCTTATGAAAAAGCATGGCATTGCTGTAGCCCTCCTCGCTGTAATGAGTACTTCTTTCATCAGTACGGCATTTGCCGACAAGCTCGATGACATCATTGGCTCCGGCAAGCTGCGTTGTGCGGTCACCCTGGACTTCCCGCCGATGGGCTCGCGCGATGACAAGAACAACCCGGTCGGATTCGACGTCGATTACTGCAACGACCTGGCAAAAGTGCTGGGCGTGACCGCCGAGGTAGTGGAAACCCCGTTCCCTGATCGCATTCCCGCGCTGATGTCGGGCCGCGCCGACGTGATCGTCGCCTCTACCTCCGACACCCTGGAACGCGCCAAGACCGTGGCCATGACCATCCCCTACTTCGCCTTCCAGATGGTGGTGCTGACCACCGACAAGACCGGCATCACCAAGTACGAAGACCTCAAGGGCAAGAACGTCGGCAACACCAGCGGCACCTATGAAGCCATCGCCCTGGAGAAGGACCAGAAGAAATGGGGCAGCGGCAGCTTCCGCGCCTACCAGACCCAGAACGACACCATCCTGGCCGTCGCCCAGGGCCAGATCGAAGCGTCCGTGGTGACCAACACCGTGGCCGCCGCATCGATCAAGTCCGGCAAGTACAAAGGCCTGAAAGTCGCCGGCAACGCGCCGTATGTCATCGACTATGTGTCCCTGGCGGCCAAGCGCAACGAGTACGGCCTGATCCACTACCTGAATCTGTTCGTGAACCAGCAAGTGCGCTCCGGCCGCTATGACGAACTGTGGAAAAAATGGGTCGGCGACGAGATTCCACCAGCCAGCCTGACCGTACCGGGCGTCTACTACTGAGTTGAGGCAACTTCGCCTGCAGGAGCGCGCTTGCCCGCGACCGAAGTGTGTCTGACGCCTCTTCGCGTCTGACACACCGCCATCGCGGGCAAGCGCGCTCCTACGGGAATCGGATTCTGACCTGGCCCTCATTTTCAGGAGCCTTTGATGTCTGAAATTTCGTTGAACGGGCGTTGCCTGGTCGCTGGCAGTGCCCAGGGCTCATTGCTCTATGCCGATATCGGCCTCAGCTTCTGGGGCGGGGTCGAGCCGTTCACCGGTGAGGTCATCGACCGCCACCACCCCCTGAGCGGGCAAATCATTACCGGCTGCGTCCTCGCGATTCCCAGCGGGCGCGGCTCATGCACCGGCAGCAGCGTGCTGCTGGAACTGATCCTCAACGGCCACGCCCCGGCGGCGCTGGTGTTCGAGCGGGTCGAAGACATCCTGACCCTCGGTGTGCTGATCGCCGAACAGATGTTTGGCCATTCGATCCCTGTCGTCAGCCTCGGCGAAGCCGGTTTTGCCGCGCTGCGCGATGTGCAGTTCGCCCGGGTCGAAGACGGCCGCGTCACCTGTTTCGACAGCCTGCCGCCGCAATTGCACGCAACCGTCAGCCCCACCCGCTCGAACACCGCCATCCAGAGCCGGATCACCCTGACCGAGATGGACCGCGGTTTTCTCGATGGCGCCTATGGCAAGGCCGCGCAGGTCGCCATGGGCATCATCCTGCGCATGGCCGAGCTGCAAGGCGCGACCGAGTTGCTGGACATCACCCAGGCGCACATCGACGGCTGCATCTACACCGGCCCCGCGAGCCTGCGCTTCGCCCGGCAACTGGTGGACTGGGGCGCCCGGGTACGGGTGCCGACCACGCTGAACTCGATCTCCGTGGACAAACGCCGCTGGCGTGAACTGGGCGTGGACCCGGCCCTGGGCGAACCCGCCAGCCAGTTGGGGGACGCCTATCTGGACATGGGCGCGAAGGTCAGTTTCACCTGCGCGCCTTACCTGCTCGACAGCGCGCCGCAACTGGGCGAGCAGATCGTCTGGGCCGAATCCAACGCCGTGGTCTATGCCAACAGCGTGATCGGCGCGCGGACGCTGAAGTACCCCGACTACCTGGACATCTGCATCGCCCTCACCGGCCGCGCACCGAAAATCGGCTGCCACCTGGCGCCCCAGCGTCACGCGACCTTGCGCATCGACGTGCCTTACATGGCCGAGCTGGACGACAGTTTCTACCCGCTGCTGGGCTACCACATCGGCCTGCTGTGCGGCGCCGAGATCCCGGTGGTCTGCGGCCTGGAACACAGGGCGCCGACCCTCGATGACTTGAAGGCCTTCGGTGCGGCATTTGCCACCACCTCGGCCGCGCCAATGTTTCATATCGCAGGCGTGACTCCGGAAGCCACCAACGCCGAACTGGCCCTTGGCGGACATCCGCCAGCCAAGACGTTGCGCATTGAAGAGATCGACCTGCTGCACAGCTGGCGTGAACTCAACAGCGCGCAAACCCCGCAAGTGGATGCCGTGACCCTGGGCAATCCGCACTTTTCAGTGAGCGAATGCGCAACCCTCGCCCAGCTATGCCACGGCCTGCGCAAGCACTCGAAGGTGGCGGTGGTGATCACCTGCGGCCGGGCCACGCTGGAAAGTGCGCAACGGGCCGGCTATGTCGCGACGCTGGAAGCCTTTGGCGTGCAGTTCGTCACCGACACCTGCTGGTGCATGCTCGCAGAACCGGTGATTCCGCCAGCGGCGAAAACGCTGATGACCAATTCCGGCAAGTACGCCCACTACGCACCGGGCCTGGTGGGGCGCAACGTGCATTTCGCAAGCCTTGCCGAATGCGTCGACAGTGCCTGCACCGGCCTTGCCAGCGGTCGCCTGCCGGTCTGGTTACACGCTGCAGAACAAAAAGAGGCGCTCGTTCATGTTTGATTACACCTTCCAATGGCGCGCCGCGTTCAAGGCGTTGCCGGACATGCTGCAGGGCGCCTGGGTGACGTTCGAAACCGCTGCGCTGTCGATGATCCTGGGGGTCATCATCGCGCTGTGCCTGGTGTTCATGCGCCAGGGCAAGAACCTGATCCTCAAGGGCTTCGCCGCCACCTGGATTTCCATCGCGCGCAACACACCGTCACTGTTCCAGGTGTACATCCTGTACTTCGGCCTGGGCTCCTTCGGTATCCACATCAACTCCTGGGTGGCGTTGCTGGCCGGGATCACCATCAACAACGCAGGGTACCTGGCAGAAAACTTCCGTGGCGGCCTCAAGGCCGTGCCCGACACCCAGTTGCGCGCAGCCCGCTCCCTGGGCATGAGCGCACCGCAGGCCTATCGGCTGATCGTCATTCCGCAATTGCTGCGCATCGTCTTCTACCCGATGACCAACCAGATGGTCTGGGCGGTGCTGATGACTTCCATGGGCGTGGTCGTGGGCCTGAACAACGACCTCACTGGCGTGACGCAGAACTACAACGTCATGACTTTCCGTACCTTCGAGTTCTTTGCCATTGCGGCGGTGCTCTATTACCTGATCGCCAAGCTGATCGTGGGCCTTGCGCGCCTGCTGTCCTGGCGCCTGTTCCGGTACTGAGGAGTTGACCATGTTCGAGACCACTTTCAGTTGGGGCGATCTGCAGTACATGCTTCAAGGGGCCTGGGTCACCATCCTTTTAACTGTCATTTCGATGATTATCGGCACCATTGCCGGCGTGATCTGCGGCATGGCCCGGGCCCTCCTGCCGCGCAGCACCATCCCGCTGGCCTGGGTGCTAGATGTGTTTCGCAGTGTGCCGCTGCTGATTCAATTCGTGCTGTTCAACGCCCTCAAGAGCATCGCGGGCCTGGATTGGAGCGCCTTCACCGTGGCCTGCATCGTGCTGGGCCTGTACGTGACCGCCTACGGCACGGAAATCGTGCGCAGCGGCGTGCTCTCGGTGCCGTTGAACCTGCGCCGCGCCAGCCGCTCGCTGGGCCTGAGCTACTGGCAGGATCTGCGCCAGATCGTCATGCCGATGGCCACCCGCGTCGCCTTCCCCGGCTGGGTCAACCTGCTGTTGTCGGTGATGAAGGACACGGCGCTGGTGATGTGGATCGGCATCGTCGAGCTGCTGCGCGCCTCGCAGACCATCGTCACGCGCATTCAAGAACCGCTGCTGGTGCTGTGCATCGCAGGCCTCATCTATTACGTCATGAGTCTGGTAATCGCCCGTATCGGCGCCCGGCTGGAAACGAGGTGGCAAGAAAATGATTGAGATCGACAACGTACACAAATCATTCGGCGAGCTTGAAGTCATCAAGGGCGTCAGCCTGCAGGTCGAGAAAGGCGAAGTGGTGTCGATCATCGGCGGTTCGGGCTCGGGCAAGTCGACGCTGCTGATGTGCATCAACGGCCTTGAGTCGATCAAGAGCGGCAGCATCCGCGTGGACGGCACCGAGGTGCACGCCAAGAGCACCGACATCAACAAACTGCGGCAGAAGATCGGCATCGTGTTCCAGCAGTGGAACGCCTTTCCTCACCTGACAGTGCTGGAAAACGTGATGCTGGCGCCACGCACCGTGCTGGGCAAGAGCAAGCAGGAAGCCGAGGCGATTGCCGTCAAGCAACTGACCCACGTGGGCCTGGGCGACAAGCTCAAGGTGTTCCCCGGCAAGCTCTCCGGCGGCCAGCAGCAACGCATGGCGATTGCCCGGGCGCTGGCGATGTCACCCAACTACATGCTGTTCGACGAAGCCACCTCGGCGCTGGACCCGCAACTGGTGGGCGAAGTGCTGGACACCATGCGCATGCTGGCCGAGGACGGCATGACCATGATCCTGGTGACCCACGAAATCCGCTTCGCCCGCGATGTGTCCGACCGCGTGGCGTTCTTCCGCAACGGCCTGGTGCATGAAATCGGCTCGCCGGACCAGGTGATAGGCAACCCGCAACGTCCGGAGACGGCGGATTTCCTCAAGTCGATCAAGTAGCACCCAAAGTCCAACCGTAGCAGCACGGCTTGCCGGCGGGGGCGTCCTTAAGGTCGCCGTCCACCTCAAGACCGCTCCCGCCAGCAAGCGGAACGCCGCCCGGCCGGGCTGCTACGGGGGCGGTATCACCTTTTACTGGAGGGTTCCTGGCAATGCGCTCATCGAAAGTGATTCATGTGGTCAGTTGTCATGCCGAAGGCGAAGTCGGCGATGTCATCGTCGGCGGGGTCGCGCCGCCGCCGGGCGATACGATCTGGGAGCAGTCGCGCTGGATCGAGAAGGACAACGTGCTGCGCAACTTCGTGCTCAACGAACCGCGCGGCGGGGTGTTTCGCCACGTCAACCTGCTGGTGCCACCCAAGAACCCCAAGGCTCAGATGGGCTGGATCATCATGGAGCCCGCCGACGTGCCGCCCATGTCCGGCTCCAACTCCCTGTGCGTGGCCACGGTGCTGCTCGACAGCGGCATCCTGCCCATGACCGAACCGGAAACCCGCCTGATTCTCGAAGCGCCGGGCGGCCTGATCGAGGCCATCGCCCAGTGCCGCGACGGCAAGGTGCAGAGCGTGGAAGTGCACAACCACCCCTCCTTCGCCGACCAGCTGGATGTATGGATCGAAGTGCCGGGCCTGGGCTCGATTCAGGTCGACACGGCCTATGGCGGCGACAGCTTTGCCATCGTCGATTCGACGAAACTGGGCTTTTCTCTGAAGGCCGACGAGGCGAAGGATCTGGTCGAGACGGGCCTCAAGATCACCAAGGCGGCCAACGAACAGCTTGGCTTCACCCATCCGCAGAACAAGGACTGGAACCACATTTCCTTCTGCCAGATCGCCGCACCGGTCAATTACGACGGCGGCGTGGCCAACGCGGCGAATGCGGTGGTGATCCGCCCCGGCAAGATCGACCGCTCACCCTGCGGAACTGGCTGCTCGGCGCGTTTGGCGGTGTTGCATGCCAAGGGACAGTTGAAGGTGGGCGACCGGTTTATCGGGCGCTCGATCATCGGCTCCGAATTCCATTGCAAGATCCAGAGCGAAACCGAAATCGCCGGGCGCAAGGCCATCGTGCCGAGCCTGTCGGGCCGCGCCTGGATCACCGGCACCCACCAGCACATGCTCGACCCCAGCGACCCGTGGCCTGAAGGCTACAAGCTGACCGACACCTGGCCGATCGGGTTGCAACTGTAGGAGCGCGCTCGCCCGCGATGGAGGGGGGTCAGACACATTTTCGTATCTGACACACCGCCCGTAGCAGCACGGCTTGCCGGCGGGGGCGTCCTCAAGATCGCTCCCGCCGGCAAGCCGTGCTGCTACGGGGTTGTGTGTGCCTACGAGTTAGAGATTCACCACATTGACGAAGCGCGAAGCGGCGGTTTCGTCGATGGTCAGGCTGGCGAAGTCGAACAGGTTGCGGTCGGCCAATTGCGACGGCACGACGTTCTGCAAACTGCGGAAGATCATTTCCGAGCGGCCCGGCGTCTTGCGGTCCCACTCCTGAAGCATGTCCTTGACCACCTGGCGCTGCAGGTTCTCCTGGGAACCGCAGAGGTTGCACGGGATGATCGGGAACTGCTTCATGTCCGAATAGGCCTGGATGTCCTTCTCGGCGCAGTACGCCAGCGGGCGGATCACCACGTTGCGGCCGTCGTCGGCACGCAGCTTGGGCGGCATCGCCTTGATGGTGCCGTTGAAGAACATGTTCAGGAAGAAGGTCTCGACGATGTCGTCGCGGTGGTGCCCAAGCGCCATCTTGGTCGCGCCGATTTCATCGGCGAAGGTGTACAGCGTGCCGCGACGCAGGCGCGAGCACAGCGAGCAGGTGGTCTTGCCTTCCGGGATCAGTTCCTTGACCACCGAGTAGGTGTCTTTCTCGACGATGTGGTATTCCACGCCCAGCTCTTTGAGGTAGGCCGGCAGCAC
Source organism: Pseudomonas sp. NPDC090203 (assembly GCF_044746765.1). Taxonomy (NCBI): domain Bacteria; kingdom Pseudomonadati; phylum Pseudomonadota; class Gammaproteobacteria; order Pseudomonadales; family Pseudomonadaceae; genus Pseudomonas; species Pseudomonas sp. NPDC090203. The sequence continues at coordinate 84,647 of NZ_JBIVCV010000011.1, forward strand.
GTGCTCGGGGAAGCCAGGTTGTTTCTGGTCCATGTTCACCGCGACGATGTCGAACTTGATCGGCGCGACCTTCTGCAGGTGCATCAGCACGTCGAGCATGGTGTAGCTGTCCTTGCCGCCGGACAGGCAGACCATGACCTTGTCGCCCTCTTCAATCATGTTGAAATCGGCCACCGCTTCGCCTGCGAGCCTGCGCAGACGCTTCTGCAGTTTGTTCTGATTGACTGAAAGGGTGCCCATGGCGCTGATGTCCGCTCGCTGTAACTTGAGGAAAGGGGCGGTATTTTACGCATAAACCTTGCCAGTGGTAATGCCCGGCCCGCTCGAACGCACAACCGTCTGTAGGAGCGCGCTTGCCCGCGATAGCGGTGAGTCAGCGACATAGATGTGTCAGACACACCGCAATCGCGGGCAAGCGCGCTCCTACGTGAAATATGCCGTTCATCCGGCTGAAACAGGCTGCTGATCGCCAACGGCTATTAACAACCCTCTTGAATGACCCAATTACTCTAAAGCCCACGGTTTCCGTGGCTTGCAGCTTTCTATACTGGCAAATGAGGTCGCAGCCGTTTTCCTTGTTGAGATTGTGGCCTTGCCCTGGCGGCATATGGCCGGTCAGGCGCGACGGCGTCCACCACGAGGAGTAACGGGCATGATCCATCACGTTTGGGGGTTGTTCACCCACCCCGATCAGGAATGGCAACAGATACGTGGCGATAAGGAAGAAACCATCGGCCACATGTACCTCACCCACACGCTGGTTCTGGCGGCGATACCGGCCATTTCAGCCTACATCGGCACCACGCAGGTCGGCTGGGTCATCGGCAGCCGCGCGCCGGTCATGCTGACCAGCGAAAGCGCGATCTGGATGACGATCATGTCCTACATCGCCATGCTCGCAGGCGTCGGCGTCATGGGCGGTTTCATTCACTGGATGGCGCGCACCTACGACGCCTCACCCAGCCTTGCCCGCTGCGTGGCGTTCGCCACCTACACCGCCACCCCTCTGTTCCTTGGCGGGCTGGCGGCGCTGTATCCGCACATGTGGCTGGGCATGATGGTGGGCCTGGCGGCCGTCTGCTACACGGTTTACCTGCTGTATGTGGGGCTGCCGGTGTTCATGAACATCCACCCGGACGAAGGCTTCATGTTTTCAAGCTCGGTGCTGGCGGTGGGCCTGGTGGTGCTGGTGGCGATCATGGCGTTCACCGTGGTGCTCTGGGGCATCGGCGTGGGGCCTGAGTACACCAATTGATGCGACACCTCACTGTAGGAGCGCGCTTGCCCGCGACCGCGGTCTTTCTGATACATCTTCGTATCTGACACGCCGCCGTCGCGGGCAAGCGCGCTCCTACAGGGGTCCGCAGTGGGATTCGTGACCATTCGGCAGCTTGAGTTTTCGGCCAGCACTCGCTTTGCGGCATACTCGCCTCCTCTGGAGACCGATGAAGCATGCTCGAGCAACTCAATTCCCGCGTCGAATCCTGTTACCAACTCGCTGAAGACTTTTTCAAACGCCCTTTCAAACGCCCGGTCGTGAGCCTCAAGCTGCGCGGCCAGAAGGCCGGTGTCGCGCACCTGCACGAAAACCTGCTGCGCTTCAATCCGCAGCTGTACCGCGAAAACAGCGAAGACTTCCTGCGCCAGACTGTGGCCCACGAAGTCGCGCACCTGGTCGCCCATCAACTGTTCGGCGACAGCATCGCGCCCCACGGCGAAGAGTGGCAACTGATCATGCGCGGCGTGTACGAACTGCCGCCCAACCGCTGCCACACCTACGAAATCCAGCGTCGCCGCGTGACCCGCTACATCTACCGCTGCCCGTGCCCCGAGAGCGATTTTGCGTTTTCCACGCAAAGGCACAAGCTGGTGCACAAAGGGCGGCGTTATCTGTGCCGTAGGTGCCGGGAGATCCTGGTGTTCAGCGGTGAGACGCGGGTGGAATGACGCCCGCATCGCGCATCGCGTCGATCTGCTGCTGATCGAACCCCGCCTCCAGCAGCACCTGCTCGCTGTGCGCGCCTGCCGCCGCACCGATGAATCGTGGCGCGGGCAACCCTTGCGAGAACTTCAGCGGGCAGGCCATCTGCGCTTGCAGGCTGCCATCGGGCCTTGGAACCTGGGTTACCACTCTGCGGGCCTGCAACTGAGGATGGCTGACGGCCTGCGACAGGCTCAAAACCGGTTCGACACAGGCATCTATCGTTGAGAACAGCCCTTGAAGTTCATCGAAACTGCGGCGTTCGAATTCCATTTGCAGCGCTTGCTTGATGAAGGTCTGGTCAGTTGCCTCGGCGGATAACCCTTTCTTGGCCAGCTCGGGCCGTTCCAGGGCGGTGCACAGCGCCTGCATGAACACCGGCTCCAGGCTGCCCACGGAAAACCAGCGCCCGTCGCGGCTGCGGTAATAGTCGTAGTAGCTGCCGCCATTGAGCATCTGGCCCTCAGGCTGCGGTTCGACACCGGCCGCCAGATACCCCGCCCCCGCCAGCGCATTCAGACTGAAGGCGCAGTCGGTCATGCTCACGTCCACATACTGACCCTGCCCGGTCTGCTGGCGTGCAACCACGGCCGCGAGCAGGCCGACCACGCCATGCAGCGAACCGCCCGCCACGTCCGCCACCTGTACACCCGAAGGCGAAGGGCCTGAGTCCTTGCGTCCGGTATGGCTGGCGACCCCGGCCAGGGCCAGGTAGTTGATGTCGTGGCCTGCACGCTCGCGATACGGCCCTGTCTGGCCGTAACCGGTGATGGCGACGTAGATCAGCCGCGGGTTGATCGCCTTGAGCGCCTCATAGCCGATTCCCAGCCGGTCCATCACTCCGGGCCTGAACTGCTCCAGCACGATGTCGTAATCAGCCACCAGCCGCTTGATGACCTCCACCGCCTGGGGCTGCTTGAGGTCCAGCGCCAGGCTGCGCTTGTTGCGGTTGAGATACGCGTGGCTTGCCGAAACACCCTGATCGAAGGGCGGCAGCTCACGCAGAAGGTCCAGCCGGGTGGGCGACTCGATCCGCAGCACCTGCGCCCCCATGTCCGCCAGCAACAGCGAGGCGAAAGGGCCGGGCAACAGCGTGGAGAAATCGAGAACCTTGAGCGACGACAGCGGACCTTGCATGCGCGGGCTTCCCTGAATGGTGGCTGAGGTCAGAGTAGGCAGGGCGTTGGATGTCGGCAATGACCCAAGCCGACATCAGGGCTGACGCATTCTCTGTGGGAGCGGGCTCGCCCGCGAAGGCGTCAGGCCTGGCAACACGTCTTTGACTGGCCCACGGCATTCGCGGGCAAGCCCGCTCCCACAGGGTTTTGTGTTGGCCACACAGGGTTTTCTAGTGGCCACAAAAAAGCCTGTCCGAAGACAGGCTTTTTTTCAACACGCCAGGCGTATTACGAACGGGTTGCCTGAGGAGTGCCTTCGGCAACGCCCAGGTCGTCCTGCGGACGCATGTCTTCGATGGCACGACCGCCCGAGGCCAGTTCGGCCTGCAATTGCGGCACGTCCAGTTCCTTGACCCACTTGGCGACAACCAGGGTGGCAACAGCGTTACCGACCAGGTTGGTCAGGGCGCGGGCTTCGGACATGAAGCGGTCGATACCCAGAATCAGCGCAAGGCCCGCCACCGGCAGGTGACCTACCGCCGACAGGGTGGCCGCCAGTACGATGAAGCCGGAACCGGTCACGCCAGCCGCGCCCTTGGAGGACAGCAGCAGCACCAGCAGCAGGGTGATCTGGTGGGTGATGTCCATGTGGGTGTTGGTCGCCTGAGCGATGAACACGGCCGCCATGGTCAGGTAGATCGAAGTACCGTCCAAGTTGAACGAGTAACCGGTCGGGATCACCAGACCCACGACGGATTTCTTCGCGCCCAGGCGCTCCATCTTGATCAGCATGCGTGGCAGGGCCGATTCCGAAGAGGAAGTACCCAGCACGATCAGCAGTTCTTCACGGATGTACTTGATGAGCTTGATGACGCTGAAACCGTGGGCGCGAGCGATACCGCCCAGTACCACCAGCACGAACAGCAGGCAGGTGATGTAGAAGCACAGCATCAGCTGGCCCAGTTGCACCAGGGTGCTCACGCCGTAGGCGCCGATGGTGAAGGCCATGGCACCCAGTGCACCCAGTGGCGCCAGCTTCATGATCATGTTGATGATGTTGAACATCACGTGGGCGAAGCGATCGATGAAGTCCAGAACCGGCTTGCCGTAGGCACCCAGGCGGTGCAGGGCGAAACCGAAGATCACCGAGAACATCAGCACTTGCAGGATGTCACCGTTGGCGAAGGCGCCGACGATGGTGTTCGGGATCACGTTCAGGATGAAGCCGATCACGCTCTGATCCTGGCCTGCGGTGACGTAGGCAGCGATCTTGGAAGCGTCGAGGGTCGAGACGTCGACGTTCATGCCGGCACCCGGCTGAACCACGTTGACCACGACCAGGCCGATGATCAGCGAGATGGTCGAGACGATTTCGAAGTACAGCAGCGCGTAGCCGCCGGTCTTGCCCACGGATTTCATGCTCTGCATGCCAGCGATGCCGCTGACCACGGTGCAGAAGATGATGGGGGCGATGACCATTTTGATCAGTTTGATGAACCCGTCACCCAGCGGCTTGAGGGCCTTGCCGGCATCGGGGTACCAGTGACCGATTGCAATACCGATGATGATTGCAACGATTACCTGGAAATACAGGGATTTGTAGAGTGGCTGACGAGTCGTCATTGCAGTTTCCTCAAGAGCATCGGGCTGAATCATTCCTGATACACCGACACCTAAAGTACGAACCCTCCTGCTCGGAGGGATTTGTTTTTGTCGAGCTGCGCGAGGCAGGTCTCTGCTCGTTGTATCGCAAGCCCCGTGCCACTATTGGAAAATTCCCCGAAAGCCCCGTGCGGCATGGACTGTCTGGTTAACACTAGCTAAAAAAGCCCCATCGCGATGGCGGATTTCCGCCAACTCTCGAAAAATAAGCGTTGGTATTGGCGGGTATCCGCCTTGTCCGGGGCCTGCATGCCTGCCTACCATCAGTCACTTTCATTCTCGGTGCGACGACCTGCCCCGCCATGCGCCATCGAACCATTGCCAGCCACTTTGCCCGCGCCGTGCTGCAGGGCGCCCGCCGCTATGATCTGGACTGCCAGCCGATCCTGGCGCAGGCCGGCATCACCCCTGAATTGCTCAACGAGCCCCGCGCACGCATCGCGCCGGAGCAGTTCGCGCTGTTGATCCAGCTGGTATGGCGGGCGCTGGACGACGAATACATGGGGTTTGGCCTGGCGCCCAGCAAACGCGGCACCTTTGCCATGATGTGCCACGCGCTGATCCACTGCCGCACGCTGGACAAGGCCCTGCAGCGCGGCTTCAGGTTCTACGGGCTGTTTGCCGATTCGCCACGCCTGAGCCTTGAACGGGAGGGCGACTGGGTGCGTTTATGCCTGGATGAAAGCAGCCTGCGCGATCCGGAGCATTTTCTCAGTGAATCGCTGCTGGTGATCTGGCATCGGCTGGCAAGCTGGCTGATTGGCCAGCGTATCCGGCTGGATCACGCCACCTTCGCTTATCCGAAACCTGCCCACAGCGCCGAGTACGATTTGCTGTTCTATTGCCCGATGACCTTCGACGCAGACCAGACCGCACTGACCTTTCACGCCCGCTACCTGAGCATGCCGTTGCTGCAGGATGAGCGGACCTTGAAGCGCTTTCTCGAACGCTCGCCCGCCGACCTGCTGGCGCGCCCGGACGAGGGTGACAGTCTCTCCAGCCAGTTGCGCCGCCTGCTCAGCCGTGACTGCACCCAGTGGCCGGACCTGGAAACCGTGGCCGATCACCTGCACATCAGCCCCCAGACCCTGCGCCGGCATCTGCGCGACGAAGGCACGAGTTTTCAGGGGTTGAAGGACGAACTGCGGCGGGACATGGCGATTTTTCATCTGGGCCAGGCGGATCTGTCGTTGCAGCAGATTGCCGAGCAATTGGGGTTTTCGGAGCCTTCGGCGTTCCACCGGGCGTTCAAGAAATGGACCGGATTGACGCCGGGAGCGTACCGCGAGAAGGAAGCCTGACGGCTCCCCTTCAAATCGCAAACTTGATCCTGAACGCCGCGCCGCCCAGGTCCGAATCGCCCAGGGTCAACTGCGCGCCGTAGCTTTCGATGATGTCCTTGACCACCGCCAGCCCGATCCCCTGCCCCGGGTTCTGCCGGTCCAGGCGTTCGCCACGCTCGAGGATTCGCGCCCGCTGGCTCTGGGGCACGCCAGGCCCGTCATCCTCGATGCACAACTCATCGCCCATCATCGACGGCCGCCAGCTGACCCGCACCTGGCCGATGCACAGGCGATAGGCGTTTTCCAGCAGGTTGCCGAGCATTTCCAGCAAGGCGCCCTCCTCCATCTGCACCTGGCAGTCGTCGGGCAGGTCGAGTACCACCTGCACCCGCTTGTCGCGATAGACCTTCTCCAGCGTGTTGCACAGGCTCTCGACCACCGGCTTGAGGCTGACGTGATGCCGCACCAGCCCGCTCTTGCGCAGGCTGGCGCGCTGCAACTGATAGCCGATCTGCTGGCTCATACGCTCGATCTGCGATTGCAGGATGCGCGCCTGCTCCAGATCCTCGGGGCGTTTGGCGATGGTTTCACTCACACCCTGCAGCACCGCCAGCGGGGTTTTCAGGCTGTGGGCCAGGTCGCCCAGCGAGTCACGATAACGAATGCGCTGCTCACGCTCGCTGCGCAGCAAGCGGTTGAGCGAGCCGGTCAGGCGCAGCAGTTCGCTGGGGTGTTCCTCGCTGAGGCTTTCCCTGGAGCCAGTCTCGACCTGATCGAGCTCCTGGCTCATGCCCTTGAGCGCCCGCAAGCCCCAAGTCAGCCCGCCCCACAGCAGGGTCAGCAGCACCAGCAAGGCCGCGCCGAACCCCAGGTAGAGTTTCTCGCGCAGGCCGGAAATGGTTTCCTGATATTCGCGCACCGGTTGCAGCGCCACGATGCTGAACGCCGCGTTGCGCCCCCCCAGCAGCTTGATCTCGACGTCGTAGACGAAAAACTCTTCGCCATTGGGCTGGCGAATCTTCGCGAACTCGGTTCCGCGCCCGTCATAGCGCGGCTGGTAGTCGATCTCTTCGTCTTCGGTGGCACGGGAGCGCCATACCAGCTTGCCGGAGCGGTTATAGATGTAGCCCAGCAGGCGGCTGTCAGGCAGGCTGAACTGCTCGCCGGGCAGCAAGGTGGGCATCAATAGCCGGTCATCCTCGACCCGTGCGGCAGAAATCAGCGTGGTGACATCGGACGCCAGGCGCTTCTCGATGGAGCTTTCCAGCGCCAGGCTGAAAGCGCTCTGCAACGCCGGCAACATCAGTAACATGAAAATGACCGCCAAGGTGGCGGCGGCCAGCATCAGGCGAACGCGAAGCGATCGAATCATCGGCAGCGCTCGGTGAAGAGGTAACCCAGGCCGCGCACAGTATCGATCGGCTTGAACCCTGCCGGCCCTTCGAGCTTGCGACGCAGACGCCCGACCAGCACTTCGATCACGTTCGGATCGCGCTCGTCGTCATCGGGGTATAACTGCTCCATCAGGCGTTCCTTGGGCACCACCTGCTGATGGTGGCGCATGAGGTATTCCAGGATCCGGTATTCGTAGGCGGTGAGTGCCAGGGGCTGCTCATCCAGTGACGCCTGCTTGCGGTTCAGGTCCAGCAGCAAGGGGCCAGCGGTGATGGTGGACTGGGTGAAACCGCTGGAGCGGCGCAGCAGTGCGTTCATCCGCGCTTCCAGCTCTTCGAACTGGAACGGCTTGACCACATAGTCGTCGGCACCGGCGGCCAGGCCTTCGACCTTGTCCTGCCAGTTGCCACGGGCGGTGAGGATCAGGATCGGAAAAGCCTTGTTCTGGGCGCGCAGTTGACGGATCAGATCGAGGCCGCCCATGCCCGGCAGGCCGAGGTCGATCACCGCCAGGTCGTGATTGAACTGGGCGGCCTGGTACAGCGCCTCGTCGGCGTTGCCCACCGCTTCGACCACGTGGCCGCTTTCGGTCAGGCGGGTCTGCAGGTGGTGGCGCAACAGGGCTTCATCTTCGACAACCAGCAACTTCATGCATATCTCCCCTCAATGTCCTGCCGAACCCGGCAAAACCTGAAAATAGTGCTGCCGGGGTCACGCATCGCATGAACCCGGCAGTGTTCCAGCCATCCGCGCTTCAGAAATTGTAGTTGGCGGCCAGGTAAGTCTGGGCGCTGCTGTCGAGCTTCAGCGAGCCAACCTTGGCCGCGTGGTGCGGCGCGACCTCGACGCTGGCATTGCTGCGCAGGTAACGATAACCCAACTCTACCGACGCGTTTTGTGCAACTTGCTGCAACACACCTGCCTGCAGGCCTGCGGCATAGCCCATGCCGGTATCACGGCTCATGCCGCTGCTTTCCTGGGACAGCTTGGTGACGCCCAGGGTGGCGCCGCCGAACAGCTTGGTGCTGGCGCCGATCGGAGAGAACAGGTCATAGCTGCCCAGCAGGTTTTCCTGACGCAGTTTCAGGCCGTTGTGGCTGGCGGAAGCGTTGTCGTAGGTGGCGTAGTAGCGGCTGTCAGCGTTCTGCTGGCCCAGCCGGACACCCCAGGTGCTGTTCTTGTGGATGATGTGGTCCGCGTGGGGAGCGTTCAGGTTGCGGTTGATGCCGTTGGATTTGGAAATCTTGTCGCTGGTGTTGCCGTAGGTGACACCGCCGAATGTGCTGCTACCCTCAGAGGCTTGAGCGACTGCGCTGCCGCCTACGAATGCCAGGGCCATGATGAGCTGATTGATCTTGAGCATGGTTATGTCCTTATAAGCGCTTGGCGCTTGCTGTGAATACGGGACTCAAGGTAATGCGCCATCGCTGAACTCCCACTGAACGCGCACTGAACCTGCGCTGAACGTTCGCCAATGGATCGATCCGGCGCCTGATCAGTCCATTGCTTGTGCATTGTCGCCCCGTACCCCTCTAAGACCCCAGGAGAGATGACCATGCGATTGCTGATTGCCCTGACCCTCATGTGCCTTGCAGGCCTGGCCCAGGCCGAGATCAAGACCCGCACCCTCGACTACCAGGCCGCCGATGGCACCAAGCTCGTGGGCTATTACGCCTACGACGACGCGATCAAGGGCCCGCGCCCGGGTGTCGTGGTGGTTCACGAATGGTGGGGCCTGAATGATTACGCCAAGCGCCGGGCTCGTGATCTGGCCGCGCTGGGCTACAGCGCCATGGCCATCGATATGTATGGCGAAGGCAAGAACACCGAGCATCCCAAGGACGCCATGGCCTTCATGACCGCCGCGACCAAGGACGCTGCCGCCTCGGCCAAGCGCTTCGATGCAGGCCTTGAGCAATTGAAGAAGCAGCCCGAGACCAACCCGCAGAAAATCGCCGCCATCGGCTACTGCTTTGGCGGCGGCGTCGTGCTGGATGCGGCCCGTCGCGGCGAGCCACTGGCGGCGGTGGTGAGCTTCCACGGCGCGCTGGCGACCAAGACCCCGGCCAAGGCAGGCGTGACCAAAACGCCGATGCTGGTCGAACACGGCAACGGCGACACGATGGTCACCGCGCAGAACGTCGCAGACTTCAAAAAGGAAATGGATGCGGCCAAGGCTGACTACAAGTTCGTCGGCATCGACGGCGCCAAGCACGGCTTCACCAACCCCGACGCCGACAAGCTCAGCCACGGCGACCACGGCGGCCCGGACATCGGCTACAACCAGGCTGCGGACATGAGCTCGTGGGCCGACATGAAGGCGTTCCTCAAGGAGCAGTTCGCGAAGAACTCGACGCTCTGAATGCCCACCACATCTCCCCGTAGCAGCACGGCTTGCCGGCGGGAGCGTAGTGTCAGTGAGTGATGAGTCGTCTGACACTACGCTCCCGCCGGCAAGCGGAGCGCCGCCCGGCCGGGCTGCTACAGGGGGTGTATTCAATGCCATTTGCTTTCCGGCAAAATGCCGACCCATGACCCAGACACTCCCCCCCTGCTGCCCCATCCTCACCACCCACTGGCCCCTGCCCCACCCGCTGGCCAATGTGGTGCTGGTCAGCGGCCGGTTCGATCCACAGCAACTCACCGACGGCGATTTTTCGCACTGCCTGATCGAGCCGCCCGCGAGCATCCAGCGCTCGGTGGCCAAGCGTCAGGCGGAGTTTCTCGCCGGGCGGCTGTGCGCGCGGGAGGCGATGCATCAGCTGGACGGCCGCGTTCATGTGCCATCGATTGGCGATGACCGTGCACCGACCTGGCCCGCCGATCTGTGCGGCTCGATCACCCACAGCACCGGCTGGGCTGCGGCGCTGGTGGCCCATAAACGCCACTGGCGCGGCTTGGGGCTGGATGTCGAGCAGGTAATGAGCAGCGAGCGCGCCGCCCGCCTGGCCGGAGAAATCCTCACCGCCTACGAACTGCAACGCATGGCCCAAGGGCCTGAGCATCAGGTCGCGCTACGGGTCACCCTGACCTTCTCGCTCAAAGAAGCGCTGTTCAAGGCGCTCTACCCCATCGTGCTCAAGCGCTTCTATTTTGAAGATGCCGAGTTATTGCAGTGGTCAGAGGACGGCAGCGCCCGCTTGCGGCTGAAGATCGACCTGTCTGAGGAATGGCACAGCGGCAAGGAGCTCGACGCGCAGTTCAGCGTGCAGGATGGGCAGTTGTTGAGCCTTGTAGCAATCCCAGCTTCACCACCTCCCCTGTAGGAGTGAGCTTGCTCGCGATTGCCATCTATCCAATACACCTACGGATCTGACATACCGCAATCGCGAGCAAGCTCACTCCTACAGGTCCGTGTTTTTTGATGGGCAATGCTCACACCGTCCCACCCACTCCACCTGATAACTCAAACAGCAACTTCGCCGCTGCCTGCGGGGAGGTCGTTCTATATAGGTGATGGTATTGAACAGCGGATTGGGCTGCCCATCGGTCTGCAAACGCTCACGCAGCAGTCGATGAGCCGGCTCCAGCGAAACGTCACTAACCAACGCCAGCCGCCGCAGGCAGGTCTCCAGATAATCCCCGGCGCTGCTCCAGAACACCGACGCTCCCACGCCAGCGTAGGCGCTCAATGCATCGATCACCTTGCGCAAATGGACCAACAACGGTCCGAATCGCGTGAATGGGTCAGATGACGGTGACAGCGAAACTCGGTCCCCGAAAAACCTCACCCCGTCGAGCAACCCGCGCTCGTTCACCGCAAACGCCACCTCATCGAGCCCCAGCGGCCAACTGATGTCATCCGTCAGGTTTGCCACAACAACAGGTGGAACAAGCTGCATGAAGTAATACTTGGCAAACTGCGACACCAGCACCGGGCGCTTGTCGGGCATCAACTCTGGGCCATAGACGCGCAGCAACAGCCGATCCAGCGTCACAGGCTGCAACAGTTCAGGCACCGCAACGACCGTCCGCTGTTGATCGACAACCACCGTCTCGGCAAAAGGTGCGAGTGCCCCCGCGAACGATCCGGAACTCACGGCTCGCCCTGCTGGCGCGGCCAGGTCAGGCTGAAGCACGCCCCGCCCAGCCCCTGGCTGCGACCGATCAGCGCCCGGCCGCCGTGCCAGTAGATGATCCGCCGCACAATCGACAAGCCCAACCCGTGGCCGCCAGAGGCTCGGGTGCGGCTGTCGTCCAGGCGCATGAAGGGCGTGAAGATTCGCTCCCAGGCGCTTTCCGGCACACCGGGGCCATCGTCCTCGACATCGATGCGGCAGCGCTCCTGACTCAACTGAAAGCCGACCCGCACCTGGGATTCGGCGTGGCGCATCGCATTGCTCACCAGATTCTGCAACGCACGATGCAGATAACGCGGCTCAGCCTCGACCCAGGCCTGGGCATCATCGCCCACCGCCACCGATTGCCCGCGACTGACCCGCACATTGGCCCGCAATGGCGCCAGTTCAGCGACGACTTGATCGATCAACGCCGCCAGATCGATGCGCTGGTAACTGAGCGTCGGCGAGCCCTGCTCAAGCCGCGCGTAGGTCAGCATCTCGTCCACGAGCTTGTCCAGGTCCTGTATGTCGTTGTCCATGCCGATCATGTACTTGTGGCGCGCCTCGGGGGTGCTGGCATCGCCGATCATCTCAAGCCCGAAGCGCAGGCGCGCCACCGGGGTGCGCAGCTCGTGGGACACCGCCCGCACCAGCTCGCGCTGGATGGTCAACGAACGCTGCAGGTGCTCGGCCATGCCGTTGAACGCCGAGGCCAGCCGGCCCACCGAGTCCGCGCCTGACTCAGGCACGCGGGTTTCCAGACTGCCCTGAGCGATCTGCGTGGCGGCCGCTTCCAGTCCGCGCAAGCGATGCTCCAGCCGCCGCACCAGCAGATACACCACCAGCCCGATCAGGCACAGGCCGAGAAAGGCGATCAGCACCAGCAGCTCAGGCGGGTACGGGTTCATCTGGTACAGCGGGCCGATTTCCAGCACCCATTGCGTCTCGCCGACGCCCGACAGCACGCGGATCGAGTCGCCGCCCTTGCCCAGCGCCATCACCGTGTCGCCTTCGTCGATGCGCCGGCGCTGGTCGTCGTCAACGTCCGCCTGTTCGAGCCGGATCAGGTGCATGTCGAAGCCGAAACCTTTGCTCAGGCGCAGGGTTTCCAGACGAATCGGCTGCTCATCCACCGGGAACCGCACCAGTTCGTCGAGTAACAGGAAAATCGTCGCCCGTGCCAGTTGCTCGCTGATCTGCTGCACCTCGCCGGTCAACAGCAACGCGCTGCCGGGCCTGCCAGCGCTCGCCGGTATCACCTCGCGAAACACCCGCGCGGCATGGGGGCCGGTCTTCTCGACCACCACTTGCCCACGGCTCAGGCGATTGCGCGCGCCGCCGTCCAGATGGGCCTGCTCGGCGGTCTGCAGCGACAGCGGAATGCCCATCAGGCGCTCCCACACCGCCAAGGCCCGGATGCGTTCTATATCGTTCATCGGCGCAAGGTTGTCGCCCATCAAGGCGAAGGTGCCGTGGGCCAGTTGTTCGCGGTATTGCTCGGCGCGCACCTTGTTGACCAGGTGCAGCGTCAGCACGCCCAGCAGCGCGACCAGCACCAGTACGCCCAGCATGCCGCCATATATACGCAGGAAAATGGAGTTCATGCCGTAGTCACCTGACTCAACCGTTCAGCATGAAGTTGGTCACGTCCCGGGCCGCTTCGGGCACGAACAGGTAGCCCTTGTTGCGCACGGTCTTTATCAGACGCGGGTGGACGGGGTCGTCGCCGATGCGCGGGCGAATCTTCGAGATGCGCACGTCGATGGAGCGGTCCTGCCCGTCGTAGCCCACGCCACGCAGGGCGGTGAAGATTTCCTCGCGGGACAGGATACGCCCGGCATTCGCCACCAAGAGCCACAAGAGGTCAAATTCGGCGCTGGTCAGGTCGATGCTGCGCCCGCTGAGCCAGGCCTCGCGCAGGGCGTTGTCGACGATCAACGGGCCGAAGGTCAGGCGCCGCTCCTCTCGGGCTGGTTCGTCGGGGGTGTCGCTGCGGCGCAGCAGGGCGTGTACCCGCGCCAGCAACACTCGCGGATGCACCGGTTTGCAGACGTAATCGTCGGCGCCGGTGTCCAGGCCCTGAATCTGATCGCTGTCGTCGGTGCGCGCGGTGAGCATCAGGATGGGGCCGTCATAGCGCCCGCGCACCTTGCGGCAGATGCTCAGGCCATCCTCACCGGGCAGCATCAGGTCGAGAATCACCAGCGCCGGCTGCTCGTCGACGATCCGCTGCACCGCCCGCGCACCGTTGCCCTCAAGGCTCACGCGCAGGCCGTTGCTTTCCAGGTAATCGCGGGTCAGTTCGGCCAGCCGAAGGTCGTCCTCGACGATCAGCACCTGCCAGGGCTCTTGCTGCACGATCCGTGTCTCCTGATGTTGTTCTTATCGATACCCGACACTGCGGGTCATTCTACCCACTGCCCCAACATGACACACCTCATTCAAAACGCCCCACAACCAGCCTTGCCAACCCCGCTTTCTGTGATAGGGTTCGCGCCCGCAAAAAACCGGGCAACTCTTTTTGCAGGCTGAAAAAACAGTGACCGGCGGCCCATCCCAGTGGTTACGCGGCCTACGTGGGATTTCCCCAATTCCCACACAAATTACACACAGACTTATCCACAGCTCGTACATTGCATTTAGTGTCACGAGCACATAATCTAGTACCTCGTTGCTCAGCCAGCCCCTACATGTAGGGTTTAGGCCGAAAAACCAAACACAAATGACCGAGAGATTTCAAGCCTTTTTCTCGCGCCAAACGGGTTGACTTACCCTCTGTTTCACCGCCTGACCGCTCACACGCGAATGGCAGACACCACGCTTCATGATCTGCGCGTTACGGTACAAGTGTTGCAACATAAAAACTGCATATTGAACAAGCTTTTACAGGGTGCCAGCCACAGAGCCGCGCCCTTTTGGACTTCAAAGCCAGGGTCGGCAATCCTTCAGCCTTCCCATCCGTTTTGAAGTCATTGGATCGACACTCGTCGGTCAACTGCTTCAAGACGGAACGGTGGGTACGCAACCCGTGCCCAAATAAACATAGAGAACGTGGAGACACCCATGCAAACAGACACAACTCGCGAGAATCCGCAGGCCATTGCGCCGCAGACAGGTGCGACCCAGCAGGACCTGTCCGCCACCGCTCCGGGTCAGCTTCGCGTGATCAAGCGTAACGGCACCGTCGTTGCGTACACCGATGACAAGATCACCGTCGCCATCACCAAGGCTTTCCTCGCAGTTGAAGGCGGCACTGCCGCTGCGTCTTCGCGCATCCACGACACCGTTGCGCGCCTGACCGAGCAGGTCACCGCGACCTTCAAGCGTCGCATGCCTTCGGGCGGCACCATCCACATCGAAGAAATCCAGGATCAGGTAGAACTGGCGCTGATGCGCGCTGGCGAGCAAAAAGTGGCTCGCGACTACGTGATCTACCGTAACGACCGCTCCAAAGAGCGTGCCGGTCGTGGCGGCGAAGCGCCGGTCCAGGCTCACCCGTCGATCCGCATCACTGCCAAAGACGGCAGCCTGGTGCCACTGGACATGGGCCGTCTGAACACCATCGTCACCGAAGCGTGCGAAGGCCTGGCCGAAGTCGACGCCAACCTGATCCAGAACGAAACCCTGAAGAACCTCTACGACGGCGTAGCGCTGACCGACGTCAACACCGCCCTGGTGATGACCGCGCGTACCCTCGTTGAACGCGAGCCGAACTACTCGTTCGTCACCGCGCGCCTGCTGATGGACACCTTGCGTGCCGAAGGCCTGGGCTTCCTGGGCGTCGCCGAGAGCGCGACCCACCACGAAATGGCCGACCTCTACGCCAAGGCGCTGCCTGCGTACGTTGCCAAGGGTATCGAGTTCGAACTGCTGAACCCGGTGCTGGCCGAATTCGACCTGGAAAAACTGGGCAAGGCGATCAACCACGAGCGCGACCAGCAATTCACCTACCTGGGCCTGCAGACCCTGTACGACCGTTACTTCATCCACAAGGATGGCGTGCGTTTCGAACTGCCGCAGATCTTCTTCATGCGCGTGGCCATGGGCCTGGCAATCGAAGAGAAAGCCCGCGAAGACCGCGCCATCGAGTTCTACAACCTGCTGTCGTCCTTCGACTACATGGCCTCGACCCCGACCCTGTTCAACGCCGGTACCCTGCGTCCACAACTGTCGAGCTGCTACCTGACCACCGTTCCGGATGACCTGTCGGGCATTTACCACGCCATCCACGACAACGCCATGCTGTCCAAATTCGCAGGCGGCCTGGGCAACGACTGGACTCCGGTTCGCGCGCTGGGCTCGTACATCAAGGGCACCAACGGCAAATCCCAGGGCGTCGTACCCTTCCTGAAAGTGGTCAACGACACCGCTGTTGCAGTGAACCAGGGCGGCAAGCGCAAGGGCGCTGTCTGTGCCTACCTGGAAACCTGGCACATGGACATCGAAGAGTTCATCGAGCTGCGCAAGAACACCGGTGACGATCGTCGTCGTACCCACGACATGAACACCGCCAACTGGATCCCTGACCTGTTTATGAAGCGCGTCTTCGACGACGGCAAGTGGACCCTGTTCTCGCCATCCGAAGTCCCGGACCTGCACGACCTGACCGGTAAAGCCTTCGAAGAGCGCTACGAGTACTACGAAGCGCTGACCGAGTACCCAGGCAAGGTCAAGCTGTTCAAGACCATCCAGGCCAAAGACCTGTGGCGCAAGATGTTGTCCATGCTGTTCGAAACCGGCCACCCATGGCTGACCTTCAAGGATCCGTGCAACCTGCGCTCGCCGCAGCAGCACGTGGGCGTAGTCCACAGCTCGAACCTGTGCACCGAGATCACCCTGAACACCAACAAGGACGAGATCGCGGTCTGCAACCTGGGCTCGATCAACCTGCCGAACCACATCGTCAACGGCAAACTGGACACCGACAAGCTCAAGCGCACCGTCGACGTAGCCGTTCGCATGCTCGATAACGTCATCGACATCAACTACTACTCCGTGCCACAGGCGAAGAACTCCAACTTCCGTCACCGTCCGGTCGGCCTGGGCATCATGGGCTTCCAGGACGCTCTGTACCTGCAGCACATCGCCTACGGCTCCGACGCTGCCGTCGAGTTCGCCGACCGCTCCATGGAAGCCGTCAGCTACTACGCCATCCAGGCTTCCTGCGACCTGGCCGACGAGCGCGGCGCCTACGAGACGTTCCAGGGCTCGCTGTGGTCCAAAGGCATCCTGCCGCTGGATTCGCAACAGATCCTGATCGAGGCTCGTGGCCAGAAGTACATCGACGTCGACCTGAACGAAACCCTGGACTGGGCGCCTGTCCGTGCCCGCGTTCAGAAAGGTATTCGTAACTCGAACATCATGGCCATCGCACCGACCGCCACCATCGCCAACATCACTGGCGTATCGCAGTCGATCGAACCGACCTACCAGAACCTGTACGTGAAATCGAACCTCTCGGGCGAATTCACCGTGATCAACCCGTACCTGGTTCGCGACCTCAAGGCACGCGACCTGTGGGACTCGGTCATGATCAACGACCTCAAGTACTACGACGGTTCGGTACAACAGATCGAGCGCATCCCGCAGGAGCTCAAAGACCTCTACGCCACCGCGTTCGAAGTCGATGCCCGCTGGATCGTCGACGCAGCAAGCCGTCGCCAGAAGTGGATCGACCAGGCTCAGTCCCTGAACCTGTACATCGCCGGCGCCTCGGGCAAGAAGCTGGACGTGACCTACCGCATGGCCTGGTACCGTGGTCTGAAAACCACCTACTACCTCCGTGCCCTGGCCGCGACCAGCACCGAGAAATCGACCATCAACACCGGCAAGCTCAACGCAGTATCCAGCGGCGGCCACGGCCCGGACGACTCGGCGATCACCGCCCCACGTCCAGCCGAAGCAGCCCCGGCAGGTCCAGCACCAGTGCCGAAAGCCTGCGCCATTGACGAGCCGGATTGCGAGGCTTGCCAGTAAGGCAAAACGCGCTCCTCCTGTAGGAGCGCGCTTGCCCGCGAACCAGACACCCTGGAATCGCTGACACGACACAAAACCTGTAGCAGTCCGGCTCGCCGGCGGTGACGTCCTCAACCGCGCCACCGCCCGCAAACCGGACCACTACAAACGGCCCTACACCGCAAACCTGTAGGAGTGAGCTTGCTCGCGATCACGTCAGCCCAGTCGCCGACGCATCCCGTCCAACCGCTCATAAACAGAAACACCGAGGGCTACCCCTCACCTATTCATGTTCTTTGCGTGCAACGCCTGATACGCAACCAACACTCAAGATCCATCCGGTCAGTCATTACCACTGACCCTCAAGCAGGAGACTCAACGTCATGCTGAGCTGGGACGAATTCGACAAAGAAGACGCCGTCGCTGAACCCGTGAAAGGCGCCAACGCCGGCCACGCTTCGGAAGCCGCCATGGACAAACTCGACAGCGCCGGTGGTGCCGCCGCTCGCGAAGCACGCGCCGTCAACACCAGTGACTCCGCCGCCGTCGCCCGCGCCAAAGCCGCGCTGGACAAACTCGACATCGCCGAAGGTCTGGCCGAACTCGAAGGCTCCGCCGCACGCGTTGCCGTCGACGAAAAGCGCATGATCAACTGCCGCGCCGACCTCAACCAACTCGTACCTTTCAAGTACGACTGGGCCTGGCAGAAGTACCTGGACGGCTGCGCGAACCACTGGATGCCGCAAGAAGTCAACATGACCGCCGACATCGCCCTCTGGAAAAACCCGGAAGGCCTGACCGACGACGAACGCCGCATCGTCATGCGCAACCTGGGCTTCTTCTCCACCGCCGACTCCCTGGTTGCCAACAACCTCGCGCTGGCCGTGTATCGCCTCATCACCAACCCTGAATGCCGCCAGTACATCCTGCGCCAGGCCTTCGAGGAAGCGATCCACACCCACGCCTACCAATACTGCATCGAATCGCTGGGCATGGACGAAGGTGAAATCTTCAACATGTACCACGAGATCCCGTCGGTCGCGAAAAAAGCCGCCTGGGGCCTCAAATACACCCGCGCCATCTCCGACCCGGAATTCAACACCGGCACCGTCGAAACCGACAAAGAGCTGCTGCGCAACCTGATCGCCTACTACTGCGTCCTGGAAGGCATCTTCTTCTACTGCGGCTTCACCCAGATCCTCTCCATGGGCCGCCGCAACAAAATGACCGGCGTCGCAGAACAGTTCCAATACATCCTGCGCGACGAATCCATGCACCTGAACTTCGGCATCGACGTGATCAACCAGATCAAGATCGAAAACCCACACCTGTGGGACGCCGAACTGAAGGAAGAAGCCAGCCAGATGATTCTGCAAGGCACCCAACTGGAAATCGAATACGCCCGCGACACCATGCCACGCGGCGTACTGGGCATGAACGCCGCGATGATGGAGGACTACCTCAAATTCATCGCCAACCGTCGTCTGTCGCAGATTGGCTTGAAAGAAGAGTACCCAGGGACCACTAACCCGTTCCCATGGATGAGCGAGATCATGGACTTGAAGAAAGAGAAGAATTTCTTTGAGACTCGGGTGATTGAGTATCAGACGGGTGGGGCGTTGAGCTGGGATTGATTGGGAAGGCTGTGCAGAGATGCGCAGCCTTTTTTGCATTAGGAAACAGCAAAAACAAGAAACCCACGGAAGTCGTTGGCGCGACTGCCGTGGGTCTTGACCGTACTGGTGAACGAAGCCCACTTGTACGGGCCGTAATTGAAGGTATTTCCAATCACGAAAGCATTTGAGCAAATGCGGGGCGTGAGTATGGACCACCTTCATACGGTGTCAACGGCTGATCGTCGGAGACAGGACCTTATGGTCTGGCTCTCAGTAAATCGCGGCTAGGCAGACTGCCCATAGCCAGACACTAATGTTGAAGAGGCTAAAAATCATGTCAGGAAAAAATCAACATGTTGTACCCCAAGGTGACAAATGGGCCGTTAAAGGCGCAGGAAACTCAAAGGCTACGAAGGTCGTCGATACACAAAAAGAAGCTATAGGAGTTGCACGGGAGATCGCAATTAATCAAGGAAGCGAGATGTTCATCCATGGGCGGAACGGTCAGATTCGTGAACGCAATACCTATGGAGATGATCCATTCCCACCTGAAGGCTAACGCTGCTGGCTCACAGACGAGCTGTCCTGCTCTGATGTATTTGATCGTTCCCACGCTCCGCGTGGGAATGCAGCCCAAGACGCTCCGCGTCCTCCCCTAGCACCACCAACCCGAAGCACCCAGAAACACCAGTCCCCTCAAACTCAATCATCACCTGAAGTAGCCTCAAAGCTCCGCGCCCAGCCCCATATTCAAGGAAGAGCCATGGCCCGCAGCCGCTACACCATCACCGAAATCGATAAACCCCACTTCCTCACCTGCACCATCGTTGAATGGCTTCCACTATTCACCCGCCCTGCCCTGGTGGATATCGTCTTGAACGCGTGGCGATTTCAGCAGGACAACCAAGGCCTCGAACTCTACGGCTACGTGATCATGGAGAACCACCTGCACTACCTCGCCCAATCTCCCAACCTCGCTAGATCAGTCGCAAGCTTCAAATCCTTCACCGCCCGAAACATCATCGATCACCTCGAAACCATACATGCCGAAAACACTTTGCAGCGGCTACGATTCGCCAAGCGAGCACATAAGGTCGACCGTGTGTATCAGGTCTGGCAGGAAGGCGTGCACGCGGAGTTGGTGTACAGCGAAAACGTGATGCGACAGAAGCTCGATTACATTCATCACAATCCGGCGAAGCGGGGGTATGTGGATGTTGGTGAACACTGGAGGTATTCGAGTGCACGGGATTATCAGGGGAAGCCGGGTTTGATTGAGGTGCAGCGGTGGGTCTAGCTGACGCGGAGCGTCAGGGAATGCGTTCCCACGCAGAGCGTGGGGACGATCAGGTATGAGGCCTGAAACGTTGATAGTCCTGTGATATCACATTGACCCGAAACAGGTTGTAACGGAGTACCAGCGTGACGCAACATTCCTTTTCCTACATGTTCTGTGGAAAAGGACTACAACGTGACGAAGAAATACTCACAACAGGTTCTCACTGGTACCAACACGTCTAGCTTGCTCAACGAAGGTCACGTGTATAGCCGCAAAGATTTGCGTACCCAGTTCCAAATCATCGACGCCAATATCAAGAACGGCATCTTCAAACCCGCGGCTTTCGATTCGGTATGGATCTTCGTCACAGAAACCAAGACACCAGATAAAACTCAGTACGAGGACGTACTTATCGGCGATGTGTTACGGATGGAAGGACAGACCGAAGGACGGACCGATTACCTTCTTGAGAACCACCTCGAGCGCGGGCTAGAACTGCTGCTGTTCTACAGGACAAAGAAAAATCAGCATCCCGGATATGGCTTTACCTACAAAGGGCGTTTCCTCTATCAAAGCCAGTCAGGTTCGAAACCAACCAAATTTGTTCTCCGCCATGAAAGCAGCCCTCACCTCAACGCATCTGTCGTCGAAGAGGAACTGGCAGATTCAGGTGAATTCGATCCTCAAAACATCATCGACGCTCGCAAGAAGGTCATTGCATCGGTAGTTCGTCGCAAAGGCCAAGGCAAGTTCAGAGCCGCGCTGCTCAAAGCCTACAAAGGCAGATGCGCCGTCACCGGGTGCACCATTGAGGCTCTCCTAGAGGCAGCTCACATCGTCCCTTACCTGGGTGATGAAACCAACGTCGTCAGCAATGGTTTGTTGCTTCGCGCTGATATTCATACCCTTTTCGACTTGGGGCTTTTGTGGATCGACCCTGAGAATCGAACGGTAAAATTAACTGAACCGCTGATCGGAAGCGAGTACGAGGAATGGGCGGATAAAGCCCTATCCGTCCCTGAAAGCTCGAAAGATTGGCCTAGCGTCAAAGCGCTGAAGTTGCAATTCAATACCTTGCAACTGTTCGCTGGCTCACGCGGCAATCCACAGCCGTCAGGATCGTTAAACGCTCCTGATGACGCCATTCCGTTTGAGATCGCCCAGGAACACCAAGTGCTAGTAGCAGCTTTGAAGTAGCGATACCTAACCAATCGTGATGATTTTCAGAATTTTCCTACAACATCGAATCTTGCCGAAGCAGGCCCAGCCACCTACCCTGCCTCGGCGCCTAAGAAACGCATTAGAAATACCCCAGCAGAGCGGCCCGTCCGCTCCCGATAGATGCGGCTTATGTGCGCCTACGGCCTCTGCCTGCGCGCCATAAATCTCTGCTATGTCGGGAGTGGGCGAATACAAGACCCGTAAGGGAAATATGCCCGGCTCTTTTCTCTGCTGAGAGTTTCTTAGCTCCCGACACCCAATTCAGCCATGGATGGCAAACTTCGCAGAGATATGGAAATGCCTATAACCCACGCCCCCACCACCTTCCACCGCCACAACCGCCCCCTGCGCACCCTCCTCCTCGAATCCCAGGTCTGGTTCTGCGCCAAGGACCTTGGCCGTCTCGTAGGCTGGCCTTTGAACGAACGCACAACGCGCAAGCTGGATGCGGATCAGCGGCGGGTGATGCGGTTGGTGGATTCGTGCGGTGAGGAGGATGAGCTGATGGTGAGCGAGTCCGCGGTGTATGTGCTGTTGGTGCATCACTACCACGTTGAGAACCGGGGTTTGCGGCAGTGGATCACTCATGAGGTGGTGCCGTGTTTGCGGGATGAGTGGGTGGCGCCGTGCAGTCCTTGTTTGAGTTTTCTTCAATGGCCGGGGTTGTCGGTGAGCATGCTGCATTGGCGCAGTGAGGCTTGGATTCGGTTGCGGGATATGCCGCGGGTGCTGGCGGTGGATGAGGTTCGGGGTGAGATGCGGGTGCCGTGGTGGCGGTCGGTGGTTCGGGGGTTGAGATTGGGGTGACTGGGCGGGCCTGATCGCGAGCAAGCTCACTCCTACAGGATTGGGGGGTATCCGCGGGCAAACATCACGAATTGTTTAACCTTCCGGGAGGATTTGGTGACCGGGTTTCTTGCACAGTGATTGTGCAGTTTGAAGTCAAAACAATCATTTCCGGACACTTCCGAAGGAATTCAAAAATGAACAAGGTGATCGCAACTGTTTTTTCCGGTGCTTTGCTGTTGGCGGTTTCTGGCGCCTATGCGGCAGACACCATGTCCAAGGATGCCATGAGCAATGACAGCATGAGCAATCAGAGCGGGATGTCTCATGACGCGATGAGCAAGGACAAGATGGCGAAGCCTGCCACCAAGGGTGACGCGATGAAGAAGGATTCGATGAAGAAAGATGCTATGTCTAACGACGGCATGAAGAAAGACGCCATGTCCAAGGACAGCATGAAGAAGGGCGACATGAGTCAGTGATCTGTCGCATAGCCGGGCATGATGACAATGCCCGGTGTTTTGCTGTTTTTGACGGGCGGGTGACGCTGTGTTGAATATCCTGGCGCCGTCGCGGGCAAGCGCGCTCCTACGGGGGCGGAGTTTGTGATTGAGCGGGGCGTTAGCCTTTGTTGCGTTGGCGGTATTCCTGAACCATGTCGCGGGACACATCTTCCTTGAAGCACAGCGGCGCGTAGCCACCCGCACGGTTGTAGGCGCTGCGTTTGCCGCAGCGGCTGCCGTTGCGCGCGGTGTTGTAGGGGCATGGGCAGTTGCCGGGGTAGCCGGCGATGGAGTTTTCGATGATGCGCTGGACGATGACGGCGTCAGCGGGCATCGCTTCCCTGGCGGATGCATTGAAGGCGCACAGCAATGCAAGCGTTGCGACGAAGCCGGTTCCTACCCTGTTCATGGCCATTCCCTAGCGGTACAGATGAATATTCCGGGTAGCTTTTTACCATGACATCATTGAGCCATTACAGAGGCTTTTCTCTGTAGAATTGGCTTTTTTGAAATAGACCAGGGATATGGCCAGGAAAACTTCACTGTTTGACGATCTCTTTTATATCGCCGCAAGACTGCCGTGGTGGCTCAGCTTCGCTATTGCGCTGGGCTCGTGGCTTTATCTGCATTCAGTTGCCAGTCAGCCGTTGGCGAGCGCGTCGGATATTCATCATCTGCAAGCCACGGTATTGACCAACATGGCGCATATGGCGGCGAGTTTTTTCCAGTATCTCTTGCCGCTGATTTTTACCTTGGGCGCAATCGCCTCGATCGTTGGCCGACGCAAGCGCCGCAATCTGCTCGATTCAGCCGCCAACACCAAGGGCAACTCCCTTCTCGGCATCACCTGGCAGGATTTCGAGTTGCTGGTAGGCGAAGCCTTGCGACGTCGGGGTTATGCGGTGCAGGAAACCGGCGGCAAGGGCCCGGACGGTGGCGTCGATCTGATTGCCCGCAAGGATGGAGAAACCTATCTGGTGCAGTGCAAGCAATGGCGTGCGGTGCAGGTGGGGGTGCCAGTGGTGCGGGAGCTGTATGGCGCGATGGCGGCCGAGGGGGCTGTCGGCGGTTTCGTGATTACCAGTGGGAAGTTCAGCAAACCGGCGCGGGAATTTGCGTCGGGGCGCAATCTGCATCTTATTGATGGCGCGGTGTTGAAGCAGTGGATTGCCGAGGCGAAGAAGCCGATGCAAGGACCCACTACCGAGGTATTGCGGGAGCGCGTTGAGCCGGTGGTTGAAGTGCCGAAGGTTGTGCCGCCTGTTGTAAAGGATCCGGTGCCAGCGCCGCCGGCTGAGCCAGTTGCGCCGCCAGCGCCGGCGTGCCCCCATTGCCGCAAGACGATGGTGATGCGGGTGGCGCGCACCGGTGCCAATGCCGGGGGCAATTTCTGGGGCTGTACGGATTATCCGAAGTGCCGGGGGATCAGGGCGATTTTTCCGGCGATGAAGGTTTAAGGTCGGTTCAAGCTGCCGTAAACCTCTGTTGCGAAAAATTCCCGGCCTTTCACATAACAATTTCTCTAAAAAATAGTTACCCGGGTTTCATTTGATCCCGGGGCGTCAGCTTTTTACAGTGGGGGCACCTGATCGGACTTGCACCAGCAAGGAGGTTACAACCCGGACCAAGCCTGCAGTTTTTTTCATTGTGTTTGTTCGCGTCATTGCTCGTGGCGCGATGCCCCAAGCTCCAAAATTTCAGCCGCTGCCTCTAGCGGCTTTTTTGGCTGCGGATAAGCCCCCGCACGTCACCCCATCGCTTTCCTACCAATGCCCTGTGCACGTCAGGCAAAATGCCTACCCCCTGTAAGTATCAGCTTTTAAAGAGGTAGGAATGCGCCTGTTCACCTTGAGATCCGCCCTGCTCTGCTCCGCACTGGCCTTCGGCCTGGTGGCTTGCGGCGCGCAGGCTGCAACCGAGACGAAGCACCCTGCCAAGTCGTCCAAGACCACCCACACAGCCAAACCCTCAAAAGCTGCGCCCGCCAAACCCGTTGGCCAGAAAGTCTCGATGCTCAGCGGCAAGTTTGTCTTCACCCTGCCCAAGGACTATGTCAAAGGGCCGATGGAGGAAATCGACGACAAGGCCAAGGCGGCAGGCGTGACCGGGGCGCTGTACATGAACAAACCGGCGCGGCGTGTGGTGATCATCACCGAAACGCCGCTGCCCGATGGCCAGAAGGTCACGCCCAACGACGCCAAGACCCTGGACAACATCATTGCCGAAACCCTGGTGCAGCAGCAGTCCAGCTACAAGGACTTCAAGAAGCTCGGTGAGAAGAAGATCGTGCGAAAAGGCCTCGGCCTGCGTCAGTTGGATGCGTCGGGCAGTGTCGATGGCGGCAACGTGCTGAGCACCACCATCACCGCCGCCTCCGGCACCCGCACCGCGATGGTCAACGTGATCTCGCTGGCCAAGGATGCCAAGGCGCATACGGCGGTGGTCAAGGGTGTGACGGGGTCGAAATAAGGACAGGCTTTCAGACACAGGCCTCGTAGCAGCACGGCTTGCCGGCGGGAGCGGTGGGTCAGATTGAAATAAGTTGTCTGACACACCGCTCCCGCCGGCAAGCCGTGCTGCTACGGGCTATCCATGACGTAGACGATCGATAAACCAGTTATCGATATCCAGGAGCAGATCGACCGCCTGATTCACCGCATCCTGTGCCATCGCTTCGCTAACAGGATCTCCTGAGTAATCGCTCAGATTGCGCTGTTTGCGAAGACCGTCCAGCGTGATCATTCGAATCCGGTCCAGCCCCATCGTCAGCGGGAGTGTCTGAATCATCGTCTGATGGTGACCGGGTGTGCTGGTCAAGGTACGAAATCCGTTAGCCTGCAGTACCGCGTTGGCCGCTTGCATGATCGACTTGTAAGCCATGTCGAACCGGCCTTCGCTACTCATTCCTGGCAACTGCGCGTCCTCAAGACTTCTACGCGCCGCAGCCATCAACCGCTCCACATTCACCGCATCCTTGGGGACGGCCTCCAGTGCTCTGCCTAACAGATTATCCAGCGTCATTCGTCACTCCTGATGCTTGGCCAGACCCTCCTCCGACCCAATGACGAACAGCTTAGGCTTGGCCATTAAATCCCGCACGAACCCACCCTGTGCGGTTAACAATTGGAACCACTCTTTCTCAGGATACTGCTTGGCATTGATCTCCCGACCGAGTATTTCCTGCAACGGATACAAGTGCTCAATCAGCTCACTGAAGCTGACGCTGCCAATCACCATCAGATCTACGTCGCTATGTGAGGAGGCTTTGCCGCTGGCGATGGAGCCGAAGACAAAAGCGGTCCTTATCCGATCCGACAGTGGTTCGAGTGCCAAGGCAATGCTGTCAGCCAGACCATCTGTCTTGTGCAGGATACTGACGAGCTCGGAAAAAATGGGGCATTGACGATTTGCCCGATACTGCATCAGGTTGCCGACAGGCACCTTGAGCAGCACTCCCGCCTCTACCATCTTGCTCAGCTCCCGGCTCAACGTGCCGGAAATCGTCTGGGTCAAGCGAGCGATTTCCCTTTGATGGTATTGCCGGTCCGGATTCAAAAGCATCAGAACCAGCACCTTTCTGCGGTACTCGGAGAACAAAAAAGAAGCGAGCGACATAACGCAACCATATTGCTGCTTTAAAGGCAGCAATTGAAGCCTTAAAAGCAGCACTTTTCAAGTCACTAATGCCCGCAACAGTATTATCTCTTGCTCTCCACCGCCATCCGCACCGCAAACCCGAACAACACCGTGCCCATCAGCCAGCGCTGCACCATCGCCCAGCTCGGGCGTTGGGTGAGGAAGAAGGCGATGGAGCCGGCCGCCATGGCGATGGTGGCGTTGACCATCAGGCTGATGCCGATCTGCACGCTGCCCAGCACCAGGGACTGGCCCAGCACGCTGGTGCCGTTGTCGACGCTGATGAATTGCGGCAGCAGCGAGAGGTAGATCATGGCGACCTTGGGGTTGAACAGGTTGGTGATCATGCCCATGAAAAACAGCTGGCGGTTGCTGTCCTGGGGCAGATCCTTGATCTGGAACGGCGAGCGCCCGCCCGGCCGGACGGCTTGCCAGGCCAGGTAGGCCAGGTATGCAGCCCCCGCCAGACGCAGGGCGTCATAGGCGTAGGGCACTGCCATGAGCAGGCCGGTGATGCCGAAGGCCGCGCATAGCATGTAGAACAGAAAACCGATGCCCACGCCGCCCAGAGAGATCAGTCCTGCCTTGCGACCCTGTGAGATGGATCGGGAAATCACGTAGATCATGTTCGGCCCAGGCGTCAGAACCATGCCCAGCGCGATGAGAGAAAAAGCCAACAGGTTTGAAAGTTCAGGCATGACGACTTCCGCCAACGGGTTGAGGTGGGATGTCGAAAACAGCTCGACGCAGCACCTGCATTCCAGCCCAATCGCAGGGTGCGGTAAATACACAGATCGGGGTCAAGTCAGGCCATACAGACGCCAGGTGCTACGCTGCAAAGCCTGGCCGACAGTCGGCGGTGTGATGCCGACAGTCGGCGGTGTGATTCGGACGAATAGTGGCATTTTGCTCTTCCCAGCCCCTGACAGGCAGGCGACACTCATGGGTGTTCGTCGTGGCTGATGTTTCAGTCGGGATGCTGCATTACACAACCCGGTGAAGAGCTATGAACAACTCCATCCACAAGGGTCTTTCCTACGCCCGACGCATGTACCTGCCGCGCACGGTCGGTCTGGGCATCGGGTTCTTTTCCGTCGCGGCCGCTGTATATCCCTCGCACCCGCCCGCGTGGGTCTGGGCGTTGATGCTGTTTCATGGCTACGGCTGGCCCCATGTTGCCTACCAACTGGCGCGTTTTTCGAGCCAGCCGTATCAGGCCGAGCGGCGCACGCTGATTTATGACTCGCTGGCAGGCGGCTTCTGGGCCGGCGCCATGGGGTTCAATCCGCTGCCGACCGTCACGGCGCTGTCGATGATGGCCATGAACAACATCGCGGCCGGCGGCCCGCGCCTTTTTGTTCTCGGCTGTATCGCGCAGTTGGCCGGCTCTGCGGTGGGGTATTGGATTCTCACGCCTGTGCTGTTTCCGGACGTCACCCAGATTCAGATCTACGCCTGCCTGCCAATGCTGGTCATCTACCCGCTGGCCATTGGCCTGGTGTGCTATCGGGTGGCGGTGCAGCTGTCACGGAGCAAGAAGGCGCTGGAAAAACTCAGCACCACCGACAGCCTGACGGGCCTGATGAACCACGGCGCCTGGAAGGA
The DNA here is from genome assembly GCF_044746765.1 of Pseudomonas sp. NPDC090203. NCBI lineage: Bacteria > Pseudomonadati > Pseudomonadota > Gammaproteobacteria > Pseudomonadales > Pseudomonadaceae > Pseudomonas > Pseudomonas sp. NPDC090203. The sequence goes on from NZ_JBIVCV010000011.1 coordinate 112,748, forward strand.
TCTGCTGACGGTCGAGTTCAACAATTGCCAGACGCTGAACCGGCAGAACAGCGTTGCGTTGATCGACATCGATCACTTCAAGTCCATCAACGACACCTACGGCCACATCATCGGCGACAACGTGCTCAAGCAACTGGGCGGCGCCCTGACCGCGAGCCTGCGCGAGACCGACCTGGCCGGCCGCTATGGCGGTGACGAATTCTGCGTGATCCTGCCCGACACCACACTGGCCCAGGCCGGCGAAATCCTCGAACGCCTGCGCCGCACCGTCCACGAACACACCCACAGCGCCCTGCCCAACCTGAAATTGAGCCTGAGCATCGGCATTGCCGCCTACGGCCCGCACCTCACCGACGCTGGCATGTGGCTGCACGAAGCCGACATGGCGCTCTACGACGCAAAAAGCACCGGGCGCAACCGCGTGACATCGGCGCAACCCGGGGTGAAGACGGCGTTGATGGTGCGGTGAGCGGCCCGCGTTCCAATGTTGTCTGGCCGGCTTGACCTGGTATTCACAGCAGCGAGTCGGAGGGAGGCTGAACCTGTTTGAGCAAGCTCAACGGCGTCATCTTTTCCAGCAGCTTCATCAGGCTCCCGTCGAGGGACAGCGGCCCATGGAGCGCTTCCTCACGATCCAGATGCCCCTGTTGAATGCTTCGATAGCCTTCGGGGTAGATACACCTCTCCAGCGGCATCAGGCTGTCGTAGTGTTCGAGCAAGCCGCGAAACACGATTCGTCGCTCGGACACGCCCCGGGTAGTGGCGATGAGTTTGATGAAGAAGGTCGAATCATTCTGGCGTAGTGCCTCATAGGCGGCGTATCGCTCCACCAGCGTGAGCCCTGCGCAGTCATCGAATGCGACGCAGCAGAGCGCTTCACGGCGTCGGCCAGCAAACGGGTTTTTTGCAGCCACACGCCGATGGCTCTGTCCCAGGACGAAAGCTACCGCCGACTCAGCCTGCTGCAGACGCAGGTCATCGAGGATGTCGTCCAGTTCGTCGAGTGAGGGCGCCTGTCGTCCCAGCTGTTCGATCTCCCGTCCAAACGTGGCAAACAGGCCCCGAGGACCGAGCCATTCCCTGTGCAGTTCGCCAAGCATCTCTGTGCACATGGCCCCCTGCCGCTCGACCAACCGGTTGAAGTGCACCATGACGTTGTCGTGTATCGAGGCCTGAAGTTCAGGCTGCACGCGAGCGCTGGTCATCGCGCCATGAACGGAGTTACATGTAGTCATCGACTGCTTCCTTTCTTGTTATCAATATTCTTTTTTGAAATCTGCGATTCCCCAAAACAGACAACGCCAACAAATACCACCCGACACTTTGACTTTAGGCACTGTGTATATACAAGGCAGGCGAAACTTGCTCGCCCGTTATCTTTACGCTCTCGAAACACAAACGCGCACGCAAACCCAACAATCTGTTTGCCCCGATACCTTGACTCGAATTCAAACTTTCAAGAGCCCTCATTATGCGCAGCCGGCTCACCAATACAATCCGTCAGATGTAGGGGGTATTCGAATTGTTTACGGGCCTTGGGGCTCACGTGCAGGGCCATCAGTTGTGCGCGGTTGTGGACTTCATTCTTCTTGAGCAGCGCCGAGACGTGGTCCCGGGCCGTGTAATCACTGATCCCCAGCGCCTGGGCGATGCCCTTGTTGGTGTAGCCGGCCAGCAGCAGCTGCAGCACTTCCTGTTCTCTGGGGGTGGTGCGGTTGGGGCGTTTGTATTTACGTTTTCGTTCCGTCATACGCTGGCATTATCCTTAAATCAATTGCCATCCGTGGCGTCAAACATTCCATCGGCTTGAACCGACTTTTATTGAGGTTATTTTCAAGCGACTGCGCTGGGGCCCGCAAAGCAATAAAGGTAAATATTCCTACAAGGGCAGGCGACATTTCTCTGTCAGGGTCTTACAAGGTTGTAAATTGGAAATAACGGAACGCCCGTGCAAACTCCGTATGCACGTTTCATTGGGGGAAAGTGTTAGTGCCCGCGACAATAAACGCTGCAAATGCGAATTACAATCATCGGTTACAAATGACCTGATGGGCTCGGCAGGCGCCGGGCAATGGTCTGTCACGTTGCAGGGCGATCTGAGTCATGGCAACGCCAATCGCCCTGCGAAGAGAAAGTAGTTGGACTACCGGCGATCAGGACGGCGCCTGACCGAACATCTTCATTGCGCGCTCACGGATTTCATCGGGAGTGAGATCTTCCTTGTGGGTGCCGATGAACCACAGGTGACCGAACGGATCACGCACACTGCCGCTGCGATCGCCGTAGAACATGTCTTGAACTTCGGAGACTACGGTGGCACCGGCATCGACGGCGCGCTTGAATTGTTCATCGACGTCAGGCACGTATAGGTGCATGGCGAACGCGGTTTTGCTGCCCGGCTCGGGGCTATCGAAACCGCCCTGGTCACAGGGCTCGGACAGCATCATGCGTGAATCGCCGATTTGCAGCTCGGCATGGCCAACCCGGCCACCGGGCGCATCCAGGCGGAACATTTCCTTGGCACCGAAGGCCTTCTTGTAGAACTCGATGGCCTGGTCTGCGGGCGAAACGCCCATGTACACGGTGAGGCTGTGCTGGCCCTCGGGAATGGGTTTGACGCTCATGGGAATTCTCCTCAGGGGTTCTTGTTGTAGGAAAAATCAGGGCTGCAGTTCAAACAGCGCCTTGCCGCTGGCCATGTCGAAAGGTGCGGAAAAGTGCTCGTGAACCGCTTTCCAGCCATCGGCGGTCTTGCGGTAGCCCGCGCTGGCGCGCATCCACGAGGACTTTTCCTCGCCTTTCTCGTCAGTGCCGCCGCATTTGTTGAGCCAGTGGGCGAAGGCGACGTCGTCGTTACCGTGAACCACCAACTGATGGGTTTCGAACAGCATCGCGCCCTCGCACATCCCCAGGCAGAACTGCCAGTGCTGGCGGTAGGCGTCGATGCCGCGAAACTGCAACTGGATGATGGCGTCGTAGGCGACAATCTCTGGATCGTAGTAGGCCATGATCGCGTCGAGATTTTTCTCACGCACGCCCGTGCACCAGCCTTCGAGCAGGGTCTTGATTTCGGCGTGGACGTTGGATGCAGTGGTCATGATGCGGCTCCCGAGGCGACGGGCCGGTGTTGGTAGTCCTGGGACTGGCCCTGTTGCAGGTTCAGTTCGCGGACGGGTCGTACTTCCACGCTGCCGACCCGCGCTGCAGGAATGTGCGCCGCAACTTGTAGGGCATCGTTCAGATCCCGCGCCTCTATGAGGTAGAACCCTGCCAGTTGCTCTTTGGTTTCCGCGAACGGACCATCGGTAATCGACACCTTGCCGTTGCGCATTCTGACCGTGGTGGCGGTTTCCACCGACTCCAGCGGCTCGGCCGCCAGCATCCGCCCGCTAGCCTGTACTGATTGCGCGTAGGTCAGGCATTCATCGTCCCGGGGGCTGTCGGGGTGTGAATGCAAGGTTTGCTCGTTGCTGTAGATCAGACACAGGTATTTCATGGTGATCTCCTTGGGCTGATGGTCGTGCGTTGCCTGATAGACCGCTCCCGCCGGCAAGCCGTGCTGCTACGGGGGCCGGGGGGTAAAACACCCCCGATCACCACCGCGTTGCCGCGGGGGGCATTTGTTAGTATTAGAAAGACGTTAAGGGACAAACACACAAAACCAAACGCAC